>CANRIX010000039.1 GCA_947630765.1 uncultured Clostridia bacterium | reverse complement strand
AGACTTCTCCTTCATTGAATCACCGCGCACAAAAGAAGGGCAGCAGTCGGACCCTACGGCAGCTCCGGCGGCGGAGGCGGCGGAGGCGGAAGACCTGCCTTGGTTCTAAAGCGTCCAAAACCGATAGCGTATGACGCGTGCGGTCATTGCACGAACGGCGCGATCTCACAAAGGGATTTCACGAGAGGAAACGACGCTATTGGGGACGTTGCGGAAACGCAACAGCCCCCACTCGCCCGACGCAGCCTGCATATATGATCTTCTCTTTATACCGAAACGCGCCTTTTAGCGCAAGAAAGGAAAGGGTGTTTACAATGAAAAAAGCTGTCTCGCAGGACGAATTGAGAAAAGAGCTGCACGGGAAGGTGCAGGACATCGTAGACAATTGGCGACAATCGCCGGAGCAGATCGCGGAGTTCCTCGCGTTTGCCGCTCGGTTCCGGCAGTATTCCTACAACAATACCCGGCTGATCTTCGCGCAGAAACCGGACGCGGCGTACATCGCGCCCGCATCTGCTTACCGCACCGGACTGCCGGACAAGGACGGAAAGCCGCTCTCGGACAAGCCCATCTGGATCAAGAAAGGCGAACACGCGCTTCGCATCTGGTGCCCGACCGTGCGAACGTGTGTGGTGGATCCCGAAACAAATGAATGGATTTCCGTTTCGCATCTGTCGGACGAAACACGCGAAAAGGCAAAAAGCGAAAATTGGGAACGGAAGGAGATCCACGGGTTCACGCTGGTCCCCGTGTTCGACGTGGGACAGACGGAATGCCCGCAGGAACTTTACCCGAAACTGCTGGGGTTTGGGGACGAATCCCCGGACACCGAAACGGCGATACAAGCCGCTGTTTCCTATGCGTCGGACGCATTGCATTGTGAAGTCGTGGAAAGCGAAGATTTGCGAAGCGCGTCTGTGCGCGGATACTTCTATCCGGACACAAACCGCATCGTTCTGTCCGACCTGTTGCGCGGGGAAGGAAAGATCTCGACGCTGCTGCACGAAATCGGACACGCGGAACTACATCACGACCCTACGGCGGTGAAATTGTCCACAGCGCAAAAGGAGCTGGAGGCGGATATGTACGCGCTGCTGCTGGAGCGGCTTGCGGGCGTCGAAACGACGGACGGACGCAAGAAACACCTTGCCGAACACTACAAAATGTACTTACGGGAAGTGTCAGCCGCGCTGTCTGACGGGGAAACGCTGTCTCTCGGTGCGGATAGCGAACCGTTCACGCGTGTCCTCGAACGCTATCGCGAGCAGTCACCTATGCTGGAAAAAGCCCTACGACAGGCAAAAGAGGTGGACCTGCAACGTTCGCAAAACGCCGTACAGCAGCCGAACCCGCAGACCGTACCAACGCCCGGTCCCGGTCGTTCCGGACTTTCGTTCTGATACCAAAACAAAAAGAAAGACAGGGAGAGAAAAAGAAAATGCGCACGCATAAACACGCCGTCCGCGCAACGGCATTTTTTCTTACAATTTTGTTTCTGTTCGCCTGCTGCTCCGTCGCGGCGTCCGCCGCACCCGACAAAAGGCTCGGCGACGTCAACTCTGACGGCACCGTCAACGCCATCGACTATATGCTGCTGAAGCGGTTCGTCCTCGGCACATTCTGTCCTTCCGTCATCGACTACATGGTTTGGGACATCAATGCGGACGGACGAATCAACGCTATCGACTATATGCTGTTGAAACGCGTCGTTCTCGGCACATTCAAGCTGCCAGACCCGCCCGTTACAACAAACGAACCGCCGCTGCCTGACGAGTACGATCAAGAATGCCTGCTTATGCTTGACGCAGTTAATGCTGCAAGACGGGAAAACGGAAAAGACCCCCTCGTCTACCGCTGGGACCTGCAACAAGCGGCGGACATTCGCGCACAGGAGATCATCACGAAATTCGACCACATCCGTCCGAACGGCGAATCGTTCCATTCCGTGATTTACGAATTGGGTGTGTACGGGTTCTGTGCAGAAGTATTGACGGAGGGCGAGTTCGAGGCGGATACCGCCGTCGATCTTTGGATGGGATCGGACAAGGGTCACCGCAGCATTCTTTTGTTTTCGACCATGACCGGCATGGTTGCCGGACATGCCACTGTCGGGGAAATGAATTACTGGGTTGCGCTGTTCGTAGAAGAACCGTACAACCCCTAAAGGAAGGTGGATTTTGTGGCGGTACTTAGAATCGAACGAAACGGCGAGGTCGTAAGCGACGCATACCTGTGGGACGGACGTTTGTCCCTGAAATCGAAGGGTCTGCTGTCGATGCTGCCTTCCTTGCCGGACGATCGGGACTACACGATGCAAGGCGTCTCGACGCTGATCCAAACAGACATCAACGAGATCCGCGATGCGCTTCGCGAACTGAACCGCGTCGGATACATTCAACGCATCGACGAACGCACCGAAAGCGGGCGGCTCCGCGAGGACGCTTTTGCGGTATTTGACCGCCCGCATGATCCAATGCTGACAGATAGGAGACATTCAAATGGAAAATGCATATCGACTTGACGACATCGCGCGGAAAACGTTTTTTCAGATCCCCGCCGCGCTATTCACGTCACCCAAATATCGCGAACTTTCAGCGGAAGCAAAACTCACTTACGCGCTGCTTCTGGACAGGCTGTCTATGTCACGGGAAAACGGCTGGGTGGACGAGGACGGCGAGGTCTACATCGTCTTTCGCCGCGACGAGGTGACGGAGATCCTGAACATCTCGCCCCGCAAGACGACCGCCGTTTTTCAGGAATTGGTCGCGGCGGAACTGCTGAAAGAATATCGGGTCGGGATGGGAAAACCCAATCGACTTTATGTATTGCCGATCACAAAAACAGTTGAAGAAGGGAGACGGTAAAAATGGCGACTTTCCGTGTTGAAAAAACGAACGACTTCACGATCATGAGCAATCACCATTTGCGAAACAAAACATTATCCCTGAAAGCGAAGGGGCTGCTGTCGCAAATGTTGTCCCTGCCGGAAGATTGGGACTACACCCTTGCGGGGCTGTCCCTTATCAACCGGGAGAAGATCGACGCTATCCGGGAAGCGGTGCGGGAGCTGGAACGCGCCGGGTATATCGTCCGCTCACGGGAGCGCGACGAAAAAGGACGCCTGCGCGGCGCGGAGTATGTAATCTATGAGCAGCCCCAGACACCTACATTGGATTTACCTACATTGGAAAATCCAAC
>CANRIX010000038.1 GCA_947630765.1 uncultured Clostridia bacterium | reverse complement strand
AAAAGCTCTTTGGAAATCTTCCCGCTATTGGCTCGGGGACATATTGGGGTTAGAAGATTGCACCCATTCCCGTTTTAGGGAAAACCTCGAAAAGAAATACGGGAGAATTACAGGCTAGTAATCTGAAAATGAACCCCCTAACCGAAAAGGTGATCGGTTGTATCAAAATGACGGTTATTTGCCAACAAAAAGGCGATTGCTTTCGCAATCGTCTTTTTCCATGCTGTTTTCCCTGTCGGGCCAATGCTGTCGGCTCCGCCGAATGAGGTTGCCTGCGGCAATGCTGCGTGCCTGCGGCAGGATCTGCGCAATGCGCTTTTCACGTGCCCACGCGGTTCAGTCGATTTCCACCCAATGGAGCACGCCGCCGCAGGAGTTCGCGAGGATCAGGTCGTCGATGCTGACGCGGAGCACGTCGTGCGCCGGGACCGTCGCCTCGTACACGAACGACCGCTCGTTCCACACGTCGCAGAACGGACGACCGTCCGCGACGCGGAACCACCACTGCCCGTCCTTTTCGACCAGCAGCGAGCGGTCCACCCCGGCGAACGCCGCGTCCGGCGACGCGAAATGGTAGGGCTGCATGAGCAGCTTTGCGCCGAGGAGCTCCGACGCTTCGTCGCGAACGATATTCGCAAGCACGCCGGTATTGCGGGAGAAGAAGCGGACCGTCCGCGGGCGGTCGCCGGCGTTGACGAGCGTGTAATTCGCCCCGTTTTGCATCATCCAGTTGCCGATATTGGACTTTTTGCCCTCTCCGTCGTTGGATCCCGTGTCGATCGTGACCTCCCTGCCGTCCTCGGTCACGCAGCGGAACACGATCATGTCCGTGCCGACCGCAGTCGGGTTGTCGTTCGGGTTGAGCGACGTCAGCCACGAATCCCCCTCGACGCGGAAGTCCCGCATACGGAATTTCGCGTAGGGCTCGGTGACCGAAGCGTAGTCCGGGTCGCGGCGGACCGTGTACCGCACGGGCAGTCGGCCGGGACGGGTGTCGTCGTCGAACGCCCACGCGATCTCCGCCTCCGCGAGCCCGTTGCAGCCGTCGTCGATGCCCTTATACTGCGCCGCATAGTTCCTGCCGTCGCGGGAAACGACGTACCCCTGCTCGGGCTTCGCCGGGTCGCACTGGGACGGCTCGGTGTAGCACCAGAACGTCCCGGTCACTTCCCCGCCGTCCACGCGGAACCGCACGGCGCCGTTGCCGCACTTCCCGGTCAGCAGCGGCATATCCGCCGTCGCGCCGGAATAGGAACCGAACGGCAGGTCGCCGCTGGTCCCGCCGAGCACCCAGACGTACGTCCCGGGGGCGAGCAAAAACCGCTCGGTCCGCACTTCCTGCGGCTGGTAGTCCACGTAGTCGCAGCCGACGTAGATCGGGTTGAGCGTCCGCCCGTCGGACAGGAAGTAGTCCTCCGGCAGGTCGAAGCGCAACCCGTAGAAGTCGCACCATTCCCGCTGCCCGAGCCATTCCCCGCGCACCTGGTTGCCGATGTTATCGACCGTCACGGTCACGTCGGTCTCCCCGTCGTTGCGCAGCTGGTAGCCGAGGAAGAGCGGCACGCCGGTGTGGTTGGAATGCTCGTAGGTGAAGAAGCATTCGCCGGTCAGCCCGCGATTGCGGAGAAGCGCCTGCCCGAGGTCGGGCGGAGCGAGCATTTCGGGGTTGTTGGAGTAGATGTAGACGCCTTCGGCACGCTTGCGGTAGGCGATCTCCGCCGCAGGGGCGGTGCGGTCGCCGGGCAGGCGGAAGGCGTAGTCGGTCTGCGTGAAGCGGTTGCGGAAGGGCTGTCCGTGCAGGTCGCCCATCGGCTGGGGCGGGAGCTTGACCCGGACCTCCTTCGAGCCGTCGGGCTGGGGCTTGACCGTGAATTCGCTGTAAGACATAGGGGTGTTCCTTTCCTTATCCTTAGTGTATTTATGCGTTGAATCCGTAGTACCATTTTCCGTCGCAGCGGACGGCGTAGACGAAGTACGTCCGGCTGAGTCTGCCGTCGATGTAGCAGTGGGCGGTCACGAGGGCGAAGGATTCGACCTCCGTCGGGTCCGCCTTGTAGCCGTATTCCGTCAGCAGCTCGTCGAAGTCCGCTTGCCCGGGTCCGATCGGCTCGTCGACCTCGCTCTGGAAGCGGATCCGGCCGGTCTCGCGGTACGCCTGCGCCTGCTCGTAGCTCCGGCGGAGCATCTCGCGCAGGTCGTCGAGGTCCATATCCGTGTTGCCCTTCAGGGCGGTCAGCTGGTAGTCGGACGCGTAGCGCAAAAGCCCGTCCGCGTCCTGCTCGAGCGACGCGCGGAGATACCCCTCCACGGCGCGCTCCGGCGTGCTGCGGAAATGCCAGACCAGCAGTCCGACCGCCAGCGCGAGCAGCAGTACGCCGAACGCCAGAAGCGGCCAGAAGCGTTTGCAAACGGTTTTGAAGCGGGACATCGGTCATTCCCCCCGGTTCGGTCTGCGCCGAAATTCCTGCAGGAACGGGTTGGTCGCGATCTCGTCGGACAGCGTGGTCTTTTCGTCGTGTCCGGGGTAGACGGCGTAATCGCCCGGCAGGTTGCAGAGCATCCGCAGGGACGCACGCATATCGTTTTCGTCGCCGCCGAAATCCAGCGTCCCGATCCCGCCCCGGAAGAGCGTGTCGCCGGTGAACAGGTTGTCGCCGAAGAGGTAGCAGACGCTCCCTTTTGTGTGTCCGGGCGACGGCAGGACGTAAAAATCGAAGCCCGCCGCCGTGTACTTCCCCTCGCGGTCGAACAGCAGCTCCGCCGGGGCGAAGGGACGCGGATCGTACTCGATGACCGGGGAGAAAAAGTCCCGCTCGGTCAGCAGGTGCGCGTCGGCGCGGTGGATGCCGACCGGGATGCGGTCGCTCCGCAGGTCGCCGACGGCGAGGATGTGGTCAAAATGCCCGTGGGTCAGCAGGATCAGTCGGCACCGGGCATCCATGCGGTGCAGGGCGTCCTGAATGAGCGTGAGGTTGTCGCCGGGGTCGATGACGCAGGCGTTTCCGCTCGCCGTGTCCTTGACGACGTAGCAGTTCGTGTTCAGCACGCCCACGACGATGCGTTGGATCTGATAGGCACCCATTTTTTTCAATTCCTTCCTTTTCTGGCGGTATAAAGCGATGCTTTTCCGGCAATGCTATGAATGGCGGCGAAAAAGCCCGCGTACATATCCTTCGCCCTATTGTACCATGAAGCGAGGGAGATGTAAAGACCTTTTTTATTCTTTTTTTGGAGGGAAACACCATGAGCGAAAAGGAACTCCTCTACCTGCAGGACGCTTTGCAGCACGAGCAATTCCTCAAGACCCAATGCACCGAAACGGCATCCAAGCTGACCGACCCGGACCTGAAGAACTTCGTCAGCGGACTTGCCGCCAGCCACCAGGAGGTCTTTCAGACCCTCTACAACGCCCTGTAAGGCGGAAAGGACGCAACGAAAATGATGGACGACAAGAACCTGATGGAAAGCCTGCTCCTGACGACGAAAGGGGTCGGCGACCTGTACCTGCACGGAACGCTCGAATCCTCGACCGAACGGGTCCGCTGCGCGTTCGACAGCTCGCTGACGCGCTGCCTGCAGATGCAGAAGCAGATCTACGACAAGATGTCCCAGAAGGGCTGGTACTCCTGCCAAAACGTCGAACAGCAGAAGATCACCCAGACCCAGCAGAAATTCGCAAACGGGTAAGACCCTTTCGGGGGGGACCCACAATCGCGTCGCCACCGCTTCGCGTTGTCTCGCTCTGCGTTTCCCCCCCAAATACCCCCTCTTCAGAACGTGCCGGCAATGCCGGCACGTTTGAAAACATGGCTCGGCTTGCGCCACTTCTGACGCCGCCTTCGCCGGTTTTCTCTTAAGGTGCCCCTCCGGCGGTACATGCCCGCCTACGGGGCGATATTTTGATTGTATTTTCCCGTCGGCTTTTCGACAAACGGAAGGGACTGCCATGCGGCGGTCCCTTTTCGTTGCCCGATTGAGAGGAATATTGCGATAGACAAAAAAGTTCAGAAAAAATAAAAAACTCTTGACAGGGCGTCGGATTTATGCTACCATGAAGGTGCAGAAATCCAATCGCCCGGAGGGATCCCTATGAGGAAGCCGCGGAGCGGGCGGACCGAAACGCATACGGGCGTCTGCCCGGAAAGGAGCGCGTGAACGCATGCAGAAGACCTTTGTTCTGATCATAGGACCGCACGCCGTCGGCAAAATGACCGTGGGGCAGGAGCTTGCCAAAATCACCGGGCTGCGGCTGTTTCACAATCATATGTCGATCGAATTGGCGCGAAAGCTCTTTGCGCCCAACGAGCAGGAGGAATTCCATTCGCTTATCCGCGCGATCCGGCAAAAGGTCTTTGACTTGTTCGCAACGCGGGATCTTCCCGGCTTGATCTTCACCTGTATGTGTGCATTTGATCAGCAGGAAGAGCTCGATTACCTGACGGGCCTCCTTGAGCTGTTCCGGTCAAACGGGGCAAAATGCTGCGTGGTCGAGCTTTGCGCCGATTTCGACGTTCGTCTGCTCCGGAACAAAAGCGAGAACCGTCTGCTTCACAAGGAATCGAAGCGTGACCTCGCTTGGAGCGAGGCGGAAATGAAAGCGACGAGCGAAAGGCACCGCCTGAATTCCTATGACGGCGAGGCGCTGCCGTTTGAAAACTATATGAAGCTGGACAACACGAATATCGCCCCGGACGAAGCCGCAAAGCGGATCAAGACCCGCTTCGCGATCGGGGAATAAGGGAAACCGTAATGGACTTACACGACTATCCGGATGTGGCGCAAAATTACGATCTATACCTTGACGCAATGTATAAGGAACAGGACAACCACGCAGGGTTTTTGGATTTTTATCTGGAATTTGCAAAGGAATACGGCAAGGACGGGATCATTGACATCGCCTGCGGCACGGGTGCGGTCCTTCTGCATCTTGCCGAACATGGGATGATCGCAGACGGAACGGACCTGTCGGAAGCGATGTGCCGCGTGGCGAATGAAAAAGCGAGAAGTCGGGGCTTTGACCTGCACATCTTTCCGGCGAATATGACCGATTTTAAGAGCGATCGGAAATATTCCTGTGCGATCATCGCCCGCAGTGGTTTTATGCACCTCCTGACGCCCGAACTGCAGCGGGCCGCCCTTTTGAATATCCGGGAGAATCTGACCGACGGCGGTATGCTTACCTTCAATACCTTTGACCCGAATCCGTATTTTCAGGCGCAGCAAATGCGCACGAAGGACACGGACTTTACGTTCCGCCTGGAATATGTAAACAGCCAGGGGAAACGGGAAAAACTATATAACGCGATCACCTATGACCCGACGACACAGGTGATGAGCGGGAATTGGAAGTTTGAGACTTTGGATGCTATCGGAAATGTCGTTGACGAGCGGATCCGCCCCGTGAAGCAGCGGCAGACCTATCGGCAGGAAATGAAATATCTCTTGGAGCTGTGCGGATTTGCGATCGTAAATGTTTATGGGGGATACCATAAGGAGCCTGCGGACACGGTGGTCAGAAACGTCATTTGGTGTGTCCGCAAAAAATAGTCGGCTTGCGATACGAAAAAAACCTTACTGCGCTATCGGAAGGAGGATCCCTATGAAGAAGGATCTGCTGAACGCTTTTCTCTGTGCGGTTCTGCTCGGCGCCTGCGCACTTTCCGACTGTACGTCCGCAAACGCCCCGGCTTCCTCGTCGACCGACGCGGGATCGACCGTCCTTTCGTCCGAAACGGCGGACACGGAAAGCAGTGACACCCCCAAAACAGGACGCATGACCCTCGCGGAGATCAAAGAGATCCTTGCGGAATGCGACGATTTCGAGGAAGTCATGGATTCCCTGGAGGCGAGACAGACCCCCGATTTCGTCGGCGGAAGCGGGGTAACGCTGATCGAGTACTGGCTGGATCGTTCCGGGGACGAAAAGCTTTCGATCATTCTGGAACAGGGGCAGGTCTACTACAAGCACGTCGACGCGGACGGCTCCCCGATTGCGGAGCTATTGTACGATGCATGATAAAAAACGACCCCTGCAGAGCCGCCGAAAGGCTTTGCAGGGGTTTTTCACTGCAGTTCCAGTTCGCACAGGAGCGCTTCGTCCTCCAGCCACACCCGCGCAAGCGCGCCGCACGTCTCCGCGAACTTCCAAAGCCCGCTCTCGGACAGCAGCTTTCTCGCTTTTTCCGTATCCATCGGCAATTTTCCGTCCGGCATCCACGGTTCGGGGCAGAAATCCCGCATCTCCACGCCCTTCAGCGGCAGGAACGGGATCTCCGCCTGCTCCAGCGCGGCGGCAAGACGGCGGAACTCGTACTCCTGCTGTTCGCACCGCATGAACGCCTTGCGTTTTGCCGTTTCAAAGGCTTTCGCCGCTTCGCCGTGCAGTTCCGGCAGGGCGCACGAACCGCATGGAAAGACGGAGGACGCCTTGCAGCGCGTCCTCGGTCAGCAGTTCGGTCGTTCCGTTTGGAAGCTCCGCGCCGGTCAGCGCCCGTTTCCAAAGGGTACGCGTCAGCGCCCAAACGTCGATTGCTTTTTCCATGACGCGTTCCCTCTTTTCGCTTTACCGCACCCGTTCTGCCGCCTTCAATGCTTCCGCGATGACTTTGTCCATGTCGTAATACTTGTATTCCGCGAGCCGACCGCCGAACAGGACGTGCGGCTCCTTTTCGGCGAGGGCGTGGTA
>CANRIX010000037.1 GCA_947630765.1 uncultured Clostridia bacterium | reverse complement strand
CGCTTAACTGGTTCTCTCCTAAAGATGTCCTCTTTTCTTTTCCTGACTTTGTAACACATCATTGACAAACCTACAATATGTAAAAAAAGTATGAAAAAACGGCTTGCAATCGTGCAGGAAATGTGCTATACTTGTGCCGAAAAGGAAGGAGCTGCGAAGGATGGAAGAAAAAAAGGGGATCCTCGCCGGTTTAGAGCCGGAGCGGGTCTTTTACTGGTTTGAAAAGCTCTGCGCCATTCCGCACGGGTCCGGCAACGTGCACGGCGTGACGGAATTTCTGCTTGCGTTCGCGCGGGAACGCGGATTGGACTGCGAACGGGACGAAGCGGAGAACGTGCTGATCCGCAAGGGCGCGTCGCCGGGGTACGCGGACGCGCCGATCGTGATCCTGCAGGGGCACACGGACATGGTTTGCGCAAAAGCGCCGGGGTGCGCACACGATTTCCTGCGGGACGGGCTGGACCTGCGGACGGACGGCGAAACGGTTTGGGCGGACGGCACGACGCTGGGCGGGGACGACGGGATCGCCGTCGCGATGGCGCTCGCCCTGCTGGAGGACGAGACCGCCGAACACCCCGCGTTGGAGGTCCTGCTCACCTCGGACGAGGAGATCGGGCTGCTCGGCGCGAAGGCGTTCGACTGCGCGAAGCTGCGCGGACGGCTTTTGCTGAACCTCGATTCGGAGGACGAAGGCGTGCTGACCGTATCCTGCGCCGGCGGCGCGACGGTGAAGCTGACCCTGCCGTCCGTGCGGGAAAAGCGGGACGGGACGGTCTGGACGGTCCGCATCGACGGGCTGACCGGCGGGCATTCCGGCGCGGAGATCCATAAGGGTCGCGCGAACGCCGGAGTTCTCGCCGGGGAGCTGCTGCGTACCTGCGGTGCGGGGCTGGTCCGCATCGAGGGCGGGAGCGCGGACAACGCGATCCTGTCCGGCTGCACGCTGACGCTCTGCGGCGACGGGGTCGCAGAAGCGGCGAGCGACTGCGAAGCCCGGTTCCGCGAACGCTATCCGGCGGAGGACATTCGCGTTACTGCGGAAAAGACCGGTGAAACCGCCGCGGACGTGCTGACCCTGCCGCTCGGCGAATTCCTCGGACGTGCGCCCTACGGCGTGCAGGCGATGAGCCGGGAGATCGACGGGCTGGTGCAGACCTCCCTCAACCTCGGCATCCTGCGGACGGAGGGGGATCGGGTCCTGCTGACCTATTCGGTGCGCAGCTCGGTCGAGCGGGAAAAGGACGCGCTCTGCGGGACGCTTTCCGCTCTCGCGGCGGAATACGGCGGTTCCTACGCGCTTTCCGGGGCGTATCCCGCGTGGGAGTATCGGAAGGAATCCCCGCTGCGGGAGAAGATGGCGGCGGTCTACGAGCGTATGTTCGGCAGGCCGATGCGGGTGGAAGCGATCCACGCGGGGCTGGAATGCGGGCTGTTCGCCGGTGGGCTTCCCGGCTTGGACGCCGTTTCGTTCGGTCCGGATATGCGCGGGATCCACACGCCGGAGGAAAAGCTCTCGGCGCCGTCCGTGGCGCGGACGTGGGCGTACCTGCGCGAGGTACTGCGCGAATTGAAACATGGATAACGGGACGCTGTATGTGGTCGGCACGCCAATCGGGAACCTCGGGGACCTCAGCCCCCGTGCGCTGGAAACCCTGCGGACGGCGGACCTTATCGCCGCCGAGGACACCCGCACGACCGCCCAGTTGCTCGCGCATTACGGCGTGACCGGGGCGCGGATCCTGCCCTGCCACAAGTTCAACGAGCAGGAAGCGGCGGGGGAGATCGTCGACGCGCTGCAGCGCGGGGAGAGTGCCGCGCTCGTGACCGACGCGGGCATGCCCTGCGTGTCCGACCCGGGGTATCTGCTCGTGCAGGCGGCGGTATGCGCCGGCGTGCCGGTCACGGTGGTGCCGGGCCCGTGCGCGGCGGTGGCGGCGCTGGCGGTGTCCGGGTTCAACGCGCTGTCGTTCGCGTTTTACGGGTTTCTTCCGCGGACGGCGGGGGAAATACGCAAGGTGCTGCGGCGGGTGGCGGGGGAGTACGCGCCGCTTTCCGTGTTCTACGAATCCCCCAACCGCATCGCGGAAACGGTGGAGTTGATCGCCGGGGAACTGCCGGACGCCGAACTTTGCGTCTGCAACGACCTGACGAAGAAATTCGAGCGCATCTATCGCGGCTCCCCCGCGACGGTGCTCGCGGAACTGCGGGAAAACCCCAACGTGCGCAAGGGGGAGTACGTCCTGTTGCTGCGCCGTTCGTCCGTCCCGGAGCCGGAACGCGAAACCCTCTCCCCGGAAGCGCTTCTGGTGGAGCGGATGGTTCGGCAGGGGCTGGACGCGCGGGACGCGGTCTCCGCGCTGGCGAAGGAGAAAATCGCCCCGAAGGGCGTGCTGTACGACGCTTCCCTGCGGTTGCGGAAGCTGTTCGGAACGAAAGGAGACGGCGATGACGATTGACGCGGAGGCTTTGCAGGCTTTACATGCGTTCCTGCCGGACGCGAAGGCGGACGCGCTTCGTCCGCTCGGCGAGGGGCTGATCAATCGGACCTTCCGTGCGGAGACCCCGGACGGCGCCGGATACGTCCTGCAAAAGGTCAACACGGCGGTGTTCCCCGACCCGGAGGCCGTCATGCGCAATACCCTGCGGGTGACGGACTGGATGCGGGAAAAGCTGCGCCGAGAGGGGAAGGACCCCGCCCGACGGGTGCCGGAATTCCTGCCGGATACAGAGGGTTCCTATTTGTATTACACGGAGGAGCGCTCCGTTTGGCGGTGCAGTCGGCTGATTTCCGGCGCACGGGCGCATACGACGCTGTCCGACCCGCGTCTGCTGTACGAGGCGGGGCGTGGGTATGGGGAATTCCAGCGTCTGCTGGACGGATTCCCCGCGCAGGAGCTTGCGGAGGTGCTGCCGGGGTTCCATGACACCCGCAAACGGTTTGAACAGTTCCTGCGGGCGGCGGAAGAAGACGTCGCCGGACGTGCGGCGGACTGCGAAGCGGAAATTCGGTTCCTGCGCGAGCGGGAGGACTTCGCGGGGACGGTCGTTTCCCTGCTGGAACGGCGTGCCCTGCCGCTTCGCGTCACGCACAACGACACCAAGCTGTCGAACGTCCTGCTCGACGACGAAACGGGGGAAGCGGTCTGCGTCATCGACCTCGACACGGTCATGCCCGGCACGGTGCTGTACGATTTCGGCGACGCCATTCGCACCGGCGCGGCGTCGACGGCGGAGGACGACCCGGACCTTTCCCGGATGCGCTTCCTGCCGGACTACTGCGACGCGTTCCGTGAGGGGTTCCTCGAACGGTGCGGAGGGATTTTGACGCCGGCGGAGCGGGAAAACCTGCCGCTCGGCGCACGCATCATCGTGTTCGAGCAGGCGCTTCGCTTCCTGACCGATTACTTAGCGGGGGACGTCTATTACCAAACCCGGTACCCCCGGCACAACCTCGTCCGGGCGCGGACGCAGCTTCGGCTGTTCGTACAACTGCCGGAATAAAACAAAAGGAGAGGATTTTCCATGCGATTTGAAGAAATGCAATTGCTCGGCCGCCGCTTCCGCGCGTACCTGCCGGATGCGACCGAACGCAGCTATTACCGGGGTCACCGTCCGGCACTGCTGGTCCTGCCCGGCGGCGGATACGAGTTCACCTACGAGGGAGAAGCGGAACCCATCGCGTTGCGGTTCGCTTCCGAGGGGATCGCGGCGTTCGTGCTGGATTACACCTGTTCGGCCCCGGCATACGGCGGAAAAGCCGCGTATCCTTCGGCGCTGCAGGAGGGTTTTGCCGCCTTGCGCTGGATCCGCGAGCACGCGGCGGAATGCGGGATCGACCCCGAAAACGTGACCGCCTGCGGCTATTCCGCCGGGGGGCACCTGTGCGCCTGCCTCGGAACGCTCTGGAACAAGCCGGAAGGTCTGCTCGCCCCGGAGGAGATGCGGCAGAGCCGCCCGGATAAGCTGCTGCTCTGCTACCCGGTCATTCGCTTCCTGCCGCCCTGCCACGAGGGGAGCGTCCGCGGTTTCTTCGGCGAACTGCCGCCGGAAGAACGTCGGAAAGTGTTCAGCCCGCAGGAGCGCGTGGACGCGGAGACCCCGCCCGCGTTCCTTTGGGCGACGGCGGAGGACGACGCGGTGCCGGTCGTCGGCGCCCTGCAATTCGCACAGGCGCTGTCGCAGTACGGCACGCCGTTTGAACTGCACGTCTGGCCGCACGGCGGACACGGGCTGTGCCTCGGCGACCAGGTGACGCAGCCGATCCCCTACGGGAGCGCGCACCCTTGCGCGGAATGGACGCGCGAAGCGACTCGGTTCCTGTACGACAAAATGCAAAAATAAGAAAAAATCCAATGCAGAAAGGGAAAACCAATATGAACAAGATCGGAGCGTTGCTCGGCTACGGCACGGCGACGGACATTCGGCAATCCTTCGCCAAATTTCAGGAGCTCGGGCTGAACTGCTGCCAGCTTTCCGTCTGGGACGTGGAGAATATGTTCACCCCGGAAAAGGCGAAGGCGGCGCGGGACGCGGCGGACGAGTACGGCATCGAGATCACCGCGCTTTGGGCGGGCTGGACCGGGCCGAGCGTCTGGAACTTCACGGAGGGGCCGCAGACCCTCGGCATCGTGCCGCCGGAGTACCGCGAGATGCGGGTGCAGCAGTTGATTCGTGCGGCGGACTTCGCCGACTGGCTGGGCGTGACGGACATCATCACCCACGCGGGCTTCCTGCCGGAGAATCCGGGCAGCCCGGAATATCAACCTGTGCTCGACGCGATCCGCCGCATCGCGCTCGCGTACCGCGAAAAAGGCAAGTGGTTCCTGTTTGAAACCGGGCAGGAGACGCCTGTGACTATGCTTCGCTTTATCGAGGCGGCGGACACCGGCAACCTCGGCATCAACCTCGACACGGCAAACCTGATCCTCTATGGCAAGGCGAACACGGTCGATGCGCTGGAGGTTTTCGGCAAGTACGTCCGCAACACCCATTTCAAGGACGGGCTGTACCCCACCTGCGGCAGCGAGCTCGGGCGGGAGGTCCCGCTCGGAGAGGGGCGCGCGAACGTGCCGGGGATCGTCAAGAAGCTCAAGGAACTCGGCTATACCGGCCCGTTTGTTATCGAGCGCGAGATCTCCGGCGACCAGCAGATCGCGGACATCGCCAAGGCGAAGGCATTGCTCGAGCAGAGCTGGGCAAACGCGTAAGCCTGCAAGTGGGTACAAAAATCGGAAAAATTCAAAGAAATGTTAAAAACTTCGCAAAATCGCCAAATGTTTCAGGCAAACTAAAGAGTAAAGCGTATAATAATACAGGAAGGGAAGCGATTCCCTTCCGCATGCAGACACATTGCAGTCTTCCCCCCTTTGACTGTGATGTATAGATCCCCCTAAAGACCCCCAAAAGCCAAAGGGACGGCCGTTCGGTCGTCCTTTTGGCTTTTTTGTCGGTGAAAAGGCGTGGCGTTTCCAAAAAAGTTACGAAAAAGTACTTGCAAATTCAAAGAGAGGATGATACAATAAAAACAGTTTCGGCGACGGGCGCCGAACGGTGTATTCTGGAAGAAAGGCGGGGCGGGAACCATGCGGAAACGGGTCGTAAGTATCGCACTCATCATTCTGGGGTCGCTGCTGGTCGCGGCGGCGCTTGCGCTGCTTTTCTATAATCTTTGGGACGACGCACGTGCGGAAAAATCGGTCCAAACCGTCCTGGAAACGCTCAAACAGGAGCAACCGCCCGCCAAAGACGTCGACGTGTCCGGCGGCATGACCCCCGATTCGCCGTCGATCCCGCTGCCGGATTATGTGCTCAACCCGGAAATGGATATGCCCGCCGTGGAGATCGACGGATATCGGTATATCGGCACGCTGTCCATCCCGGCGCTGGAGCTGGAGCTGCCGGTCATGGAAACCTGGAGCTATCCGCAGATGAAGATCTCGCCCTGCCGGTACACGGGTTCGGCGTATCTGGACGACCTCGTGATCGCGGCGCACAACTATGCTTCGCATTTCGGACGGCTCAAGAATTTGCAGGTGGGCGACGAGATCCAGTTTACGGATATGGCCGGCAACCGCTTTCGCTACACAGTCCTGCAGACGGAAACGGTTTCCGGGCAAGACGTGTCGGAATTGCTGGGCGGCGAATGGGATCTGACGCTCTTCACCTGCACGCTTGACGGGCGGATGCGGGTCGCGGTGCGCTGTGCGCGTGCGGAGGGCTGACGGATTTTGTCGATTTTCCGCATTTTTCCGGGCATGAAGCGTGCGGAAAAGGCGCATGATAAGGACGTAACCGATGCGACCGACTTTTTGAACGGCGGCGACGGTCGGTTGCCCTTGGCACTCAATCGAGTGGCAAGCGTAGGATTTTGGGGCTTGAATTGAACGAACAATTGCATTTTTTGCCCTTGGCCGTATGTGTGTAAGCAGATGCGGCGGGAAGAAAACGTCGCTTGCTCATGCAGAACAGGCGGCGTTTTTCATGCGCCGCGGCAGGAACGGAGGGAAATGGATGGCGAAGGTGATTCTGCTCTGCGGCAGGTTATGCTGCGGAAAAAGTACCTATGCGGCGAAGCTCTGCCGCGAAGGGCGTGCGGTGACACTCTCGGTCGACGAGGTGCTGCTCGCGCTGTTCGGACCGTATGCCGGCGAACGGCACGACCTGTATGCGGCGCGGACGGAGAAGGTTCTGCTCGAAAAGTCCTTGGAGCTGGTCCGCGCCGGGGTGGACGTCGTGCTGGACTGGGGCCCGTGGCAAAGGGAAAAGCGGACGGCGATCCGCGACTTTTACGTTTCGCGCGGGATCCCGTTTGAACTGCACGCGCTGGAGGTCGACGACGCGACGTGGCGCGCGCGCATCGAAACGCGCAACCGCGACGTGGCGCACGGGGCATGCGACGCCTACCCGGTCGACGAAAACCTGCTCGCAAAATTCGCGTCGCGGTACGAGCCGCCGGACCCGTCGGAGGTGGACGTCTGGGCGACGGATCCGGCGGAGCGGGTGTAAAAATAGCGTTGATCGGGGAACAGTCCGTTTGAATGGACGGCTTCCACGCATGGTAGAAGCGGGTCGCATATGCGGTTATTGAAAATACGGGTCGATTCTGGTATCCTGTAGACGGAAGCTTCCAAATAACAAAAACGGAGGGAATTACATGAATCTTTCCATCGGCGAAACCATCAAACGAATGCGCCGGGAACGCGACCTGACGCAGGAAGAGGTAGCCGGGCATCTCGGCATTACGTTTCAATCCGTAAGTAAGTGGGAACGCGGGGGTTCACTTAGATAAAGATACCACATCAATCCCACGCTGACTTTTGCTCAACCGATACAGCCGGAGGGCTGGATAACAAGAAAAGGCGGTATGCGCCCCGTGGAGGGGTAGCGTACCGCCTTTTCTTGTGGGGGTTTCCAAAGGGGGCAACGCCCCCATTTGGCACACGACTTTGCGAAGCAAAGTGTAGTGTGTTATACGCTCTGCCGGCGTTGCCGTGAAAATGCCGTTGCCGCCGGGGAGGGCAAGGGCATTTGAAGCGGCAGGAAAACAGGGCTGTGCTTGCGTGGCGTAGAGCCGTAAGCACAGGTCTGGTTTCAACAGCAGACTGGGCGTATATGAAAGCCCCCGTCCCTCGTCCTACGCTCCGACTTGTGGACAAAGTGTCCCGAAGTTGTGGCTACACTCCCGGAAAAGTAACAGGACAGCGGG
>CANRIX010000036.1 GCA_947630765.1 uncultured Clostridia bacterium | reverse complement strand
ACTTAACCTTACCACAGGTTTCTCCTATTCGCCACTCTTTTTTTGCTTTTTGTCACACATCATTGTAACACAGACAGCGCGAATACGGCGTTTTTTCGCCGTCCCCTTGACACGGCGGGGGTGTTTGTGCTACAATAGGTTCGTGAAAATGTGTTTGCCGACGGCGGTTCGGCGGAAAGGACGCGACGCACATGGAAACGTTGATCGTATTGGACGGAAACAGCATCCTCAACCGGGCGTACTACGGCGTGCGGCCGCTTTCGAACCGCGCGGGACTGCCGACGAACGCCGTGTTCGGGTTCGTCAATATCCTGCGCAAGGCGCTCGCGGAATTGCCCGATCGACCCGCCTACGCGGTCGCGGCGTTCGACCGCCGGGAGCCGACCTTCCGCCACAAGGCGTGCGCCTTCTACAAGGCGCAGCGCAAGGGAATGCCGGAGGATCTGGCGACGCAATTGCCCTACGCGAAGCGGGTCGCCGAGGCGATGGGCTTTCACGTGCTGGAATGCGCCGGATTTGAAGCGGACGACCTGCTCGGCACGCTTTCCGCCGCCTTTTCCGCGCGGGGGACGGACGTCGTGCTCGTGACCGGCGACCGGGACAGCTTCCAGCTGATCGGGGAGCGGGTGCGGGTGCACCTCGCGACGAACGACGGCACGCAGGTGTTCGGCGTGCAGGAAATTTTTGACCGGGACGGGGTTTCGCCCCGGCAGTTGATTGACGTCAAGGCGATTCAGGGGGACACGTCGGACAATATCCCCGGCGTGCCGGGCATCGGGGAAAAGGGCGCACGGCAGTTGATCGCCGCTTACGGGGATTTGGAGGGCGTGTACGCGCACCTCGACGAGGTCCGCGGGGCGATGCGGGAGAAGCTGATCGCGGGCAAGGAGTCCGCCTATACGTCGCGGTTCCTCGCGGAGATTCGGCTGGACGCCCCGGTCGACTGCTCGCCGGAAGCGTATATGTTCCGCGACCCGGACGTCCCGGCTCTGCGGGAACTGTATACCGAATTGGAATTTCGCCGTCTGCTCGAGCAATTGCCGCCCGACCCGAAGCCGCAGAAGCGCGAAGCGGAGGAAGTGTGCCCGACGATGATTTACGAGCCGGTCGACGCGGACGTTGTCCGTTCGCTCTGCGGACGCCCGCTCGCACTGCTCCCGACGGAGCGGGACGTGCGCGTTTGCGACGGCGAACGCGGATACGTCTGCCGCTGGGAGGACGTTTCCCCGCTTCTGGCGGAGGGGCAGACGCCGGTGTTCTGGTCGGTCAAGGACGCCCTGCACCTGTTCTGGGCGCACGGGCTGGAGCTGTGCGCGAAGCCGGAGGACGTGTCCCTGCTCGCCTACCTCGCGTCCCCCGCCGACAACGGCATTTCCTTCGCGGGCGCGGCGGCACGCTGTCTGCCGGTCGGGACGGTCGTGCCGGATCAGCCGTCGCCGGAGTGGTTCCTGCCGATGCGGGAACGGTTGCGGGCGGATTTGACGCCGCAATTGGAAAAGCTGTACGACGAGGTGGAGCTTCCGCTGGCGCGGGTGCTGGCGAACATGGAGCGCACCGGGTTCCGGCTGGACAAGGAAGGGCTGGAGCAGTTCAACGAGTCGCTCGGGCGGGAGGTCGAGGCGCTCGAACAGGAGATTTACGCCCTCGCGGGGCATACGTTCAATATCCGTTCGCCCAAGCAGTTGGGGGAGGTGCTGTTCGAGGAGCGCGGACTGCCGCACCGCCGGAAGATCCGTTCCGGCTATTCGACGGACGCCGAGACGCTCGAAAGCCTCGCCGTCTACGACCCGCTGGTCGAAAAGATCCTCGAATACCGCAAGGCCGCCAAGCTCAAAAGCACCTACGGGGACGGCCTGCTCAAGGTGCTCTCCCCGGACGGGCGGGTGCATACGACGTTCAAGCAGACCATGACCCTGACCGGGCGGCTGTCGTCCGCCGAGCCGAACCTGCAGAATATCCCGGTCCGCACGGAGAAGGGGCGGGAGCTGCGGAAGTTTTTCGTCGCCGAGGAGGGGTGCGTGCTGGTCGACGCGGACTATTCGCAGATTGAGCTGCGGATCCTCGCGCACGTTTCGGGCGACGAAGCGCTGATCCAGGCGTTCCGATCCGGCGCGGACATTCACACGGCGACGGCGTCGCAGGTGTTCGGCGTCCCGCCGGAGGAGGTCACGCCGGAGATGCGGAAGTCCGCGAAGGCGGTCAATTTCGGGATCCTGTACGGCATCGGGGAATTTTCGCTCTCCAAGGACCTCGGCATCACGGTCCGCCAAGCGCGGGCGTATATCCAGAATTATTTTGCGAAATATCCGTCGATCCGCGGCTTTATGGAGCAGATGGAGGCGTTCGCGCGGGAGCACGGCTACGTCGAAACGCTCTACGGGCGGCGGCGGGAGGTCCCGGAGCTGTCCGAAAAGAGCCGGGTCCGTCGGGCGTTCGGCGAACGGGTCGCCCGCAACACCCCGATCCAGGGGACGGCGGCGGACCTGATCAAGGTCGCGATGATCCGCGTGTCGGACGCGCTCGCGGACGCCGGGCTGCAGGCGAAGCTGATCCTGCAGATCCACGACGAACTCATCGTCGAATGCCCCGCGTCCGAGTCCGAGCAGGCGCGGGAGATCCTCGAACGGGAGATGGCGGGCGCGGCGTCGCTCGCGGTCCCGCTGCTGGTCTCGGCGGGGGTTGGCAAGCGTTGGTACGACGCGAAAGCGTAAAAAAGGAAAGGAAGCAAGGGATATGTGCGGAATCGTCGGATTTACGGGCGCGCTCCCGAACGGCGGGGACAGGGAAACGGTCGTCCGCGTCATGGCGGACGCCATCGCGCACCGCGGGCCGGACGGCGAGGGCTACTTCTGCGACGAGGGGATCGCGCTCGGGCATCGCCGGCTCTCCATCATCGACCTCGCGGGCGGCGCACAGCCGCTGTACAACGAGGACGAGCGGCTGGTGCTGGTGTTCAACGGGGAGATCTATAATTACCGCGAGCTGCGCGAGGAGCTTGCCGGCGCGGGGCATACCTTCCGCACCCATTCGGACAGCGAGGTGCTGCTGCACGGCTACGAAGCCTGGGGCGAATCCCTGCCGACGCATTTGCGCGGGATGTTCGCGTTCGCGATTTGGGACCGGGCGGAACAGACGCTGTTTGCCGCACGGGACCCGTTCGGCATCAAGCCGTTCTACTATTACGACCGGGACGGGCAGTTCCTGTTCGCGAGCGAGATCAAGGCATTCCTGCCGCACCCGGGTTTTTGCAAGGAATGCAACGAAAAACAGCTCCCGCTCTATTTGTCCTGCCAGTATTCGCCGGGGAACGAAACCTTCTTCCGCGGGGTGTATAAACTGCTCGGCGGGCATCGCCTGCGCTGGAAAAACGGGGAATTGACCGTCGAACGGTACTTCGAGCCGGTGTTTTCGCCGGACGAGGGACCGTCGGAGCAGGATTGGGTGGAGGAGATCGACCGCGTCATGGCGGATTCGGTCCGGGCGCACAAGATCAGCGACGTGGAGGTCGGTTCCTTCCTGTCGTCCGGCGTGGATTCCAGCTACGTCGCCTGCATCGCGAACGTGGACAAGACCTTCACGGTGGGCTTTGCCGACCGAAGCTATAACGAAGCCGAGTACGCCAAAGCGTTTTCGGCGGAGATCGGGGTGCGGAACCGGGTGTGCGAGATCACCCCGGAGGAGTACTGGGAAGCCCTGCCGACGATCCAGTACCATATGGACGAGCCGCTCGCGGATGCGGCGGGCGCCGCACTGTACTTCCTGAACCGGGACGCGGTGCGGGACGTGAAGGTCTGCCTGTCCGGCGAGGGTGCGGACGAGTTCTTCGGCGGGTACAACGTCTACCGGGAGCCGGACACGGTTTCGTGGTACGACAAACTGCCCGCGTTCCTGCGCCGGGGGCTCGGGAAGATCGGCGAATGCTTTCCGCGTATGCGGGGGGCGAATTTCCTGATCCGACGGTCCCGCCCGATCGAGGAGCGGTACATCGGCAACACCAACCTGATGAGCGAAGCCTACAAGAAGCGCCTGCTGCTGCACTACGACGGCAAGAGCGGCGACCCGGCGGCGCTGACGCTGCCCTACCGCGAAAAACTGCGCGGGATGGACCCGGTGACCAAGATGCAGTACATCGATATGCACACCTGGCTGATGGGGGATATCCTGCTGAAGGCGGACAAGATGAGCATGGCCAACAGCCTGGAGCTGCGGGTGCCGTTTCTGGACCGCGAGGTGTTCGCCCTCGCGTCGCGGATCCCGGCGCGGTACCGGGTAAGCGGCGGGGAGACCAAGGTCGCCATGCGGCGGGCCGCGGAACGGCATATCCCCGGCGCGGTCGCCCGCAAGCGGAAGCTGGGGTTCCCGGTGCCGGTCCGCGCGTGGCTGCGGGAGGATCGGTACGCGGACGAGGTGCGCGAGGCGTTCTCCTCGGACTACGCGGCGAAATTTTTCCGCACCGACCGCCTGCTGCAGCTGCTCGACGAGCATCGTCGCGGCAAGCGGGACAATTGGAAGCAGATCTGGTGCGTGTTCATGTTTCTGGTGTGGTACCGGGCGTATTTCGTCGAGCGGTAAGCGCCCGTTCATAATTTGTTTTCAATTTATACCTTTGAATTGGTCCACAAACGTGCTAAAATAAAAAGAACATTTCTGGACAACCGTTTTTATCATCAGAAAATCCTTTTTGAAAGGTTTGGAGGGAAATTCCATGACCCGATCTGTCAAACTGTGCCTGTCCCTTCTGCTGGCGGTGCTGCTGCTGTTTACGGTGACGGCGGCCGTTCTGGCGGAGCCGGTGGACCCAGGTCCTTCGGAATCGTCTGACGAGTCGTCGAACAGCTCGTCCGAAGAAAGCTCGTCGCCTTCGGAAAGCACCGATTCCTCGGAGGGACCATCGGAATCCTCCGGCAGTTCCTCTTCGGAACCGGCCGGGAAACATACGGTTCGCGTGCAGGGCGAGCATGTGCAGGTCTATTTTAACGGCTCCGATACGCCTGCGACGTCGGTCGAGGTGGACGACGGGCAGTCCGTGACCTTCCGCGTGGTCGCTGACGAGGGATATCAGGTGCGCAGCGTGATGGCGTACGGCCTGCCGATCCCCGGGAGTGCGGAGAATTATTCCATTTCCAACGTCACGTCCGATTACACCGTGATCGTTACCGTCGAGGCGCTGTCCTCCAGTTCGTCGTCCGATCCGTCGTCGTCCGGGTCTTCGTCGTCCGGGTCTTCGTCGTCCGGGTCTTCGTCGTCCGGGTCTTCGTCGTCCGGCTCGTATGACCAGGTCGAAGTGAAGATTACGGTGCACGGCGCCGGCACGGTCACGGTCGACGAGACCGTCGTGACGGGGACGGCGGACAATACGGTCACGCAGTCGGTCTGGGTGGCAAATGTCGACCAATCCGGACGGCAGATCCCGTTCAAAGTCACCCCGGCGACCGGGTTTGCGATCAAGGAATTGGTTCTGGACGGCGCCTCGCGGTATGTTTCGACGAGCTTTCAATTGCGGATTACGGAGCTGACAACGCTGGAAGCGTTTTTTGTGCCGGTCGAGCAGATGCCCGGCAAGTTCCATGTGGCCGTCAGCGTTTCCGAGGGCGGTTCCGCGATCGTCGGCGGGACGGATATCGCCGCCGGTCAGCAGCAATCCGTCGAGGTCGAGGCCGGGAAGGCCCTGTCGTTCTGGGTCACGCCGGCGGCGGATTACGAGCTTGACGCGTTCCTTGTGGACGGAAGCCCGGTCAACATTTCCGGCGGGAATTACGATCTGCAGAATATCGCCAAGGATATGACCGTCAGCATCACCTTCAAGAAAAAGGAAGTCACGTCCGATACGGTAACTTCCGGGGACGTCAACTGGACGGCCGGCGCGGACGGCAATATTACGATCGACGTGCGGGGCAAAAAGGTCGAAAAGAGCGTATTCGACAAGATCAACACCCTGACGGCCGCCGACTGCAAGTACGTCGTGCTGGAGGCCACGTTCGTCCGTTGGTATATTCCGGCGGGGCAGAAGGTCACGGATTTCCCGACGGATAAGGAGTTCGTCCAGCTCGACGCGACGGCGGTCACCAGCGGCGGTACCTATGACGCGATCAAGAATTCCCTGCAAAACGACGAGGTTTCCGGCAACGAATCCTTCCTTTGCTTCACCGTGCCGGATACGCTCGGTTTCCCGACGGGGTCGATGATTTCCTTCGAGATGAAGAGCCTCGGAATGGAGTGCGTCGGTCGCGTGACCGAGCTGATGATCAGCAGGAAGGTCGGGGATAAACAGCAACTGCAGTCTGCCGGACGCAGCGGTGTCGGGACGGACGGCTGGACGGTGCCGATGGCCTATGAGAAGTCCAATTTGCAGGCGGTTGTCGTCCATACGGCGGAAATGTATGGGGATACGTCTTCCGAGAGCAGCAGCGATATAACGGAGTCCCTCCCGGTGTTCAGCACCGGCGTGGAGCTGTCCGAACCGAGCGAGGAAGAAGGGCATTCCTATGCCGGTCTGATTGTCGCTTTGGTCATTGCATTCGTGGCGGTCGGCGGTGCGGCTGCACTGTTCATCGTCAAGTGGCGGCAGGAGAAGTTCTGAGGAGATGGCGGCGGAAATGAACACCCCGGTGGTTGACCCGCCCGCGGCGGAGACGTCCGTTCCATCGCCACCGCAGGCGCCTGAAAGCTTGCCGACGGCGCCGAAACCCGCGCCTCGTTCGCCCTCCCGCAAGGAAAAACTGCTGAAATGCTTCAAGACCGGCGGCGGTCGCGTCGGGCTGTGCGCCTGCGTCGCCGCGCTGGTCGTCGCCGTCGCGATCGTGGTGCTGTTGATCCGCGGCGGAACCGGCGGAACGCTGGACGGCTGGCCGGAGGACGAGCTGCTTGCCGGGGTCGCGTCGCCCGAACAGGGCGAAGTGCTGTCCGTGCGGCAGACGGAGTCGGCGCTGACGGTCTACCTTGCGGAATTTCCGGCGGACGGGCTGGACGGGTACCTGCAAGCGCTCGGGATCCCGTCGGACGGCGGTTCGCCGTATATCGTGCAGCTGGACGGGGAGCGTCTGCTTGCCGTCGTGTACGACGCGGAAGCGTGTCGGCTCTCCTTAACCGTGACGAAAATGCCGTAAAACGAAAAAACGAAGGCAGTGCGCAATGCACTGCCTTTTTTGCCCGGAAAGCCCCGACCGAAAAACCCGTCACGCGGGGTCGGGGAAACGGCGAAGGCGTTCGTGCTGCAGGGCGAGGTATTCCGCCGTCAGGATCCCGCTCAGCGCGGCCGCCGCGCCGGCGAGCAGCAGCAGGTTGCCGACCCGCGATTCCGAACCCATGTAGAATTCCGCCCAGAACCCGGTCCCGACGGCGGCGAGAAACGCCACGCACGCGCCGAAGTCGATCGCGCGGAAGCCCATGAACCGCGCCTTGCGCACGAGCAGCACGACGAACAGCACGATCAGCGTCAGCGCCGCGATCACCTGCGAGATGCGCACGAATCCGATATACATGCTGTCCTGCCGCATGCTTTCGATCAGCACCCGTGCGCCGCAGTACCACGTCAAAAACCAGAACAGTCTGCTCCCGGGGCGCACGTCCCGCGAGCGGTTCGGCAGCAGGACGAGGAACAGGCACAGGCAAAGCAGGCTTTCCGGCAGAAAGAGCGAGACGCAGTAGTCGTCGTACAGGTCGATATACACGGCGAACGGGAAGCAGCGCAGGGCGGGGGATTGCACGAAATCCCCGAAGCATTCCTGGTTGAGCAGGTTGCCCCACCGCCCGACCGCGATGCCGAGCGCCCCGCCGAACGCGGCGGCGTCCAGCGCCGGCAGGAGGAATTCCCGTTCCCGGCGGAGCAGGAGGACGGCGACGATCGCCAAGCCCGCCCCGAGCATCCCCCCGAACAGCGAATACCCGCCGTCCGTGAAGGCGAATACGTCCGCCCATGTGCGGTACAGCGCACGGTTGAAAAGGACGTAGAACGACCGCGCCCCCGCAAAGCCGAGCGCGAGCGCGAACGGGGAGACGAACAGCAGCAGCTGCCAATCGACCGCACGGGTCTTCGCGGCGAACAGGCAGGCGGCAAGCAGCGCGAGCGCGCACGCGAGCGCGACAAGGAGCCCGTTCGCGGTCAGCCCGAAAAGGCTTGCGGATGGCATAAGGACCTCCTATGATTTTTCCCGGAACACGAAGTCCCGCTGGACGAAGTAATTGAACACATACATGACGAGGTCGTAGGCGACCTTGATGAGCAGCGGCGCGTTCAGCGCGGTCGTCAGGCGCAGGACGGCCATGCCGAGCAGCAGGACGAACAGCGCGAGCGCGTAGTACCGCAGAACGGTCCGCTTGGTCCGGCGTCCGCGAAAGACCACGCGGGAGTTGATGAGGTAGTTGAACGTACTGCTGAGCACCCGCGCGGTCCCGAAGCACGCCCATTCCGGCAGACCGAGGAACAGGAACAGCAGGAACCCCCCGTAATCCACGAAATAGGAGAGCAGGCTGCCCATCGAAAAGAGCAGCATACGGGCGGCGATGCGGGCGGAATCCCGAAGCGGATGGTAGTGCGAGCTTTGGTTTTCCTGCAGGTAGATGGTCTGGATCGGGACTTCCAGCGGCTTGACGTTCCATTCCGGGAGCCGCAGGAGCATGTTGATCTCGTATTCGTACCGTTCGCCGGGGACGCGCAGCAGTTCCGGCAGCAGGGAACGCGGGAACCCGCGCAGCCCGGTCTGCGTGTCGTACAGCTTCGTGCCGGTCGAGAGGGCGAACAGGAAGCGCATGGAGCCGTTGCCGAAGCGGGAACGGGCGGGGACCTTGCCGGTGAACCGCCGCTCGCCGAGGATCAGGCGGTCCGGGTGTTCCCGCAAGGCGTCCCGCACGGCGAGGATGTCCTCGACGGCGTGCTGTCCGTCGCAGTCGGCGGTGATGACGCCGCCGCAGTCCGGGTAGGTATGCAGGATATGGTTCAGCCCGGTCTTGAGCGCACGTCCCTTGCCGAGATTGACCGCGTGGTCGAGCACGACGGCTCCCAGTTCGCGGGCGCGGTCGAACAGGGCGTCGTATGCGTCGCCGCTTCCGTCGTTGACGACGACGATGACCCCGAAATGCGCCCGCAGCGATCGCAGGAACGGAAGCATCGCTTCCTCTGGCTTGTACGCCGGAATGAGCGCGACGGACTCCATGCGAAGGACCTCCTTCCCGTTTTACCGCAGGTAGATGATGTCGCTGACAGGGCGTTCCCCGTTGACGCAGGGCTCGTTGATGACTTCGCCGTTGAAGTAGAGCGTGGTCGAACCGCCGCCGTCGAGGTTATAGGCGGTGACGCAGCCGAGCTCGACGAGCGTGTCGGCGAGCGTCGAGAAGGTCATTCCGCCGATGACTTCGTTGTCGGCGCGAACGGCGTCCACGACGAACAGCAGGTAATGCAGGGGACCGAGCTGCCCGATGGCGGTGCGGGGTTCGCGTTGGCGGGGGGAAAGACCGGGTCTGTTCATTTCCTCGACCTTTTTTCCGTCGGCGACCAGAAGCGGGCCGAAGCACCAGCTTTGCCGCACCCCGTCCGCGGCAAGCTGTTCCGCGTCGAAGGCATCGGAAACGCCGTACCGCAGGTCGCCGTCCCGGTCGATATAAAGCAGATCCCAATCGGCGGGGCTGTCCCGCAGGACTTCGCCCTCGCGAATGATGATGCCGTTCGTGCGGTAGCCGCAGAAGTCGCCGTTGACCGCGAGGACCGCGCCGACGCTGCGGGCGATTTTGGAGGTGTACTGCCGCCCGGTGATCTTTCCGCCGGCGAGCGCGGTGCGCAGAAGCTCCGGCGAATCCAGGAAGAATTCACAGACGAACATGTTCTGTTCTTCCCGCGCAATCTGGGAAACGCGCAGGTTTACGCCGTTCTGCCGGTATGTGCCGAGAATGGTTTCGTCGACGAAGGGCGTGCGGAAAACCGGCTCGTCGACGGGGGGGACGGAAGTTTCGCCGGACGTCTGGGACGAATCGGCGGAGGATTCCGAACCGGGCGAAAGGCTTTCCGGCGGGAGCGAAATGGCGGGCGGGGATTCCGGCGGCACGGATACGACCGGCGGAGGCGGAACGACCGTCTGCTGGGCGAGCGTGTCCTTTGCGCTGGACACGCAGGCGATGGCGAGGAAAACGAGCAGGACGCAGAAAACGGCGAGGGACGTTATCCACGCACCCCTGCTGACCTGCGTCCGCTGCTGCTGTTTCATCGGTTCGGTTTCCCCTTTTTCTGCTCTTTTTGATAGAATTCCCCTATTTTTTTCATTTTACCAGAAAAGCGGGCGGAATGCAAGGGAATTTTCAGTCCGAAACGCATTTTTTTGTCTGTGTTACAATGATGTGTGACAAAAAGCAAAAAAAGAGTGGCGAATAGGAGAAACCTGTGGTAAGGTT
>CANRIX010000035.1 GCA_947630765.1 uncultured Clostridia bacterium | reverse complement strand
TCCGCTTAACTGGTTCTCTCCTAAAGATGTCCTCTTTTCTTTTCCTGACTCTGTAACACATCATTGACAAACCTACACGGACGGCAAAAAACGGCAATTTTCTCGCCGTTTTCAGCGTATTTGGTACGACCGGCACCTTACGCCGGGGATTCGCAATACTTACAGCAGTAGGTTTTGCCGTCGGAGGAGAGGACGAACTCCTGCCGGAGCCCCTGCTCGGTCGTGGTGATACAGCGGGGGTTGCGGCAGGTCAGAATCCCCACGAGGCGTTGCGGCAGGGCGAGGTGGCGTTTCTCCGTCACCTTCCCGTCGCGAATGACGCTGACCGTCGCGTTCGGGGAGACGTAGCCGATGACGTCGAGGTCGAGGTCGACGCGGGAATCGATCTTCAGGATGTCCTTCCGCCCGAGCTTGCGGCTGGGCACGTTCTTGATGACCGCGACCGGGCAGTCCAGCCCGTCCAGCCCGAGCATCTGGTACAGCCGCATCGCCTTTCCCGCCGCGATGTGGTCGATGACGTAGCCGTCGCGAATGCTGTCGATGTTCATGGTTATATTTTCTCCTTCCCGAGCAGCGCGAGGATCAGCGCCATGCGGACGTAGCGCCCGTAGTGCGCCTGCCGGAAGTAGCAGGCGCGAGGGTCGGCGTCGACCTCGGTCGAAATTTCGTTGACGCGGGGGAGCGGGTGCAGGATCAGCATATCCGGCTTGGCGGAACGCAGTTTTTCCGGCGTGAGGACGTAGGAATCCTTCAGCCGGAGGTATTCCTCCTCGTTGAAGAAGCGTTCCCGCTGGACGCGGGTCATGTAGAGCAGGTCCAGCTCGCCCATGACCTCCTCGAGCGAGCGGCTCTCGGTATACGGCACGCCGGTCGCGTCCAGACAGTTCTTGCGGACGAATTCCGGCAGCCGCAGCTCGTCCGGCGAGATCAGCACGAACTTCATCCCGCCGTACCGCGTCAGTGCGCCGAGCAGGGAATGCACGGTCCGCCCGAATTTCAGGTCGCCGCACAGCCCGACGGTCAGCCCGGAAAGCCTGCCCTTCTCCCGCCGGACGGTCATCAGGTCGGTCAGCGTCTGGGTCGGGTGGTAATGCCCGCCGTCGCCGGCGTTGATGACCGGCACGAGCGAATGCGCCGCCGCGACCATCGGAGCGCCCTCCTTCGGGTGGCGCATGGCGATGACGTCCGCGTAGCCGCTGACGACCGCGACCGTGTCCGCGACGCTCTCCCCCTTGCGGGCGGAGCTGGAAGCGGCATCCGAAAAGCCCAGCACGTTCCCGCCGAGCGACAGCATCGCCGATTCAAAGCTCAGCCGCGTCCGCGTGGACGGCTCGAAGAAGAGCGTCGCGAGGATCTGGTGGCGGCAGGCGTCGCGGTAGTCCGCCGGGCGGTCGTAAATTTCCGACGCGAGCCGGAGCAGTCCGTCGATCTCGTCGACCGACAGGTCGAGGATGTTGAGCAGGTGTCGTGTCATGGTCGTCCCTTCCCTTCCGTCAGTCGGACGCGCCGTACACCGCAAGGTAGGCGCGGATGCGCTCGACGTGTTCGGCGTTCGCCGGGTCCTCCGACAGGTAGTCGAGCAGGTCCCAGACCGTGACGATCGCACGGACCGGGAAGCCGTAGGTCTGTTCGATCTCCCGCACCGCCGAGCGGTCGGTTTTTCCCTTCTCGCCGCGGTCGACCAGCAGCAGGCACCCCGCGACCTTCACGCCGTCCAGCGCCGACAGCAGTTCCATGCTCTCGCGGATCGCCGTGCCCGCCGTGACGACGTCCTCGACGATAACCACCTCGTCGCCGGAACGGGGCGTATACCCCACGAACACCCCGCCTTCGCCGTGGTCCTTCGCTTCCTTGCGGTTGAAGAAGAACGGCACGTCCAGCCCCTCTCCGGCGAGGGCGACCGACGCGGCGACGGAAAGCGGAATGCCCTTATAGGCGGGCCCGAACAGCACGCGGGGGGTCCTCCCGAACGCCTCGAGGTAGGCGCGGGCGTAGAACCCGCCGAGCCGCGCGATCTGCGCGCCGGTCTTGATCTCCCCGGCGTTGATGAAGTACGGGATCTTCCGCCCGGATTTGGCGGTGAAATCCCCGAATTTCAGCACGTTCGCGTCCGTCAGGAAGCGAATGAATTCCTTTTGATAGTCCTGCATTTACGCGTCCTCCCCTTCGACAAATTCCCGCACGCAGCGCTCATACGCCGCGACCGGGTCGGGCGACGCCGTGATCGGGCGACCGACGACGATGAAGTCCGAACCGGCTTTCCGCGCTTCGGCGGGGGTCATGACCCGCTTCTGGTCGCCGATCTCGCCGTCCGCGAACCGCACGCCGGGGGTGACGGTCAGAAAGTCCGCCCCGCAGGCGTCGTGGACGGTTTTCGCCTCCAGCGGCGAGCAGACCACGCCGTCCAGCCCCGCGTCCTTCGCGTTCTTCGCGTAGTGCAGCACGACCTCCGCCATGGGGCGGGGAATCAGCAGTTCGTTCTCCAGCATGGTCTGGTCGGTCGAGGTCAGCTGCGTGACCGCGATCAGCAGCGGACGCGTGCCGTCCGGGCGGGTCAAGCCCTCCAGCGCCGCCTGCATCATGGCGACCGTCCCCGCAGCGTGCAGGTTGCACAGGTCGACGTCCAGCGCCGACAAGACGCGCATGGTCCGGCGGACGGTGTTCGGGATGTCGTGCAGCTTCAGGTCCAGAAACACGTGGTGTCCCCGCTTTTTGACCGTCCGCACGATATCGGGTCCGGCGCCGTAGAACAGCTCCATGCCGATCTTGACGAACGGCTTGCGGGGGCGACCGTCGAACTTCGCGAGGAAGGACAGCACGTCCTCCGCCGACGGGAAATCGCAGGCGACGATCACGTCGCGAACAGGGTTCTTCATCTTACTCCTCCTTGGTTTTGACGCCCGCGCGGTCGCGCCAACGGACGACGGGGTGCGCACGCCCGACGACGGAGCGGACGTTCCGAAAATGGTACCGATCCAACGCGTTCGGCAGTTCCGCGACCAGCCGTTCGCAGACGAACGGGTCGACGAGGTTCGCCGCGCCGACTTCGACCGCCGACGCACCGGCGAGCAGCATCTCCAGCACGTCCTCGACCGTCCGCACGCCGCCCATGCCGATGATCGGGATGTCCACCGCCTCGTACACGTCGTACACCATGCGCAGGGCGACCGGGAACACGCCGGGGCCGGAATATCCGCCCGTCCGATTGGCGAGCAGGGGGCGGCGCTCCCGCAGGTCGATGCGCATGCCGAGCAGGGTGTTGATCAGGCACACGCCGTCCGCGCCCGCCTCCTCGCACGCCTTCGCGATGGCGGCAATATCCGTCACGTTCGGGGTCAGCTTGATATAGACCGGCTTGTCCGTCACGCCCTTGACCGCCTTCGTCACCGCCGACGCGGCTTCCGGCGTCGTGCCGAAGCTCATGCCGCCGTGCCGGACGTTCGGGCAGCTGACGTTGACCTCCAGCAGACCGACCTGCTCGCTCTTGCCCAGCTTTTCGCAGGCGTAAACGTAGTCGTCCAGCGAAAAACCGCTGACGTTGGCGATGATCTTCTTGCGGAAGTAGCCCGCGAGCTCCGGCAGCTCGTGTTCCAGCACGTGGTCCACGCCGGGGTTCTGCAGACCGACGGCGTTGAGCATGCCCGCCGTACATTCCGCGATGCGCGGGGCGGGGTTGCCGACGCGGGGCTCGCGGGTCGTCCCCTTGCAGGAGAACGTGCCGAGGACGTTGATGTCGTACAGCTCGGCGAACTCCTTCCCGTAGCCGAAGCAGCCGCTCGCGGGGATGATCGGGTTGTCCAGCTCCCAGCCGGACAGGTCGACGCTCAGCTTTCCCATCGCACTTCCTCCCTTCCGAACACCGGGCCGTCCTTGCAGACCCGCTTCCCGCCGGTCAGCTCCGGCAGGGCGCAGCCCATGCAGGCGCCGAATCCGCAGCCCATGCGGGCTTCAAAGCTGTACTGCCCGTCGGTGGCGACGGTTTTTTCCAGCGCACGGAACATCGGCAGCGGTCCGCAGGCGTAAAAATGGCTGTAGGACAGGGTTTTCACGACGTTCGTCACGAATCCCGTCTCCCCGAACGAGCCGTCCTCCGTCACCACCGTCACCGACGCGCCGAACGAGCGGAACTCCCGCGCGAGCAGCACGTCCGCGCCCGTGCGGAACCCGAGCACGACCTGCACCTGCGCTCCGCGGCGGCAAAGCTCCCGGCACAGCCACACCAGCGGCGCCGCGCCGACGCCGCCGCCGACCAGCAGCGGACGTTCCCCGGCTTTCGACAGGTCGAACCCGTTGCCCAGCCCGACCAGCGTATCCACCGTGTCGCCTTCGCGCAGCCACGTCAGCTCCTCCGTCCCCTTGCCGACGACGCGGAACACGACGCTCGCCCGTTCGCGGTTGTTCGCCATGTCGCACACCGAAAGCGGTCGGCGCAAATACAGCCCGCCGACGCGGAAATTGAGGAACTGCCCCGGCGTCACGGACGCGTCGTAAGCGCCGTACAGCTCCATGCGGTAGACGTCGTGGGTCAGCGGCAGGACCGAACCGACCCGAAGCATTTGCTCTGTCACCGTTGTGAAACCCTCCCCTGCTTCAATTGATCGTGGAGATCTCCATCGTGATCTCCTCCAGCACGTCCAGCAGGACGCGCACCGTGTCGAGGGCGGTGAAGATGGTCACGCCGTTCTCGACCGCGCACCGGCGGATCGCGATCCCGTCCGTCTCCGTCGCGCCGCCCGAGCTGTAGTCCCGGGTGTTGATGACGTAGTTGACGTACCCCTGGCGGATGGAATCGAAGATCTCCTCGCTCCCCTCGCTGATCTTCCGGCGGACGCGGGTGCGGATCCCGTTCTCCTTGAGGAATTTCGCCGTCCCGCTGGTCGCTTCGATGTTGAAGCCCATGTTGTAGAACCGGCGGATCAGCGGCAGGGCCTCCTCCTTGTCCTTGTCGGCGACCGTGACGAACAGCGTGCCGTAGTTGACCACCTGCATCCCCGACGCCTGCAGCGCTTTGTACAGCGCCCGCGTCAGCTTGCGGTCGTAGCCGATCGCTTCGCCCGTGGACTTCATTTCCGGCGAGAGGTACGCGTCCATGCCCCGCAGCTTCGAGAAGGAGAACGCGGGCACCTTGACGTACCACTTTTCGCGGTCCGGCGGGCAGAGCATATCGAACCCCTGCTCGCGCAGGCTCGTCCCCAGGATCACCTTCGTGCCGATGTCGGCGAGGCAGTACCCCGTCGCCTTCGACAGGAACGGCACGGTCCGCGAGGAACGCGGATTGACCTCGATGATATACACCCGGTCCTGCTTGTCGACGATGAACTGGATGTTGTACAGCCCGACGATACCGATACCCAGCCCGAGCTTCTTCGTGTAGTCGAGGATGGTGCTTCGCACGTTGTCGGTCAGCGTGAACGCCGGGTAGACGCTGATGGAGTCGCCGGAATGCACGCCGGTCCGCTCGACCAGCTCCATGATGCCCGGGACGAACACGTCCTTCCCGTCGCAGACCGCGTCCACTTCGACCTCCCGCCCGACGATGTAATGGTCGACCAGCACGGGCTGATCCTCGTTGATCTCGACGGCGGACTTCAGATACAGCCGCAGCTGCGCTTCGTTCGCGACGATCTGCATCGCCCGACCGCCCAGCACGAACGACGGGCGCACCAGCACCGGGTAGCCGATCTCCTCCGCCGCACGCACGCCGTCCTCGACGTTCGTGACCGCTTTGCCCTGCGGCTGGGGGATATCCAGCGAGAGCAGGACCTTTTCGAACGCGTCGCGGTTCTCCGCACGCTCGATGGCGTCGCAGTCGGTGCCGATCAGGTTGACGCCCCGCCGGCGGAGCGGCTCGGCGAGGTTGATCGCCGTCTGTCCGCCGAGCGACGCGATGACGCCGTAGGGCTTTTCCAGCTCGATGATGTTGCAGACGTCCTCGACGGTCAGCGGCTCGAAGTACAGCTTGTCCGAGCAGGTGTAGTCGGTCGAAACGGTCTCCGGGTTGTTATTGACGATGATCGCCTCGCACCCGTGGGCACGGATGGTCATGACCGCATGGACCGTCGAATAGTCGAACTCCACCCCCTGCCCGATGCGGATCGGGCCCGAACCCAGCACGAGGATCTTCTTCCGATCGGTCACGACGGACTCGTTCTCCTCCGCGTAGGTGGAATAGAAGTACGGGATATACGACTCGAACTCCGACGCACAGGTGTCGATCATCTTGTACACCGGGAAGATGCCCGCTTCCCTGCGTTTCCGCCACACGTCGTCCTCGCCGACGCCCCACAGGTCCGCCACGGCGCGGTCGCAGAAGCCGTACAGCTTCGCCGTCCGCAGGGCGTCCGCGTCGAACGGGTGCGAAGCGATCTCCCGCTCCAATTGGACGATGTGCCGCAGTTTTTCGAGGAATAAGGGGTCGATCAGGGTCGCCGCATTGACCGTATGGACGCGGACGTCGCGGCGGAACAGCTCGGCGATGGCGTAGATGCGGTCGTCGGTGCCTTCGCGGATGTAGCTGAGCAGTTTTTCGGTGTCCCAGCCGTCGAATTTCTTCATATGCAGGTGGTAGACGCCGATCTCCAGCGAGCGGACGGCCTTCAGCAGGCTCTCCTCGATATTCCTGCCGACCGACATGACCTCGCCCGTCGCCTTCATCTGCGTCGAGAGGCGGTTGCTCGCGTCGGCGAACTTATCGAACGGGAAGCGGGGCATTTTGGTCACGACGTAGTCCAGCGTCGGCTCGAAGCTCGCCGGGGTGTTGGCGATCTGGATCTCGTCGAGCGTCATGCCGACCGCGATCTTCGCCGATACGCGGGCGATCGGGTAGCCGCTCGCCTTGCTCGCCAGCGCCGAGGAGCGCGACACGCGAGGGTTGACCTCGATGACGTAGTACCGAAACGACTGGGGGTCCAGCGCGAACTGGACGTTGCACCCGCCCTCGATCTTCAGCGCACGGATGATGCGCAGGGCGCTGTCGCGCAGGAGGTGGTACTCCTTGTTCGTCAGCGTCTGGCTCGGGCAGACGACGATCGAGTCGCCGGTGTGGATGCCGACCGGGTCGACGTTCTCCATGTTGCAGATGGCGATCGCCGTGTCGTTCGCGTCCCGCATGACCTCGTACTCGATCTCCTTATACCCGCGGATGCTCTTTTCGACCAGTACCTGGTGCACCGGGGACAGCTTCAGGGCGTTCTTGACGATCTCCCGCAGCTCCTCCGGGTTGTCGGCAAAGCCGCCGCCGGTGCCGCCGAGCGTGAACGCCGGACGCAGCACGACCGGGTAGCCGATGCGCTCCGCCGCCGCTTCCCCCTGCTCGACGCTCTCCGCGATCTCCGACGGACAGATCGGCTCGCCGATCTCCTGGCACAGCTCCTTGAACAGCTCGCGGTCCTCCGCACGCTCGATGCTCTTCGACGACGTGCCGAGCAGCTCCACGCGGCACTCCCGCAAAACGCCCTTCTTCTCCAGCTGCATGGCGAGGTTCAAGCCCGTCTGACCGCCGATGCCCGGTACGATCGCGTCCGGGCGCTCCTTGCGGATGATCTTCGCGACGTATTCCAGCGTCAGCGGCTCCATGTAGATCTTGTCCGCGATCGTCTGGTCCGTCATGATCGTCGCAGGGTTCGAGTTCGCCAGCACGACCTCGTACCCCTCCTCGCGCAAGGCAAGGCACGCCTGCGTCCCGGCGTAGTCAAACTCCGCCGCCTGTCCGATCACGATCGGTCCTGACCCGATCACCATGATTTTGTGCAAGTCCGTTCTTTTTGGCATGGTCTTTTTTCCTTTCTGTAATCGCAGAGGGAACGAAAGGGTACGAGGAGTACGGTGGGGGTTGTGACAACCCCCACACCCCCGTAGCGCGAAATCGACGATGTCGATTTCGGGGATGAAGCTTATAAATGCGTCGGCTAGGAAGTACACCTTCGTGCGGAAAAGGTATCACCCCCAAATCCGCCAGATTGCTGTCGCAATCAGCGCCCCCAATTTACGCTTTTTCAATCTAAATTTCATACGTTGTTTGGGCGCGAGCGAGCGCTTTGCGGAAGCTGGCGGATACCGGGTCGCGAAGGCAAAAACCGAGAAAGCACCGAACGAAAACCCCGAGGCAGGAAGGTATCGTTTTTTCTTTTTCCTTCCCCCGAAGTTGACAACGTCAACTTCGCACTGCGGGGGTTTGGGGGTTGTCACAACCCCCACCGTACTCCTCGTACCCTTTCGCTCCCCCTTAATGCGCACCCCGATCCATCGCGTCGATGAACTGATCGAACAGGTAGGCGCTGTCCTGGGGACCGGGGGCGCTTTCGGGGTGGTACTGGACGGAGAACACGCCGTCGCGGGTCGAGCGCACGCCCTCGACGGTGTTGTCGAGCAGGTTGCGGTGGGTGACCTCGAGCCCGGTATCCGCGAGCGAGCGTTCGTCGACGGCGTAGCTGTGGTTCTGGGAGGTGATCTCGACGCGCCCGGTCAGCAGGTTCTTGACCGGGTGGTTGCCGCCGCGGTGCCCGAACTTGAGCTTGTAGGTCCGTGCGCCGTAGGCAAGCGAGATCAGCTGGTGCCCGAGGCAGATACCGAAGATCGGCAATTCCCCGCGCAGCTCGCGCACGAGGGAAACGACGGGGGTCACGTCCTCCGGGTCGCCCGGCCCGTTGGACAGGAACAGCCCGTCCGGCTCCATGGCGCGGACGGTCGCCGCGTCGGTATTCCACGGCACGACGGTCACGTTGCAGCCACGCGCGTTGAGCGAGCGGACGATGTTGAGCTTGATCCCGCAATCGACGGCGACGACGTTGTAGCGGTGGTCGGGCGTGCGGGAGAACCAGCGCTTGCGGCAGCTGACGCGGCTGACCGCGTCGCGTCGCACCGGCGTTTCGGCGATCCGGCGCAGCCCCTCCTCGACCGACGTGTCCGCGTTCGTCAGCAGCACCCGGCGGCTCCCGAGGTCGCGAATGGACCGGGTGAGCTTGCGGGTATCCACCCCCTGCACGCCGGGCACGTCGTATTCCTCGAGGATCTCCGACAGCGTCTTGATGCAGCGGAAGTTGGACGGCAGATCGTTGTATTCACCGACGATCAGCCCGCCGATGGTCGGCGTCCGCGTCTCGAAGTCCTCCTCGGTGATGCCGTAGTTGCCGATGAGCGGGTAGGTCATGACGACGGCCTGGTCGGTGTAGGACGGGTCGGACACGATCTCCTGGTAGCCCACCATGGACGTGTTGAACACGATCTCGCACACCCGCTCGACGTCCGCGCCGAACCCGTACCCGAAGTAGACGCTCCCGTCCTCCAGGATGAGCTTGCGGTCAAAGGGTTTCATAGGAATCCTTCCTTTCTTCTGTGAACAGCCGTCCGTCGACGGCGGTCGCGAGCCAGCGCCCGTAGACGGTCCGCCCGTCGAACGGCGTGCTCTTCCCGCGTGAAACCAACCGCTCGGCGGAGACCGTGAACGGCGTTTCGACCTCGAACAACGTCCAGCCGGGGTCGGACGGGATGCCGAACCGCCTGCGGGGGTTGTCCGACAGCAGTTGCGCCAGCTTCCCGACGGACAGCGTGCCCGTGCGGACCAGCCCCGTATACAGCGCCGGGAACGCGACCTCCAGCCCGGTCACCCCCATCGGGCTGCCCTTCAGCCCGCGAGCCTTCTCCTCCGGCGTATGCGGTGCGTGGTCGGTGGCGATCATGTCGATCGTGCCGTCGAGCAGTCCGGCGAGCAGCGCCTGGCGGTCCGCCTCGGTGCGGAGCGGTGGGTTCATCTTGAACCGCCCGTCCTCCTGCAGGTCGTCCTCGGTCAGCAGCAGGTAGTGCGGTGCGGTCTCGCAGGTCACATCCAGCCCCTCCGCCTTCGCCTTGCGGATCAATTCCACGCTCTCCTTCGCCGAGACGTGGCAGACGTGGTAGCCCGCCCCCGTTTCGCGCACCAGCCGCAGGTCGCGCTCGATCTGGCGGTACTCGCTTTCCGACGGGATCCCGGGGTGTCCGTGTTCCCGCGCGTAGCGCCCGTCGTGGAGATACCCGCCGTGCAGCAGGGTTTCGTCCTCGCAGTGCGCCGCGATCAGCCTGCCGAGCTTCTTCGCTTCCCGCATCGCGTCCCGCATCAGCCCGCCGTTCTGCACGCCCCGCCCGTCGTCCGAAAAGGCGCAGACGCTCTCCGCCATGCCCGCGAGGTCGGCGAGTTCGCCGCCTTTTTCGCCCTTCGTGATCGCGCCGTAGGGGTAGACCGGGATGACCGCCGTTTCGCGGATCCGCGCCAGCTCGGCTTCGAGCGGTTCCGGGCCGTCCGGCACCGGGTCCAGGTTCGGCATCGCGCAGACCGCCGTATACCCGCCGCGGCACGCCGCCATGCTCCCCGTCGCGATCGTCTCCTTATAAGAATACCCCGGCTCGCGGAAATGCACA
>CANRIX010000034.1 GCA_947630765.1 uncultured Clostridia bacterium | reverse complement strand
CTTAACCTTACCACAGGTCTCTCCTATTCGCCACTCTTTTTTTGCTTTTTGTCACACATCATTGTAACACAGACAATTTCCTTAAACTAATTTTGTAAATTCGGACTTGACTTTCTGCCGAAGGCGTGGTATACTGTACCAGGTTATTTGGGAAAATTTGCGGCTTCCGTGCAACGAAAGGGAACTTTTTACGAGTAGAGGAGAAAAGGGCATCGGAATACCGAAAACAGGGGGAGTAAGACGTTGAAACGAATCTGGAAGGAGCGGAAAAGCCGTCTGCTGGCGGTGATTTTGGCCGCGATCGCGTTTCCGATGGGTATTTGTCTGGAAGCGCCCTTCGTGATCTACGGCGGGAATTTGGAGGAGCTGCAGTTTTCGCTCGGGGATTTCTACCCGGTCTGTGCGCTCGTCTGGTTCGCCGCCTTTCTCGCGGTCGGGTGCTTGCTGTTCTTCCTGCCGGACAGGGCGTACCGCTTCGTCTTCCCGGTCGTCGTCGTGCTGGCGCTCCTGCTCTTTCTGCAGGGAACCTACCTCAACCTCGGGCGGAACTTCCTGCCGGGGGACAATATGGGCGAGGAGCCGCTTTCGACGACCGCCTTCGTCGTCAATACCGCCGTGTGGGTGATCGGGCTGGGGCTGGCGGTCGGTTCGGCGTTCATCCGCAAGCGGGACATCCTGCGCATGGTCTCCGTGCTCATTCCGTTCGTGCTGGTCGGAACGCAGGTGGTGAATATCGTCTTTGTCGCCCTCACGAACGACGGGATCGGGCTTTCCAAGGAGGCGAAGGCCCGGCTGGAAAACCCGGACTACGAGGTCCGCGTGATGACGGAGGACGGGCTTACGACCCCGTCTTCGGGCAGAAACGTGGTGTATTTTGTCGTCGATCGGTTCGACGAGGAATACGCGGAATGGGCGTACCGCGAAACGCCGGACGTATACGGCGAACTGGAGGGGTTCACCTGGTTCCAGGACAACATTGCGATGTTTGGGCATACCTATCCCGCCGTGACCTGGATGCTGACCAACCAGCCCTATTCCTCCGCGCAGAGCCGGTCGGAGTACTACAAGCAGGCCTATGACGGGCAGGCGGACACGCCGCTGAAGCGCCTGCACGACGCCGGCTACTCCGTGCGGCTGTATACGCAGTCCTACTACGCCTACGGGGACGCGTTTGACCTGCCGGAGTACGTCGATAACGTGATTCCGCGTCTCAGCCTGCCGCCGACGCCGTGGTCCTACCGGCTGCAGACGGCGGGGAACATGATGCGCGTGGCGCTCTACCGCTGTTTCCCGTTCGCGCTCAAGGACGCGGTCGGGAAGAACCTCAGCTCGAATATCAGCGCCGCACCGCCGATCGAAACGGCGCTCTACACGACCGACATGAAGGCGGTCAACGAGGTCATGACCGCGTCGCCGTTCACGACGCGGGAGGGGAACGGCTTCTATTTCATTCACATCGACGGCTGTCACGACGTGACCTACAACGAGCAATGGGAGGTCCCGCAGGGGGAGGAAGCGTCGGATTACGCGGTCGCCGTGCGGACCAGTTTCAAAATTATCAATCGCTATTTGCAGGAGATGAAGCGTCTCGGCGTCTACGACGACGCGACGATCGTCATCACCGGCGACCATTCCGCTCCGCACCATGACGGGCGGGAGGCCCGTGAGCCGCGTCTGACCGCCCTGTTCGTCAAGCCGTCGGGGACGGGAGAGGGCGAACTGCAAAAGTCGTCGGCGCAGGTGGCGCAGACCGACCTTTGGGCGACCATCTTCGATTCGGAGGGGCTGCCGTACGACGAATCCTACGGGACGCCGGTGTTCAACGTGCCGGAGGGGCAGAACCGTCGCCGGACCCACCGCTGGCAGACCTACAACACGGAAAGTCTGGACGAATGGGTGTACGAGATAAACGGTCCGGGCGCGGACTTTTCCAACTGGAACGAGGTCGACCATGCGCATTACGACAAGTTCCTGATGGATTGACGGGGGAAAACGACGTATGGATCAGGTTTTTTACTACATTTGCGTCCCGTTCGGGTTCCTGATGAAGTGGTGCTGGCAGCTGGTCGGCAACTACGGGCTTGCAATCATCCTGTTCACGCTGGTCAGCAAGGTCGTGCTGCTGCCGGTCTCCGTCTGGATCCAGAAGAATTCCATCCTTATGGTCAAGCTCCAGCCGGATATCAACTTCCTCAAGGCGCGCTGCTACGGCGACACGGAGGCGATCGCCGAGGGGCAGGCGAAGCTGTTCAAGCAGAACAAGTATCGCCCGATGCTGACCCTCGTCCCGCTGATCCTGCAGATCGTCCTGCTCATGGCGGTCGTGGAGATCATCTACCACCCGCTGAGCTTCCTGTTCGGGGCGTCCGACGGGGCGGTGAATTCCCTTGCGGCGTTCCTCGGCGCGGACGCGTCGGGGAACCAGCTGACCATCGTCGACGCGATCCAGAACGGCCGGCTGACGGCGGCGTCCGTCGTGCCGGGGGTGTCCGCCGACGACCTGCGCGGACTGGTGGATGCGGTGAACGCGTTCGACCTGTCCTTCTGCGGCTTCCGCATTTCGACGGTGACGTCGGACGTGTGGGGGGTCTATACTGTTATCCCGCTCGTGGCGGGGCTTTCGTCCTTCTTCCTCTGCTGGACGCAGAACCTGTCGAACGTCATCCAGCATGAGCAGGGCAAGCTCAACAAGTACGGGCTGATGGCGCTTTCGGTCGGTATTTCGCTCTACCTCGGGTGCTTCGTGCCGTCCGGCATCGCGCTCTACTGGATCGCGAGCAACCTGTTCTCCATCGCGCAGATGTACCTGCTCAACCTCGCCATCAACCCGAAAAAGTACGTCGATTACGACGCGCTCGAGCGCAGCCGCAAGCAGCTCGCGGAGATCGAAGCGCTCGAGCCGCCCAAGAAGAAGGACGCCGCCTACCGACGCAACCGCAAGCGCGAACGGAAGGATTACAAGAAGTTTTTCCACGTCGTCAATAAGCATGTGGTGTTTTACTCCGAGGGGAGCGGGTTTTACAAGTATTTTGAAGCGGTCATCGACGAACTGCTGAAGCGCTCGAACCTCGTGATCCACTACGTGACGAACGACCCGGACGACCGGGTGTTCGCCCTCGCGGAGCAGCAGCCCCGCATCCGTCCGTACTACATCGGGCTGAAGAAGCTGATCCCGCTGATGATGCTCGCCGACTGCGACGTCATGGTGATGACCACGCCGGACTTCGACCGCTACTACCTCAAGCGCTCCCGCGTGCGCAAGGACATCGAGTATATCTACCTCCCGCACGACATGATGAGCGTGCATATGGGCTTCCGCGAAGGGGCGCTGGACGCGTTCGACACGATCTTCTGCTCGGGCGAGCACGTCATGAACGAGGTTCGTGCGACCGAACGGGTCTACGGGCTGCCGGAAAAGAAGCTGGTGCCGTTCGGCTATCCGCTCGCGGACAAGCTGGTCGAAGCGGGACGTGCGGCGCGTGCGGAACGCGTTTCGACCGGGCGGAAGCAGATCCTGATCGCCCCGTCGTGGCAGGAGGACAACCTGCTGGATTCCTGCATCGACGTGCTGCTCGAGCAGCTCTGCCTGCCGGAGTACCGCGTGATCGTCCGCCCGCACCCGGAGTACGTCAAGCGCTACGGGGCGCGTCTGCAAAGTTTAGTGGATCGCTACCGCGATAAGTGCGGGGACGGGTTGGTGTTTGAGCTGGATTTTTCGTCGAACGAGTCGGTCACGACGTCCGACCTGCTGATCACCGACTGGTCCGGCATTGCGCCGGAGTTCTGCTTTTCGACCGGGCGGCCGGCACTGTTCGTCAATACGAAGCTGAAGTGCCTTAACCCGAACTGGGAGAAGATCGGGCTGACCCCGGTCGAGATCTCCCTGCGCGACGAGCTCGGGCGCTCCATCGACCCGAAAGACCTGCCGTCGTCCGTCGCGTCCGTCGTGCGCGAGCTGCTCGAGCAGAGCGATTCCTACCGCGAACGGATCGACGAACGCTTCGAGTCGCTGATCTTTAACCACGGGGAGGCCGGGCAGGCGGGTGCGAAGTATATCCTGCAGTCCCTGACCGAAAAAAGAGCCGCAAAGTCTTGACAGACACGTGGGTGCGTGGTATACTGTAGGAAAGTACGGGGGGTACGTGCGGGGAATTCCATTCCCCGCGCCCATATTCAGAGAAGCTGGCGCTTCTCTGAACACGGAAGTTTTGTACTTTCGGGTCAAAAGGCGACCCGAATTTGCCGCTTCGCAATTTGCGAAGCAGCAAAACCATGAAAATTCGTTCAGATTTGCCGCTCGGCTGCGCCCCAATTGGGTTCCGGCTCGCAAAGGGCGAGGCAGGCGGAAAAAATGTTTCGATAAACCATCGATTTTCCCGGTTTTACCGGGGAAATCGCGATAGGGGGGCTTGGGGGCGCTGGCGCCCCCAACGTACCCCTTCATAAGAAAGCAGCAGGAGGGATAAAAGTGGAAATTCTGTTTACGGTCGCGCGGGAAGCGTACATTGACCCGTCGGCGATGACGGTCGCGGTGTCGTCGATCGGCGGCGTGGTGATCGCGGCCGGCGCGGTGCTGGCGATCTGGTGGACGAAGGCGAAGAAGAAGGCGGCGGAGAAGCTGCACCTCGACCCGAACGCCCACAAGGAAGTCGAGGACGACCTGATCGTCAACAAGGACGAAAGCGAACAGCAGTAACGGAAAAACAGACGCGAACGGCGGGTACGGCGGTGCTTTTCGCCCCGTGACCCGCATTTCGCGGCGGAAAAACGGTTCAAAGCAGGAGCGCAGGACCCGATTTTTGAACGGGGAATGCGTTTGTGCATTTCTTGTTTTCCACAAGGTACAAAAATTGCCGACGCGCCGTTCAGAACGGAACGGGAACGGGCGGCGGAATGAACGGCGAAGGGAAGGGAATGACCATATGGCGGAACAGCAGGGACTGACGCGCAGGCAGTTCGCGATCCTGGAAGCGCTGGCGACGGCGAAGGAACCGTCGCTCAAGCAGCGGGAACTCGGGAAGCGGACGGGCATGTCGCTCGGCACGGTCAACAAGCTCGGGAAGGAGCTGGCGGAGCTCGGGTACGCGGCGGACGGCAAGATCACGGTGCAGGGGCTGGAAGCGCTGGAGCCGTACCGGGCGAAGCGGGCGATCTTCATCGCCGCCGGGTTCGGGACGCGGCTGGTGCCGGTCACGCTCAATACGCCCAAACCGCTGGTGCGGGTCAACGGGACGCGGATGATCGACGGGCTGATCGACGCCTGCCTCGGCGCAGGGATCCGGGAGATCTACGTCGTGCGGGGATATCTGGCGGAGCAGTTCGACCAATTGTTATATAAGTACCCGATGCTGCACTTTCTGGAGAACCCGTCCTACAACGAAGCGAACAACATCTCCTCGGCGGTGTGCGCACGGTACCTGATGGGCAACGCGTACGTGCTGGAGGCGGACCTGCTGCTGCGGAATCCGGCGCTGATCCGTCCGTACCAGTACACGTCGAACTTTTTGGGGATCCCGATGGAGCGGTCGAACGACTGGTGCTTCGAGGTGTCGAACGGCGTGATCCGCTCGCAGAAGATCGGCGGACTGGACTGCTACCAGGAGGTTGGGATCTCCTACTGGGACGCGGAAGCGGGGAAGAAGCTGGCGAACCACCTGTTGCAGGCGTACGAGATGCCGGGCGGCAAGGAGCGGTATTGGGACCAGGTGCCGCTTTCGATTTTCGCGGACGAGTACCGTGTCGAGGTGCGCCCGTGCACGGCGGAGGACGTGACGGAGATCGACACGTTCAAGGAGCTCAAAGCGATCGACAAGACCTACGATACACCCTAAAAACCCACAAAATACACATACGGAGGACGAATCATGAAAGCAGTCAAACGGATCCTGACGGCGCTTCTCGCGGGCGCAATGCTTGCGGCGGGGGCGCTGGCGTTCGCCGCGTGCGGCAACGGCAAGGAAACCATCACCATCTGGACGAGCGGCGAGGATTATAAGAACGAATTCTACCTGTCCTCGCTCAAGGAAAAGTTCCCGGACTACGACATCTCGCTGGAGTACATGACCAGCAGCGGCATCGCCGCGAAGGTGACCGAGGAGGGCGAGGATTGCAGCTGCGACATCATCCTGTCCGAGGAGTACGGCTACCTCTACAAGTGCGAGCCCTACCTCGCGGAACTGACCGATTTCGACTATGCGCCGTTCCTCGACGAACTCGTTCCGGCGAGCCACAAGTTCACGCCAGAGCTGAAGAACGGCGGGTGCATCATTCTCAACCCGCAGGTGCTTTCGGACAAGGGGCTGGAGAAGCCGACGAGCTATGAGGACCTGCTGGACCCGAAGTACAAGGACCTGGTCTCCATGCCCGACCCGGCGTCGTCCGGCACCGGCTACATGTTCCTGCGGCAGCTGACCAACGAGTGGGGCGAAGATAAGGCGTTCGACTACTTCGCGAAGCTGACGGATAACGTGCTGCAATACACCTCGTCCGGTTCCGGCCCGGTCAACGCGCTCAAGCAGGGCGAAGTCGCCGTCGGGCTCGGCATGACGTCCCAGGCGGTGAAGGAGATCAACGACGGCGTGAAGCTGGAGATCGTGTTCTTCGAGGAAGGCTCGCCGTTCAGCGTCTACGGCAACGCGGTGCTCGCCGGGAGCGCGGAGCGGAAGGAAGTCATGGAGGTATTCAACTACCTGTCCACGACGCTTTGCAAGGAGGACAACGAGCTTTACTTCCCGGATCAGATCTTCAAGGACTACGTCCCGGAGGTCGAAGGGTTCCCGACCGGGGTCAAGTACGGCGATATGTCCAACGACACGATGAGCGAAAAGGAAAGGCTTTTGCAGAGATGGACGTTCAGCTGAACGACAAGCTGGTTATCGAATCAATTTCCAAGGGATACAAGGGCAATCCGGCGGTGCTGAAGGATATTTCGTTCACGGTGCGGGACGGGGAATTCCTGTCGCTGCTCGGTCCGTCCGGGTGCGGCAAAACCACGCTTTTGCGCATCCTGATCGGGCTGCTTCCGGCGGACAGCGGGAAGATCAGCAAGGACGGGCGGGACATCACCGCCCTTCCGCCGGATAAGCGGGGCATGGGCATCGTGTTCCAGAACTACGCCCTGTTCGAGAACATGACGGTCCGGCAGAACGTCGAATACGCCCTGAAGCTGCACAAACTGCCGAAAGCGGAGGTGCGGGAACGTTCGGAACACATGCTCGAAGCGGTCGGGCTTGCCGATCAGTCCCGCAAGTACCCGCGTGCGCTCTCCGGCGGGCAGCAGCAGCGCGTCGCCATCGCGCGGACGCTCGCGCTCAACCCGGACGTGGTGCTGTTCGACGAGCCGATGTCGGCGCTCGACGTCGCGACGCGTCTGTCCATGCGGACGGAGCTGAAGCAATTACAGGCGAAGTTCGGGACCACCATGCTCTACGTCACGCACGATCAGGAAGAAGCGTTCGCCCTTTCCGACCGCATCATGATCCTCGACCGCGGGGAGATCAGCCAGCTCGACACCCCGGAGCGCATCGCGTCCGAACCGGCGAACGAGTACGTCCGTTCCTTCGTGCTGGACAACCTGCAGGCGAAGGTGGATTCGCTTGCGCGGTTCATCCGGCGCGGCGGAGGCGCGTCGTGAAGCGCCGGACGTGGACGCGAGCCGTCATACAGGTCTGCGTCGCGTTGTTTTTCCTGTTCTGTGTGATCCTGCCGATCCTGCGGATGCTGGCGCGGATCACGCCGGAAGGGTTCCGCACGATGGTGTCGTCGCCGCAGTTCCTGCCGGCGGTGCGCCATTCGGTGACGACCGGGCTGACCGCGACGGTGCTGACGCTGGTGCTGGCGTTCGCCGCCGCGTGGTGTCTTGAACGCGTCCCAATCCGGGGGAAGGCGGTCTTTTCGACGTTGTTCGTGCTGCCGATGCTGATCCCGTCGATCTCGCACGCCTTCGGGCTGGTGACGCTGTTCGGCGCGAACGGGTTTTTGACGAACCTGCTCGGGCTGCGTGGCAGCATCTACGGGTTCTGGGGGATCGTCGCCGGATCGGTGATGTACTCCTTCCCGGTGGCGTTCCTGATGTTTGCGGGCATCCTGCAGTACGAGGACGGCACGCAGTACCAGGCCGCGACGGTGCTCGGGATCCCGAAGCTCCGCCAGTTCACCGGCATCACGCTCCCGTACATGAAAAAGACCCTGCTTTCCGCCTTCTTCGCGGTCTTTACGATGATCGTCACGGACTACGGCGTGCCGCTGACCGTAGGGGGCAAGGTGCGGACGCTCTCGACGCTGATGTACACCGAGGCGGCCGCCAAGACCAACTACGACGGCGGAAGCGTCATCGGGGCGTTCCTGCTCCTGCCGGCGATCGTCGCGTTCGTCATCGACCTGCTCAACCCCGAACGCGGGCAGGGCGCCTACGTGTCCGACCCGGTCAGCCCGTCGGGCGGGGCATTCGCGAAGGTCGCCGCCTACGCGTACAGCGTGTGCGTCGGGCTTGCGGTGCTTTTGCCGGTGGGTGCGTTCGGGCTGATCATGTTCGAGCGGAAGTACCCGGTCGACCCGTCGTTCACGATGGAGCACATCCGCACGTCGCTCAACCGCGGTGCGGGGACGTACCTCCTGCACTCCCTGCTCTACGCCCTCCTCGCGGGGGTGTTCGGCACGCTGCTCGCGTTCGTCTGCGCCTATCTGACCGCTCGGGCGAAGGGGGCGTTCTCGAAGGGGATCCACCTGATCTCCATCACGTCCATGTCGATCCCGGGGCTGGTGCTGGGGCTTTCCTACGTCATTTTCTTCCATTCGTCGCCGATCTACGGCACGGTCCTGCTGATCGCGCTCGCGAATTCCATGCACTTCTTCGCGTCGCCCTACCTCATGATGTACCAGACCCTCGGGAAGGTCAATCCCGACCTGGAGGACGTCGGGCTGACGCTCGGCGTGGGGCGTTTGCACGTCGTCAAGGACGTCATTCTGCCGAAGGTGCGCTTCACCATGCTGGAGATGTTCACCTATTTCTTCGTCAATTCCATGATGACCATCTCCGCCGTGTCTTTCCTCGCGCCGCCGTCGCCCAAGCCAGTCGCGCTCATGCTCTCCCAGTTCTCCGACCAGCTCCTCACCGAGCAGGCGGCGTTCGTCTCTTTGCTCATCCTCGGCGTCAACTTAGCGCTTAAGGTCGTCGGGAATTTGCTGCGGCGGAGGGCTCGGGCGTAGGGGTACGGTGGGGTACGAAGGGAACGTGCGGGGAACTCCGTTCCCCGCCCCCTTATCGTCGACCCCCGATTTATGCGAATTTCCATTTGCGGGTCAAACATCGACCCGCATTTTCCCCTTTCTGCGCTTCATCATGATAAATTGATAAAGCAAAACGGGGAAAAATCATGGAAATTCGTTCGGATTTTTTACCCTTCTGCGCCCCGATTCTCCCCCTTCCCGGCAATCCCCAAATTCGCGTGACCGCGCCGCGGTCTGCGCCCCCAAATTTATGGCGTACAAAAAGACGCAAGGGAAACTTTGCGTTTTTTCGTGTTTGAAAAGGATAAAAACGGGGGAATACTGGAATGAAAAGAAAAGGAAAGGGACGAACCATATGATACGAAACTGCAGCGACAATAACAACGACGAGCAGCAGGACGAAGCGGTCCGTGCGCCGGAGGAAAAAGCCGACGACATCGAAAAATCCGGCGGGATCACCCTGCGCGGGCAGGGCGAAGCGATTCACGCCCTGATCATCGCCGGGCAGATCGAGGGGCACTACGCCGCCTCGCCGCAAACCAAGTCCACCAAGTACGAGCAGTGCATCCCGACCCTCGTCGCCGTCGAGGAGAGCGATGAGATCGACGGGCTCCTGCTCCTGCTCAACACGATCGGCGGGGACGTCGAAGCGGGGCTGGCGATCGCCGAGCTTGTCGCCGGCATGACGAAGCCGACCGTTTCGCTGGTTCTCGGCGGCGGGCACTCGATCGGCGTCCCGCTCGCGGTTTCGGCGAAAAAGTCCTTCATCGTGCCGAGCGCGACCATGACCATCCACCCGGTGCGCACGAACGGGCTGGTCATCGGTGTGCCGCAATCCTTCACGTCGCTCGAAAAGATGCAGGATCGGATCCTCTCCTTCATCGTGCGCAACTCGCGTGCCGACGAAGCGAAGCTGCGGGAGCTCATGACCCGCACCGACGAGATGACCACCGACATCGGCACGGTCCTAGACGGCAGCGAGGCGGTCGGGTACGGGCTGATCGACGCCGTCGGTTCGCTCGGGGACGCCCTGCGAGCGCTCAAAACCATGATCCGCGAGGGGTGAAAAATACCCCTATTTCGGGGTCCGCCGACATCTTCGACACGTTTGAAAACCGGCGACGTCGGCGCCAATTCCGACGCCGTTTTTGCCGGGTTTCTCTTGAGGTTGTCTTGATACGCCAAAAGCGATCGTGTTCGGAGCGGGCGGTCTGCGTGTCAGTCTCCGAAACAATGTTTTTGTTTCCGATGGGATTTTCGGCAAATTGAAGCAGCCCAAGCGTCTACTTGGGCCGTTTTTTATATTTTTTGTAAAAAAAACGGGCGTTAGCAAAAGCACCAAGGTGGCTTTTCTGCCCATTTTTTTCATAGAGTTTATAACT
>CANRIX010000033.1 GCA_947630765.1 uncultured Clostridia bacterium | reverse complement strand
TCCGCTTAACTGGTTCTCCCCTAAAGATGTCCTCTTTTCTTTTCCTGACTCTGTAACACATCATTGACAAACCTACATTCCGCAAAATTTGAAAAAGAGAACGTTATTTGCTCGCAAGTCATTTTTTGTCAAGGCGTTCCGCAAAATTTGAAAAAGAGAACGTTATTTGCTCGCATCTTTTGTCATCTGATAGCACTTCAAAATAATTTTTTATAAAATCACTTGACAAACATCGAAACACATGCTAAAATACTTACACTATCCAGAGTACGCGAGGGAGCAAGCCCTATGACCGTACAGCAACCTGTCGAACGATAAGGTGCTAATGCTTGACCGATAGAATATGGGAATGTAACCAAATCCTATCGGCAACGATAGGACTTTTCTTTTCCGCTTTGGATAGAAAAAAGAAAAGTGAGGTAACAAAATGGAAAACAAGAGAACAATCAAGGAACTGTCAGAGATGGATGGGCGGGTATACGTCTACCTTGCCAATGATGAAGTCGGAAACCTTTTCCTCCGAAACGCAAAGGACGAGGGCGTCACATACGGAGACGGTGCGTCCGCAACATCCCGCAAGTATGCGGAAATCATGGCGGTCAACCACGATGGGACAATCAATTTCGTAGGAGCCAACGGAAGAATCGCATTCGGTTCCGGGGCGAAAACGATTGGAGATGAAAAACTTCTCCGTATCGACTATCAGAAGTATGTCGGCGGTGAAAAAGATTATTTCTACAGGAAGAAGTACTAAGGCATGATGCCAGAACGGTTTGGATTCCCTATGATTCATTACGAGCTTTTGCTGTTCGACCTCGACGGCACCCTCGCGGACACGGCGGAGGGCGTGCTCAACAGCGTCGTGCATACGCTTCGCGCCTACGGCATCGCCGTCGCGGATAAATCTTCGCTCCTGCCCTTCATGGGGCCCCCGCTCGGCAGCTCCTTCCGGCGGTTTTACGGCTTTTCCGAGGCGGAATCCCGGCGGGCGGTGGAGATCTACCGGGAACGGTACGACCGCATCGGGCAGCTGGAGTGCCGCCTTTTCCCCGGCGTCCCGGAGCTGCTCGCAAAGCTGCAGGCGGACGGGCGCCGGATGTGCGTGGCAACGTCAAAGCTGGAGAAATACGCCGTCGCGATGCTGGAACGGCTGGGGATCGCGAACTTTTTCGAGCAGATCGTCGGTTCCGACCCAGAGGAGAAGCTCGGGAACAAGCAGGCCGTCATCGAGGAGGTCCTGCGCCGGACCGGGATGCGCGACCGAACGAAGGTGCTGATGATCGGCGACCGGCTGTACGACATCGAAGGGGCGAAAGCCTGCGGACTGGATTCGCTCGGGGTGTACCTCGGCTACGCGGAGGAGAACGAGCTGGAATCCGCCGGGGCGACCTACATCGCGCACGGGGTGGACGGGCTGGAGAAAGCCCTGCAAAATTTGTAGTTTCATCATTTTTTGCAGAAAAACGGTTGCATTTCGGGGAAAACCGTGCTATACTGTCCCCAACGCAGTGAGTTCGAAACCATCCTCACTTAAATCAAAACTAAGGAGAACAATTGAATGAAACACAGCCTCACGCTCCGGCGCCTGACGGAGGGCGCCATGATCGCCGCCGTTTACGCGGTGCTGACCTTCCTGCTCTGGACCTTTTCGTCGATGCAGATCCAAGTCCGCGTCTCGGAAGCGCTCTGCATCCTGCCGCTGTTCACGCCGGCCGCCGTTCCGGGTCTGACGCTCGGCTGTCTGCTCGCCAATCTGCTCGGCGGCGGAAACCTGTGGGACGTCATTTTCGGCACGCTGGCGACCCTGCTCGCGTCGCTCGTCACCTACGGGCTCGGAAAATGCCGGGGCAAGTGGGTGAAATGGGTCGCCCCCCTGCCGTCCGTGCTGTTCAACGCCGTCATCATCCCGTTCGTGCTGTACTTCGGGTACGGGTTCACGACGTTCGGGGATACGGTCGGCATGGTGCCGGTGCTCGCGCTGAGCGCGTTTTCGGTCGCCGCCGGGCAGTTCATCGCGTGCTATGGGCTCGGCCTTCCGCTGTACGCGGTGCTCAAGCGGGTGAAACTTTTTCCGAAAGCCGAATAATTCTGTAAAATGCAAAATCCCCTCCCGGCGGAGGGGATTTTTTCTGTTTTTACCCGTGCGGCGGCCAGAGTTCCTTCACGAGATAGCAGCGGATGCTGTCCTCGAGCCAATAGGCGTACTTCGGACCGGGAAAACGGGATTCCAGCCGCTTCATACGCAGATACAGCTCCCGGCCGTCCCCCACGTCGTGCCAGATGTCCGCGAAAACGAAATCGTACGCCTCCCGCGGGAAAACCGTTTCGGCGTAGTCGAACGCGTCGGCGCAGACGATGCGGATTTTTTCGCCGTGCGGGAATTGCGGCAAAAGCAGGGTCTTGAACAGCTCGATGACGTCCGGGCTGCGCTCGACGACGGTCACGGAGGACACCTCCGGCTTCCGCGCCGCCATAAACGCGAAATAGCCCAGCCCCAGCCCGTAGGTCAGCACCTTCCCTTCCGCCTGCGCGACCGCGGGAAGCGTCGTGACCGTTTCGTTCGGCATCAGGGTCATCCATTCCCGCCCGTTTTCAAACACCGCCGGATAGGCATAGGACCGGGGAAAATAGCCGATCTGCGGGAGCATTCGACCGTCCGGGTACACCTTGAAATCCCCGCAGACGAACGCTTCGCAGGGCGAAAGGGTCAGGGTCTTTAATTCCCAGTTCCCCCGCTTTCCGTCCGGGATCCGCACCGTGCGGTAGTACGGGTCGTCCTCGAACACGGCGGGGTCCAGCTCGTGCACCATCGGGACGATGTAGTTCGCCGTGAAATCCCGTTCCGCCCGGTCGGTCCCGACCTCGCAGACCGCCGCAAGACATTCGGCGTACGCCCGTTCCCGTGAAAGCCCGCAGGACGACGAAATCTCCTCGAGCGACGACAGGTCGATCGCCTTGGGCGTGAAATTGAGGTACATGCTCATCAAATTGACGATCCGCGCGTTGCGGAAACGCGTCGCGTCCGGCGGCGGCGTCTTTCGGCCGGTCAGGCGCTCGTATTCGGTCATGTCGTTTGGTCCTTTCCGGCGTATAGCCGCGTCGCGGAATGCACATCCTAAAAAGAAAACGATAGGAAGATGCCCTTATGCGTTCCGTCTGGTCCGAAACCGTTTCTCCGCCGTCGTTCCCGCGGCTGGAAAAAGATGTATCCGTCGACGTCGCCGTCATCGGCGGCGGAATGGCGGGCGTGCTTTGTGCGGCGCTCCTGCGGGAGCGCGGCTTGGAATGCGCCGTGCTGGAGGCAGACCGCGTCGGCGGCGGGATCACCGCGAACACCACCGCCGTCCTTTCCGTGCAGACCGAAACGCTCAACGCCGAACGGATCCGCAAGCAGGGGTTTGAAGCCGCAAAGCTCCTGCTGGACGCGGAACGGGACGCCATCGGGCGTTTCCGCGCCCACGCGGAGAAAATCCCGTGCGAGCTGACCGTGCTCCCCGCGCTCACCTATTCGCTATGCGACGCGGAAAAGATGAAAGCGGAAGTGAACGCACTTCGCTCGCTCGGTCTGGACGCAACGTTCACGACCGACACGCCCCTGCCCTTCCCGGTCGCCGGGGCGGCGCAAATGCCGGGAACGGCGCAGTTCCACCCGCTGAAATTCCTCTACGGCATGACGAACGGCCTGCAGATCTACGAGCAGACGAAGGTCCTTCGGCTGGACGGGACGACCGCCGTGACCGAACGCGCACGGGTGAACGCGAAGAAGATTGTCGTCGCCACGCACTTCCCGTTCATCAACCGGCACGGGCTGTACTTCCTCAAGATGTACCAGAAGCGGTCTTTCGTCATCGCCTGCAAAGGGGCGAAGCCCCTCGGCTGCACGATCATGGACGAGGCGGAGGACGGGGTCTATCTGCGTTCCGCCGGGGAATTCCTGCTCATCGGCGGCGGGGACCGTCGTCCCGGCAAAAAGGGGTGCGGCTTCGACGTCCCGCGCGAGTTCCGGCAGCGGTACTACCCGCAGGCGAAGGAGGTTCGCGCCTGGGGGAACCAGGACTGCGTGACGCTCGACGACCTGCCGTATATCGGTCCCTACCGTTCCGGCGGGAAGGACGTGTTCGTCATGACCGGGTTCGGCGGCTGTGGCATGACCGGCTCGATGATCGGCGCGTCCGTGTTGGCGGACGAGCTGACCGGGCAGAAGAACCGCTGCGCGAAGCTGTTCGACCCGTCCCGGCGCATGAAGCCGCTCCCGCTCCTGCGCAACGGCGGCGAAGCGGTCAAGGACCTGCTCGCGCTCCGCCGTCCGCGCTGCTCACACATGGGCTGCGCCCTGCGCTGGAACCCGGAAGAAAAGAGCTGGGATTGCCCCTGCCACGGTTCGCGCTTCCGCGCCAACGGCAGGATCATCGACAATCCCGCGACCCGCGGGATCCAGACAAAACGGTAAGATATGTCAAATCTGCGACGCATGTCCGCAGATTTGACGTCATTTATGTGCAGGGAGGGTTTTCACAGCGTTCGGGTACGCATCAGAAAACGCGTTTCTGCGGATTTCCGCTTGCGGGCGTGCGTTCCTGAAAAGCAGGGCGAAGGCTCTGCTTTCGGAACGACTTTAGACCTCGCTGTCCTTGGAGTAGTTGGGCGCTTCCTTGGTGATGTACACGTCGTGCGGGTGGCTTTCGCGCAAGCCCGCGTTGGTGATGCGGACGAACCGACCCGTTTCCTGAAGGGTTCCGATGTCCTTCGCGCCGCAGTAGCCCATGCCGGCGCGCAGACCACCCATCAGCTGGTAGACCGTTTCGGACACCGGGCCCTTGTACGCCACGCGTCCCTCCACCCCTTCGGGGACCAGTTTCTTGTTCTTGGATTGGAAGTAGCGGTCGCTCGAGCCCTGCTGCATCGCCGCGATCGAGCCCATGCCGCGATAGGTCTTGAACTGACGACCCTGATACAGCTCCAGCTCGCCCGGCGCTTCCTCGCAGCCGGCGACCATCGAGCCGACCATCACCACGTCCGCGCCCGCCGCGATCGCCTTGACCAGATCGCCGGAATACTTGATTCCGCCGTCGGCGATGACCGGGATGCCGTGCTTCCGTGCGACCGAAGCGGCGTCGTACACCGCCGTCACCTGCGGCACGCCGATTCCGGCGACGACGCGGGTCGTACAGATGGAACCGGGGCCGATGCCGACCTTGATGCAGTCCGCGCCCGCGTCGATAAGCGCCTGCGCCGCTTCCGCCGTGGCGATATTGCCGGGGATCAGCTGCGACGACGGGAACGCGTCCTTGACCGCACGGCAGGCGTTGAGGATCCCCTCGGAATGCCCGTGCGCCGAATCCAGCACCAGCGCGTCCGCGCCCGCCGCGAGCAGCGCCTCGGCACGTTGGAGCACGTCCTTGGTCACGCCGATGGCCGCCGCACAGAGCAGACGACCCTGCGGATCCTTCGCCGCGTGGGGGTATTTGATGGCTTTTTCGATGTCCTTGATGGTGATCAGACCCCGCAGATAGCCCTTATCGTCCACCAGCGGGAGCTTTTCGATCTTGCGGGCACGCAGAATGGACTGCGCTTCCTCCAGCGTCGTGCCGACCCGACCCGTGACGAGGTTTTCCTTCGTCATGACCTCGGCGATCGGAATGTCGTAGGTATTCAGGAAGCGGATGTCGCGGTTGGTCAGGATCCCGCAGAGCTTGCCGTCGCCGTCGACGACCGGGATGCCGGAAATGCGGTACTTGCTCATCAGGTCCAGCGCATCGCTGACGAGGTGGTCGCCGGTCAGGGAGATCGGGTCGTTGATGATGCCGCTTTCACTTCGCTTGACGCGCTGCACCTGATCCGCCTGGTCCTCGATGGACATGTTCTTATGGATGACGCCGATACCGCCTTCCCGCGCGATGGCGATCGCCATGCGGGATTCTGTGACCGTGTCCATCGCCGCCGTCATCAGCGGGATATTCAGGCGGATCCGGGACGTCAGACGGGTGGTGATATCGATGTCCGCGGGGAGGACGTGGCTTTCCGCCGGGATCAGCAGCACGTCGTCGTAGGTCAGCCCCTCTTTGCCAAATTTGTCTTTGAACTCCATCATTGCGCTTCTCTCCTCTGTTCAGGTTGGTTTGTCTCTTGCGGTTGGACGATGCTTTCGAGAAAGGCGCGATACCGCCGACGCGCAGAGCGCAGCGGGATCGCGAGCAGCAGCAGGACCAAAGCGAATCCACCGCACCAGCCCGCGAGCGAAGCGTCCGCTTCCCCCGCCAAAAGCCCCTGCAGGTATACCGCCGCGTCCAGCGCGAACAGCACGAGCAGCAGGACATAATCAAAAAGACGCTTGGTAAACCGCCCTTTGAGCACGCTGCCCTCGCCGCAGGGAAGTATCCTGCCGCGAAACACCGTCGCAAAGGGGTCCAGCGCCCCGCTCGCCTTGCGAATGAGGAACACGCGCTCCTCCTTCCGCGAGGCGATGAAGATATTGTCCATCAGCTCGTCGCTCCCCGCGAACCGCGCGGGAGACGTCTGCTCGTCCCAGCGCCGTTCGAGTTCTTCGACCGTCAGGTTGCTGTTGAGCGCCAGCATTCGTTTCGCCGCCTTTCCCATATTTTTTCTAATATACCACATTTCCGAGGTTTTTTCAAGAGGAAACCGTGAAAAAAACCAATTTTCACAAAAATTTTTTCAAACCGCAGGAAATCGTCCATTTTTTGCAAAAAGCCGATTGCATTTTTTCGGATTTCGTGTTATACTTTTCCCATCGTATTACTGGAAGGAGGGAAAGCCCGTGCGCCATCGCAGAAAGAACTTGCAGCCGTTGTCGCTCCGCACGCCGGACATGCTGACGGGGCTGACCGCCCGGGAAGTGCGCGAACGAACCGACGCGGGGCTTTCCAACCGCTCCTCTCTCCCGAAAACCAAGAGCGTCCCCTGCATCCTGCGGGAGCATCTGCTGACGCTTTTCAACTTTGTCAACCTGCTTTTGGCATTCGCCCTGCTTCTGGTACATTCCCCCAAGAATATGCTTTTCCTCGGCGTCGTGGCGTGCAACGCGTTCATCGGGCTTTGGCAGGAGCTTCGCGCCAAGCGGGCGACCGACCGGCTCTCCGTCCTGACCGCCCCGACCGTGACCGTGCGGCGAGACGGTCAGGAAAAACGCATCTCCGCCGAATCGCTGGTTTACGGCGACATCGTCCTGCTGAAGGCGGGGGACGACGTGCCGGCCGACTGCGCGGTCATCTGCGGCACCTGCGAAGTCAGCGAAGCGTTCCTGACCGGGGAAAGCGAGCCGGTCGAGAAATCCGACGGAGACCTGCTCAACGCCGGGTCGTTCCTGCTGTCCGGGGAATGCGTCTGCACCGCCGTGCGGGTCGGCGAATCCAACCTTTTGCAGAAGGTCGCCGCCGGTGCGCGGCAGTACCGGCGCAAGACTTCGGTCATAATCCGTTCCCTGCGGAAGATCATCGACGTCGTTACGCTGCTGCTGATCCCCTATTCGGTGCTGTTCTTCTGGCTGCAGTCCCGCAAGTCGCCGGTGGACGAAGCGGTGCGGAACACGGTCGCCGCCATGATCGGCATGATCCCGGAGGGGCTGATCCTGCTCGTTTCCGGCGTGATGGCGCTCGCGATCTACCGGCTTTCCAAGAAACGGATGCTCGTCAAGGAGCTTTACAGCGTCGAAACGCTTGCCCGGGCGGATACGGTCTGCTTCGACAAGACCGGCACCCTGACCGACGGCAAGCTCGTCGTCACCGGGCTTCTCCCGTTCGGCGCGGGCAGTGCGGAATTGTCCGACGCGCTCGCGCGTATTTCGCGCAACAGTCCCGCCGCGAACGAGACGAACGCCGCCATTTCCCGCTTCTGCGGCGATAAGGACGTCCCGCCCGCGTCGGACGCCCTGCCGTTTTCCAGCAAGCGCAAATTCAGCGCGGTCTATTACGCGGACGGAAGTGCATATATATTAGGTGCGCCGGAAGTGGTCCTCGCCCCGTCGGAGCAGTCCCATCTGCCCACCGTCGACGCGCTTGCCGACGAATGCAGGGTGCTGTGCGTGTCCGTCGCAGAAAACGCGGTCAAGAACGGCGAACTGCCCGAAAACCGCCGTGCGCTCGGGCTGATCCTGCTGTCCGACACCGTCCGCCCCGGCGCGGAACAGACCGTCAATTTCTTCCTCCGGCAGGGGGTCCGCATCAAGCTCATCTCCGGCGACCACCCGGTCACGGTCTCCCGCATCGCCCGCACCGCGGGCGTGCCGGATTTCGACCGGCGCATCGACCTTTCGACGGTCCCGGAAAACGCCGACTACGCCGCCCTCGCGGAAGCCTACACGGTATTCGGCCGCGCCACGCCGGTGCAGAAGCAAAAGCTGGTCCGCGCCATGCGCGAGGACGGGCACACCGTCGTCATGACCGGCGACGGGGTCAACGATGTGCTCGCCCTGCGGGAAGCGGACTGCGCCATCGCCATCAACGACGGCGCGGAAGCCGCGCGGAACGTCGCCGATATCGTCATGCTGGATTCCGATTACAACGCCCTGCCGGACGCCGTGGCGGAGGGGCGGAGCGCGGTCAACAACCTCGAACGGAGCGCGTCGCTTTTCCTGATCAAGACCATCTACGCGGTCCTGCTCGGACTGGTCTTTCTGTTCCTGCCGAGCGCCTATCCGTTCATGCCCATCCAGCTCACGCTCATCAACGCCCTGACTGTCGCCCTGCCGTCGCTCCTACTGTCCCTGCGCAAGTCCGACCGGCGCATCGACGGCAATTTCCTGTACAATGCGCTCGGCAGAGCGCTTCCCGCCGGCATCGCCGTCGCCGTCGGCGTGACGACCGCCGCGCTGCTGGGCAGTTTCTATTCGCTCCCGCGCGAGCAGATCTCCACCGTCAGCTGTCTGTGCATCGCCGCTTGCGCCGTCTGCGGTATGATCTGGGTCCTGTACCCGATCGACCGCGTCAAGGCGTCCATCATCGTCGGCATCAGCGCCGCTTACCTGCTCATCGGGTTCTGCTTCCCGGACCTGTTCGAGATGCGGATGCCCCTGTTCAGCTCCGCGCTGGTGCTGCTCGCTTCCCTCGCCTTTGCCTTTGCCGCCTTCCTGTTGACCGTCCTTCTGCAAACCGGCTACGCACAACTGCACCTTGAAAAGTATGTGATCCGATTGCTGACCGTCATTCGCTATTTCGCCCGAAAAATGAAAGCCCACCGCGTCGGCGCCTGCTCTGCGCAGGTGGCGTATTTCCTGCTGTTCGCGACCGTTCCATTGCTGATTCTGCTCTTTTCGCTCACGCAGCTGCTCTCCCTCTCGGCGGAAGAATTCCTCACGAGTTTCTATAACATCTTCCCGTCCATGGTCGGCAGTCTGTTCGAGGAGATCGTCCGCAACATCTTCGAGAGCAGTTCCTCGGTCATGGCGTCCTTCTCCGCCTTCGTGGTGATCTGGTCGGCGTCGAAAAGTATCTACTACATCATCGGCGGCATGAATTCGGTGTTCGAGGTCAAGGAGAGCCGCAGTATGCTTCGGCTCCGCTTCCTTTCCATCGCCTATACGCTCGCGTTCGCCGTCATTCTCGTCGCGACGCTGGTGCTCATGGTTTTCGGCTCGTCTATCGCGGCATTCGTCTCCGCCCGTTTCCCGAGCTTGAACGTCCTGACGAACCTCTTTTCCTCCCTGCGCTTCGTCATCGGGCTGCTGCTCCTGACCTTCTTCTTCGCCCTGCTCTTCAAGGTCCTGCCGGACCGCAAGGCGAAATTCTCCAGCCAGCTTCCCGGCGCGGTGCTCGCCGCCGTCGGCTGGATGCTGTTCTCGTTCATCTTTTCGTTCTACGTCAACAACTTTTCCAACTACGCGAACATCTACGGGAGCCTCGCCGCCATCGTCGTGTATATGCTCTGGCTGTACATCTGCATGTACATCCTGTTCTTCGGCGCGGAGCTGAACCTGCTGATCGAGAAGTCCACCGTCACCTGACCCCTGCCGTCTGAACCGAACCGGTAAAAACGGATATAGAATAGAACAGATATAGATAAAAAGACCTCCTATGGTAAGAATGAGACATAGGAGGTTTTGTTATAGTTTTGTTATAGCAAGAAATTACAGACACATATAGAAGTACGGAAAAGAAATACTCCAACTGAAGGAGAAAGTGCTAATCCATAGAGAAATAGCAAAAAAATCGGAATGACCACAGAGCAAGTAAAAGGGTTCGTGAAACGCGAGCATAGAAAAGTAACGTAAGATTACCGCCGGAATGCCTTTGAGGAAAAAAAGGCGTCCACCCAAGGAGAATCTATGTGCAAACACCGATAAAGTCAATGAACTAAAGTATATATAATTGCACGTAAAGACGCGAAAATCAAGGAACTTGAAATGGAAAACGAACTTATGCGGGATTATCCATCGCTTACAAATACAAAAAGGAAGTGAAATCGAAAGTCAAATATCGCGTGGTCTATCGACATACGGGGAAATACGGAGTCAGCGAAATGTGCCGATTCTTCAAAGTTTTCTGCAGCGGCTACTATGACTTCTTGAAACGTATGGACAGACCCGCATCAGACCTGGAATTGTCAGAGCAAATCAGGATGTACCAAGCAAAAATCAATCAGACATACGGTTACCGACGTGTTTGGATATGGTTAGAACGAAAAGGCATTCATCATGGCCCAAAGGGATCCTGCGTGCGATGCGGAAATACGGTCTGTTATCGGTTATTCGACGTAAAATTTTCATGCCGAAAGACCAAATCAGAAGTGGGTCTCAGACATTTCTTACAAAAAGACTTGCAGCATTGTGGCTCACAAGACATCGGTCAATTAGAACGTGAACCTTGTATTGAACACAATCTGTAGGTTTGTCGATGATGTGTTACAAAGTCAGGAAAAGAAAAGAGGACATCTTTAGGAGAGAACCAGTTAAGCGGACGCATGGGAAAAT
>CANRIX010000032.1 GCA_947630765.1 uncultured Clostridia bacterium | reverse complement strand
GCCAATGAACAGGCCGAGGTCGACGCGATGGCGAAAGCCATTTCCGACGCGATCGTCGCGCTCGTGGAAGCACCGGCTCCGATTGGCGACGCGGATTACAAAGCGGTCGATGCATTGGTGAAGGTTGTCGAAGCCCTGAACAAAGACGATTACACCGCGGAATCCTGGAAAGTTCTGGAAGATGCGGTCAATGCAGTCGTCAGAGGCAAGAAAGCAGACGAACAGGCTGCAGTCGACGCGATGGCGCAAGCTATTCTCGATGCGATTGCCAACCTGAAGAAAGCTACCGCCCCGATTGGTGACGCAGATTACACCGCAGTCGACGTATTGGTGCAGGTCGTGAAAACTCTGAACAAAGACGACTACACCGCGGATTCTTGGAAAGCTCTGGAAGATGCGGTTAATGCGGTCGTCGAGGGCAAGACGGCTGACCAGCAGGCGGAAGTCAACGCAATGGCGAAAGCGATTGCCGATGCGATTGCCGCGCTCGTGAAGGTCACGCCTACCACCCCGGACACTCCGAGCACCTCGGATACCCCGAGCACCTCGGACACCCCGAGCACCTCGGATACCCCGAGCACTTCGGATACCCCGAGCACCTCGGACACCCCGAGCACTTCGGATACTCCGAGCACTTCGGATACCCCGAGCACTTCGGATACCCCGAGCACTTCGGATACTCCGAGCACCTCGGACACTCCGAGCACCAGCACTCCGAGTACCAGCACTCCGTCCAACAGCAGCAACAGCCCGCAAACGGGCGACAGCGGCATTGTGGTCTTCGCAGTGCTCGCGGTGCTTGCGCTGGCGGGTGCGATCGTCGCGGTTCGCATCAGACACTAATATCGCGAACGATTCGTAAAACCTAACTCCCCGGGCGGGGCCGTGCAAACGGTCCCGCCCTTTGTTTTGCCCGTGGGGCGCGTCCCTCTTTGCGCTTTACCCGTGAGGGCACGCCCATTGCAAAAGCACGCAAGGGCAACGAAAAAAGCGGCCGGAAAGCCGCTTTTTAGGTCGTAAAGGAAATTATTTTGCCTGCAGCGGGAGGGTGTAGCTGAAGGTCGAGCCCTTGTCGAGCTCCGACGCGACAGAAATATCGCCGCCGTGGGCCTGCAGGATGAACTGCACGGTCGAAAGCCCCAAGCCGAACCCGGAAGGCCCTTCGGACGGAGCGTCCTCGGGCGTCCGCAAAGCGTTTTCCGTTCTGGCGCGGGACGTGTCGACGCGGTAGAAGCGCTCCCAGATGTGCGGCAGGTGTTCGGCGGAGATGCCGATCCCGTCGTCCTCGACGGTGCCGACCGCGTTTTTGCCGTCTGCACGAAGGGTCAGGCGCAAAAAACCGCCGTTTTTGCCGTATTTGCAGCCGTTTTCCGCGAGATTCAGCAGCATTTGCAGCAACAGCGCCTCGTCCCCCTCAACCGTCACACCCGGCTCGACCGCCGTTTCGACGCGGATGTCCCGCGCCCGCGCACGGTCGGAAACTTCCTCCGCGACGGTCAAAACTAACGCGGACAGGTCCACCCGCTCCTTTTTCAGGCGGGTCACGCCGCGGTCGGCGCGGGAGAGCGCGAGCAGGCGGGAAAGCAGCGCCGTCATGCGCTCCAACTGCCGGTGCACGTCCGCAATCGCCTCGCGCCGCTCGTCGGGGTCTTCGCAGGCGAGCGCGTCCTCGCAGGCGGCAAGCGCGACCGCGACCGGCGTCCGCAGTTCGTGGGACGCGTCGGCGGTGAAACGCGTTTCGCGTTCAAAGGTCTCCTGCAGGCGTTCCAGCATGCGGTCGAACGCGTCGGCGAGGACCTCGACCTCCCGCGTGGGGAATTTTTCCAGCTTCGGACGCAGGCGCAGGCGCAGCCCGTCCGCGCCGTCCACCCGTTCGACCGCTTCGGCGATGCGCTCCATCGGGCGCGTCGAACGGCGGATCAAAAACCAGCCGCCGAGCAGGGCGAGCAGCAGCAGGAACGGCAGCGCCACCAGCGACCACTTCGACATCCCGTCCAGCGCACCGCTGCCGGCGGACAGCGTCATGCCGCGCACCCAAACCGCCAGGCCGTCCGGCAGGACCACCCGCCGGTCGAGCAGGTACCAGTGCGCCCCGCCGACGTTGCTCCCGACCGTGCGAAGCGCGCCGTCCGCGAACGGTTCGTCCACGGCGTCGGCGGCGGGGATGCGTCCGAAGAGCGGTCTGCCGTCCGACGCGTCGAACAGCGCGATGGTCACGCCGTTGCGCGAGGCGCTCAGGCGGTCGGCAACCCGAATCTGCCCGTCCTCTAAGTAGATCGCACGCTCGGCGAACTCCAGCTCCCGCGTCAGGGAGGTCATCGCGGTCTGCTTCGTGCCGTACTGCGCCGCGAGCACCAGCGAGAGCGCCGTCAGCGCGGAAAACAGCACGAGGAACGCGGAAAACCAGACCAGGATCCGCGCACGCAGGGTGGTCGGACGCCGTCCGCGTTTTGCGCCCGACCCGACGTCGGCGCGACGCTTCCCGCGCTTCATGACCGCTCCTCCAGCACGTAGCCGGTCCCGCGGACCGTGTGGATCAGTTTGGGCGTGCGCCCGTCGTCGAGCTTCTTGCGCAGGCAGCGGATATACACGTCGACGACGTTGGATTCGCCCTCGTAATCGTAGTTCCAGATGGATTGCCCGATGCGGTCGCGCGTCAGCACCTTTCCGGCATTGCGGACGAGGCATTCCAGCACGGCAAATTCGCGGGAGGTCAGGGGGATCACTTCCCCGCCCCGCGTGACGCGGTGGGCGTCGAAGTCTACCGTCAGGTCCGCGACCGACGCCTGATTGGTCGCAGCCCCGCCTGTCCCCCGCCGCAGCAGCACCCGCAGACGGGCGAGCAGCTCGTCAAACGAGAACGGCTTGACGAGGTAATCGTCCGCACCCGCATCAAGCCCCTTGACCCGGTCGGAGATCCCGTCGAGCGCCGTCAGCAGCAGGACCGGCGTCCTGTCGCCGCGACCGCGCATCCCGCGCAGCACCTCCAATCCGCTCTGTCCGGGCAGCAGCACGTCCAGCACCACCGCGTCGTACTGCGCGAGCCGCAGGTAATCCGCCACGTCGTCCCCGCGCAGACAGGCGTCCACCGCGTAGCCCTCCCGCGTCAGGGTCTTTGTCAAAAGCCGGTTCAGATCCGGCTCGTCCTCCACGACCAAAACCCGCATTCCGTTCGCCTCCTTCGACTTTTTTGGGGTTTCTTCCTCGTAAAAAGACTGTCATATTCTATTCTGTACACGAAAATCGGGATTTCCCCGCACTTCTTTTGGGAGCAGCCCTTTTTCAGTTCGCGATTTATCCCTCGCGTTCCGCCTTTCGCAGAACGTCGCCCTCGTAGACCAGCCGCAGGCGGAAAAACGGCTCGTTCGCCCGCAAAAGACGCAGGAATTCCCGGTCGCCCTCCCACATCGGCAGGGACTCCATCTCCGCCTTTGGCACCCACCGCAGGTCGCCTTCGTCGCAAACCTGCACTTCGCCGGTCCAGCCGGTCACCGTGAACAGGTGCATCCGCTCGTCCTCCCAGCGGTCGGACTGGAAGAGGACGACGCCGCGATAGCGGTATTCCGTCGCGCAAAGACCGGTTTCCTCGAAAATTTCCCGCTTCATGCAGTCCTCCGGCGTTTCGCCCGCCTCCAGCCCGCCGCCGACCCCGATCCATTTGCCAGCGTTCGGGTCGTTTTTCTTTTTGGTGCGATGCAGGAGCAGGACCTCGTTTCCGCGTTCAAGGTAGCAAAGCGTGGTTTCCCGCATGGCGCTACGCCTCGACCCAGACGACCGCACAGGGCGGAAGGGTCAGTTTGCCGGAACCGTTTCGCAGGACGAATTCGCCTGTCAGATCGCCGTGCAGGGCATACGCGCCGTCCGGCAGTTCGGCTTTGCAGGCGACGTTCGCCAGCGACGGGGACGCGTTCACCAGAAGCAGGTACCGCTTTCCGTCCGCGTCCCGCCAAAGCGCCCCCTGTACGGCGGGGTAATCCACGAGGTGGAAGTACGCCTGCATATCCTTTTCGCAGCGCAGACGGGGCGCGTCGTCCGACAGCACCGGCGGACGCAGCATCCGCCCGCCGTGGAACACGTAGTGCAATTCCGCACGGACGGAGACCAGACGGCGGAAGAAGTCCCGCTCGGGCATCTCGCGGTAGAGCTTCGGCGAAAGCCAGCCCATCTGCTCGCCGAACAACAGGGACTGCACGAAGAAGATCGCCAAACCGTCCCGGTCCATATCCTGTATGCTCTGGTAACTGCACCCGAACGTGACCACCCGGTCGGCGTACACCACCGGGAACGCCGGAACCTGCCGGTCCTTGATCCAGAGCCAGGAAAGGTAGCCCTGGATGTGCTTCATGAACGGTTCGCCGGTGCATTCCGTCGCGAGGACGGCGGGGTCGCCGGTGCGGGAAACGTGTCCGAGCAGGTCGTTGTACCGCTCCATCCACCACCCGCCCCCGCCGGGCAGGTGGTTGTGCGTCCGATCGGCGCAGGGCTGGGGTTTGGCGGCAGCGATCTGGTCGAGGTAGACCCCGTCGAAGCCGATGTCGTTGCAAAGCCGGTCGCAGATCCCCTTGACCGTCTCCTGCCAGAGCGCCGTGGACGGGCACATGACCGCGAGGACCGTGTGTTCGCCGTTCGCCTCCCTTGCGGAGTAGCTTTCGGTAAAGACGTTGCCGTTCCGATCCTTGGTCGCCATCGGTTTGGCTTTGGACGTGAATTCCCAGTCCTCCGTCCCGCGGTCACGCGTGTCCCAGAGCCGCCCGTTGACGTAGGGCATGACGCGGACGCCCGCTTCCTGCAGTTTGCGAAGTTCCCGCCGGACCGTGGGTTTTTCCGGGAAGTAATGGGGGTAATCGTTGTCAAACGGGTTGTTGTGCCACAGGTAGAGGTGCACCCCGCACCGCACGCCGAGGTCCTTCACCGCGTCGAGGATCTCGTCGGCAAAATCGTCGCGCTCGATATGCACGAGGAACCACGCGTCGACGTCGTTGAGCCAGCCGGCGTCCGGGCGTCCGTTCGGCCCGGTTTCCGGCAGCCACGAGGCGTTCTGCTCCGCCCACGCGCGGTAGAGCAGCGCCGCGTCGTACCAGTCGCCGTCGGTCAGCTGCCAGACGCAGGTCCCGTAGAGCGTCTGCCCGTTGCCGGGGCGGTCGATCCCGCAGAGCGGCTGGGACGACTTGATCTGCATAATCGGCGCGCCAACTTCGCGATGGAAATGGAACTTCTTCGCGGCAGGAACCGGGTCGTGGACGCCGTAGTACAGGCACCGCCCGGTGCGTTCGCTCCAGACCGCCATGAACTGGAAGGACGCCCCGTAGGACGGGTAATCCTGCGCGGAACCGTAGCCGTGTCCGAACCGCTCGCTGTCGGAATCCAGCGCTTCGCCGCAGCCGTAGGGGGACAGGAAGTGCACGCCCTCTCCGACGTCGAACCAAAGCGTCGGGTAGTCGCAGGAAGTCAGGGTGTAATCCGGGTTTTCCGACGAAAGGATGGTCTGGAAGCCGACGCGGGACCGCGACGGGTCCGCCGTCAGCAAAAGCGTCACGGTCAGCCCCGGGACCGGCACGCAGTCGGAACACCGCAGGACGCAGGTCTCCCCTTCCGCCGTCACGGATACCCGGTGGAAGTCCGCGTCCGACCGAACCGTTTGGACTTCCCCGTCGGACAGTTTTTCCGCCGTCAGCGTGAACAGGGCGCCGGGGGCGGACAGGAACGCGCTCCCCTGCCGCAGGTCGCGGACGGACGCGAGCGAAAGTCCGTTTTCCGTGCAACGGAAGGACAGTTCCAGTTCCCCCGAACGGAAGCAAGTCGTGTTTTCCATCGTTTTTCCCCGCTTTCAGCCGTTTTTGGGCAGGAATTGCCGCAAGATCTGCGCACAGATCTCCACGCACTTCTCCATTTCCTCAGCGACGGCGTGCTCGTACGGACCGTGGAAGCCGTAGCAGCCGGTGCCGAGGTTCGGGCAGGGCAGCCCCATCTCGGTCAGGACCGCGCCGTCTGTGCCGCCCCGGATCGGGACGACGATCGGGGTCACGCCCGCCTGTTCGGTCCCCCGCAGGGCCGCGTCGACGACCTCCATGCGTTTGCGGATCTTCTCCGCCATATTGCGGTAGCCGTCCTTGACCTCGACCGTCACGGTCCCTTCGCCGTACCGTTCGTTGAGGCATTTTTCGGCGTGGCGGAGCGTTTCGACGCGGTAGTGCAGCTTTTGCAGGTCGTGGTCGCGGACGATGTAGGAAAGCGTGGCGAGCTCGATGTCGCCGGACATCTGCATGAGGTGGAAGAAGCCCTCGTATCCTTCGGTGCGGGCGGGTGTGTCCCCCGCCGGGAGCATGGCGTTGAATTCCATGGCGACCAGCGACGCGTTGCGCATGACGTCCTTGGCGCTTCCGGGGTGGACGTTCTTGCCGCGCACAGTCACGGTCGCGGACGCAGCGTTGAAGTTCTCGTAGATCACTTCCCCGGCACGGCTCCCGTCGAGCGTATAGGCAAATTCCGCGCCGAAGCGCGCAAGGTCGAACCGCGAAACGCCCAGCCCGACCTCCTCGTCCGGCGTGAACGCGACGCAGACCGGCCCGTGCGGTTCCCCGGACGAAACCAACCGCTCGCAGAGCGAAACGAGCTCCGCGACCCCGGCCTTGTCGTCCGCGCCCAGCAGCGTGTCGCCGGACGCCGTCACGACGGTTTTTCCTTTCATGGACGGCAGGTGCGGGAAATCCGAAACGCAGATGGTCCGTCCGCCCCGCGGCAGCGGAATATCCTTCCCGTCGTAGTCCTCGATGACACGCGGTTGGACGTTTTCGCCCGAAAAATCCGGGACCGTGTCGACGTGGGCGAGGAAGCCGATGGCGGGCAGGTGTTCCAGCCCCGCCGTGGCGGGCAGTTTGCCGTACACCACGCAGGCGTCGGACAAATACACGTCCTGCAGGCCGATCTCCCGAAGCTCCCGCTCCAGCAGGCGGGCGAGGTCGAACTGGCGGTCCGTCGTCGGGGACGTGGGGACCGTGTCGTCGGACATCGTGTTGATCTTGCAGTAGCGAATCAGTTTCTCGTAGGGTCTTTCCATGGTAAACTTCCTTCCTTCTTTATACTTGCGGCGGCTTCTTCAGGAGCGCCGCACGGTCGCGGTAATCGGGCAGAAAGCGTTCGACCTCCCGCCAGAACGCACCGCTATGGTCGTGGTGCAGGATATGGCAAAGTTCATGCACGACGACGTACTCCACCGCCTCCGGCGGGTATTGCAGCAAAAACAGCGAAAAGCACAACCGATCCTTCCCGGAACAGGAACCGAACCGGGTCCTCGCCGCCGTGACGCGCACGGACGCGGGGCGGACGCCGACGGTTTTCGCCCACCGTTCGACCAGCCCCGGAAGCACCCGCTCCGCCTTCCCGCGCAGGGCGTTCTGCGTCGCCGCATCCGGCGGGGGCGGCAGGGATTTGCTCTTTTCGACCGCCTTTTCCAGCCAGTCGCGGTGCCGTTCGACGGCGGCGTTGATCTCCGCGAGCGGCATGCGGCAGGGCGCACGGACGACCACATCCCCGCCCGGTCTGACCGTGATGCCGACCGTCCGACGGTTCGCGCGGACGACCGTGTAGGCGTTTTTTCCGCTCACGGCAGCCTCCGCAGGACGTAGTATTCCTTTTCCGAAACGTCCGACGGTCCGTTCGACGCAAGGTCCGGCGCGGTCAGCACGGCTTCGACCGAAAACCCGGTCCGCTTCGCGGCCTCCCGCAGCGTTCGGGGCGTGTGCAGGTACTCGGTCTGCACCTCCGACGAACGGGTATACGCCCCGTCCGAGCGACGGGCGAACCAGTCCAGCAGAAACCGGCAGGACCGCTTCCCCGCTTCGCACCGCCAGACCAGCAGACCGTCGGCAAATTCATAGGTGAACGTGTTCTCCCCGAACACGGTCCCGAAGCGGTAGGCGGTGTTCACGTCGAACACGAACACCCCGCCCGGCTCCAGATACAGGTGCACGAGCGAGAACGTCCGCTCCAGCTCCTCCGCCGTGCGCAGGTAATTGAGGCAGTCGAACGACGAATACACCGCCTGCACCGTGCCGTACAGCTCGAACGAACGCATATCCTGACAGATCAGCAGGGTGTTCCGCCCGGCGTTGTTCTTCCGCGCAAGCGTCAGCATCTCCGGCGACGCGTCCAGCGCGACGAGGTCGTATCCCGCGTCCGCGAGCAGGGCGGCGATGCGCCCGGTCCCGCAGCCGAGGTCCAGCACCTCCCGCACGGGGATCGTTGCGTGCCGCCGGAACGCCGCCTGCAGGAAGTCCGCGTACGGGCGGTACTGCTCGCCGTTGATGCGGTCGTACAGGGGGGCGATGACGGAATAGGACATCGCTTACGCCTGCCCGGCGTCCTCACCGGCGTCAAAGCCGTCCGCCGGGTAGGTGCCCTTGATGAACCGATAGGTGTCGTCGTACATGGAATGCAGGACCGGGTCGTCGGAATGGTAGGCCTTGTAGAACGCGCCGGGCATCCCTTCCTGGTAGTACATATGTGCGGCGTCCTTCATGTAGCCGGTCACGGCGCCCGCCGCGTAGTAGTTGCGGGTGTGTCCGACGTTCCAGCGGGCCGTGCCCCCGACCTCAAGCTCGATGCACATCCCGAGCAGCTTCGCCGTCTCCGCCGCGTCGAACAACCGCTGCTCCGGGATGTCCTGCCGGAACGCGTAGTTCGGCTGGTAGCACGCCATGTCGAAGCCCAGCCTGCGCCAGTCGTTGAAGCCGGAGGCGAGGTAGTACGGGATCCAGGTCGTGATCATGGACTTCGCGCGGATATAATCGGTCGTGAAACGGATCATCTCCATCAGCTGCGCGTCGTCGTAGTCGATTTCCTCGGTGAACCAGTAGTAGCCCGCGAGGTCGAGGTGCGCATACTGCTTTTCGCGGAAACGGCGTTCCTGCTCGTCGATAAGCCATTTCAGCACGGCGATACGGTCCTCCAGCACCGAAAGGTCCCGCTCCTTGCCGTCGATCTCGCCGAACGAGCGCTGCTCGACGACCGGGTAGAGGATCGAGAAGAACACCTTGACCTTCAGTTCCGGCAGTCCGAGGTCCTTCTGCACCTGCGCGGCGGCAAGCTCGAGGGCGTCGAGATTCTTGCCCGGCAGGAACTGCTGGTCCATATAGTACTGCCATTTCGCCTTGTCCAGCGGGCGCTTCTTATAGCCTTCGTAGAGGAACGCGACGAACGGCAGGAACAGGTAGCCGTCGAACAGGGTGTCGGTCGCCTTGCCGTCCTTGTCGAGGTAGCCGACGTAGGGCAGGAAGTGTTCGACCTCGAGCGGGGGGCGCTCCTCGTGGCAGAAGTAGGCGAGCACGACGTCCTTCGCGCCGCCGAGCTGTTCGGCGGTGCAGTATTTGTTCGGGTAGGTGGCTTCGTTCTGCTGATCCGGGACGACCGGGCGTGCGCCGGTCGCGTCCTTCTTTCCGATGGCTTCGATCTGGTCGATGTAGATATGCACCGGGCAGCAGAACGTCACGCGGACGAACCGCGCACGCACGGCGGGCTCCAGCACCGCCTGCGCCGAAACCATCTCCGCGTCCCGGTCGGAACGGAATCCGTCGAGCAGGGCGACGTTTTCAAAATCCACGCCGTTCTCCGACACGTCGAAGGACACGTTGTTCGGCAGCTTGACCGCCGTCTGCTTCTCCCACAGACAGCGGATGCGGAACTCCTTCACGGCGGCGATCCCGCCGATGTCGAACAGGATGCTCCGCGCCACGCCGCGCGAGAACCGCGCCCATGCGGGGTCGTTCATGCTCGCCTTCTCCGCGCGGACACCGTCGGTCAGGCGGGGATCCGTGTCGGGGGTGTTGTACTGGGGGCTGTCGTAGGGCGCATCGATAGAGCCGTAGGCGACGATGTCGTATTTTTTGCCGGAAAGCAGGTTCTTCTCCTGCCGGAAGTCCGGCTCGGTGCGGTAGAAAAGCTTCTCCGGCACTTTTTTATAGGTGTAGGGGGTGTAGTAACGGTTGTTGGATCGCAGTTCCATGGTCTGTGCTTCCTTTCGGTTTCTTTCTATCTGCATTGTAGCACGTTCGGGGCGGTTTTGCAAGAGCCGACCGCCTTTTTTTGCGTTTTTTGCAGGAAAAAACCCGCCAAAAGGCGGGTCGGGCGACACGATTCGCATTTTATGAGTTCGCCTTTGCTTTCCGCAGAAGGCGCCTTCGCAGGATCAGGAAACAGCAGAGCAGGGCGATGAACGTCAGCACCCACGATACCGGGTAAGAGATGTACAGCGACTGCAGCAGCCCGTCGGCGCTTTCCTTGCAGGCGTCGGCGGCGATCGCCCCCGCGTGGAACTGCTCCCGCAGCGCGTTGAACGGCGGACGGAAGATCGCGTAGATCCAGAACAGCCGCATCCCGCAGACGCCGATGACCGTGATCAGCATCGGCGAAAGCGACGCGCCCAGCCCCCGCAGGGCGCCGGACATGACGTCCATCAGCCCGCAGGTGAAGTACGGCAGGCAGACGAACGTCAAACGCATGATCCCGTAGGCGATCGACGCCTCGTCCCCGGGCAGGTAGATCGAAAGCAGCGGCGTCGCGAACAGCCGGCACAGCCCGCCGAACACGAATCCGACCCCCGCGACCGTAAACAGGCAGTAGCGCAGGATGGTGCCGAGGTTCTCGTACCGCCGTGCGCCGAGGTTTTGCCCCATGAAGTTCATGGCGGTCTGGTGGAAGGCGTTCATCGAAACGTAGACGAACCCTTCGAGGTTCGCCGCAGCGGTGTTGCCCTCGATGACCAGATTGATCGGTCCCGGATTCACTTCGAGCGCAAGGTTGCCGAGGGAATTGAGCGAGGACTGGATCAGGACGTTCGAGATGGAGAACAGCGACCCCTGCAGTCCCGCCGGCAGTCCGATGCGGACGATACGCCCCAGCGCAGACGGATAAATGTGTAATTTCCGCAGGAACAGCTTGCAATCGTCGGTCCTCTTGCAGAGCGAACGCAGGACGAGGAAGCAGGACACCGCCTGCGAAAGCACCGTCGCGAGGGCGACGCCGGCGACGTTCATGTCCAGCACGACGACGAAGAACAGGTTTAAGAAGATGTTCAGCACACCCGCGATGGAAAGGAAGATCAGCGGGCTTCGCGTGTCCCCCGCCGCGCGGAGTATGGACGCGCCGAAGTTGTAGAGCAGGATCGGAATGCTTCCGGCGAAGTAGATCTGCAGATAGAGCGACGCGTCCGGGAGGATCGCCGCGTCCGTGTCCATCAGCACGAGGATCTCCGGCGCGAGCAGGATCCCGACGACGGTCAGCACCGCGCCCGCGATAGCGGCGGACGGGATCGCCGTGTGGACCGTGCGGTGGACCATCTGCTTGTCCCGTGCGCCGACGCCCTGCGCGACGAACACGCCTGCGCCGACGGACAGCCCCATGAACAGGTTGACGAGCAGATTGATCAGGGCGCCGGTCACGCCGACGGCGCTGATCGCGTTCGGACGCCCGAACCGCCCGACGACCACCAGGTCCGCCGCGTTGAACAGCAGCTGCAGAAGCCCGGTCAGGATGATCGGGATCGAATAGAGCAGGATCTTCCGAAAAAAAGGGCCCGTGCAGAGGTCCATCGACCGTTTGGGCGCCTTGGAAGCAGAAACCATAGCGTAAATACCGTCCTTTTCGGGGCAAATTCCGCCCGTGCAGGCGGGGAATCAAACCCCTTGACCCTACCAATATACTCCTTTTTCCGCAGAAAAGCAACCCTTTTTTCGATTCTTTCAAAAAAACTTTTCCAGTGGACAAAAAAATTTGAAAATGGGGTTGACAAATCCGTTTTTTTCGTGTATACTATGCAGGAAATGTGGGTGTAGCTCAGTTGGTTAGAGCACTTGCTTGACATGCAAGGGGTCGTTGGTTCAAGTCCATTCATCCACACCATCAAGAGACAATAAAAAAGATATTGTCCCCGAAAAGCCTTGCGTCGCAAGGCTTTTCGGCATTTTACGGGGCGATTTTTGAAAGTCAAAATCGTAGATGTAAAAAGGCGATTTTCCCTTTGCGAAAAGACTCGAACTCTCGTAAACAACCGAATACCGCAAAAGTCAGGATCGGCAGGCAGGAGAAAACCCGCCTGCTTTTTGTTTTTCAAAGCCAATCGTGTCTGGACGCATCAGCGTCCGAAACGGTCGGCTCTTTTTTTATTCTATCAGAAAGGATAAACCGTCATGCCTCACAAAGAACATCTCTCTTTTCGGGAATTGGACCGCTTGATGAGAAGCGTCCCCAATTTTACTCCGCGCCGTCATGGAATCGTTTGCAAGCAGGAGTATTCCGCAAAGGACTGTGACTGCCGGTACTGCACCCACTACTCCGGCAGAGGAAGAAAACCCGGATGCACCCTCGACCGGTGCGAATATATGCGAGAACGGATCGTCGCCGAATCCGCCACCTATCGGGAAACCGTTGCCGAAACCATGTCGACCGTTCACTACCCGCCGTTTGTGCGGCGAGTCAATCAACTTATCAAGGAAAACGAGGAAACACCTATGAACTATTTTGAATTAAAACGACGGAAGGAGGAAAGGTCGTATAAAACGCAACCCGGTGAAACAAGATGAAAAGTACCGGCAACGATATGGTCGAAACATTACAATGCCGGCTCGACCGTGCTGAACGAACAGGCGATTGTGCCTGCCGAGCTGAAGTTATGAGGACGAAAGGATTTCCACAGCGAGCGCGGCAGACAAATCTGCCGGAACGCCGAATTTTCCGAAAAATTTTGAAATACCACTTGATTTTGTTTCGGTATACCGATATAATGGAAACGGAAAGGGGTGAACGCTGTGATCTTAGAAGAACTGCTTGCG
>CANRIX010000031.1 GCA_947630765.1 uncultured Clostridia bacterium | reverse complement strand
CTTAACTGGTTCTCTCCTAAAGATGTCCTCTTTTCTTTTCCTGACTTTGTAACACATCATTGACAAACCTACAAAAACGTTTCAGGCGAAAAGCGACCGCCCTTTGCGGAATAGCCCCCAAAAAGGTCCGCAAACCGTACCGCTGCCAAAGCATTTTCGGCTTTTTTCGGGAAGCGGAAGCGGCGAATCGCTTTCCTTGGGTTTTGAACGGACGGAACGTGCTTGACAAATTTTTGGCGGTATGGTATACTTTACAAAAGACCGATCCGATCGGAAAAATTTCAAAGGAGGCGTCATGACCATGCGTACAGAAAGGTGCCCGTGGTGCGGTAAAAAAATAAACCCGAAGGTCGACCGGGTCAAAACGCCCCGCACGACGGTGGGAAGCAGGTTCACGGATTTCGGGCGCTGTCCGCATTGCAACCGTTTTTACGGGCAAGGCTTTTCCGTCGATCGGCTCGCGGTATGCCTGGTGCTTGTCATCCTCGGTTTGATCCTTTTGTGTATGCTATCCCCCAAATTGGCATATTGCGCGGTATTTCCCATCGCCGTCCTGAATTTCGTATGGATTCGTACCCGCCCCATTCGGAGAATGGACGAACGCGAGAATCTGATCCCACTGGAGACGCCGATCCTGACGGCGACGGTCCGCCCTGCTCCTTCCCAAAAAATCAGGAAGAACACGCTGTACTTCTTCTCGGACGATTTTGACGCGTACGACAGTTTCCAAACGGTTTCCCCGATCTTCATACGTTCCGTAAATCGTAAAAGCGGGGAAATCACCTTCTCGTTCCTGTACGAGCAGCCGCTCAATCGGGCGTACGTCGAGAGGGAGGGCGACGCGTCCTATCCGATATTCGATTTCGAAATGCAGTTGACTGCCGAAATCACGCAAATTCGCGCGTGAGCACGCCGTTTTCGGCGGCGAAGGAAAAGAGAGGGGGGTGGGACAGATGCTGGAGATCAACGGGATCCGTAAATCCTACGGCAAAATACAGGCGCTCTGCGATTTCAGCTGCCGCATGGGCGAGGGCGTTTACGGGTTGCTCGGTCCGAACGGGTCGGGCAAAACGACGTTCATGAACATCCTGACCGACAACATTCGGCGGGACGGCGGAGAAATCCTTTTTGACGGTGAAAAAATAAAGCGGGAGGACGGTCAGTTCCGCGCCCGCATCGGCTATATGCCGCAGTACTGCGAGATGATCCCCGCGTTTTCCTGCCTGGACTTCCTGCGCTATATGGCGGTTTTGAAGGGAATCGACCGAAAAGCGGCGTCGGCGCAGATCGATTCTCTTCTCGAAAAGTTTGAACTTGACGACGTGAAGGACCGAAGAATCTCCTCGTTTTCGGGTGGCATGAAGCAGCGGCTGATGCTGATCCAGGCGTTCTTGGGCGAACCGAAGATCGTGCTTCTCGACGAACCGACGGCGGGACTGGACCCCAAGCAGCGGGTTTTGGTGAAAAACTTCATCGCGGAACAGTCCTTCGGCAGGACGATCCTGCTCGCGACGCACATCATCGGCGATATCGAGCACATCGCCAACGGGGTGATCTGTCTGAAGAAGGGCAAAACCGTTTTCTGCGGGGAACCGAACGCTTTGGCGGAAACCGCACGGGGATCGGTTTGGTCCTGCGCCGTCGACGGCGACGCGCTTCGGGACTTGAAGGCGCGCTTCCGCGTGATCGCGATCAACAGCGAGGGCGGAAAAACGAGTTGCCGCCTGCTTTCCCACGCAAAGCCGACGGAAACGGCGGCGGAAGCGGAACCGACGCTGGAGGACGCATATCTGCTGCTATATGGGGACGAGCATGAGACAGATCGGGTATGAGTTGAAAAAGACGGTCCTCGGCAGGGGATTTGCGGGGATGCTCCTGCTGCTGCTCGCCGTTTCCGCGTTCCTCGGCTTCGTCCTTGCGGAAAAGCCGCCGTACGACGTGGACGCGGTCGAGCGGATCGCGGAGGAATACCGGCAGGATCCGCAGTCGGTTCTGGCGCGGTACCAGGCGCTTCGAGAGGCGTATGAAGCGTACGCCGGTTCCCCCGATGCGGACGGGAGCGCTGAAGCGCCGGAATGGCGGGTCGAATTCGAGCAGTACCGGCTCGCCTTTGAACAAATAAACCGGCAGCAGTCCTATATCGACAAGCTGGACCGAACCATCGGCGAGCTGGAAAAACAGCGATCCGCCGGGAACGCCGTCAACGAGATGCTCCTCGCGGTCTACGAAAGGAACAGAACGCTCCGCTTGGGGCAGGCGGACATGTACGGCTTGGAGTCGCTTTTCGAGGTGTTGTCCGCGCTGCTGTTCCCGCTGCTGCTTTTCGGCGCGTTCCTCGGCTCGACGGCGGCTTTCAGCGACCGGGAACGCGGGAACGAACTGCTGTTTCGCTCCGCAAGATACGGCAGGCGGCGCCGGTTCCTCGCGAAAACCGTCGTCTGCGCGGTCTGCTGCGCGGTCGCGAGCGTGTCGTCCGCGGTCCTTTCGGTCGCGGTGTACGCCGTGTCGAGCGGGTTTTCCGCGTTCACCGCATTCCTGCAGAACAGTGAAGCGTTCTACCTGTTCCCCTTGCCCCTGACCGTATCGGAAGCGGTCGGCGTCCTTTCGACGTTCCTGTTCCTCGCCTGCTTTTTCGTCTGCATGGTGGCGTGCGTCGTCGGGAAGTACAGCGGGAACCGCGTGTTTTCGCTGGTCGGCGCGTCCGTCGTCGTGGCGGCGCAGTACGCGGGCAAGATCGGGAACCCGCACGTCGCGGGCAGCCTTTGGAACATCGGCAGTTTCGCGTCCCTTTGCGACGGGAACACGCTGTTTGCGCACATCTATCCCGTCGTAATGGGCGGGACCGTGCTGTACGGCATGGTCGTCGTTTCCTTTTTGTATCTGCTTTGCGCCCTCGCGCTCTGCGCGGTTTTTGTCCTGCATCGGAACCGGCCGGCGGAATACAAGGCGCTTCGGGTCGCCATCCCGCGCAAGACCCGTTGCCGGACCCGCGTCAGGAGCGTGTCCGCCTACGAGCGGCAAAAGCAACTGTTCGCCAATAAAATCTTGCCGGTGCTGGTGGTCGCGGTCCTTCTCAAGCTATACGTTTCGGCGCAAATGTACGGCTTTACGCCCACCTATACGGAACAGAAATACCGTTCCTACCTGACCTCCATCGAGGGGGACTATACCGCAGAAAAGCAGGAAGCGCTTGACGGCGAACTCTCCGAGCTGTACGCGGTCATGGGGCAAAAGGAGGAAATGGAGCGAAAGTACCGTGCCGGGGAAGTGACGAGCAGCGAAATGGGGGCGTATCTCGTCCGTTTCTACGAGGCGGAGCAGAACGAGAAGGCGCTCGTCCGGGTGCGGGAGCGGCTGGCGTATCTTCGGTCGCAGGTCGAGGATGGGAAACGACCTTCCGTGCTGTATGATACCGGCTGGAACCGGCTTTTTGCGGTCCGGGTCGACGTTGTGCTCGGGCTTTTGCTGATCGCTTCCATGTGCGGTCTTTTCGGCGACGAGTATCGGAACCGCATGTACCTGCTGTACGCGGTTTGCGACCGCAAGGCGCTACGGAAGGCAAAACTGGCGTTTTGCATCGGGTTTTCGGCGGTCTGCGCTTTCGCGTTTTCCGCGATCGACGCCGCGATGATCGCCGGCTACGCGTCCTTGCCGCTGTTGACGGCCCGCGCTTCCGGCATCGAAGGCGTCGCCTTTTTGGACCCCCTTCCGCTTTTCGTCTGTGCGCTCCTGCGGGTGGCGGCGACGTGCGTTTCGGCGTGCGGGTTTTCGCTGGGCGTCGCGGCGTTCTCCCGCGTGACCAAAAGCAAGGCGCTCGCGTTCCTGCTGTCGTCGGCGGTTTTGTTTGTCGGATCCTTACTGCTTTGACCTGAGGAGGTCTGTATGAAAAAGGTGATTTCGATTTGCCTGTCGCTGCTGCTCTTCTTCCCGTCCTGCTCGGCGGATTACTCCTATTCCGATCCCGGTTCCCTGCAGGGCGAGGTCGACCCCGCCGAAACGGAGCTTCTGCAAACGGAATTCGTTTCCGCGTACTATCAATCCTTGGGGGAGGACGGGCTGAAACGGCTCCTGCGGAGCGGTCCGGTCGCCTGCCTGCACGGGAAGGACGGGACCCTGCTGTACGCGAATACGCCGACGCGCATGATCTTCAATTACGCGACCGACAAATCCGTCTGGACGCTCATGGAATACGATAAATTGAGCGGCAAATTCTCCTACGCGTGCCACGACGTGTTCTGTACGCACGAATCCTGCCTGTTTTCGCAGGGGAATCGGATCTCCTTCAGCGCGAACCACCTGTTTTTCGCCCCGCAGTCCGGGGAAGGGGAGACGTATGTTTCGGATTTGGACGGGGAGAATGCCAGAGAGCTTGCGATCCCCGTCGACGCCGTCCTGCTTTCCGACACGGACAACGGGCTTTACTGGGTAAAAACGGAGGATATCGACGGCAAGCCCCGGTATTCTTTGTGGCGGTACGCGTATTCGTCGGAACGGAGCGAACGGCTGACGGAGCCCGCGAACGCGAACTACTACGCGAGCGGGGGCACGGTGTACCTGCACGATCTGGAAACGCTTGCGCTGTACCGCTTTTCGGAGGATTTCGGGAAAACGTCCGCGGTCGTGGAGGACGTCGCCTTTCTGACGAATTTCGGAGGGGAACTGTACGATTACGACTACGACACGGGCGTTCTGCGGAAATTGGAAGGCAATCAGATGGTCGACGTCGCAACGATCCCTTCCGCCCTCCATTATTGGGTGAGTGCGGGCTACATCTATTACTGCTGCGAGGATCGGGCGCAGATAGAGTCCTACCGGGAGGACGACGAACTCTACGAGTACCTTTCCCGCGACAACCCCACCTGCGGGAACGTGTATCGCGTCAAGGAGTCCGGCGGAACCCCCGAGCTCGTCTATCACGGCGCCCATGACGGAAAGCCCGACCGCATCGACTACGTCTTTGCGGACGGGGAAGTGCTGTATCTTCAGTACCGAACGTATCTGGATTTTTCCAACGCTTTCTCCTCGGAACGCGGAAGCGAGAACCTCGCGATCGTCGACGTCACCACCGGGGAATCGGTGGAGATCGCGAACGGAAAAACGCGTTGACCCGCGTTCGCCGTGTTTCGTATCTCGGACAAAATTGTCGCGCCGCACAGCGGGAAATCTGTGCGGCGCGTCTTTTGTAAGAATGCTTCGGTATGCAGCGAAAGCCGGACGGCTTACGGATGGATCTCGGCGTCGTCTGCCGTGTATGCGTCGAGCGAACCCGCTTTTACCTGTATACACACATAGCTGATCGCGGAATCGTCGGACGCAAAGAATTGCCTTTTGGCCGCGGGCGCGATCCGAAGCCAATCGCCCGCATGAAGTTCCACGGTTTCCCCGTCGATGACGGCTTTCCCTTGCCCGGAGAGGATCGCGTAGATTTCTTCATTCTGCTTATGGGAATGGACAAACGGAACGCTTGCGCCGGCGGGGAGATGATTCACGCTGACCTCCGCGCCCGTAAGCGACAGCTTGTCGTGCAGTTCCGTCCTTGCTTCCTGCCCGACGGTTACCTTGCTGAAATTGCTCATCATAAGTCCCTCCAAATAAAAATTGTTGTAATCTTTTTGATTACAACAATAGTATAGCACGTTTTGAATGTAATGTCAATAGTTACATCACATTTTTTTGAAATTTTTTTCGGACGAAAAAAGGGTCACGGTTCCCCGATACAGTTTTCCGTATCCCGCTTGATATCCTCCAAGGTGATGGACGCGAGCTCTTTTTCCATCGCATTTTGCACCTGCAGCAGTTTGTCATCCAGAATCCTATGGATATTGCGCCCAACCGGGCATTGCTCGTTTGGATTTTCATGGAAATGAAACAGCGTTCCGTGTTCCACACACGCGACCGCACGATAAATATCCAGAAGGGTGATTTCTTCCAAAGGTTTCGCGACGGAAACACCGCCCGTGCCGCGCGCCACGGCGACAAGCCCCGCCGCTTTCAATTGGGAAAGGATTTTGCGGATGATGACGGGATTTACGTTCGTGCTTCCCGCGAGAAATTCGCTTGTGACCTTATACGCGTCCTGAAAGGTGTCGATACAGGCGAAAATGTGGACAGCCAAGGTGAATCTGCTGGAAATCTGCATGGAATGAGCGCCTCGCTTTCTTCCTGTATTATACAACAATCTTTTTGGAAAATCAAGTGCCGTAACGGCTTCTTGCGGAGATCGTGCGGTCGAATTGCTTCCCGTGCGGGCAAATTTTTTGAAAAAACGGCAAAACGCAAACAAAACTTTAACAATTGCGTGCTATACTGGAAAAAACGGGAGCAGGGAGGTTTGCGGTATGTTCAAGATACTCGTCGTGGAGGACGACAAGGACCTGAACCGCACGGTCTGTTCGTTCCTGAACGGGAGCGGCTATGAAGCGGTGGGGTGCCTTTGCGCGAACGAAGCCTACGACGCCATGTACGGGGACACCTTCGACCTGATCGTTTCCGACATCATGATGCCGGGGATCGACGGCTACGAGTTCGCGAAAACCGTGCGCTCGCTCAACGAGGAGATCCCCATCCTCTTCATGACGGCGCGGGACGATTTCGCGTCCAAGCAGAGAGGGTACCGCGTCGGGATCGACGATTACATGGTCAAGCCCATCGACCTCGACGAACTGTTCCTGCGGATCGGGGCGCTCCTGCGGCGGGCGAAGATCGCCGCTTCCCACAGGCTGGAGATCGGCAAGCTGAAGCTCGACATGGACGAGCGCACGGCGGTCTACGACGGCGAGGAGATCCCCTTGACGGCGCGGGAGTTCAACCTGCTGTACAAACTGCTTTCCTATCCGGGCAAGACCTTCACCCGCACCCAGCTCATGGACGAATTCTGGGACGCCGAGACGAACACGGCGCCGCGGGCGGTCGACGTCTACATGACGAAGCTGCGCGGGAAATTCGAGAATTGCACGGAATTTGCGATCAAGACCGTCCACGGTCTGGGCTATAAGGCGGTGATCCTGTGAAAGCGGGCGAAAAGACAAGGCGGTTCCTGTTCTCTCTGCGAAGCTATGTCGCCTTTTTCCTGCTGATGTCCTTCGTGATCACCTGCTGTATGCTGCTGTTCCTCTACACGATGCGGCGGTCGATGGGCATCGAATTCACCGAGCAGGGCATCCGGCAGGCGGCGATTTTGACGTTCGGGAACGTGATTTTTCTGAGCTTGTTATGTACCGTGATCGACGGCGTGCGGCGGAAATTCATGGTGGAACGCCCGGTGCGGCGGATCGTGCAGGGGGCGGAGAAGCTCATGCGGGGGGATTTCTCCGCACGCATCGAGCCCTATCGCGGGATCGGCGAACGGTCGGGCTTCGACACGATCATCGACTACTTCAACCGCATGGCGGAGGAGCTTTCCGGCGTGGAGACCTTGCGGACGGATTTCATCGCCAACGTGTCCCACGAATTGAAAACGCCACTCGCCGTCCTGCAGAACTACGGCACCATGCTCCAAAGCCCGAACCTGCCGGCGGAACAGCGGATGGAATACGCGAGGGCGATCACCGAGCAGTCCCGCCGCCTTGCCGACCTTATCACGAACATCCTGAAGCTGAATCGGCTGGAAAACCAGCAGATCTATCCGGCGGTGAAGCGGTACGATCTCGGCGAGCAGCTTGCCGCGTGCCTGCTGCAGTTTGAAAGCACCTGGGAGAAGAAGCAGATCGACATCGAAACGGACATCGAGGAGGACGTGTTCGTGGAATCGGACGACGAACTGCTGTCCCTCGTCTGGAACAATCTCTTTTCCAACGCTTTGAAATTCACGGAAAGCGGCGGCAGGGTGTCCGTGACGCTGAAAACCGAGGGGGATCATGCCGTCGTCAGCGTGTCCGACACCGGGTGCGGCATTTCGCCGGAGACCGGCAAGCACATCTTCGAGAAATTCTATCAGGGCGACACTTCCCGCGCCACGCAGGGAAACGGCTTGGGGCTTGCGCTCGTCAAGCGCGTGGCGGACATCGTAGGCGGCGACCTTTCCGTGGAAAGCGAGGTCGGGAAGGGCAGTACCTTTACCGTAAAGATCGGGAGGGCGGTCCATGGAGACGTTCAAAAAGCTCCTTAAAAAGCTGTTCTGCCTGCCCCCGCTCCCGACGGTCCTGGTCTCGCTTTTCGGCTACGGGTTTGTGCTCGCGGTGGCGGTGTTCGACATGCAGAATCCCATCCTGCAGTACGCTTCCTATATCGCGTCCGCCTATGCGCTGGTCGTGACCGTCACGGGGTTTGGCTACCTGCCAGCGGCGAAGGAAGCCGTCAAACGGTGGGTCGCCGCGCACCCGCTGATGAAAAAATTCCGCTCCACCGCGGTGGGCGAAAAATACATGACCGACGTGCGCTTTCGGGCGGGGATCTCGCTGTATCAGGGGTTTTTCATCAATCTGCTGTACATCGTCCTGAAGCTGGTATCGGGGATCTACTACCGTTCCATGTGGTTCGTCGCACTGGCGGTCTACTATCTCCTGCTCGCCGGGATGCGCTTCCTGCTGGTGCGGCGGCTGCATACGCAGGACGCGTCGGAGGAACTGCGCCGGTACCGGCTGTGCGGGGTCATGCTTCTGTTCATGAACCAGGCGCTCGCGGGGATCGTGATCTTCATGGTGCATCAGAACCGGGGGTTTGCCTATCCGGGTCTGCTGATCTACGCGATGGCGGCGTATGCCTTTTACGCCGTCGCGATCGCGATCGTTCAGATCGTGAAAACGCGAAAGCACCAAAGCCCCGTCCTGTCGGCGGCGAAAGCCATCAACTTTGTGGCGGCGCTCGTTTCCATCCTGTCGCTGACCACCGCGATGCTTTCCCAGTTCGGGGGAGAGGGCAACGCAGAATTCAACAGGACCATGACCGGCGCCGTAGGCGGCGGGGTCTGCACGATCGTGATCGGCATGGCGGTCTACATGATCCGGCGGGCGAACAAAAATCTGAAAATGCTCCGAAATTAACAATTCTCAAACAGAATCGGAACCTTACGCAAACAGTCGTCTGCTACAATATCCGCAGAAATCGGAAAGGAGCAAACGATCATGGAAGAAAAAAAGGAAACCTTCACCTACACCTATTCCGCGAAGGAGCAGGAGGAGATCAAAGCGATCCGGGACAAATACGTCCCGCAGGCGGACGGGGACACCCCGATGGAGCGGCTTCGCCGTCTGGATAAGAGCGCCGCGCGGGGCGCGACCGTCGTTTCGCTGCTCGTCGGGATCGTCAGCGCTCTGCTTTTGGGCGTGGGGCTGTGCTGTACGATGCTCCCCGGCTGGGAATCGTATTTCGTCCTCGGGATCGTGGTCGGCGTGGTCGGTTTGGTCGGCGCGGTCGCGACGTACCCGCTCTACAAGCGCATGGTCAAGCGGAAACGGGCGGAGCTCGCGCCGGAGGTCCTGCGCCTGTCGGGTGAACTGATGAAGTGACGCAGAATGCGAGGAAAATGGCTTGAAACCGTTGTTTTGAGCCATTTTTTGCATTTTCGCGGGAAATGCGGTACACATAGAAGAGGAAATGTTCCCGGAAAAACTGCGGATGTTTAGAAAAAAGTTAGAATTGCCGTTTATACTGTTTACGGAGGAGGGAATGTCCTGTGCAAAAAACGCTTCTGATCATCGACGACGAAAAGGATATGGGGACGATGCTGCGGCGATATTTCGAGAGAAACGGGTATCGGGTGCTTTTGGCGGAAAACGGGCTTGCGGGGATCGAAAAGGCCGGGAAGCAGCCGGACCTCATTCTGTTGGACATCAATATGCCGGACGTCAACGGGATCGAGGTCTGCCGCCGGATCCGGGGTCATGTGACCTGTCCGATCCTGTTCCTGACTGCTCGTGTGGAGGATCGGGACAAGCTGGAGGGTTTCGCGGCGGGCGGCGACGATTACGTCGTCAAGCCGTTCTCCATCGACGAGCTGGGCGCACGGGTAGAGGCGCACCTGCGCCGGGAGGAACGAAGCGGGCAGACCGCGCACCGAACGCTGTTCGACGACCGGTTTGTCATCGACTACACCGCAAGACAGGTCCGATTCCGGGACAGAGAGATCCCCCTGAAGCCGAAGGAGTTCGCAATCGTCGAGCTGCTGTCCACCCACCCGGGGCAGCTGTTCAGCAAGGAACGCATTTTTGAGCATTTGTGGGACGTCGCAAGCGAGGCGGAGCTGACGGTGATCATGGAGCACATCAGCCGGATCCGGGCGAAGTTCGCGCAGGCGGGGTGCAAGCCCTATATCCAGACGGTTTGGGGGAGCGGGTACAAATGGGTAAAATAAAGGCATGGTACCGCAGTATTCCGCTTTGGCTGGCCATTTTCCTGTTCGCGGCCGCGGCGCTGACCGTCTGCTCGTTTGTGTCGGATCGGGTGACGGAAGCGGCCGGTAAAGCGGTCATGCAAATCAACCTGCGGTATATGGTGATCGATTTCGACGCGGAGCCGGCCGAGGACGGCATGACGTTCCATACGGTGGACGGGGAGGAAGGGGAGGTCGTGGTCTATCGGGTGAATCTCGATGCGATGGACACGGCGGATGCACGTCGGTACGACTTTTATCGGTTCGTCGTGCGGTACGGGCCGATTTTCATCTATTCCGCCGGACTTTTTCTCGCGACGCTCCTGGTTTACTTCACCAAGCTGAAAAAGCCGCTGACGCTGCTGCGGAACGCCTCCGCAAAGATCGCGGAAAACGACCTCGGTTTTCCGCTGGACTACGCCGGGCGCGACGAAATGGCGAAGCTGTGCGGTTCGTTCGACAAAATGCGCTCCGCGCTCGACGAAAACAACAGCCGTATGCTTCGTATGCTCGACGAGCGGCAGCAGCTCAACGACGCCTATACCCACGATCTGCGCACCCCGATCGCCATTCTGAAGGGTTACACGGAGATGCTCGGGAAGTATCTCCCCACCGGGGAAATGCCGCAGGAGGAGGTTTTGGAAACCGTACACACCATGTCCGCGCACGTTTTACGGCTGGAGCAGTTCGTCAACAGCATGAACGCGGCGCAGCGGATCGCCGACCTTCCCTTGACGCGGGAGCCCGTCCCCGCCGGGGAGTTCCTCTGCGGACTGCGGGAAACGGCGTCGCTTTTGTGCGGGGAGAAGGGGCTGTCCTGCGAAACGGATTTCCGCGTCGACGCCGAAACGCTGCACATCGATCCGACGGCGGTGACGCAGGTGTTTGAAAATCTGCTGGGCAACGCGATCCGTTTCGCGTCCGCTAAGGTATCCGTTCGGCTGGAATGCGACGGGAAAACCTTTTCGATTTGCGTCGCGGACGACGGAAAAGGGTTTTCCGGGAAGGAGCTTGTGACCGCCGTCAGGCCCTATTACAGCGGACGGCAGAAGGCGGGAACCTATCATTTCGGGCTGGGGCTCCATATCTGCCGGACGCTTTGCGAAAAGCACGGGGGCAGTCTGGCGCTGGCAAACGCGGACGGCGGCGCGTCGGTCACGGCGGTTTTCGCGATGGAATGAAATTTTTTGCGGAATGTTGAGAAAAAATTGAGAAACGTCCTTTAGAATGATCGTGCGGAAGGGAGAGCGTCCGCACGATTTTTCCTTTTTGGGGGGACAAACCATGGCGAAAAAACTGTTTTCTTTGCTGCTTGCGGTGATGCTGCCGCTGTCCTGCGCCGCGTGCAGCGGGGTCATCGAATCGGACAAGGAATTCCAAAAGAACATGAACCAGTCGGACTATTACCGCCTGAACAGGGTCTGCGAAACGGAGGACGGCTACTACCTTCTGTACGGCGGGGACGAGGCCTATTTTATCGACAAAGAGACCAAACAGGCCGCCCTGCTCTGCACCAAGCCCGAATGTGCGCACGACGACGATACCTGCAACGCACGCATCTACGGCGGCGTCCTTTGGGAGACCGGCGGCAGGCTGTACTACACCAACAGTGCCCTCCTGCAGGAGAAGGGGAAACTCACCGACTACGGGGAGCGCATCTATTCCGTCGCGCTCGACGGCACGGATCAGCGCGTGGTTCAGGAATTGGAGTTCGAGCCGAGCGGGAGCTCCACCTATGTGGACCCGATCCTCCACCGGGGGTACGTTTACTTCGTTTACAGCGGGGTCTTGTACCGCGTGAAGCTCGGCGAGGAGCTGGAAAAGGCCGAGGAGCTGTGGGGCGATACGATCGAGAAGGAGAAGGGCAATATTTACCATTCGATCCCCGTCGGCAACAACTTTACGCTGTGGGCGGACGGCGATTTCGTCTATGTTATGTGCAACGTGCGGCAGGCGGACGGGACCTACAAGGACACGCTTTTCGCCTACGACGCCGAGGGAGAGGGTGAAGAAGGCGAGGAACGCGTCAAACAGGTCTGGCAGACGCCGGACGCGGATACGGTCGGCGAGTGGACGGAAACGGGCGTCTCGGTCACGAAATGGTACGTCAAGGACGGGTTTATCTATTTTTACCTCTCCGGCGGGGATTATTGGCGGTGCGACCTTGAAACGGACGCATACGAAAAGCTTGCGGATACGCACGAAAAGACCCCTTACGGCAAGGCGATCTTTTCCGACGAAGCTCTTTGCCTGCTCAACGCGGTGCCCGAGGACAGGAGCCTGCCGGGATTTGAGATTGCGGAGGGATCGCGCTACGACTATCTGCACCTCGTCGGCGGCGACACGTTCTACGTTTACGACCTGGAGACGGTATGCTTATTGTCCAAACTCAATGTCAAGCAGCATATCGAGGTTGAACTCACCATGGACGAGATGGATTTGACCGCCGCCGAGAAGAAAGCCAGCTACGAGGAAATCAAGGCGTATGTGCTGGAGAAATTCGGAATGAAGGTCAGCCACCTGTATATTGCACAAGTGAAGCGGAAGTGCGGTATCATTGAGCGGGAGAACTACAACAAGCCGAAGTCGGAAGATTCCCGGCAGCCGAAATGTCCGCCAGAAAAAGAGGCGGCGATCAGGGAGGCGCTGAAGCATTTTAGAATGATTGGTTGATATAAAATAGACACAACCGGTGATTT
>CANRIX010000030.1 GCA_947630765.1 uncultured Clostridia bacterium | reverse complement strand
TTCAAGCCTTTTTCGGGCAAAAAGCAAGAACCCTAACTTCGATACGCTTTGTATCAAAATTAGGGTTCTTATTTGGCTGCGGAAGAAGGATTTGAACCCTCACAAACAGAGTCAGAGTCTGTCGTGCTGCCATTACACAATTCCGCAACGTTCGGGAATGATTATAGCACGTCTTGGGCGCTTTGTCAAGGGGTTTTTGAAATTTTTTCCGCACGTTCGGGTGCGTTTCGACGCGGGGACGGCGCGGGGGGGCGTTTCGGCGAGGGCGACGCGGGGGCGGTCAGCAGTCGGGGGGTTGGAACGGGGCGCCGAGGGAGGCGGGGGACTCGAGGGCGGTCTGGGCGAGCTGCAGGGCGGGTCGTCTTTTTTATGCAGTGCGGGACGGACGAGCGTTCAGGCGCCGCCGTTCTGCCCCAGGCGGAGGACCACGCGCCCCTGCTCCAGGTAGACCGCCTGCTGCGTAGGGGGCATTGCGCGGAACACCGCAAGCAGATCCTCCTCGCTGTGGGAGCCGGCCTGGACCGTGTGCAGGTCGAGCAGGTAGTCGGTGGAAACGCCGAAGTACCGCGCGATCCGCCGCAGCATCTCAAAATCCGGCTCGCTGGCGCCCTGAACGTAGCCGCCGGCGGTCGACGGGGCGATTTGCAAGTCGAGCGCGAACTGTTTTTGCGTCACGCCACGCTCTTCGAGCAGTCCGCGCAGGATGTCGCAGAACTCCATTGTTTTTCCCTCCGAATCCATTTTCTGCAAAATCTCATTCTATTATACCAAAAACAGGAGGGAAGCCGTAAAAAATACGAGAAAATAGTTGACAAAACGAGAAATACGTTGTATAATGAAATAAAAAACGGAGGCGAGAGTATGGAAAACAAGAACTGGATGACGGAGGAAGACAAGAAGATCGCGGAGAAATGGGAGGCGGCGAAGAAGTACAAGCCGGGCGAGGGTTTTGGGTTTTTTGTTGTCGCGTGTCTGCTTTTTGGCGGTGTCACTGCGGTCGAATATTTTTTCAAAACCGGCACGTTTGGCGAACCCGGCGTGCCGGTCTGGTTGATCGTTATCGACGCGATTTTAGCGGTGGGGTTGATTTGCTATATCGTTTTTATGATTTTACGGTACAAAACCTACTGTCGGATGGAGTATCTCCCGGAAGTAAAGGCGTATGAGGAACGCAGGAAAGCGGCGGAACAGGCGTCGCTCGAGGCTCGCGTTGCACCCTTGAAACGTGGGCACGAGAGGAACGAGCTAATCGTTTGCGCGAGCGCGACGTATGACGGGCATTACGACCGAAGCGGCACGCGGCAGGTCTATGTGGATGGGCGACCGTGCGGACAGGCGAATCCGTGGGCGGTTCTCGGCTTGCCGTCGGGACATCATTCGGTGTACGTCGTGTACACGGAAAGTGTCGGCGGAAGGATTTATCAGGGACAAACCGACGCGGTTTCGGTCTGCGCCGACGAGGAAAGCGTGGTGCTTTACACCTGTAAGAACGGTACGAGCATCTATCCGAGCACGGTACGCGGCGTTTCGTCGCTGGGCGAGATCGTAAAGAAAGCCGAGTCGGACGGTGCGCCTGCGCCGAATTTCTGAGCAGCGGGAAAACGCGCCCCGGTTGGGGGCGCGTCCTTTTTTATGCGGTTTGGAACGGTTTGCCGAGGGAAGCGGGGGACTCGAGGGAGGTCTGGGCGAGCTGCAGGGCGGCGCGGGCGGCGAACTGGCGGTTCATCGCGCGCGTGCCGTCGAAGCGGTAGGTCTTGACCCAGGCGCAGACGGGTTCGCCCGCCGGGCAGCCCGGCGCGGGGGCGTTTGGGGCGGCACCGTCCGCCGTTCCGCCGTTCAACGTGTCCTGCCGCAGGGGGGCGTTTGACGATTCGGTCAACGCTTTGCCGTTCAACACCTCCCGACGCAGGGCGACGGCGATGCAGACCGTGCCGACCGGCTTGCCCTCCGATTCGCCCGGACCCGCGACGCCGGTCGCCGACACCGCGACGTCCGCGCCGACGCGGGACAGCGCCCCGATCGCCATCTCGCAGGCGGTCTCCGGCGACACCGCGCCGAACCGTTCGAGGGTTTCCGGGCGCACGCCGAGCAGGTCCGCTTTCATCTCGTTGCAGTAGGTCACGAACGACCCGCGAAAGACCGCGCTTGCCCCGGCGGGGTCGGTCAGCAGCTTCGCGATAAGACCGCCGGTGCAGGATTCGGCACAGGTGACGGTCAGACCGCGCTTGCGAAGCAGGGTGTGCAGCTTGCTCATGGCAAAAACCTCCCGATCCCGTCGAAACGAGATCGACAAACTCTTTTACTCCCCAAACCGAAAAGTTTTTGGGGATTTTTAAGGGGGATTTTTTCAAAAATCCCCCTTAAATGGGGTGCGGGGCAACGCCCCGACAAGTTCCCTTATAGTATACCCGAAACCGGGCGAAAAAGCAAGGGACGGGTGCAAAAAGGCAAATTTTGTACGACTTGCACAAGAAAGCGTCTCATATTTTGGCAGAATGCGGCTTGACATCAATCCGCGGTTGTGCTATAATAAGGCAACTCTAATAGAAGGTAGGTAGTTTTGGATGCGTTTTAAGAAGCCGCTGGCCGTCCTGTTCGCCGTTTGCCTTGCGCTTTCGGCGTTGACGATGGCTGCATCCGCTGCAAATGAAGTTACGATCGCCGGTACGACGTATACCGTGATCTCCCCCAAGAGCATTGAGTTGACCGGCGAGGACGTCAAGCTGGACGACCGTGGCAAGGACCTGTCCGTCCTGTACGACGGCGACGTCAACCGCTCGGTCGAAAGCTTCGACAAACCGGGTCTGGTCATGGTCGCGAACCAGCAGGTCGTCGATCGCAAGGCGAAGGAAACGCCTGTCAACGTCACCGAGGATCAGAATCCGACGGCGTCGTTTGAGATGGATTTCGGCAGCAAGGTGTCGTTCGACACCGCGTACATCGCCATTTTCTACCAGCCGGTCGGCATCGGTGAGCCGGCGGACAACTGCGTGACCGTCGAGACCTCGGAGGACGGCAACGTCTGGTCGCCGGTGGGCGACGGGAAGTTCTATTACAGCCTGCCGAAGTGCCCGGATTACAATGCGGACGTCAACAAGGGGAACGGCTGGCCGTTCGTCGGGGAAGTCGCCGTTCCGCTCGGCGAGACGGTCGAAGCCCGGTATGTGCGGTATTCGTTCAAGTTCGGGACGATCCCGACGGAGCCGACGAAGTACCATTGGACCTTCTACACCAACGTGTACGAGTTCATGGATTTCTCGGAAATGGGCGTCGCGACCTACAAGGACGGGCGCAAGCAGAAGCAGTTGACGGCGAAGGACGTTGCGGACTACCCGGCTCTTCCTGGGGATTGGTTCGTCGATCTCAGCGACAAGCTCGAGGTCTGGACGATCGCCACCAACGGCGACATGAAGATCACCAAGAAGACCTACGATAAGGCTGCGTATCTCGCGGACGCGACGGTCGAACCGACCGAGACGGACGAGGATATGGGCTACTATGTGCAGGATCAGACCACGTTCCTGCTGTTCGAGGACGGGGCGTACGACGAGTACACCTATGCCGTCACGACGGAGGGCAACCTGTCCCTGACGTTGGACGGCGACGAGACGCTGCTCCTGTCCGCCGCCAACTTCAAGAAGGCGAATCCGTCGGAGAGCTCCGGCACGTCCAGCGGTACGTCGAGTGCGACGTCGAGCACGTCGTCCGATGCGTCGAGTGCGGCTTCGTCCGCAGCGACTTCGAGTGCCGCTTCGAGTGCGGCTTCGTCGAGCAAGGCGCCGACGTCGGCTTCGTCCGCAGCGTCCAGCAATGCGGATGACGGCGGTTCGTCCATGTGGCTTGTCATCGCGATCGTCGCGGCAGTGGTCGTCGTGGTTGCGGTCGTGGTCATCGTCGTGGTTCGCAAGAAGAAGAAGTAAGGAAATTTGTGTGAGTGGCGGGACCGTTCTTGTCGGGCGGTCCCGCCTTTTCCGTGGAAAGGGGGACGCGTAGGGTGCGTGTGCGTGTGGGTTTGCTGGCGGCGCTGTGCGCCGTGTGTTTGGTCGCGAGCGGATGCGCGAAGTCGTTCGACGGGACGTACAAGCTGATCGCCGAGTCCGGCGAGGTGTATGAAGGGTTCCGCGTCGAGATCGACGGGGGGAGTTTTCGGATCTTGACCGACGGTGCGGTCAGTGCGACCGGGAAATGCACCTACGACGGCGGGGAAGTGACGTTGCTGCTGTCGGCGGAAGCCGACGGTGCGGAGGACCTGCCGCTGTATCGCGGAACGTTGGACGGCGGCGCGCTGACGCTCGACCCCGTGACCGACGTTGACACGGACGGGGGCGGACGGCTGACGCTGACGTCGCAATTCCTGCGCACCGAGGGCGACCCGGCGGGGGCGTACCGTGTCGACCCGTTTTCCGGCGTGGAAGCGGACCCGGCGTACCGCCTTGCGCTGGCGGACGGCGTTTGGACGGTCTCCCGCGAGGGGGAGGAAACGGCGCTGCAGTCCGGCGTTTACGACGTGGACGGCGCGGGGACGCTGTGTTTCCGTCCGCGCGAGGGCGAGGACCCGTCGTTCGTCGGTCGCGTCGAGGGGGACGGGCTGATCCTCTGCTCGAACGGCGCGAACCTCCGCTGCCCGCGCATCGCGTGAGGACGTTTTTCGCGGCAAATCCTGCTTGCCCCCTTGCATTTCGAAACAAAATATGGTATGCTATGTGGGTGAAAACCACAACAGAAAGGAAATCCATATGAAACCGACCCAAAACGACCGCTACTGGTGGGCGGACCGTATCGCCTACCAAATCTACCCCCGCTCCTTCCGCGACGCGAACGGCGACGGCACCGGCGACCTCAAGGGGATCACCGAAAAACTGGACTACCTGCGCGACCTCGGCGTCGGGCTGCTCTGGCTTTCGCCGGTCTACCGCTCCCCGATGGACGACGGCGGCTACGACATCTCCGACTACCGCGACATCGACCCGCTTTTCGGCAGTATGGCGGACATGGACGAGCTGCTGCGCGAGGCGAACAAGCGGGATATCCGCGTGCTGATGGACCTCGTGATCAACCACTGCTCGGACGAGCACCCGCTTTTCCAGAAGGCGCTCGCCGAACCGGGCTGTGAGGAGGAGGGATTCTTCTATTTTCGCCGCACTTCCGACGGAAATCCGCCCAATAACTGGCGCTCGATGTTCGGCGGGTCGGCGTGGGAACGGACGGCGGACGGGCGGTGGTACCTCCACCTGTTCTCGAAGAAACAGCCCGACCTGAACTGGGAAAACCCGACCTTGCGGGCGAAACTCTACGACATGATTCGCTTTTGGCTGGATAAGGGGCTCGGCGGGTTCCGTATCGACGCCATCGTCCACATCAAGAAGCAGCCCGGTCTGCCGTCGGGTCCGCGCAACGAGCCGGACGGCATGGTCGATTGCTTCCCGTACGCGCGCAATATCCCCGGTATCGGCGACTTTTTGACCGAGCTGCGGGAACAGACGTTCGACCGCTATCAGTGCGTTACGATCGCCGAGGCGGCGGGCGTTCCGAACCGGCAGTTGGCGGATTACATCGGTCCGAACGGCTATTTTTCGACAATGTTCGACTTTTCCTACGCCGAACCGTACAGTTACGGGCACGGCTGGCACACCTGTAAGAACCCCGGCGAGTGGTCCTTCCGCTGTTGGCGCGACGCGCTCTACGCGTCCCAGTTGGAAACGCAGAAGGTCGGCTACGGGGCGGTGTTCACCGAAAATCACGACTACCCGCGTGCGATCCAGAAGTTCGTGCCGGAGAAGGATCACGCCCCGGAAGTGCAGAAAATGTTGGGGATATTCTACTTTTTCCTGCGCGGAATGCCCTTTATCTACCAGGGGCAGGAGCTCGGCATGACCAATCCCGGCTTCACGTCGATCGACCGTATCAACGACATTTCGACGAAGAATCACTACCGCGTCGCGCTCGCGGACGGGCTGGAGCCGGCGGAGGCGATGCGGCTGGTGGCGCGGTATTCGCGGGACAACGCGCGCGTGCCGTTCCCGTGGGACGACAGCGAAAACGGGGGTTTTTCCCCTGCCGGGAGCGCGGAACCTTGGCTGCCGGTCCACCCGGATTACCGCACGGTCAACGCGGCCGCCGAGCTCGCCGACCCGGACAGCGTCCTCGCGTTCTATAAAAAGATGGTCGCACTCCGCAAATCGGAACGCCTGTTCGTCGACGGGACGTTCGCGCCGGTGCTCAAGCGGTACGACAAGCTGGTCGCGTACACGCGGACGGGTGCGGACGGGCGCCGCGCGGCGGTGATTTGTTCGTTTTCCGACCGCGCGCGGACGGTGAAACTGCCGTTTGCGGTGGGGAAGGTCCTGCTTGCGAGCCACGGCGAGGTCGCCCTGTCCCATTGCCCCGACGGCGACGTGCTGACGTTGAAGCCCTATCAGGGCGTCGTTTTGGAGGGGTAGTTCCGCCACGCGGGGAATCCCATCGTGTGGAAAATCGTGCCGCCCGGGCGAATTTTCGGGTGCAAAAGCGCTCTCTGCGTTTCGATGGGCAGAGAGCGTTTTTTTATGGTCGACTTTGGCACAGATAGGGGGCGGACCCATACGAACGGTCGAAATATTTTTCGCCAAATGATACGAACGGTGTGTTCCAAAACGGGGAGGGATGTGCTATACTGATCGCAGACGAAAACAAGGAGGAACTGCAATGAAAATCAATCTTTCGGAGCGTATTCGCGCACATCGCCGGGCGCGTTCGCTGACGCAGCAGCAGGTGGCGGATGCGTTGGGCGTCACCGTCGGGGCGGTCTACAAATGGGAGGCGGGCTTGTCCGCGCCGGACCTGTCGCTGCTCGTCGAGCTTGCCGACCTGTTCGACACCTCGGTGGACGTCCTGCTCGGCTACACCGTGAAAGGCAGCAAGCAGACCGACACGGTCGCACGGCTCAAGGACTGCTTGCAAAACCGGGATACGGACGGGCTTGCCGAGGCGGAAAAGGCATTGCTTCGCTACCCGAACTGCTTTGACGTCGTGTACCAAAGCGCGATGCTCTACTACCTGTTCGGGCTGCGGGACGGCGAGAAGCCGCTGCTCCGGCGTTCCATCGAACTGCTGGAGCGTGCGATCCGTTTGTTGGGGCAGAATACCGACCCCCAGATCGGCGAGCTTTCCATCGCCTACGACCTGGCGGGCGCATACGCCGGGCTCGGCGAGGAGGAAAAGGCGTTGGAGCTGCTGAAAAGCAACAACCCTCGCGGCATCTTCGACGACGTGATCGGGCAGACGCTGGCGTGCTTCTGCGATCGCCCCGGCGAGGCGGTGGAGTATCTCTCCACGGCGCTCGTCTCGGTTTCGGCGATGCTGATCCGGATCGTCAACGGCTTTATAAACGTGTATTGCAAGCGGGAGGACTACGTCGCAGGCGCTTCGATCCTTGGTTTAGCGTTGGATTTTTTTGCGGGTCTGCGGTCAGAGGGGAAGAGCAACCTGTTTGACAAGCCCTGCGTGAGCTTTCGGATTTGCCTTGCCCATGCGCAGCTGAAGCTGGGAAATCCGGGCGACGCACGCGAATCCCTGTCGGACGCGAAACAGCTGGCGGAGGCGTTCGACCGGGATCCCGACTATTCCGCGGGCGGTCTGCGGTTTGTGCGTGCGGTCAAACAGCAGACGGCGTTCGACACGTTAGGCGTCACCGCCGCGGAAACCGCCGAAAAAACGGTGGACGCTCTGGAAAACGAACCGCTCCGCCGGATGTGGGAGGAGGTCCAAACGGAAGAGTAGCGGTCGCCCCCTCCGAAAGGGGAGACGACGTCCAGCACCCCGTACCGCGGGGACGGTCAAACGTGGATCTGAAACCTTCCGAAATCGAACAGACCGCTGCCCTGCCGCAGCTTCCCCTGCCGGTGCAGCGCCCGAAAAGCGTCCGCCACGTCGCCGACCAGCGACGCCGGGACCGTCAGCGCATGGTGCGCCGGAAAAATCCGTTGCGGGTGCAGCCCGTTCACCGCCTCGACGGAGCGCATGAACGCGAGCGGGTCGGTCGTCGGGTAGAAAGCGTCCAGGCACCCCTCGTAAACCAGGTCGCCGGTGTACAACCACCCCCGGTCCCGCTCAAAAAAGCAGCAGTGACCGGGCGAGTGACCGGGCGTGTGCATGACTTGCAGGGTGCGGCCGCCGAGGTCGATGGAATCCCCGTCGTGCAGGACGCTCGTCGGCTCGCCCCGAAAAATCCGATACGCGTCCGGGCGAAAATCGGCGGGGAAGTCGCACGGCTTCAGCGTCAGACTTTTGCAGACCGCGTGCAGCGGGAGAGGAAAGCGCTCGGAAAGCCAGTTCGCCTCGCTTTCGTGTACGGCGAACGCCGAAAACTGCGCAAGCCCGCCGATGTGGTCCCAATGTGCGTGCGTCAGGACGACGGCGACCGGCAGCGCCGTCAAACCGTCGACGACGTCTTTGATCCTCGCGACGCCTAAGCCCGTGTCGATCAAAACGGCTCGCTCTCTCCCGCAAAGCAGGTAGGAATGCGTTTCCTCCCAGTGCCCGTATTCGCTGATCGCGAATGTGTCGGTGTGGAGCCGCTCGACGGTGAACCAGTCCTGCCGCACAACGTTCCCTCCTTATGTCCCTTCCAAAAGCATCCTGCGTCCGTGTTCGGCGTGCCGAGCCGGATCTCCGCCGTCGCGCCGTCGAAACGGAAGCCGAACCGCTCTTAGAAGCGGATCGCCCTTTCGTTCCCCCGCAGCACCCAAACGGCGACCCGGTCGAACGCGGAAAGCCGCTCGACTGCCGACACCCCTGCCCGTGGCAGGCGGCGAGGACGTAGAGCGCGAACAACCTCGCCGTCGCGGTACGCGCCGTATCCCGCAAAGTGCGACGACCTGCTCGCCGTCCTTCGCGACCAGGATGTTGCCCGGCCACCGGTGCGCCGTCGCGACGCATTTTTCGAGCGTGAAGGCTTCGAGGTAGCCCGCGTCGATCAGCCCCGGGTAGGTCTCGTGCCAGGATTTCCAGTGGACGAACGCCTTGCCGTTGATCTCGTCCTCGCTCTCCATCGGCTTGATGACGATTTTTCCCATCGTTTTTCCCTCAAAATGCCCAAAAACCGTGGCGGAATCCCTCGCGGGATTCCAAAAATTTCTACGTTTCTGCCAAAAACGAAACCGAAATTTCTGCGTTCTGCACAAACTCAAAGCTCGTGCCGGAACCGCCCGAACGTCCGCGCCTCGTCCAGCGGGACGTACATGTACCCGACGTGGTAGGCGTTCCCGGCGGCGCGGAAGTCCGCGAGCCGCCGCTGCAGCGCCGACCCGGGGCGCAGGAAGGTCAGGCTTTCGTCCAGCTCTGCGCACATCGGGCAGAGGTGGACGTGCCGCTGCATCTCCAAAATTCGGCTCTCGGGCGGCAAAAGGTGCTTGTTTTGCGCCGAATACAGCCAGGAGTAGCAGACGAAGCCGCATATTTCCCCGTGATCCTTCAAAAATGTGGCGTAAAAGTCCAGCGCCTGCGCCATCGACGTGCGATGCTCCGCGACCGTGTACGGCGGCTGCGACGGGATGTGCATCCCGAGCATCAGGCAGTTTTCGTCGAGCGCGACCGCCCATTCGTCCTTCGGGAACGTTCGCGGGCAGGGGCAAACCACCCCATTCGGCAGCACTTCGTGGGCGATATACCCCGTTTCGGTGGTTTCGAGCGGCGAAGTGACGCGCACCGCGTGCGGATCCGAACGGGATTGCGTCAGACTGCCGTCGGCGGCCAGCCCGTGCGCCCCGCGCAGCAGCGTGCGGTATTCGCCCGCCCGGTTGCGCAGGACGAGGAAGTCCGGCGAGAAGCGCTCCGGCTGGAATTTCAGCGTGTGGAACAGGAACATGCACCCGCCGGCGCACAGCAGGTTCCAGTCGCGCAGAGATATGCCCCACGAACCGTGCTCTTTCGTGTAGGAATCCGTGTAGCCGACGTACGCGCCGACGTTTTCCGCATTCAGGTCGGCGGGCGGCTTGCGCACGGTCAGCGTGTAGGCGAGCGCGACGGTCACGAAAAGCAGGTCGACCGCGCCCGCGTCGACGTCCGGCAGGTCCAGCAGGGTCGGTGCCGAAAGGTGCGTTTCCCACGGCGGACGCGCCTCGGTCAGGTATCGGCGCAGGAGGAGTGCCGCCGCATTCATGGACGGATTGGTGAGAAGTCTGTCTATCAATCCGCGCAGGAATGCTTCGAGCGGGGAAAACCATTTGCCCCCGTCCTGCAGGTGCGCGGACACCGCGTTGCGCACGGCGGCGAGCTCCGCGTCGGTCAGGAGCGGTCGCGTCGGGTCGAGCGGTCGGGCGGCGAACAGCGCCGCGAGGTCCGCAGGCGGCTCGAACGCGAGGCAGGGACGCAGGTCTGCGAAGTCGATGGGCATGGTCGGGACCTCCTTTTGGGGGAATCATTGGACGTTTTTGCGGGTTTGTGGGGATTTATTTTGCGCACGACCGTGGATTTTGGAACGCAGCCGTGGATTTTCGGCTTTTGCGGACGCATGAGAGGTCGTCGCGCACCGTTGACGCGCGCTGCTGCTTCGCGGGGAGCAGTGCAAAACCGTGAACGCGACCCGAACTTTTGTTTGCTGTGCATAGTGTACCACATTTTCCGCCCGCTGTCAAGTGACGGGAATGTAGAATTTTCAGTTCAGAACAGGTGTTCGATTCGTGCAATATGACGAACCGGTTTGCCGCGAACAAATGGTCGATTCTCGCAAATACGGGGGGATTCGACGGGCGCGGTCTGCGCAATTTTCAAACGCCGGCAATCGGCGGACATACAATTTTCAAACGCTACGCGCGCGTGCGAGCGAAAAAACCACCACAAAGAAAACCAAACAGGTATATGGAAGTAGTAGTCGTAGTAGTAGGCTCGGTGGAAATGTGGAAAACCGCGAAAAAGCGAGAGATGAAGCCATTTTTTGGGGTCGACCGATGTGGACAACCGTGTGGATAACCGTGGGAAAAGTGCCGAGTTTTCCACAAGTTGTCCACATGTTATCCACATTAATTTCGTCAAACTGCGGCAAGATGTAAATTTTGCGGTGCGATTCTCCTGCAGCGGAAAGTTTCATACGGCGGGAACTTGCCGAACCTCCATGCAGTGCGGAACGCATGTTCTGATTTGCGCGCGCCAAAGCTGCCATCGACCGCATTTTTCACGTCGAAATAGGAACGTCTGTTCGCATGCTCGCGTATCGGCACAAAAATACGGGCGTGTTTTCCGCGTCCGCGCGCTCGGGAAATGAAAAGGACTTGCGTTTGCGCGGTTCTTCAAGTCCTTTTCGGTGTTATATGCGATTGTTTTTTGCTTCAAAAGCATTCCGGGTCGTAGCGGGTTTCAACAATACAGTTTGATTCTAAATAATCCGAGAATATTGCGCTTAATAAACCGTTTTCGTCTCCCCAACATACCGTACCGCAATTGTTTCCGTCTACTGTAATTATATAGTCATCGTGAACTTCAAGAGCGACCATCACATGACCAGTCATAAGATCATTTTCGTAAATAAGGTCGCCAACCCGGACATCTTCTATCGTAAAGGTTCCTTTTTCAAGCGTCTTGATTTCACCCCAATACGTCCCGAAAGCAGTGTTTGAAACCATAGCTGCAAATCCGTTACACGCATAGTCGGATCCATATCCACGGTGATAGGTATAATCCCATGGAAACTCGTATTTTGAATAGGCGTCCCACACAGATCCATCTGGATATTCTTCTTTGAGCGCTATGATTCGACGGTACACTTCTTCCTCGTCGTTCACCGGCGGCTCCCAATACTCGTCGAACTTTTCGTCAAGGACCCATTCCTCGCAGTGCATACATACCCGTTCGTGGATCCCCGGCTCGGTATAGGTCGATTTCTTGATGGCTCGTATAGGCGAATAGGGACCAAATTCATGTCCCGTCGCGGGGACCTCGTTGTCCGTGTAGCTGTCGCCGCAGGAACAGGTGTGAAGGGTGTAACCGTCCTCGGTGCAAGTCGGTTTCACGACCGTCGTTTTATAACTGTGCTTGTGTCCGGTCTGCGACGGGTTCGTGTTGCCCGAACCGCTGGAAGTATCGACGCTACCGCTGTTCTCGCTACCTTCGGTGGGCTTGCTGTTCTCGCTGTTTTCAGCGGGCTTGCTCGACGTGGACGTGTCCGAACTCGTCGCGCTCGATTCCGTCCCGGTGGACGTTTCGCTCGACGTGCTGTTCGCGGACGTTCCGTCCGCGCTCGTCGTGCCGGACGTTTCGCTTTCCGTGGACGTGTCGCTCGATGCGCTTTCCGTGGACGTTCCGCCGGACGTTCCGTCCGCTCTGGACGAGCTTTCCGCGTTCGCGTCCGTACCCGTTTCCGCGACGGACACGCTCTGTTCATACAGGCTGGATTCCGACCCGGAAGCCGCGCCCGTTCCTTCGTTCGCGCACGCCGCGCAAAGCACGCACAGCATCGCAAGCACCAGCACCAACGCGAGAACCCTTCTCTTTTTCACGCCGCAACCGCCTCCCCTTCAAAAAATGTTCCTTCCACCCCACTATACGCCTTTTTCCCGCCCGTGTCAAGGGGGAAACCGCGAAAAATGTCGCCGTTCCCCGCGTAGGTGGGGCAATAGGTTGACATAATGCCAAAAATTCGGCGACGTGCGAGGGTAAATGCCGTGCTGCGCGGGGGCGTGAATGCGTGGCACGTTTTGCGGGCGTGCGTGCCCTGCGTGTGCCGTCGTAAAAAGCACGGGGCGGCGCAGGGTGCGCCGCGTGGAAGGGATTCGCGGGAGTTGATTGGAAAAAAACAGAAAAAAGATTAAGGAAAAGCGAAGATTGTGAAAGAGCAAAGAAAAGGTGCAGGGGCGTTCACAAATTTTCACCCCCGCATTCGACGGCAATCAAATGCGAGGGTGCGGGGGTACGACCGTACATAATGGACGTTTTTTTCAAACGCGGGCACAAAAACATAGGGCGGCGCAGGGGTGCGCCGCGTGAAAGGGATTCACGAGAGTTGATTGGGGATAGAACGAAAAACAGAAGTGCGCTTTCCCCATTCGTTTGACATGCAGTTTACATAATGCCGCAAATATTGCCGTAGAGCGGCGAATGTATGCAAAACGGCAAGGCTGGCGCGGAAGCACGGGGCGGCGCAGGGGTGCGCCGCGTAAGGGGATTCGCGAAAGTTGATTCGGAAAAGAATGGGAAAAAGATTAGCGAAGAGCGAAGGGCAGGCGCAGGGGCTTTCACAAATTTTCACCCCCGCATTCGACGGCAGGCGAATGTGCGATACGGGGGCACAAACGAACGTGCAAAAAACATAGGGCGGCGCAGGGGTGCGCCGCGTGGAAGGGGTCCGCGGGAGTTGATTGGATAAAAACGGGACGGGTAGTGGAAAGAACGGCAGAAAAAGGGGTTTTCTGCTTATAACGTGTGCTCCGTGGGAGCGGCAGGAGGTTGACATAATGCCGAATATTTGACGACGCGGTGGTGTAGATTGCACGGCAGGTGGACGAAGCGCGGTGCCGTCGTAAAAAACACGGGGCGGCGCAGGGGTGCGCCGCGCAAAGGGATTCGCGGGAGTTGTTTAATAAGGTAAAGCAAAAACAAAATGTAAAAAGAAAATTGGACCCTTGACACAAGACCCACCCCCCGAAGTTTCCACAATCAACATCGTGACATGGGGGCGGGACTGCGAGAGCAGTCTGGCGGATTGGAGGGTGACGGGGGGCGGAAAGGGATAGAATTCAGCCGATGCTTCTACGAAGCACCGGCTGTTCCCAATCTTTGGACAGGGTGTAAAAAACGCGGGGCGGCGCAAGGGTGCGCCGCGTGAAAGGGATTCGCGTAGTTGATTAAAAAAAGAACAGAAAAAGGATTAAGGAAAAGCGAAGAGTGTGAAGAGCAAAGAAAAGGAGCCGACGTGTTATAAATTTTCACCCCCGCATTCGACGGCAATCAAATGCGAGGGTGTGGGGGTACGACCGTACATAATGGACGTTTTTTTCAAACGCGGGCACAAAAACATGGGGCGGCGCAGGGGTGCGCCGCGCAAAGGGATTCGCGGGAGTTGTTTAATAAGGTAAAGCAAAAACAAAATGTAAAAAGAAAATTGGACCCTTGACACAAGACCCACCCCCCGAAGTTTCCACAATCAACATCGTGACGTGGGGGGCGGGACTGCGAGAGCAGTCTGGCGGATTTGGGGGTACAGCCGTACAGAAGGGCGGTTTTTTCAAACGCAAGCACAAAAAATGGGGCGGCGCAGGGGTGCGCCGCGCAAAGGGATTCGCGGGAGTTGATTGGAAAAAGCATGGATAAAATCAAGAAAAAGCGAAAGGCAGGTGCCGAGGCGTTATAAATTTACACCCTCGAAGTTGACGCAATCAATTTTGCGATAAGCGGTAAGGATTTACCACCGCACGAGGACACAGACGTTTTTCCGATACCGCACGGGACGGGGGCTGGCTCCGAGAGGAGCCGCGCGAGGGGCGAGCGGCTATTTCCCCATGGACATATGGATTTCAGCCGAGGTGTTTATAAATTTTCACCCTCGCATTCGACGGCAATCAAATGCGAGGGTGCAGGGGTACCACCGCACGGGACGGGGGCTGGCTCAGAGAGGAGCCGCGCGAGGGGCGAGCGGCTATTTTTTCATGGATATATGGGTTTCAGCCGACATGTAATAATTTTTATCCCCCTCGCGTTCGACGACAGTCGAATGCGCACCACGGGGGGCATAAAAAATGGGGCGGCGCAAGGGTGCGCCGCGCAAAGGGATTCGCGGAAGTTGATTGGAAAAGAACAGAAAAAAGATTAAGGAAAAGCGAAGATTGTGAAAGAGCAAAGAAAAGGTGCAGGGGCGTTTATAAATTTTCACCCCCGCATTCGACGGCAATCAAATGCGAGGGTGTAGGGGTATCACCGCACGGGACGGGGGCTGGCTC
>CANRIX010000029.1 GCA_947630765.1 uncultured Clostridia bacterium | reverse complement strand
GCAGGCACCGCAGAAACGACCATCAGGCACACGAGAAGCAACGCAATGATTCGTTTTTTCATTTTTGCTGTCTACCTTTCTTTCTTTTGTTTTCAAGAGGATTATGCCGTTCCGAACGCGTCCGCTTTCTGCAATTGCCGTCCGCTGTTCATCCGGTCCCTTCGGGAGCCACCGATCGCGTCATATCCCAAGGGGCCCGTATGTACAGCAGAGGTTTTCGCTTCAGGCTTCCGCGCCCTTCGCAGAATTCACCCCTCTATGGCAATGAGTATACCATAGTTTTTTCGAAAATGCAAGAGGTTTTTTCAAAAAAAGAGGAATTTTTTTGCAGATTCTTGGCAAAAAAACGTTGCGCCCGGAAAAACGCGGAACGCTTTGCCCGATTTTTTGCAGAATTTCGCGTTTTTTAGCCGTCATTTTCGCCGTCGTTCATGCTTTTTTGATACAATAAAAAATGCTTTTCCATGCGAAACATAAACGAAGGAGGCAACTCAGTATGGCAAAGAAAGGTGAAAACATTTACAAACGAAAGGACGGTCGGTGGGAAGCGCGATACGTCAAGCAACGGACCGCGACGGGCGAGATTCACTACGGCTACTGCTACGGTTCGTCCTACCGGGAGGCGAAGGAAAAGGCCGAGCGGGCGAAGGCTGCCCTGCTGACGAACACGTTCCTCCCCGGCGCGCCGGCGAGCAGACATCGGTTCGAGGCGGTGTGTCGGGAATGGTTGCAAATCAGCAGCGGACGAATCAAGGAATCTTCCTATATTAAATATCGAACGGTCATCGAGCGGCATATCCTGCCGAAGCTCGGACGGTACCGGCTTTCCGAGCTGTCCTCGGTGCGCGTCGAGCAATGCAGTCGGGAACTGCTCGCGGAGGGACTTTCCCCGCGAACCGTGCGGTATGTGCTGTCCGTCGTGCGCGCGGTGCTGCAATATGCGGCCCGTTGCGACCCCGGCGAGGTGCGTGCGGTCGACGTGACATTCCCGCAAGCGGAAAAGAAGGAGATGCGGGTGCTGAGCCGGGAGGAACAGTATCGGTTCACGCGCTACCTTCTGACGGACATGGACCCGTGCAAGTTCGGGGTGCTGCTCGCATTGCTGACGGGAATGCGAATCGGGGAACTTTGCGCTTTGCAATGGGGCGATATTTCGCTGCCATACGGTACGGTGCGCATCGCACGCACTATGCAGCGCCTGCAAAAACGCCGAACGGACGAGGCGGGCAGTACTCATGTGCTTATCAGCGCCCCGAAAAGCGACAGTTCTGTGCGCTATATCCCGCTGACCGAGGAAACGGCGGACTTCTGCCGCCGCTGGTACGTCGATGACCCGAACGCGTTCGTGCTGACCGGGCGCACCGACTACTTCCTTGAGCCGCGAACGGTGCAGTACCGATTCGCGCAATATAGCAAGGCGTGCGGGCTGGAGAACGCACATTTTCACACCTTGCGGCACACGTTCGCGACCCGCTGTGTGGAGGCGGGCGTGGAGATCAAGTCGCTTTCGGAGATCCTTGGGCATACCAGCCCGCGTTTCACGTTGGAACGGTATGTGCATTCGTCGCTGGAGCTCAAACGGGACGAGTTGCGGAAGGTCAGGGACGTGATGACGCCGCCCGAACTCTGAAAATCCGCCGTCAAATCCCGCCGTCAACGTTGCGGGAAAAGCACTTTGCGTAAGGACTTTCGGGGCATTCTTTCGCGGATGGGTGAATTCTGCGACGTGCCTGTGTCTTTTCGCAGAAGGAACCCCTTTTTTTACATTCTAATCAAAAAGAGCGCCCGCCGAACGGAAAAACATTCAGCGGGCGCTCTCAGTCTCCATAACGGCGCGGATCCCGATTTTACACCGTCTGGAACAAATAAAACTTCAAATAATATGTCTCCGGCACCTTCCAGAGGATCGGGTGGTCCGCCGCCTGCTGCCGGGCTTCGATCTGCCGCAGGCGGACCGACGCGTCGGCGGACGCGTCCAGAAGCATCTCGCGGAACAGGTCCTCCTTCATGAAGTGCGAGCAGGAGCAGGTCGCGAGGTACCCGCCCCGGGGCAGAAGCCGCATCGCTTCGCGGTTGATCTCGCGGTAGCCGTTGTAGGCGGCGCGGACCGTGCGGCTGCTCTTGGTGAAGGCGGGCGGGTCGAGGATGATGAAATCGTAGGGCGTCCCGCCGCCTTTCCGCAGTTCGGTCAGCAGGTCGAACACGTCCGCCTGCACGAAGTCCATACGCCCGTCCAGCCCGTTGCGGACCGCGTTCGCCTTCGCGAGGGCGAGCGCGTCGGCGGAAATGTCCACCGCCGTGACGTGTTCCGCACCCGCTTTGGCGGCGTTGAGCGCGAACGCGCCGGTGTGCGTAAAGCAGTCGAGGACGCGCTTCCCGTTCGCAATGCGGGCGACGGCCTTGCGGTTGTCCTTCTGGTCGAGGAAGAAGCCGGTCTTTTGCCCGTTCGCGTAGTCCACCTCGTAGCGGATCCCGTTTTCGACGATCTCGGTCTTGCCGGACAGGTCGGTCTGCAATCCGTCGAGCGGGTAGAACCCTCTCCCGACAGGCAGACCCTCCAAGGTGCGGATCGGCGAATCGTTCCGCTCGTACAACGCACGCACGGACACGCCAAATTCCTCCCGCAGCAGGCGCACGAGCGTGCCGTACAGAAAGTCCTTCCGCACCTCCATGCCGTAGCACAGGCACTCCGCCGAAAGCACGTCGCCGAAGCGATCGACGGTCAGCCCGGGCAATTGGTCGGACTCCCCGAACACCAGCCGGCACCCCGCCGCCGGGTCGGAGAAGTCCCCGCCCATCACGGTTTGCCGGTAGGCGAGCGCATAGCGCAGGCGACGCGTCCAGAACGCCTCGTCGAAGCGGTCGTTCGGGTTGTCCGACAGCAGGCGCACACGCAGCTTGGAACAGTCGTTGTAGAACCCGGTCCCCAGCCACTTGCCCTTGCCGGAATACACGTCCGTCAGTTCCCCGTTTGCGCAAGGACGTTCGATCCCCGTCACCTCGTCCCCATAGACCCACGGGTGTCCGCCCCGCAAACTCTTTTCGGCTTTTTCGCTGACCGTCAGCTTTCCGTATGTCCGTTCCACGTTTTTTCCTTCCTCGTTTCTCCGTTGCGTCTATCTTACCACAGTTCCCCCGCTTTGTCAAGGAACGGACGGGCGCTTCGACCGCTTTCCCTTACGCAAAACGACGCAAAACGCCCCCGAACGGGCGTCGCGGTTTGTCCAAACGCACGAAAATCCGGCGTCCGGGCGGAAATGCGGGCAAGGTGTCTTGACAGATGTCAGCTTTGGGTGTAAAATAAGCGTGGCATCTCAGAAAGGGAAACACGGCTATCATGCAACGAACCAAGCGTTTCGCCGACGTCGTCATCGTCGGCACGGGCGCCAGCGGACTGTACTGTGCGCTGCAATTGCCCCGGGACCGCTCCATCCTGATGCTCACCAAAGCGGACGTGGAGGAGAGCGATTCCTTTTTGGCGCAGGGCGGGATCTGCGTGCTGCGCGAGGAAGCGGATTACGACAGCTTCTTCGAGGATACGCTCCGCGCCGGTCACTATCTGAATAACGTGCGCTCCGTGGAGCTGATGATCCGTTCCTCGCGGCAGACCATCCGCGATCTGATCGATTGCGGCGTGGAATTCGCCCGGAACGGGGAAGATTTCGCCTATACCCGCGAAGGGGCGCATTCCCGCCCCCGGATCCTGTTCCACCAAGACGTCACCGGCAAGGAGATCACGAGCAAGCTGCTCGCCAAGGTCCGTTCGCTCCCGAACGTCACCATCCTCGAGCATACGCGCATGATCGACCTGATCTCCCGCGACGGGCGGTGCTACGGCGTGCTGACCGAGGAAAGCGAATGCTATGCGGCGGACACGGTGCTGGCGACCGGCGGGATCGGCGGACTGTACGAAAATTCCACCAACTTCCCGCACCTGACCGGCGACGCGCTCGCCGTCTGCCTGCGGCACGGCGTCCCGCTCAAGGACGTCGACTATATCCAGATCCACCCGACGACGCTTTACTCCCAGAAGCCGGGACGGCGGTTTTTGATCTCCGAATCCGTCCGGGGGGAGGGCGCGAAGCTGTACGACGGGCAGATGCAGCGCTTCGTCAACGAGCTGCTCCCCCGCGACGAGCTGACCAAGGCGATCCGGGCGCAGATGAAGAAGGAAGGGTCGAAGTTCGTGTGGCTGGATATGTCCCCGGTCGGGAAGTCCGCCATTCTCGAGCACTTCCCCAACATTTACCGCCATTGCTTGGAGGAAGGGTTCGACGTGACGAGGCAGCCGATCCCGGTCGTCCCCGCCCAGCATTACTTCATGGGCGGCGTGGCGGTGGACGAGTACAGCCGCACCGGCATGGCGCACCTGTACGCCGTCGGCGAGACCGCCTGCAACGGGGTGCACGGAGCGAACCGGCTCGCGAGCAATTCGCTGCTGGAAAGTCTGGTGTTCGCCGGACGGGCGGCGTCCCGCATCGCTTTGGAGACCGACTTCCCGTCGAAGGCGGAATGCCTTCGCCTTCAGCCGCAGGAACCCGAACACATCAACCGCTACGCGGGCGAGATCCGCGAGGAAATCGAAAGGATGAAGAAGAGCCGTGAATGAACTGACCATGCTGCTCAACGCAGACCCGTTCCTGCTTTCCGCCCTGCGCGAGGATATTTCGAGCGAGGACGTGACCACCAACGCGGTGATGAAGCAAGCCGTACCGGGCGAAGTCGACCTGCTCTGCAAGCAGGACGGCGTCGTCGCCGGGCTCGGCGTGTTCGAGAGGGTGTTCACCCTGCTCGACCCGAAAACCTCGTTTGAAGCCTTCTGCAGGGACGGTGACAAGGTGCAGAAAGGGCAGAAGCTCGGCGTCCTGCGCGGGGACATCCGCGTCCTGCTTTCCGGCGAACGGACGGCGCTGAATTACCTCCAGCGCATGAGCGGGATCGCCACCTACACCCGTTCGGTCGCGGAACTGCTGGAAGGCACCGGGATCACCCTGCTCGACACCCGCAAGACCACCCCGAATATGCGCATCTTTGAAAAGTACGCCGTCACGGTCGGCGGCGGGTCCAACCACCGCTACAACCTCTCCGACGGGGTGCTGCTGAAGGACAACCACATCGGCGCCGCCGGGAGCATCGCGAACGCCGTGCGGATGGCGAAGGCGTACGCCCCGTTCGTGCGCAAGATCGAAGTCGAGACCGAAACGCTCGAAATGGTGCAGGAAGCGCTCGACGCGGGCGCGGACATCATCATGCTCGACAACATGGACGTGCCGACCATGAAGCAGGCCGTCGCCCTTATCGCCGGACGCGCCGAAACCGAGTGCAGCGGCAACGTCACGCGGGAGCGCATCGCGCAGCTGCGGGAGATCGGCGTGGACTATATCTCCAGCGGGGCGCTGACCCATTCCGCCCCGATCCTGGACCTTTCGCTCAAAAACCTGCACCCCGTCGCGCCCTGACGGAACGGAGGCGCCTATGGACAGAACCGAACGAAAGGACCGCATCCTGCAGCTTCTGGTGCGGGAGCGGGGACGTCCCGTCCCGGGGAGTGAGCTTTCCCTATCCCTCGGCGTCAGCCGGCAGAGCATCGTGCAGGACGTCGCTCTGCTGAAGGCGGCGGGATACGAGATCCTGTCCACCGCACGCGGGTACTGCCTGTCCGCCGTCCCGTACCTGAGCCGGGTCGTCAAGCTGCGCCATACCGACGCGCAGATCGAGGAGGAGCTCAATACCGTCGTCGACCTCGGCGGACGGGTCGCGGACGTGTTCGTCAAGCATAAAGCCTACGGCGAGCTGCACGCGAAGCTGACCATCAGTTCCCGGCGGGACATTCAGAACTATCTGGAAGCCATCCGAACCGGGAAATCCGTCCCGCTCAAGAACCTGACTTCCGATTACCACTACCACACCATCGAAGCCCCGGACGAAGCCGTTCTGGACCTGATCGTCCGGGCCCTGCAGGAGAAAGGCATGCTCGCCGACCTGCTGGATTACGAATACGAAGGAGAACACAACCGTCATGTCAATGGAATTCCACAGAAGACTGCCCAGCCCTGAGGAGGTGCGGCAGACCTACCCCCTTTCCCCCGCCGCCGCCAAGCGGAAAGCCGAACGCGACCGCGAGATCGCGGAGGTTTTCACCGGCGCATCCGACCGTTTCCTGCTGATCATCGGACCCTGCTCGGCGGATTACGAGGAATCGGTCATGGATTATGTCAACCGCCTCGCGAAGGTGCAGGAGCAGGTGCGGGAAAAGGTGCTGATCATCCCCCGCGTCTACACCAACAAGCCCCGCACGACCGGGGACGGCTATAAAGGCATGGTCCACCAGCCGGACCCGAACGGCAAGCCGGATATGCTCGCGGGACTGCTCGCGATCCGCAGTCTGCACGCCCGCGTGGTCACGGAGACCGGGCTGACCAGTGCGGACGAGATGCTCTACCCGGAGAACTACCAGTACCTTTCCGACCTGCTCTCCTACGTCGCCATCGGGGCGCGTTCGGTCGAGGACCAGCAGCACCGGCTGACCTCCAGCGGCATCGACGTGCCGGTCGGCATGAAGAACCCGTCCTGCGGGGATCTGTCGGTCATGCTCAATTCCATCATGGCGGCGCAGCACCCGCATACGTTCATCTACCAGGGCTGGGAGGTCAGCACCACCGGCAACCCGCTCGCCCACGCGGTCCTGCGCGGCAGCATCGACAACGACGGCAAATGTATCCCGAACTACCACTACGAGGACCTCTCCAAGCTCTACGAGGCGTACGCCGCGAAGGGGCTTGCGAACCTCGCCTGCGTCGTGGACACCAACCACTACAATTCCAACAAGAAATACGACGAGCAGGTCCGCATCGCCAAGGAGGTCCTGCATTCCCGCCGCCATTCCGACGACATTCGCCGCATGGTGAAGGGGCTGATGATCGAAAGCTACCTCGTCGACGGCAACCAGAAGATCGGCGGGAGCTGCTACGGGCAGTCCATCACCGACCCCTGCCTCGGCTGGGAAAAGACCGAAAAGCTGATCTGCGACGTCGCCGACGCCCTGTAACGCGAGGAGGACGCACGATGGACCGTATCCCGATCCCCTTCCGCAAGCTGTCCCCGGAAGCCATTCCGCCGTCCTACGGCAGCGCCTGCGCCGCCGGTGCGGACCTGTACGCGCTTTCGGACGGGCCCGTCGAGATCCCCGCCGGAAAAACCGTCCTGCTGCACACCGGCATTTCCCTCGCGATCCCGGACGGCTACGTCGGGCTGGTGTTCGCCCGCAGCGGACTTGCGACCAAGCGGGACCTCGCCCCCGCCAACAAGGTCGGCGTCATCGACAGCGACTACCGCGGGGAGCTGATGGTCCCCCTGCGCAACCACGGCGAAACGGCGCAGACCGTCCTGCCCGGCGAGCGCATCGCCCAGCTCGCGGTCCTGCCCTGCCCGCCCGCCGTCTTTACGGAGACGGATTCCCTGCCGGACACCGAACGCGGGACCGGCGGCTTCGGTTCGACCGGGCGGACCTGAAAAGCGGGAAATTTCGGAAATTTTCCCCGCGAAAGGGCTTGACAAGCCCGCCAAAATCTGCTATACTATTTTCCGCCTGCCGGAGAGACTCGTTTTTTCGGGTTTCCCGCGGGAAATTTCCTTGCCGCGTCCTGCGGCGCGGCCATATGTCCAAAAGGAGGTGTCTGAGAGATGGAGCAGAAGCGTCTGTACGAAACCATGTTTCTGGTCGACAACTCGCTCGGCGAAGAGGCGGTCAAAGGCCTTGTCGCGAAGTTTACGGATCTCATTTCCGCGAATGCGGAGGTCGAGAGCGTCAACGAGTGGGGCGTTCGGAAACTGGCGTACCCCATCGAAGACTTGACGGAGGCGTATTACGTTCTGGTCCGGTTCCGGTCTGCACACGCATTCCCGGCCGAACTGAACCGTATTTACAATATCACCGACGGCATTCTTCGTTCGCTCATCCTCGTCTGCGAGGAGTAAAAAACGAGTTTTTCAGAAAGGAAGGGATGGAGCATGGCATCCTTTAACAAAGTCATCTTGATCGGCAATCTGGTCGCGGACCCGGAACTCAAGAAAACCCAAAGCGGTGTTTCCGTCACGTCCTTCCGCATCGCCGTCAACCGCCGGTACACCCGGCAGGGCGAACAGCAGCAGACGGATTTCATCGACATCGTCGCCTGGCGCGAACGCGCGGAATTCGTCACGCGGTTTTTCACCAAAGGCAAGCCGATCCTCGTCTGCGGGCAATTGCAGACCCGCACCTGGACGGACAACAACGGGCAGAAGCGCTATGCGACCGAAGTCGTCGCGGACGAAGTGAGTTTCGTCACGAACAAGAACGACGGTCCGTCCGGCGGCGGCAATTACGCAGCGCCGTCCGAGGCGCAGCCCAACTACAGTTCCCCGCCGGAAGCCGGATTTGAGGACCTTTCGACGGACGACGAACTGCCATTCTAACAAACAGAACAGGAGGGTTCCACATTGGAGAACCAGGAAAACGAACAGGTCGTGGAGCAGACCCCCGTCGAGGAAACTGCCGCTCCTGCGACCCCCGCTTCGGAATCTGCGTCCGCTCCCGCCGCGGAAGTGCGGGAAGCGCGTGACAGCAAGCCGCCGGTGCGCGGCAAACGCCGCAAGAAGGTCTGCATCTTCTGCGCGGACAAGATCAAGCACATCGACTACAAGGATATTCCCCGCCTGCGCAAGAATCTTTCCGAGCGGGCAAAGATCCTGCCCCGCCGCGTGACCGGCACCTGCGCGATGCACCAGCGTCAGCTGACCCTTGCGATCAAGAACGCCCGCATCGTCGCGCTGCTGCCGTATATCACGGACTGAACCGAACCGTCCATGCGTTCTGCATGGACGGCCTTTCTTTCTGCGGAGGAAATCTGCCATGACCGAACGTATTCGCGCCATCTTCGCGCGGGAAGGCATCACGGAGCTCGGCTTCCTGCCCTTCCGCGAGACCCGCGTGCTGAATGCCCGCCTGCTTCCGCCCGGGATGGAGAGCGTGCTCGTCCTGCTCGCGCCGTACGACTGCGGGGAGCCGTTTACCGACGGCGTTTCCGCCTACGCACACGTCGAGGATTACCACCGATTCTTCGACGGGCTTTTTGCGCGGACGCTCCCGGAATTGCGGGAAGCGTTCCCGGGACATGCGTTTTACGGCTTTGCCGACCATTCCCCGCTCGACGAGAAGGACGCGGCGGCGAAGGCAGGGCTGGGCGTGCTGGGCTGCCATTCGCTGCTGCTGCACCCGCGTTACGGGAGCTATTTCTTCCTCGGTTCCGTGCTGACCGACCTCGCCCTGCCGTGCGACGCGCACCCCGTGCGGACCTGCGAAGCCTGCGGGAAATGCCTGTCCGCCTGCCCGGTCGGGGCGGTGACGGAGACCGGCATCCGGGCGGAGCTCTGCCTGTCCGCCCTCTCCCAGAAGAAGCGCCTGACCGAGGAGGAACGGCGGCTGCTGACCGAACACGGCGTCGCGTGGGGATGCGACCGCTGTCAGGAGGTCTGCCCGTACAACCGCGACCGCGAACCCACCCCGCTCCCCTACTTCCGCGACCGTCGGCACGGGGACTTCACGGCGGACGAGGTGGAACAGATGGACGACGAGACCTTCTCCCGCTTCGCGTTCTCCTGGCGGGGACGGACGCGCATCGTCGAAAACCTGCGCGCACGCGAACAGTCCCTCGCGCAAAGCGGGCAAAAGGAAAAAAATTCAAAGTTTATCCCTTGACAAGCCGCAAAACTGTGCTATAATATATACTGGAAGACAATGGAAGGAGAGGACGCACATGAAGCTGTCGTTCCGCTGGTACGGACCGCAGGACAGCATCCCGCTGGCGTATATCGCGCAGATCCCGACGGTGCACGGCGTCGTTTCCGCCGTCTATGACGTGCCGCCCGGCGAGGTCTGGAGCCGCGAAAGCATCCGCTCGCTCAAGGAGCAGGCGAATGCCCACGGGCTCGCCTTCGAATGTGTGGAGAGCGTGCCGGTCCACGAGGACATCAAGCTCGGCAAGCCGTCCCGCGAAAAGTACCTCGACGCCTACTGCGAAAATATCCGTCGGTTAGGCGAACAGGGCGTCAAGTGCGTCTGCTACAACTTCATGCCGGTGTTCGACTGGCTGCGCAGCGACCTGCATGCCCCGGCGCCGGACGGCTCCGATTCGCTGGTCTACCGCGAAGAACAGGTGCGGGCGATGGACCCCCGTGCGGGCGGACTTTCCCTGCCCGGCTGGGACGAAAGCTACACCCCGGAGGGGCTCAACCGCCTGCTCGACGAGTACGCCGTCATGACCGGCGAGGACCTGTTCCGAAACCTAAAGGTCTTTCTCGACGCGGTCATCCCGGTCTGCGAGCAGGCCGACGTGCGGCTCGCCATTCACCCGGACGACCCGCCGTGGGACATCTTCGGGCTGCCCCGCATCGTCACCTGCGAGGAGAACCTCGACCGCCTGCTGCGGCTGCACCCGTCGCCGTATAACGGGCTGACGCTCTGCACCGGCTCGCTGGGTGCGTCCCGCGGGAACGACGTGGTGCGCCTGACCGAAAAGTATGCGTCCCAGGGGCGCGTCCATTTCGTCCACGCCCGCAACGTGCGGCTGGAGGGCGAACGGGACTTCCGCGAAACCGCCCACCCGAGCGCCTGCGGCTCACTGTCGCTGCGCGGGGTGCTCGAAGCGCTGGTCCGAACCGGCTTCGACGGCTATCTGCGCCCGGACCACGGGCGGATGATCTGGGGCGAGACCGGCAAACCCGGCTACGGGCTGTACGACCGCGCACTGGGCGCGACCTACCTGTCCGGGCTGTGGGAGGGGTTGGGCGGTTCGTCCCCGGAACGCTTTACGCTCGCATGAACCAACCGTTCCGCAAAAAGAAGCAGTACGGGCAAAATTTCCTGACGAATCCCGCCATTCCCGCCCGCATCGTGCGGGAGAGCGGCATCGACGCGTCCTGCGGCGTGCTGGAGATCGGTCCGGGGCTGGGCGCACTGACGGTGCAGCTCGCGCCGGTCGCCGCGAAGGTGGTCGCCGTCGAGATCGACCGGGACCTGCAATCCCCGCTGACCGAGCGTCTGCGCCCGTTCGGGAACGTGAAGGTCCTCTGGCAGGACGTCCTGCAGACCGACCTGAAAGCCCTGCTGGCGGAAGAATTTCCGGGGCTCGACGTCTGCGTCTGCGCCAATCTGCCCTACTATATCACCACGCCCATCCTGATGAAGCTGCTCGAAGGCCGGTACGGCTTCCGCAGCATCACGGTCATGGTGCAGAAGGAATTTGCCGAGCGGCTGTGCGCCGTGCCGGGCAGTGAAAACTGCGGTGCGGTGACGCTGTCGGTCGGGTACTACGCCAAGGTCAGGCGGTTGTTCGCCGTCCCGGCGGGGTGTTTCTCCCCGCGTCCGAAGGTGGACAGTGCGGTCATTCGGCTGGACGTGTACGCGTCTCCGCCGGTCGCCGTGCGGGAGGAATCGCTGCTGTTTGAAGTGATCAAAGCGTCCTTTCTGCAGCGTCGAAAGACCCTCAGCAATTCCCTGTGCGCCTATTTCCCGTCCCTTTCCAAGGCGGAAACGGTCCAATTGCTCGCGGACTGCGGTCTGCCCCCGGAGATTCGCGGGGAAGCGCTTTCGCTGGAAAAGTTCGCCGAAATCAGCGACGCGCTGCTTCTGAAACGAGAAAAAGAATCACCATAGAGAACCAAGAAAACGGAGGAAACCCATGAAAAACGCTCTCGGCATCAAAAATGCCAAACTCAACGAATGGCTCGACGAGATGATCGAGCTGGTCGGCCCGAAGGACGTCGTCCTGATCGACGGCTCCGAGGAGCAGGCCGAAGCCCTTCGCGCGGAAGCCTGCGCGACCGGCGAGCTGTTCAAGCTCAACCAGGAGAAGCTCCCCGGCTGCTACCTGCACCGCACCGCCGTCAACGACGTCGCCCGCGTGGAGGACCGCACGTTCATCTGCTCCCGCAAGAAGGAGGACGCCGGCAACACCAACAACTGGATGGACCCGCAGGAATGCTATGCGAAGCTGAGCAAGCTGTATAAGAATTCCTACAACGGAAAAACCATGTACGTCATCCCCTACTCCATGTCCGTCGTCGGCTCCGACTTCGCCAAGAACGGCATCGAGCTGACCGATTCCATCTACGTCGTGCTGAATATGCTCATCATGACGCGTGTCGGTCTCGACGTGCTGGAATCCATGGGGACGGACGGCGACTTCATCAAGGGTCTGCACGCCCGTGCCAACATGGACGCGCAGGAGCGCTATATCTGCCACTTCCCGGAGGACAACACCATCTGGTCGATCAACTCCGGCTACGGCGGAAACGTCCTGCTCGGCAAGAAGTGCTTCGCGCTCCGTATCGCGTCCTACCTCGGCAAGAACGAGGGCTGGATGGCGGAGCATATGCTGATCCTCGGCATCGAAAATCCGCAGGGCGAGATCAAGTATATCTCGGCTGCGTTCCCGTCCGCCTGCGGCAAAACCAACCTCGCCATGCTGATCCCGCCGGAAACCTACCGCAACAAGGGGTACAAGGTCTGGTGCGTCGGCGACGACATCGCGTGGATCCGCAAGGGCCCGGACGGCAGACTGTGGGCCTGCAACCCGGAGAACGGCTTCTTCGGCGTCGCCCCCGGCACGAACGTCAAGTCCAACCCGAACGCCCTCGCGTCCACCCAAAAGAACACGATCTTCACCAACGTCGCCCACAACCTCGACGACAACACCGTCTGGTGGGAAGGGCTGGACAACAATCCCCCGAAGAACGCCCTCAACTGGAGAGGCGAGAAGTGGGATTACACCAAGTACGACAAGGCCAACAAGGTCCAGACCGCCGGTGCGCACCCGAACTCCCGCTTCACGGCGCCCGCGAAGAACTGCCCCTGCGTCTCCAAGGAATTTGACAACCCGGCAGGCGTCCCGCTGACCGCCATCATCTTCGGCGGCCGTCGCGCCAAGACCGCCCCGCTGGTGTATCAATCCTTCAACTGGACCCACGGCACGTTCGTCGGCTCCATCATGGCGTCCGAAACCACGGCTGCGGCCGCCGGTGCGGTCGGCGTGGTGCGCCGCGACCCGATGGCGATGATCCCGTTCTGCGGCTACGCCATGGGCGACTACTTCCAGCATTGGCTGGACATGGAGAGCATCGCGGACGTGGTTCCGAAGATCTTCCATGTCAACTGGTTCCGCCTCGACAAGGACGGCAACTTCATGTGGCCGGGCTTCGGCGACAACTTCCGCGTGCTGGAATGGATCATCAAGCGCTGCGAAGGCAAGGTCGACGCGATCGAAACGCCGATCGGCTATATCCCGAAGGCGGAGGACATCAACCTCGAAGGGCTGGATTACGAGATCAGCGCCGGTCACAAGTTCGGTCTGGATGACCTCAAGAGCATTCTGACCGTCGATAAGGACGCGTGGCTGGAGGACTTCGCGAACATCAAGGAGTTCTACGCCAACAAGATCGGCGAAAAACTTCCCGCCGCCCTGCAGAAGGAATACGACGAGGAACTCGCTCGGTTGCAGGCGATGTGATTCGCGTCGAGCGAAAAATAACGTTCAGGGGACGGCGGTCTTTTCCCGCCGCCCCCTTTCTCAAAGAAGGAGGGATCGTCATGTCCGTTCGCGAGGACGCGCAGGAAATTCTCTCGTCGGCGCTGCGCCGGGCGAAGGAACTGCCCCGGTTCGCGGTCCGTTCGACCCTGCCGCTGCTTCCACCGAACGACGGGAAGCTGCTGCTGCTCGCGGTCGGCAAGGCCGCGTGGGAGATGGCGGACGAAGCCTACCGCCTGCTCGGCGACCGCATCGACGGCGGGATCGTGCTGACCAAATACGGGCACAGCCGCGGCGGGATCGGACCGCTCGCCGTCCGCGAGGCGGGGCACCCGGTGCCGGACGAAAACACCTACGCCGCGACGCGGGAAATTCTCGCGCTGACCGACGGGCTGACCGAGCGGGACACGGTGCTGTTCTGCCTGTCCGGGGGCGGGTCGGCGCTGTTCGAGCGGCCGCTGTTGCCGCCGGACGAACTGGAGGATATCACCCGGCAATTGCTCTCCTGCGGCGCGGACATCGGCGAAATCAACACCCTTCGCAAGCGGTTTTCCGCCGTCAAGGGCGGGCGTTTCGCGGCGCATTGCGCGCCGGGGCGGGTGTTTTCGATTCTTCTGTCCGACGTGCTCGGCGACCGCCCGGACAGCATCGCGTCCGGCCCCGCCTGCCCGGACGGTTCGACCTGCGAAGAAGCATCGGAGATCGCGCGGAAGTACCGCCTGTCCCTCTCGCCGCAGGCGCTCGATCTGCTCGCGCGGGAAACGCCGAAACGCCTGCCGAACGCGGAAACGCATATCGCCGGGTCCGTGCGGCAGTTATGCGAAGAAGCGGAACGGGTCTGCCGGGAAAAGGGGTACCAAACCGTCCTGCTGACCGACCGGCTGTCCTGCGAAGCGAGGGAAGCGGGCGGATTCTTCGCCTCCGTCGCGCGAACCTACGCGGAGAAGAGCGGCAAATACGCCTTCCTCGCGGGCGGCGAAACCGTCGTGCGCGTGACCGGCACGGGCATGGGCGGGCGGAACCAGGAACTTGCGCTCGCCGCCGCCATCGGCTTGGACGGTCTGCCGCCGGAAAAGGCGGTGCTGTTCTCGTTTGGTTCGGACGGCACGGACGGCCCGACCGACGCGGCGGGCGGCTTCGCGGACGGGCGCACGGCGCAAAAAATGCGGGACGCCGGCGTTTCCCCCGCCGACGCCCTGCGAAACAACGACGCCTACAACGCCCTCCGCGCGTCCGGCGACCTGCTGGTCACGGGACCTACCGGCACGAACGTCAACGACCTGACCGTCCTCCTGACGGACGGCGGCGAACGCTGACCCGACGAAAGCGGACGAAAAAAACATTCCCGACGCGTTCCCGTCGAGAATGGATTTTCCCGCACCGCTGTACCCGATGACCGCGATCTTCATCTGTCCCCCCATTCCGTATAGGACCATTCCACCAGATCCGCCCCGCTTTTGCAAGGGGCTTTTTCGCCGCGAAAAAGCGGCAAGCGCCTGTGGCTTGCCGCGACGTGTGTTTGAACAAACGTCGAAAAACGCCTTTTTATGCACGCCAAATTTCGTATTATTCGGTATTTCCCAAAAGTTCTTCACGCATTCTTATACTTTTCTTGGTTCCGATATACTCGCCCAAAAGGGTCGCCGGAATAAACAGCAAAATCTCATAGCTCAGCATACATAGATGTGTTACCCATTTGGGGACATCTTCTTTATTCAGATCATGCCCTGCCATCATCCAGATACCCTCTGACAACTCCCTCGCCGTGCCCGCGATGTATATAACATATTGAAAAATGAATGCAACGACCTGAACGATCGCAAAGGCCAAAAGCACTTTCAGCAGAGAATCCTTGAAGCAGAAACTCTTATTCTTCAGGCCCTTTCTTTTGTAGGATAGGAAAAAGAACCCAACCGTAGACGCCGTTATGCCGAGAGCTGCCATTACAAATTGTTTCGTCATATCCGACATTTTGAAAGCAAGCAAAATCGGATATTGCGCCAACAAAAGAAACAATAATCCGGCTAATATACTCAACTCGTAAATTCCTAAATATTTCAATACGATTTTCGCATTTGCTTTCATCTTCGTTTTACCTCCATCGTCCGCCGAATCGCACGACCCGCAAAATTTTGAAAAAAGGGAAAACCGTAATGGATCCCCCCTTTTTGGAAGGGTTGGCCAAAATGGACGCCAAATTGCATAAGAGTGAACCCACGCTGTGGACGATCAATACGGGGCCCCCGCAAAGTCGTAAGACTTTGTGGGGAAAAGGAGCGGCAGTTCGAAAGGCGTCAGCCGCGATTTTGAATGAAAATCGCGGCAAGCCAAAAGAACTTGCCGCGACGTGGAGCTAATGGCGGGACTCGAACCCGCGACCTGCTGATTACGAATCAGCTGCTCTACCGACTGAGCCACATTAGCGTCTGCCCCGCTTCCGGGACACCTTTGGCATTATAGCACATCTGCGGCGCTTTGTCAAGCCCTTTTTCGTTTTTTCGCCGCAGAAAAACAGAAATCGGAAGAAGACTTCTCCCGATTTCCGTGTCAGCATCGACCGATCGTCCCGGGCCGTGTCCAGCCAAGTATTGTAGGCACAAACGAGCTTAACTTCCGTGTTC
>CANRIX010000028.1 GCA_947630765.1 uncultured Clostridia bacterium | reverse complement strand
GCTTAACTGGTTCTCTCCTAAAGATGTCCTCTTTTCTTTTCCTGACTTTGTAACACATCATTGACAAACCTACATTTCGGCAAGGTTTTTCCCGATTTCTGCGGTTTTTTCGGCGGAAAGCAGGCTGTCGACGTACTGCCGGGCGGCCCGGGCGGACCGCGACGCACGCGAAAGGACGAACCGCTCCGCCCCGGCGAACAGCGTTTCCTCGTCGATGTCCAGCCCCGCGTCCCGCGCGAGCTGCGCGACGATGGCGAGGTAGGTCTGCTTATCCGGGCGGGAAAAGGTCAGCGTGACGCCGAACCGCTCGGAAAGCGAAACCAATTCCTGCATGGTGTCGTTGCGGTGCACGTCGTCCCCCTCGCGGTCAGAGAAGCGCTCCCGGACGAGGTGCCGCCGGTTGCTGGTCGCGTAAATGACCGCGTTGCGGCTCTTCGCCGAGACCGACCCCTCCAGCATCGCCTTGAGGGCGGAAAAATTGTCGTCCTGCCGCGAGAAGGACAGGTCGTCGACGAACAGCACGAATTTCAGCGGGTTGCCGTTCAGCGCGTCCATGACGCGCGGCAGGAAGTGCAGCTGCTCCTTGCGGAATTCGAGGATGCGCAGCCCCTCCTCCGCCAGCTCGTTGACCGCCGCCTTGACCGTCGAGGACTTCCCGGTCCCCGCGTCGCCGGTCAGCAGCAGGTTCGCGGCGGGCTTGCCGTCGAGCAGGGCGCGAAGGTTCTGCAGAATGATCCGCTTTTCCCGCTCGTACCCGACCAGATCCCGCAGCCGCACCGGGTCCGGGCTTTGCACCGGGCGGATCTCCCCGTCCTCGTCCAGCCGGAACATGCGGTGGAACGCGTACATGCCGTAGCCGTACACCCCGATGCTCCGCACCCGTTCGCGGTAATCTTCCGCGAGCGCATCCGCCGACGCGGGATCGACCGTCCAGAGCGGCAGGACCTCCTGCACGCCGTCCGACCATTCCCGCGAACCGAACAGGTCCCCCGGCGTCAGCGCGGCGAGCGACCGCAGCGTTTCCAGCTCCGCGCGGACGCTGTTTTCCATCGCGTCCGGCGGGGTCTTTCCGGCGGCGACGCAGCGCACATAGGGGTTTTCGTCGCCGAAGGTCAATTCCCGCACATACGCGGTCCAATCGCTTTTTCCCGCGCGGTACAACGCGGAGACGAATCCCGCGACGGCGTCCGCCGCCTCCGCTTCCGAAAGCCCCGCAAGCCCGGTCAGGCAGCCGTCCAGCGCCCGCACCGCCGGGTCCTCCCGCAGCGCACGGAACACGCACAGCCCCCGCAGACGGGCGGCAAGACAGGCAAGCGACCTGCATTCCATACGCCCGTTACCCCTTCGTCCGCAGGACCGCGCCGGACGCGCCGCTGCTGACCAGGGACGCGTAACGCTTGAGGTAGCCGGTCAGTTCCTTTTTCTTCGGAACGAACGAGGCGCGACGCTCCGCGAGCGTCTGCTCGTCGACCAGCAGTTCGATGCGGTGGGCGGGGATGTCGATGCGGATGCGGTCGCCCTCGCAGACCAGTCCGATCGGTCCGCCGCTCGCGGCTTCGGGGGAAATATGCCCGACGCAGGCGCCGCGCGTCGCGCCGCTGAACCGCCCGTCGGTGATCAGCGCGACGCTGTTGCCCAGCCCCATGCCCATGATCGCGGAGGTCGGGTTGAGCATCTCCCGCATACCCGGACCGCCCTTCGGACCTTCGTAGCGGATCACGACGACGTCCCCGGGGCGGATCTTTCCGCCGTTGATCGCCGCCTGCGCGTCCTCCTCGCAGTCGAACACGCGTGCGGGACCCTCGTGCACGAGCATCTCCGGCAGCACGGCGGACCGCTTGACGACGCAGCCGTCCGGCGCGAGGTTGCCGCGCAGCACGGCGATGCCGCCGGTCTCGCTGTACGGCGTTTCGATGGGTCGGATGACCTCCGGGTCGAGGTTTTCCGCGTGCGCGATGTTCTCGCCGACGGTTTTCCCGGTCACGGTCCGGCAATCCGTATGCAGCAGCCCGCGCTTGGACAGCTCGTGCATGACCGCGTACACCCCGCCCGCTTCGTCGAGCTGGTCGAGGTAGGTGCGCCCCGCCGGCGCGAGGTGGCAGAGGTTCGGGGTCCGCTCGCTGATGGCGTTGGCGTGGTCGAGGTCGATGGAAATGCCGCACTCGTTGGCAATCGCGGGCAGGTGGAGCATACTGTTGGTCGAACAGCCGAGCGCCATATCGACGGTCAGGGCGTTCTCAAACGCGGACGCGGTCATCACGTCGCGCGGACGCAGATCCTCCCGCAGCAGCCGCATGATCGCCATGCCGGTGCGCTTCGCGAGCTCCAGCCGGGCGGAATACACCGCCGGGATCGTCCCGTTCCCGCGCAGCGCCATGCCGAGCGCCTCGGTCAGGCAGTTCATGGAATTCGCCGTATACATGCCCGCGCAGGAACCGCAGGTCGGGCAGGTCTTGCACTCGTACTCCTTCAGTTCCTCCTCGTCCATCGTCCCGGCGTTGTACCGACCGACCGCTTCGGAGATCGTCGAGAAGCTGGTCCGTTCGCCGTGTACGCGCCCCGGCAGCATCGGTCCGCCGCTGACGAAAATGCACGGCAGGTTCAGTCGTGCCGCCGCCATCAGCAGACCCGGCACGTTCTTATCGCAGTTCGGCACCATGACGAGCGCGTCGAACCCGTGCGCGAGCGCCATCGCTTCGGTCGAATCCGCGATCAGGTCGCGCGTCACGAGGGAGTACTTCATGCCGACGTGCCCCATCGCGATGCCGTCGCAGACCGCGATCGCCGGGAACACGACGGGCGTCCCGCCCGCCATGGCGACCCCCATGCGGACCGCTTCGACGATCTTGTCGAGGTTCATATGCCCCGGCACGATCTCGTTGTAGGAGCTGACGATCCCGACCAACGGGCGGGAGATCTCCTCCTCGGTCATGCCGAGCGCGTGGTACAGCGCCCGGTGCGGGGCGTTCTGCACCCCGTTCTTGATGGCGTCACTTTTCATTGCCGTTTCCTTCCCTTTCCGTTTGATAGATTGACCCGAAGCCTCCCCGTTTCTTCGCGAAGGGAGGCTCCGGGCACATTTTTTCAGTTGTTGATGAGCTTGTCCTCGCCGTTCCAGCTGTACAGCTTGCGGATCTCCTCGCCGACGATCTCCGACGGATGCTCGCTCGCCAGCTTACGCATCGCGCGGAAGTGCACCTGACCGCCCGCGTCGGACATATCCAGCAGGAATTCCTTCGCGAACGTGCCGTCCTGGATATCCTTGAGGATCTTCTTCATGGTCTTTTTGGTTTCCTCGGTGATGATCTTCGGGCCGGTCACATAGTCGCCGTATTCCGCCGTATTGGAAATGGAGTACCGCATGCCGGCAAAGCCGCTCTGGTAGATCAGGTCGACGATCAGCTTCATCTCGTGGATACACTCGAAGTACGCGTTGCGGGGGTCGTAGCCCGCCTCGACCAGCGTCTCGTAGCCCGCCTGCATCAGCGCGCACACGCCGCCACAAAGCACCGCCTGCTCGCCGAACAGGTCGGTCTCGGTCTCGGTGCGGAAGGTGGTCTCCAGCACGCCCGCACGGGCGCCGCCGATCCCGAGCGCATACGCCAGACCGATCTCCAGCGCGTCGCCGGTCGCGTCCTGCTCGACCGCGATCAGGCAGGGAACGCCCTTGCCCGCGAGGTACTCGCTGCGGACCGTATGACCCGGACCCTTCGGGGCGATCATGATGACGTTGACGTTCTTCGGCGGCTTGATGCAGCCGAAATGGATGTTGAAGCCGTGCGCGAAGGCGAGCGTCTTGCCCTCGGTCAGGTTCGGCTCGATGCTCTCCTTGTAGAGCTTCGCCTGCTTCTCGTCGTTGATGAGGATCATGATGATGTCCGCCTTCGCGGCCGCCTCGGCGGACGTCATGACGGGCAGTCCCTGCGAAACCGCCTTCGCCCAGCTCTTGCTGCCCTCGTACAGACCGACGACGACGTCGACGCCGCTGTCCTTGAGGTTGAGCGCGTGCGCGTGTCCCTGCGAGCCGTAGCCGATGATCGCGACGGTCTTCCCGCTCAGCTTTTGCAGGTCACAGTCCTGCTGATAGAAAATTCTTGCCATGATGTACTCCTCTTTTCTTGATGAATGGTGATTTTATGCGAACGGTTTATCTGTCGTTCTTGCGGATCGTGGAATCCCCGCGCTCCAGCGAAACGACGCCGGTGCGGCAGATCTCCAGGATCGTGTAGTCCCGCATCAGGTCGATGAACGCGTCGATCTGGCGGGTCGGGCCGGTCATCTGCATGACGATGGATTCGCGGGTGTAGTCGACGGTTTTCGCCCCGTACGCCTGTGCCGCGTCCTGCACGTCCCGGCGGGTGTCCTGCTCGTTTGCGACCTTGATCAGCAGCAGCTCGCAGCTGACCGAATCCTCGTCGTGCAGCTCCTTGATCGAGCAGACGTCCGGCAGCTTGTAGAGCTGGTCGATCAACTGCCGCTTTTCGGTGTCGCCGCCTTCGGAGCTGACCGTAATGCGGGAATACGCCGCGGACTCGGTCTCGCTGACCGTCAGGCACTTGATGTTGAACCGTCTGCGGCGGAACATACTCGTCACGCGATTCAGCACGCCGAACCGGTTGTGCACCAGCACGGCAACCGTAAATCCTGCCATCTCACTCCCCCTGCCTTTCGATCTTCACGATGATGTCGTCCATCGAGCCGCCCGGCGGCAGCATCGGCAGGACGAATTCATCCTTGTCGATGGCGCAGTCGATCAGGAACGGCCCGTCCGACGCGAACGCCGCATCCAGCGCTGCTTCCAGCTGTTCCGGCGTGTCCGCCCGCGCCCCGTCCGCGCCGAATGCCCGTGCGAGCGCGACGAAGTCCGTCTTGCGGTCGAGCACGGTGTTGGAATAATGCTTGTCGAAGAACAGCGTCTGCCATTGCCGCACCATGCCCAGCACGCCGTTGTTGAGTAACAGAATCACCAGCGGGAGCCGCTGGCTGACCGCCGTCGCAAGCTCGTTGAGGCACATGCCGAAGCTGCCGTCGCCGGTCACCAGTACGGTCCGCTCGCCGGTCGCCATCTGCGCCCCGATCGCCGCGCCCAGCCCGAAGCCCATCGTGCCCAGCCCGCCGCTCGAAATGAACCGGCGCGGACGGTGGAAATGCAGGTTCTGCGCCGCCCACATCTGGTGCTGCCCGACGTCCGTCGCGACCGGGGTGTTCTCCCCGAGTCGCCGGTTGAGCGCGAGCAGGACGTTGCGGGGGGTCATTCCTTCCCGGCTGTCGACGGTTTTCTGCTCCTCCGCCTTCAATTTTTCGACGGATTCCCGCCATTCGGCGTTGTCCTTCTGCCGTAAGAGCGGGAGCAGCTCCCGCAGGGTCAGCTTCAGGTCCCCGCGCAGGGCGTGCGCCGGTTGGATATTCTTCGCCAGCTCCGCCCCGTCGACGTCGATATGCACGATCTTCGCGTTGGTCGCGAATTTCGCCCGATTCCCGGTCACGCGGTCGTTGAACCGCACGCCGAGCGACAGGATACAGTCCGCGTGGTGCATCGCCATCGAGCAGGCGTAATGCCCGTGCATCCCCTGCATGCCGAGGAAGCGGGGGTGGTCGCTGTCCACGCCGGAGATCCCCATCAGCGAACAGCCGATCGGCGCGTCGAGCTTCTCGGCGAGTTCGAGCAGCTCCGCCTCCGCCCCGGAATGGATCAATCCCCCGCCGAAATACACGAACGGACGGCGGGACTCGTTGATGCAGTCCGCCGCCTGCCGGATGCGCATCTCCTTGGCGGCAAAGCGCTCCTCCGGCTGTACCGGCGGCTGCGGAATATACTCGCAGGACGCGATCTGAATATCCTTCGGGATATCCACGAGCACCGGCCCCGGGCGGCCCGACATGGCGAGCCGGAACGCCTCGCGCACGGTGTCCGCAAGCTCCTCGACCGACCCGACGACGTAATTGTGCTTGGTGATCGGGAGCGTGATACCCGTGATATCGATCTCCTGGAAGCTGTCCGTCCCCAATTGCCCGGTCGGGACGTTGCCGGTGACGGCGACGACGGGGACCGAGTCGAGGTAGGCGGTGGCGATGCCGGTGACGAGGTTGGTCGCCCCGGGCCCGGAGGTCGCGAGCACGACCCCGACCTTGCCGGTCGCACGGGCGTAACCGTCCGCCGCGTGGGCGGCGCCCTGCTCGTGGGCGGTCAGGACGTGCTTGAGTTCGTTGCGATACTTATGCAGGGAGTCGTAGACGTTGATGATCTGCCCGCCCGGGTACCCGAATACCACGTCGCACCCCTGCTCGATCAGCGTTCGGACCAGAATGTCCGCGCCGGATAGTTTCATACGGTGTGTTTCCTTTCCTTTTTATCCTTTTGCGTCCCGCACCGCCTGCGCGATGCGCGTTCCCATCTCGCGGCAGCCGATTTTTTGACAGCCGACCCCGTCGCCGAGGATGTCCGCCGTGCGGTACCCTTCGTCCAGCACCCGCTCGACCGCCCGCTCGACTTCGTCCGCTTCCGCGTCCAGCCCGAAGCTGTACCGCAGCAGCATCCCCGCCGAAAGGATGGTCCCGATCGGGTTGGCGACGTCCAGCCCCGCGATGTCCGGGGCGGACCCGTGGATCGGCTCGTACAGCCCCCGCGTCCCGTCGCCGAGACTGGAGGACGGGATCATGCCGATCGACCCGGTGATCATGGACGCCTCGTCCGAAAGGATGTCGCCGAACATATTTTCCGTCACGATCACGTCGAACTGCGACGGGTCCTTGACGATCTGCATGGCGCAGTTATCCACCAGCATATCGGTCAGCTCCACGTCCGGGTATTCCGCCGCAAGCCCGTGCAGGACCTTCTTCCACAGCCGGCTGCTGTCGAGCACGTTGCTCTTTTCGACCGAGCAGAGCCTGCCCCGGCGCTTCCGTGCGGTTTCAAAGCCGATCCGCCCGATGCGCTCGATCTCCCGTTCGGTATAGCGAAGCACGTCGGTCGCGCAAAGCTGTCCGTCCGTCTCCTCCGTGCGGTGCGTGCCGAAGTAGATGCCCCCGGTCAGCTCCCGCACGATCATGAAGTCGATGCCCTTTTCGACGATCTCCCGCTTCAGCGGCGACGCGTCCGCGAGCTGCTTCCAGATCTTCGCCGGGCGGTTGTTGGAATAGACGCCCATCCCGGCACGCAGACGCAGCAAGCCCTTCTCCGGGCGCTTGTCCCCCGGGACGCCGTCCCACTTCCTGCCGCCGACCGCACCGAGCAGCACGCTGTCCGACCGCAGACACTTTTCCAGCATCTCCTGCGGCAGAGGGTCCCCCCATTTGTCGATGGCGACCCCGCCCATGTCCACGTCGTCGTAAACGAACGTATGCTCGTAGCAGTTCGCGACCGTGTCCAGCACCCGCAGGGCTTCCCCGACGATCTCCGGGCCGATGCCGTCCCCGCGAATGACCGCGATGGTTTTCCGTACACCCATGGTTCAGTCCTCCTTTAACGAAGCGAGCAGCCCGCCCTTGGCGATGATGTTCTGGATGAACGGCGGGAACGGCTGGGCCTGGTAGGTCTTGCCGGTCGTCAGATCGGAGATCTTCCCGGTGTCGAAGTCCACTTCGACCTCGTCCCCCGCCGAAATGCCATCCGCCGCTTCCTCGCATTCGAGGATCGGCAGCCCGATGTTGATCGCGTTGCGGTAGAAGATGCGGGCGAAGCTCTTGGCGATAACGCACCCGGTCCCGCAGGTCTTGATGACCAGCGGCGCGTGCTCCCGCGAGGACCCGCAGCCGAAATTCCAGCCGGCGACGATCACGTCCCCCTTCTTCACGCGGGAAACGAACGTTTCGTCGATGTCCTCCATGCAGTGCTTCGCGAGCTCCTGCGCGTCGGCGGTGTTGAGATACCGCGCCGGAATGATGACGTCGGTGTCGACGTTGTCCGGGTAGCGAAAAACGGTTCCTTTGGTTTTCATACTGCGCGTTCCTGCCTTTCTATACCGCGTCCGGGGAGGTGATGTACCCCGTCAGCGCACTTGCGGCGGCGGTCGCGGGGGACGCGAGGTAGACCTCGCTGTCCACATGCCCCATGCGGCCGACGAAATTGCGGTTGGTCGTCGCGACGCAGCGCTCCCCGGCGGCGAGGATGCCCATATACCCGCCGAGGCAGGGTCCGCAGGTCGGCGTGGATACGACCGCGCCCGCGTCGAGGAACGCCGTCACATACCCGCGCTCCACGCATTCCCGGTAGACCGCCATGGTCGCCGGGATGATGATACAGCGCACCCCGTCCGCGACGGTCCTCCCGCGCAGAATACGGTACGCCGTTTCCATGTCCTCCATGCGCCCGTTCGTGCAGCTCCCGATGACGACCTGGTCGATCTTCACGTCCGAAAGCGCCGACGCGGGACGGGTGTTCTCCGGCAGGTGCGGGCAGCTGACCGTCGGGACGATTTCCGACAGGTCGATCTCCACCGTGGATTCGTACACGGCGTCCGCGTCCGCCGTAAACACGACCGGCGGGCGCTTCGCGCGCCCCTGCAGATACGCCTCCGTCACCTCGTCGACCGGGAAAATGCCGTTCTTCGCCCCGGCTTCGATCGCCATATTGCAAATGCACAGCCGGTCGTCCATCGAAAGCGACGAAACGCCCTCTCCCGTGAACTCCATGCTCCGATAGAGCGCGCCGTCCACCCCGATCTTCCCGATGATGGTTAAAATCACGTCCTTCCCGCTGCAATGTGCGGGCAGTTTGCCGGTCAGGACGAACCGAATCGCTGCCGGCACCTTGAACCACGCCTCTCCGGTCGCCATTCCGGCGGCCATATCGGTACTGCCGACCCCGGTCGAGAACGCGCCGAGCGCCCCGTAGGTGCAGGTGTGGCTGTCCGCGCCGATGACGCAGTCGCCCGCCGTCACGACCCCCTGCTCCGGCAGCAGGGCGTGCTCGATGCCCATCTTCCCGACGTCGTAGAAATGGCTGATGCAATGCGTGCAGGCGAATTCCCGGCATTGCTTGGACTGCTCCGCCGCCTTAATGTCCTTGTTCGGCACGAAGTGGTCCAGCACGATCGCGATGCGATCCCGGTCAAACACTTCCGAAAAGCCCGCCTTGCGGAACTCGTTGACCGCCACCGGCGTCGTGATGTCGTTGCCCAGCACCAGATCCAGCTTCGCCCGGATCAACTGCCCCGCTTCGACCGACGGCAGTCCCGCGTGGGACGCGAGAATTTTTTGCGTCATCGTCATGCCCATGTCCGTTTCCTCCTCTGTATTCCGCCGTTCAACGGCTTTTCAGCGCGTTGTTGAACGCGCTCACCAGCGCGTCCGCGCCGGCGCGAATGATATCCGTATGCTGTCCCGCGCCCCAGTACATGCCGCCCTCCGGGAATTCCAGCCCGATATAGGCGACCGCTTCGCTCTGGGAGCTCTGGTTCTGCATACTGTGTTCGGTATACACCCGCAGGCGGTAACTCTGCCCGGTGAACGCCTTGAGCGCGTTGCTGACCGCGTCGATGGAGCCGTTCCCAGTCCCGGCGACGGTCTTTTCCTCCCCGTTCCGCGCAAACGTGATCTCCGCCTCCACCTCCGCGCCGTGCTGGCAGAAATGCAGTTTCCGCACCGAAAGCGGTTCGCGGCAGTCGAAATAATGCGTTCGGAAGATCTCCAGCAGCTCCGCCGGCTGCAGCTCCTTGTGCTCCCGGTCGGAGATCCCCTTGCAGAGATAGCTGAAATGCTCCCGCATCCCGGCGGGCAGGACGTAGCCGTAGGTGTGCTCGAGCAGGAACCCGATCCCGCCCTTGCCGCTCTGGGAATTGACCCGAATGACGTCCGCGTCGTAGGTGCGGTTGATGTCGGTCGGGTCGATCGGAATGTACGGCACGGTCCAGCGGTCCAGCTGCTTCTCCTCCCGCCACTTCATGCCCTTGGCGATGGCGTCCTGATGGCTGCCGGAAAAGGCGGCGAACACCAGCGCCCCCGCGTAGGGGACCCGCTCGCCGACGTGCATACGCGTGCACGCCTCGTACACCCCGACAAGCCCCGGCATATCCGAAAAGTCCAGCCCCGGGTCCACCCCGTGGGTGTACAGGTTCATCGCCAGCGTCACCACGTCGACGTTGCCGGTGCGTTCGCCGTTGCCGAACAGCGTTCCCTCGACGCGGTCCGCCCCGGCGAGCAGCGCCAGCTCCGTGTCCGCCACGCCGGTCCCCCGGTCGTTGTGCGGGTGCAGGCTGAGCGTGACGTATTCGCGGTACTTCAGATGCTTGTGAACGTATTCCACCTGGCTCGCGTACACGTGCGGCAGGCTCATTTCCACCGTCACCGGCAGGTTGATGATCACATTGTTGTCCGGCCCCGGCTCCAGCACGTCCAGCACCGCGTTGCAGACCTCCAACGCGTATTCCGGCTCGGCGCCGGTGAAGCTTTCCGGCGAATACTCGAATCGGAAGTTCCCCTCGTACTCGGACGCGAGCTGCTTGACCAGCTTCGCGCCGTCCACGGCGATCTGCTTGACCTCCTCGCGGGACTTGCGGAACACCTGCTCCCGCTGTGCGACGCTGACCGAATTGTAGAAATGGATGATCGCACTCGGCGCGCCCTTGCACGCCTCGAAGGTCTTGCGAATGATGTGTTCCCGGCACTGGGTCAGCACCTGCACGGTCACGTCCGCCGGGATCAGCTCGCGCTCGATCAGCGAACGCAGGAACGTGTATTCCGTCTCGGACGCGGCCGGGAAGCCGACCTCGATCTCCTTGAACCCGACGCGGAGCAACAGCTTGTAGAACGCCATTTTCTCCTCGAAGCTCATCGGAATGACCAGGCTCTGGTTGCCGTCCCGCAAATCGACGCTGCACCAGAGCGGCGACTTCTCGATCCGGTCCTTCTTCACCCAGTCGAAGCAGTCCTCCGGCGGGAGATAGTAGCCGGGGCTGTATTTCGATGCGTTCATCATATCGTCTATCCTTCCCTATTTCTGAATCAGTTTGAAGCCCTCGCTCTGGAGCGCTTCGGCGATTTGCCGGACGTGTTCGTGGTTGCGTGTCTCCATCGCGATGCGCAGGAAGCACCCGTTGACGCTCTCGCTCTCCGTCGTGCGCTCGTAATGGACGTTCGTGACGTTGCCGCCGCAGTCGGCGATGATGCGGGAGACGTCCTTGAGCTGTCCCGGCTTGTCGAGCAGCTCGATCAGCAGGCTGGACGACCGACCGGCCTTCATCAACCCCCGTTCGATGACCCGCGAAAGGCTGGTCACGTCGATATTGCCGCCGGAAACCACGCTGACGACCTTCTTCCCCTCCAGCGGAAACTTGCCGAACATCGCCGCCGCGACGGACACCGCGCCCGCCCCCTCGGCGATCATCTTCTGCTTTTCGATCAGCGCGAGGATCGCGGACGAGATCTCGTCCTCGGTCACCACCGCGAGGTCGTCGACGTACTTGTTCACGAGCTCGAACGTGATCTCCCCCGGCTGCTTGACCGCGATGCCGTCGGCGATCGTCGACACCCGCTCTAAACAGCCGATCTTCCCCGCCTGCACCGCCTGCACCATGCTCGGTGCGCCCGCCGCCTGTACGCCGTACACCTTGATGGCGGGATTGAGCGACTTGATCGCGCAGGCGACCCCGGCGATCAGCCCGCCGCCCCCGACCGGCACGATCACCGCGTCGACGTTGTCCATCTCCTGCACGATCTCCAGTCCGATGGTCCCCTGCCCCGCGATGACGTCCTCGTCGTCGAACGGGTGGACCAGCGTGTAGCCGAACTCCTTCTGCAGCTCCAGCGCCTTTTCGTAGGCGTTGTCGTAGCACCCTTCGACCAGACAGACCTTCGCCCCGTACTTTTTAGTCGCCTCGATTTTCGAAATCGGCGCCGTATCCGGCAGGCAAATCAGCGACGGAGTCCCGGCTTTCGTCGCCGCGAGGGCGACGCCTTGCGCGTGGTTCCCCGCCGAGCAGGCGATGACCCCCCGTGCCTTTTCCTCCGGCGAAAGCATCGCGATTTTGTATCCCGATCCCCGCAGCTTGAACGAGCCGGTTTTCTGCAGGTTTTCCGGCTTCAGGTAGAGGTCGCACAGGTCCGTGATCCCCTCGGTATGGACCACGGCGGTCTTGCGCACGATCTCCTTGAGCACGACCGACGCGTGGAAGATCTTATCGACTGTCAACATATGTTTTCCGTTCCTTTCCTCCGCAAAAATGCAAAAGCACCCGTCTCAAAGCCTTTTCTTTGAGACGGGTGCGGCCTTACGCCTGCCATCCGCGGTACCACTCAAATTGCGGCCTTTCTCGGGGCCGCCGCTCAACGGGATCCGCCAATCCCTGTGCTTTCACGCAGCAATCACGGGAGGTATCTACTCCCCGCGCGGAACGCCTTCCCGCACGGCTTTCTGACCTCCGGCTCGGAAGTGAGGGGCCGCCGAATGCTCCCTGCCGGTTCGCACCGTGCACCGGCTCTCTGAAAGGGACGCGCCCGCCGCCGTCTTCGTCATCGCCTTTGACTATTGAATTACATCTATGATAGCACACCCCGTCGGATTTGTCAACCCCGCATTCTGCCGAAAAAACCGCCCGATTCGCAAAAAATTCGTTCATTTTCCCCATATACGTTACTGCGTGGGGCGAAACAGGGCGGAACGCGCAAAGTCCGCGATGAAGTCGTTGCAAATCCCCACAATTGATTCCCGCTCGTTCCCGTGAAATACATTCTAAACAAGTTTTTTAGAATGTATTTCAGCAGAGCGTATCTAAATTATCCACATTATCAGTAAAGCATCCGCTATCCGATTTTTTGCCATTCTGTTGCCACGGGGTCAAATCATTTTAACACGTTTTATCTCTCAATAAGGTTTTCAAGATATGGTATTGCTAGCTTTTCTGAAACATCGGTTTCATCCTTCTCTAATAAGATTTGAACCAACCCTGTTCCGATAAATTGTGCAACCCCTCGAGAGTTTCGACCTGCCCAATGATGAATTACGTTCGTGTTTTTAATTAGCCGTGTATCATAAATTGAACATAGCCTTGCGATAATCTCACCATTATCTCCGATCCCAAGCAAATAAATCATATATACAGACTTTTCTATTGCGAGGAATTCAAGTAATTTATCTATATTGTATGCTTTGGGATTCCCGTCAAGAAATAGGACTTTCGTTTTAATATCTGTTTCTGTACTGAATGCCGGATACTCTTTTGCATAATCGCCCAATTTATCATCAGTCTTAAATTTAGGCAAAGGCTCATTGTTGCGCAATGCTTTTATGATCTGATCTTTCAGAGTTGAACCGTTATCGGTTATTAAATACTCTATAACACGCCCTCTCACATTGACGTTATCAATAAATGCTGCGATAGCAATTTCTCCTTGAACTTTTGCCACTCGTGCATCTAAATCATTACGCAAATCGTTGTAATAGCTTGATGCCAAAAAGGCAGAAGCTCTTGAAACCGAATTAAGGATAGTTGTTTTGGCGTTAGGTGTTACGCAAAATTTTTGAACTCTGCCAACGATGCCATTTGTGCTTTCAACCAAACGCTCAAGATTATCTTGGAAAGAAAACCCTTCGTGATATGCGAACAAGGATTGAAAATTTCGCGGATCGTTTTCAATACCTTGAAAATCCAACACTATATCGTTGCCGTTAAAACTCCCCTTAATATTATCAACTCGTAATTCTTGAGAAGAATGACTTATCTTTTTCAGAAAAGTTGTATTTGCCAACAACAAATAATTCGTAGTAGGTGCAACAATACAAACGAAAAACGGCTTATTATCATATTTTTGAAGAGCCGATAAAGATAAAACAGTGTTGCTCATTCGTTTGTGTTCTGACTTGCTAAAACGAATTGCAAAATCATCGTTTGCAAATACCTTGCGATCTTTAACAAGGCAAAATTCTTTTTGAACTAAATTGGAAAGTTTTTCTTTATCGCCGATCCCGTTGTTTCCTTCAATGATACCAATCAAACGATCAACCGTGGACTTGTTATACATTTTCAGTCCCCCATAAAGTAAGCTGAGGATTTCTACTTTTCTTTTGCAGTGCATCGGTGTTTCTTTCCCAAAAAACGCCATCTGTATATCCCTGAATGGTTTTGTCGAGTTCCGCCATCTCAAGACGTTTCTCGGTCCAAACGCAGTATTGATCGTTTTGCTCTATTCCAACATAATGGCGATTCAGCTTTTTCGCCGTTACAGATGTTGAGCCGGATCCGAGAAAAGGATCCAAAACCACATCATTTTCGTTTGAACTTGCGAGGATAAGTTTTGCCAACAATTTTTCAGGTTTCTGCGTTGGGTGCGCAGTATTTTCGGACATAGACCAATAAGGAATAGAAATGTCATCCCAAAAATTAGATGGATAAGTATTGCGGAAATTTCCGTTTTCGGTTTTTTCCCAGTCTTTTGGTTTGCCATCGACCTTGTATGGAGCAATTACTTTCCGTCGGATTTTTACATCCTCAACATTAAATGTATACTGCTTTGATGCTGTGGCGAACCATATATCTTCCATACCGTTTTTCCAATTAGTTAATGCGCCGCGTCCTTTTTCTCTCTGCCAGGTTATACGATTCTGGATAACAAAATGTTTTTTTAGCACTTTGCCTATGGTTGGACTTGACTGCCAATCGCAACATACATATATCGTCGCATTATCTTTTAACAAAGGATAAACTTGTTTTATCCACGCCTCAGTATATTCTTCATACGCATCATCCGTTGTCTTTCTAAATTTCTTGCCGTTAAAGTTCTTATCAAGATTATATGGAGGATCCACGATCAATAGGTCAACGAACTTCTCCGGAAGCAACGGAAGAACAGTAAATGCGTCCCCGAGTATAGTTTTATCAAGGATTGAAGAAATCTTTGATTTTTGCGATACGGCAATACACCGATCCAAATACTCTTTTCCTTCTTCAACAGTTAAATCTATTGTCTTATTACGATCTGCTTTCATTTTTCATCTTCCTTGCCATGAAGTAAGTATTGTTCTGTGTCAAATGAAATATTATGCTTATCACAGTACTCTGCTATTTTTCGCATAATTTTATAATTTGGAGGAGCTTTACCTACTTTCCATCGATTCACAACAACGCGAAGCGTTTGCAATCGAATAATATCCCATAGACGATTTGCAGGACGTGCGGTTTTCAAAAAAAATGATTTGTATAAACGCCGTTTTCTGATGCGTACCCAAACTCTGCAAAAACCTTCCCCGCACAGAAATGACGTCAAATCTGCGGACATGAGCCGCACGCTCCAAACACATCGTGTTCGGAGCAGTGACTCAACCAGAGAAAAATGGCGAAGGCGGCGTCAGAAGTGGCGCAAGCCGAGCCGTGTTTTCAAACCTGCCGACGGTGTCGGCAGGTTCCGAGGGGGGAGTATTCGAGGGGGGAACGCAGAGCAAGACGGTGCGCAGCACCGGCGACGCGATTGCGGTCCCCCCCTCGAAGCATATTAGTACGCGATCCCCTGCGCGATCATCGCGCGGGCGACCTTTTCAAAGCCCGCGATATTCGCGCCTGCGACGAGGTTTCCGGCGTCCCCGTACTTCTCCGCCGCATTGTACGCGTTGTGGAAGATGTTGACCATGATGTCCTTCAGCTTCGCGTCCACTTCCTCGAACGTCCAGCCGTAGCGCATCGAGTTCTGGCTCATTTCGAGCGCCGACGTCGCGACGCCGCCCGCGTTCGCGGCCTTCGCCGGCCCGAACAGCACGCCGTTCTGCCGGAACACCGCCACCGCCTCCGGCGTGGACGGCATATTCGCGCCCTCCGCGACGGCGATCACACCGTTCGCGACCAGCGCCTTCGCGCCCTCCTCGTCCAGCTCGTTCTGCGTCGCGCAGGGCAGGGCGATGTCGCACGGGACCGTCCAGATGCCCTTGCAGCCGGGCGTGTAGGTCGCCGTCGGCACGCGCTTGACGTATTCGGAGATCCGCGCACGCTCGACCTCCTTGAGCTGCTTGACGACCGCGAGGTCGATCCCGTTCTCGTCGTAGATGTATCCGCCCGAGTCGGACATCGCGACGACCTTGCCGCCGAGCTCCGTCGCCTTCTGGTTCGCGTAGATCGCGACGTTGCCGGACCCGGAGATCACGACCCGCTTCCCGCGGAAGGACTCCTTCTTCATGCAGGAGAGCATTTCCTCGGTAAAGTAGCAAAGCCCGTACCCGGTCGCCTCCGTCCGCGCGAGCGACCCGCCGTAGGTCAATCCCTTGCCGGTCAGCACGCCGGTGAACTCGTTGCGCAGGCGCTTATACTGCCCGAACAGGTAGCCGATCTCCCGCGCACCGACGCCGATATCGCCCGCCGGGACGTCCGTGTCCGCGCCGATGTGCTTGGACAGCTCGGTCATAAAGCTCTGGCAGAACCGCATGACTTCCCCGTCGGACTTGCCCTTCGGGTCGAAGTCGGAACCGCCCTTGCCGCCGCCGATCGGCAGCCCGGTCAGGCTGTTCTTGAAGATCTGCTCGAATCCGAGGAACTTGATGACCGACGCGTTGACCGACGGATGCAGACGCAGACCGCCCTTGTACGGACCGATCGCGGAATTGAACTGCACGCGGTACCCGCGGTTGACCTGCACCTTGCCGTTGTCGTCCACCCACGAAACGCGGAACTGGATCTGCCGTTCCGGCTCGACAAGACGCTCGATGACCCCGTTCGCCTCGAACTCCGGCTCCTTCGCGACGACCAGCTCCAGCGATTCGAGCACCTCCCGGACCGCCTGCAGAAACTCCTTTTCACCCGGGTTGCGTTTCTCGACCTGCTCGTAAACGCTTGCCAGATAGGGGCTTTGAAATGCCATTTTTTCATTCTTCCTTTCGTTTTTGCATTACGCTTTACCAGTTTACCCCATTTTCCGTGTTTTGTCAAGACCGAACCGGGTATTTTTCGCAATTTTTGCCGGAAAAAGATTGTAGGTTTGTCAATGATGTGTTACAAAGTCAGGAAAAGAAAAGAGGACATCTTTAGGAGAGAACCAGTTAAG
>CANRIX010000027.1 GCA_947630765.1 uncultured Clostridia bacterium | reverse complement strand
ATGGAACTTGACGCCCTTGTCTAAAAAGTATTTTTGAATTTTTTATAAATTTTTCGCATTTCCTCTTGACATGGAGTCCCCTCGAAAGAAAGCGCAAGCGCAAAAAAAAGAGCATTTTCACCCTGCTGGAGTGAAAACGCCCTTTTTCCCCGAGAAAATAACCTGCGTTTATGAATGCGGATTATTTATGCTCTCTTCGCTGCGAAGCACTCGCTGCAAAGGACCGGTCTGTCCGTCGTCGGCTGGAAAGGAACGCGAGCGACTTTCCCGCACTGTGCACAAACCGTCTCAAACATTTCTCTGGGCGCTTTGGCAGCGTTTTTCTTTGCATCTCTGCAGGCCTTGCAGCGCTGGGGCTCGTTCTGGAAGCCCTTTTCCGCATAGAATTCCTGCTCACCGGCGGTGAACACGAACTCGTTGCCGCAGTCTTTGCAAACCAAAGTCTTGTCTTGGTACATTTGCCTACTCCTTGTTTCGATTTTTTCTATAATATCCCACGCCCGCTTTCGCGCCGACGCAGTCTATTACCGCTTTTGAGAAATGCCCGCAACGGTTCACGCAAGCAGCGTCCGCAGCTTCCGGCGCGACCGGCAGACGGCGTTCTCCACCGCCTTTTCCGGCTTCCCGAGCGCCTTGGCCACTTCCGAACAGCTTTGCCCCGCTAAGTACCGTTCAAACACCGCGCGTTCAAACGCGGAAAGCCCGGAAAGCGCACGCGCATACAGCAGCGAACTGCTTTCGCGGTCGATCACTTCGCTTTCCGGCGAGGACGCGACGCCCTCCGGCGTCTCTTCGAGCGGGACCGACGGCGCACTTTGCCGCCGATACTTCCGCACCGCGCTGACCACGCTGTTCCCCACGCACGCCGACGCGTACGTCGAAAACGAGGACGACACCCCGTCGTACGTCCGCACCGCCTTCAGAAGCCCGATCAGCCCTTCCTGGAACAGGTCCTCCGGGTCCGCATCCGCCCCCGTCAGCTTCGCGAGCGAACGGGAAACGTGCCAGTACACCAACCGGCGATAGGACGCGGCAAGCGCGGCGAACGCCTCGTCATCCCCTTCGCGGGCGCGGCAAACCAGCGCCGCTTCCGCGGCGTCCTGACGCGAACACCCCGCCCGGGGCGCTTCCGAAAACGACCTCAAACGGGCATCACCGACCTGCCTTCATTTCTTTAAGGGGGATTATAATAAGTATTATACTCAACTTTCCATCTTTGTCAACAGTTTTCTGAAAAAATTTATCATTTTTGTCGAAATCAACAAAGCCGGGCGGCAGAAACTTAAATTTCCGCACAGATGCGTTGTACGATTTGTCGCATTTCCGGCATTTTTCGGGTAATATCCCCCGCGAGAGCCGTCTGGCATATGGCACGCACCCTATTATGACGGGTTTTGTGGCACTTAAAATACACATCCCCGTCCAAATCGTCCTTCAAAAATCGGGCGGCGAGCTCCAGCGTCAGCAGTAAAACCCCGTCGGGGAGTGTTTCCAGCTCGGTCGGGGTCAGAAATTTTCCGACCTCGGGCAGAAAACCTTGTGCAAACTGCGCAAAAGCGTCCAGATCCAGCCGGGCGTTTTCCCCGTCGTCGGCGTCCTCGGGCAGCGTATTGCAGGCGAAGCGGACGGCGTCGCCGAAATCGTGCCCCGCGAACCCGGGCATGACCGTGTCCAGGTCGATGACGGCGAGCGGCTCGAGCGTGGTCGCGTCGAACATGACGTTGCTGCACTTCGTGTCGTTATGCACGACGCGCACCGGCAGCTTCCCCTGCGCGTGCAGGCGGTCGTACAGGTCGACCTGCCCCGCCATGGACAGCAGTTTTTCGTAGATCCCCCGCACGTCGGCCAATCGGCCGCACACGTCCGCACGGGCGGAAGCGGCGAGGTCGGCGAAGCGCTTGGGGGTGTTGTGGAAGTCCGGGATGGTCACATGGAGCTTTTCGGTCGGAAAATCCGCGAGCAGCGCCTGGAAGCGGCCGAACGCCTGCCCGGTCCCGCGCAGCAGGCGGGGGTCCGGCTGGTCGGTCCCGAAGGAATCGTAGACATAGGAGAGCGCCCGGAAGCAGCCCTCCGGGAGGGTGTGGAAGAACGTGCCGTCGGACTTGCGGTAGTAGTGCAGGACGCGTCGGTGCAGGTCGGTCACGCCCTGGGAGACCAGCTTTTCCTCGATATGGGCGGTGACGGCGTAGGCGTTTTCGGCGACGTCCTCGGGCGACGCGAACACGCTGCGGTTGATGCGCTGGACGACGTAGCTGCGGATTTTGCCGTCGGGCAGGGCGGTTTCGAGAACGTAGGTGTCGTTGATGTTGCCGCCGCAGACGGCAAAGTGGCGAACGTAGACGCCTTTGAGGGAGAATGCGCGGATCAGCTCGCCAAATACGGCGGGAGAGAGTTGATTCTGCACGGCATTGGTGCTCCTTCGTATTGGTTTTTCGTCAGGTGCGGTCGACGAACCACAGCGGGTCCTCGCGGAGTTTTGCGTCGGCTTTTTCCCAGAGCGGGGCGCAGCGCATGAGGTGGCAGGGAGACTGCAGAATGTGCCCGGTGCGCAGCTCGTCGCCGGTCAGCAGGTCCTCCATGCGGCGGTACTGCTGGGAGACGCCGCGGAAATCGTGGGCATAGCAGGGGCGGACGACGGTTTTGCCGGTCTCGTCGGTCAGTTCGTAGTCGTAGCGACCCTCGAACAGGTACGGCGGACGGGAAAGCTCCTCGACGGCGTGCATGGACGTATTGCAGTTGGTCCCGCAGCCGAGGAACAGGATGCTCCCGTCCAGCTCCAGCAAACGGCGAAACGGGGAATGTGCCCCCGCCGGGGTGTCGTCGAGGGCATGGTCGCCGACGAGGAAATCCCGTTTCTCCCCCGCGGCGGCGCAGGAATGCGTCGGACAGAGGCTCCGGCGGGCGTCGGAAACCTGCGTGCGGAAGTACTCGGGCAGGTAGCCGACGTTCGACGGGGTGGTCCGCACGTCGAACGTCCGCGCATGCGCGGGACCGACGAACAGGTAGCTGAGCGTCGGGAACACCAGCGTCCCGCCCGGTCCGAGCGCTTCGCGCAGTCCGTCGATCACCTCCTGCGCCGTCACGCCCCCGCCCAGCGAGCGGAAGGACGAATGGACGAGCAGTGCGCTCCCCTTCCGCACGCCGAGTGCGCGTGCGTCGTCAGCGATTTTTTGGGTCATGGATGGCATGGTGGGTTCCTTTCCGGGGGGTTTTTCTTGTGGGGCGTTGCCCCACGCCCCATTCAAGGAACTTTTTGAAAAAAGTTCCTTGAAAATCCTCAAAAACTTTTCGGTTGGGGGTGTCTAAAAACAGACTTCTTGCCTTTGCGCGTCGGACCGGCGTGGCACAAGCGGTTTTCGGCATGTAGGGGAACGTCGATGGGTCGGACCGGCGGTCTGCCAAACCGTTTCGGTCGGCGGTCAGATCCACGGGTGGATCGGGTCCTTCCGCAGATCGTACTTATCGCGATAGACGGTGCTACGGAAGCAGAGCGTAGTATACGGCGGAATGGTCGCCCCGCCGGTATACCACTTCCTGCTGAGCTGTTCGCACATGGTCAGATCGGACTGGAACTTCCACGCGAGCGGTTCTTCCGTGCGGTTGCAGACCACCTCGACCGTCCCCTCGAACGGGCGGCGGAAGCGCCGGAACGCGAACGTCGACGGCGGGCTGTCCAGCACCTCGTAATCCCCGCCCTGCAGCAGCTCCAGCTCCTGCCGGATCAGGTTGGACGACCGCATGACGGCGAACAGGTCCTCGTCCGGGCGGTTCCACGGGAACGGACGGCGGTTGAACGGGTCGCCGTAGCCCTCCAAGCCCGCCTCGTCGCCGTAGTAAAGGCAGGGCGTGCCGGGCAGGAAGCAGAAGAGCGGGTAGCCGCAAACAAGCAGTCGCTTCGCCTTTTCCCGCTGGTCCGGCGTCAGGCGTTTGACCGCCTTTTCGTCGTTGGTCAAGCCCTCTCCGTCACCGTCGCCGAGCAGGGTCAGGATCCGGGGGGTGTCGTGGCTCCCGATATTATTCAGGGTATGCCGCATCGATTCCGGCGGATAATGCCGGACCAGTGTGGTGGTCGTGCGGCGCAGCAGCGTCGCGTCGCCGGTCTTGAGGAAGTCCAGCAGGGCGCTGCGGAGCGGGTAGTTCATGGTCCCGTCCAGCTGTCCGCCCTGGAAATACCGCCTCCGGCGGTCGTAGGACACCTTGTTCGACGCGTCCTCCCAGACTTCGCCGATGACAAGCCCATTCTGGTTGCAGGCGCGGACCGCCCCGTTGACCTCGTCGAGCAATTCGTCGGTCAGCTCGTCCGCGACGTCCAGCCGGAAGCCGTCCACGCCGAGGCCAACCATGAAGAACGGGATGACGTCCCCGCAGATGAACTCCCGGAAGGACTCGCACGGCACGATGCGGGGCAGGTTCTCCAGACCCCACCAGCATTCGTACTTCGCCGTCGGGTATCTCTGCTCGATGTGGAACCATTCGCTGTAGATCGAACCGCGGGACACGAACGCCCCGATCTGCGGGAAATGCTTCTTTTCGATGTACCGATTGAAGTAGCGGCTGTCCGCCCCGACGTGGTTGAGCACGAGGTCGAGCAGGACGGTCATGCCCCGCTTATGCGCCGCCTCCGTCAGCCGTGCGAGCGCGTCGTCCCCGCCGAAGCAGGGGTCCACCGTCAGGTAGTCCCCGACGTCGTACTTATGGTTGGAATAGGCGATGCTGACCGGGGTCAGGTACAGCCCGTTGACCCCCAGCGACGAAAGGTAGGGCAGTTTTTCGATGATACCGTCGAGGTCGCCGCCGAAGTGGGTGTTGTTCGGGAAGGGCTGCCCGGGTTCGGGTGGATATTCGGGGATCCCGTTCTCCCAATCCGGGTCGAAGCGGTGCCAGTCGTCGTTGCGGGGGTGCTTGATGCGCCCGCTGCGGCGGAAGCGGTCGACGAAGATCTCGTAGTAGACCCGGTTCTCGGCGATCCACAGCTTGGACGGCTGATAGACCGTCAGCTGCAGCTCCCCGGAGAACTCCCGCGCCAGCGAGAGCAGGTCGCCGTCGAAGGCGGTATACCGCCGCCCGTCGGGGTACTCCGGCTCGAAATGGAAGAAGAACAGCCCCCGCCCCGTCGGGGCGAATTCTTCCGCCCGCAGGGGCACCTCGTAGACCTGGTAGTCCCCCTCCTGCCGGGAAAACGGCGCGTCCTGCCGCAGGATCACGCCGTCGTCGTTCCCGAGGTAGAAGCGGACGCTCCGCACGTCCCCGCGAAGCCCGAGCTCCAGCTTTCCCTCCGTCCCGCCGGGCAGGGTCAGGCTGTTGGTGGTGAATCCCCGGTGGGAGAAGCGCAGGAAGCAGTCCTTCCCCTTCATTCCCCGTCCTCCCGGAGCGGGCGCAGGCGCCAGATGCGGTCGGCGTACTCGCGGATACAGCGATCGGCGGCGAAGTAGCCCGCCGAGGCGATGTTCTCCAGCGACATGCGGTTCCACGTCCGCCGGTCGGCGTAGACGCGGAGCATCCGCTCGTGGGTCTCGGCGTACTGGTCGTAGTCCGCAAGGCAGAGGAACGGGTCGGACACGCCGTAGGAATACAGCAGGTACTTCGCCAATCCCTCGAAGGAACGTCCGTTATACCCCGCCTGCAGGCTGTCGACGGCTTTCTTCAGTTGCGGCGAGCGGGCGTAGTACTCGGACGACGCGTAGCCCTTCCGCCAGAGCTCCTCGACCTCCTCGGCGGTATGCCCGAAGATGAAGATGTTGTCCGCCCCGACAAGACGCGCCATCTCGACGTTCGCGCCGTCCAGCGTGCCGATCGTCAGCGCACCGTTGATCATGAACTTCATGTTGCCGGTCCCGCTCGCTTCCTTGCCGGCGAGGGAGATCTGCTCGCTGATCTCCGCCGCAGGCATCAGGTGCTCGGCGAGCGTGACGTTGTAGTTCTCCAGAAACACGACGCGCAGCTTCTCGCGGATGCGGGGATCCTTCTCGATCTCCGCGCCGAGGCAGCAGATCAGCCGCAGGATATCCTTCGCCAGGTAGTACCCCGGCGCCGCCTTCGCGCCGAACAGGAAGGTCCGCGGGGCGACGTCCGCCGTCGGGTCCTCGCGCAGGCGCTGGTAGAGCGAGATGATATGCAGTGCGTTGAGCAATTGCCGCTTATATTCGTGCATGCGCTTCGCCTGCACGTCGAAGATGCTCTCCGGGTCGATGACGACCCCCCGCGTGTCCTGCAAATACTTCGCGAACGCCCTTTTATTCTCCCGTTTCACGTCGTCCAGCCGGTCCAGCACCGCGCCGTCGTCGGCGAACGCCCGCAGCTTCGCGAGCTGCTCCGGGTCCTTGCGGTAGCCGTCGCCGATGGTCTCGTCCAGCAGCTTCGACAGCCCGGGGTTCGCGCAGCACAGCCAGCGGCGGTGGGCGATGCCGTTCGTGACGTTCGTGAAGCGGTCGGGATAGAGGTCGAAGTAGTCGCGGAACACCGCCGTTTTCAAAATCTCCGAATGCAGCCCGGACACGCCGTTGACGCAGTGCGACCCGATGACTGACAGGTTCGCCATCTTGACCTGCCCGTGGTCCAGCACCGCCATGCGCCCGATCTTGTCCCAGTCGCCGATAAACTTCTGCCACGCGAACCGGCAGAACCGCTCGTTGATCTCGCGGATGATCGCGTAGATACGCGGCAGCTTCAGCGAGAACAGGTTCTCGTTCCAGACCTCCAGCGCTTCGGGCAGGACCGTATGGTTGGTATACGACACGGTCCGCGTCGTGATGTCCCACGCCTGCTCCCACGAGAAGTGGTGCAGGTCCATCAAAATCCGCATCAGCTCCGGGATCGCCAGCGCCGGGTGGGTATCGTTGATGTGGATCGCGGTGTAGTCCGGCAGCGTCTCCAGCGACCGATAGAGCGACAGATGGTTGGAAACGATCCACTGCAGCGTCGCGGACACCAAAAAATACTGCTGCGAGAGCCGCAGGAGCTTCCCCTCGTGGTGGTTATCCGCCGGATAGAGCACCTTGGAGATGGCGTCCGCCATGGTGCTGTCCTCCAGCGCCTTGACGTACTGCCCCTGCGAGAACGCCTGCATATCGAAGCTGTCCGGGTCGCGGGACTTCCAGAGCCGCAGGGTGTTGACCGTGTCCGTGCCGCCGCCGGTGACGAACAGGTCGTAGGGCACCGCTTCGTACTCGTCGTACCCTTCCTCGACGATGTCGCAATGGCCGCCCTTCCATTCCTCGCGCACCGTGCCGCCGAACCGCACGAGGACCTTCTCGTCCGGGCGCGGCACCAGCCAGCAATGCCCCTCCGGGAGCCAGATGTCCGGCAGCTCCAGCTGCTCGCCGTCCACGATGCGCTGCTTGAACAGCCCGTACTCGTACAGGATGGAAAACCCACGTGCCGCGTAGTTCTGCGACGTCAGCGCGTCTAAAAAGCACGCCGCGAGGCGACCCAGCCCGCCGTTGCCCAGTCCGGGGTCCGGCTCCAGCTCGTACAGGTCGTCCAGCGTCCAGCCGCTCGCCGACAGCGCTTCGCGGTAGTACTGCTCCACGCCCAAATTGCACAGGTTCATGCGCAGCATGCGTCCCATCAGGAACTCCATACACAGGTAAAAAACCTGCTTCGCGCCCTGTTCACGGGTCTTGCGGACCGTTTCGCGGCTCCGCACGCTCAGCAGATCCCGCACGCTCAGGACCGTCGCCTGGTACATCTGCTGCGCCGTCGCTTCCTCCGGCGTCGTGCCGAAGTACCGCGACAGCTTGCTCTTCAGCGCGTCCGTTACGGTCGCGCGGTCGATCTTTGGAAGGTTCATGGCTTTTTTCATCTCCGTGGTGTGGTTGAATAAGGGGTACGGTGGGGGACGAAGAGTACGTTGGGGGTTGTGACAACCCCCAAACCCCCACAGTGCGAAATCGACGATGTCGATTTCGGGGGAAATTTATAAATGCGTCCGTGGGGATTTTTCGTCTGCACAAAAAAATTGTTACCCCCAAATTCGCGTGATTGCTGTCGCAATTCGCAAAAGTCAATGACTTTTGCGAACGCCGAAGTTTCCCCTTGCGGCTCAACCGCGAGCCGCATTTGCCGCTTCGCGGCAAACCGTGGAAATTCGAGCCAGCGCCCGTTCCATACGTTTTATTTTGTGATAAAATTTCTTTTCGAGACGTAAATCGGGGGCGCAGACCGCAATGCGGTCAGGCGAATTTGGGGGTCGCCGGGAAGGGGGAAAATTGGGGAGCAGAGGGGTCGAAAATCCGAACGAATTTCCATGATTTTGCCGCTTTGCGGCAAATACGGGGCGCGGTTGCCCCGCAAATGGAAATTCGCACAAAACGGGGCACGACGATAAGGGGGCGGGGAACGGAGTTCCCCGCACGTTCCTCCCGTACCCCTCGTTCTCCCCTTCTACAGCAGGCTTTGATACAGTTCCAAGTACTTTTTCGCGGAAACGTCCCAGGAAAAGTCGGTGAGCATAACGCGGCGGACGAGCTTGCGCCAGGCGTCGGCGTCGCGGTAGAGGTCGAGCGCGTTGCGGACGGCGTAGAGCATATCCCACGCGTTGTACGCGGCGAACGTGAACCCGTTCCCGCCGCCCTCGCAGCCCGCGTCGCGGATGCTGTCCCGCAGCCCGCCGGTCTCGTGCACGACCGGCACGGTCCCGAACCGCGAGCAGATCATCTGCGCGAGCCCGCACGGCTCGGTACGCGACGGCATGAGGAAGATATCCGCACCCGCGTAGATGCGCTTCGCCAGCACCTGGTCGAACCGCAAGACCGCGCGGCATTTATCCGAATGGCGCTCGGCGAGCCGGCGGAAGAACTCCTCGTAGTAGAAGTCCCCCTTGCCCAGCACGACCAGCTGCACGTCCTCCTCCAGCAGCGGCTCCGCCGCGAGGGTCAGCAGGTCCAGCCCCTTCGCGTCCACCAGCCGCGTCACCATCGCGATCAGCGGCGTTTCCGCCTCGGTCGGCAGCCCGAGCTGCTCCTGCAGCTCCCGCTTGCAGACGGTTTTTCCCGCCATGCGGTTGACGTGGAACGACGCGGGCAGTTCCGGGCTCTTCGACGGGCTGTACAGCTCGCGGTCGATCCCGTTGAGGATGCCCGTCAGCTTCCCGGCGCACATCCGCAGGATCGGGTCCAGCCCGAACGCGTACTGCGGCTCGAGCAGCTCCTCCGCATAGCGTGGGCTGACCGTCGTCACCTTGTCCGCCGCGAGGATCGCGCCCTTCATCAGGTTCAGGCACCCGTCGTACTCCACTAGCTCGAAGTCCGACGGCAGCAGGTCGAACACGTCGTTCATCAGTTCGTACCCGTATTTCCCCTGGTACTGGACGTTGTGGATGGTGAAAACCGTCTTGACGTTACGGTATCCATCGGCGTCGGCGTACTTCCGCTTCAGGTAGAGCACGGAGAGCGCCGCCTGCCAGTCGTGGGCGTGCAGGACGTCCGGGAAGAAGCCGAGGTCCGGCAGGATCGCCACCGCCGCGCGGCAGAAGAACGCGAACCGCTCGCCGTCGTCAAACTCGCCGTACAGCGTCGGGCGCTTGAAGTAGTATTCGTTGTCGAGCAGGTAAAACACCACGCCGTGGACCGTCGCGGTGAATACGCCGCAGTACTGGTTCCGCCAGTTCAGCGAAACCGTGCGGTGGAACAGGAACGTCAGCTTCTCCCGCCACGCCGACGACGTCGTGCCGTACAGCGGCAGGATCACCCGTACGTCGTCCTCCGGCGACGCTTTCTTCAGCGCCGCCGGCAGCGCGCCGACCACGTCCGCCAGCCCGCCCGACGCCGCGAACGGCAACGCTTCCGATGCGATGTGCAGTATCTTCATATTAGTATATCCTCCTGACGTATAATAGTGCAAGGGGGAACGGGGTACGAGGGGTACGGTGGGGGTAGTAACTACCCCCACACCCCCGTAGCGCGAAATCGACCTTGTCGATTTCGGGGGTGGGAATTTATAAATGCGTCCGACAAACCCTTACGTCAGCGGTAAAAAACCGCTCGAACCTCGCGAGGTTCCTATCGGAACCAGCGCTCGTACCATACGTCTCAGTCTTAAAACGCAAATTTGGGTGCGAGCGAGGGCGGTTCGCGAGTGCGGACCGCTGGAGCCGGCGAACTGCGGGTCGCGAAGGCGAAAACCGAGAGGGAACCGAACGCAAACCCCAAGGCAGGAAGGCAAAATAAAATCTTTGACACCCCCGAAATCGACAGGGTCGATTTCGCGCTAGGGGGGCTTGGGGGTGCTGGCACCCCCATCGTACTCCTCGTCCCTCTCGTCCCTCTCAAACGGCGACGTACTTTTCGATAAAGAACGGGCGGGACTCGTGACCGGAGAGGACGCGACCGTCGCGGACGGTGACGCGCTTGTCGGTAATGACGCAGTTGAGGTAGGCGTTGTTGCCGACGTAGGTATCGGGGAGCAGGATGCAGTTCTCGACGCTGGTGTTCTTGCCGACGTGCACACCGCGGAAGAGGATGGAATTCTCGACGATGCCCTCGATGACGCAGCCGTCGGCGACGAGGGAATTCTTGACGAGCGAATCCCCGGCGTAGACGGTCGGGACGGAGTTCCAGATCCGCGTCAGGACGGGGCGGTTCTTCACCGCGAAGAGCCGCTCGCGCACCGCGGGGTCGAGCATATCCATACTGAGCCGGTAGTAGTCGGCGAGGCTGGAAACCGTCTCGCAGCTTTCGGCAATGCGGTAGACGCGCACCTGCGCCGTCGCGGCACAGCGGTTGAGCAGGTCCTGCGTCAGGCTCTCGTAGCCGTGGGCGACGCATTCCGTGAGCTGCTGCAATAGGAACGTGCGGTCGACGGCGAGCAGCTGGACCTGCACGTCCTTTTCGCCGGGCGCGCTGTCGTTGAACTTGGTCGCTTCGAGGAACCGCCCGTTCGAATCCGAGCGCACCACGCTGACCTCGTACTTGCCCGCCACCTCGCGCCGCTGGACCGCGACCGTGATGTCCGCGCCGGTCTCGCGGTGGGCGCGAAGGAACTCGTTCAGGTCGAGGTTGCAGATCAGGTCGCCGTCGGAGATCAGCACTGTGTCCTCGGTGCAGTCGGACAGGAAGGAGCGGGCGCTGCAGAGCGCTTCCAGCCGCGTCGCGGACAGCCCGCTGACGCCGAAGTTCGCGAACGCCGTGATGAACGGCGGCAGGATGTGCAGGCCGCCGTTGCGGCGTGCGAGGTCCCAGTCCTTGCCGGTGCCGAGGTGGTCCATGAGGGACTGGTAGTTGTAGTGGGTCAGCACGCCGACGTGCGTGATGCCGGCGTTGACGACGTTGGAAAGCATGAAATCGATCAGCCGGTACCGGCAGGCGAACGGGACGGACGCCATGGTCCGCTCGGAGGTCAGCTCCGGCACCTGCCGCTCGTTCAGCCCGGCAAACAGGATCGCGACCGCACTCATGCGTTTTCGCCCCCTTTCAAGGCTTTTTCCAGTTCCTTCGCGCCGAAGCGGCAGCCTTCCGGGATGGAGGTCCCGTCGGGGACGTTCAGCCCGCCGCCGACCAAGGTCAGCTCGGACGCGGTTTCCCGCGGGGCGCCGACCCGGCAGCCCGCGCCGAACGTCGTCCGCCCGTCGACGACCGAATAGTCCACGCACGCCCCCTCGCCGACGACCACGTCGTCGAACAGGACGCTGTCGCGCACGACCGCGTTCTTTTCGACCACCACGCCGCCGGACAGCACGCTGTTGACCACCTGCCCGTAGATCTCGCACCCCTCGGTGATGACCGAATTGCGCACCACCGCGTTCCCGCCGATGTACTGCGGCGCACGGACGTCGGAGCGGGAATAGATGCGCCAGGAGCTGTCCTGCAGGGACAGGGCGGGGTTTTCGCCGAGGAGGTCCATGTTCGCCTCCCACAGACTGCGGATGGTCCCGACGTCCTTCCAGTAGCCGTGGAACGGGAAGGCGTAGAGCGGCTCGCCCGCACGGAGCATCGCCGGAATGACGTTCTTGCCGAAGTCCTTTTCGCTGCTCTCGTCCGCGTCGTCCGCGAGCAGGTACCGCCGCAGGGCGTCCGTCGAAAAGACGTAGATGCCCATGGACGCCTTGGTGCTCTTCGGGGCTTTGGGTTTTTCCTCAAACGAGCAGACGCGGTCGTCCGCGTCGGTCTCCATGATGCCGAACCGGGACGCTTCGTCCAGCGGGACGTCAAAGACCGCGATCGTGCAGACCGCCCCTTTCTGCTTGTGAAACTCGACCATTTCGGCGTAGTCCATGCGGTAGATGTGGTCGCCGGAAAGGACCATGACGTAGTCCGGGTCGAACTTGTCGATGAAGTTCATGTTCTGGTAGACGGCGTTCGCCGTGCCCTTGTACCACTCCGAGCGGTCCATCGCCTGGTAGGGCGGCAGGGTGCGTGCGCCGCCGTAGGTGCGGTCGAGGTCCCACGGCAGCCCGTTGCCGACGTACTCGTTGAGCGCGAGCGGCTGGTACTGCGTCAGGACGCCGACCGTGTCGATGCCGGAATTGACGCAGTTGGACAGGGGGAAGTCGATGATGTGGTACTTGCCGCCGAACGTGACGGCGGGCTTCGCGATGCGCTCGGTCAGCAGGTAGAGCCGACTGCCCTGCCCGCCCGCTAAGAGCATCGCCACGATCTCTTTCTTTTTCGCCATGGGTCTTAACACCTCCGCGAACGTTATTTTTTGCAAAGCCGACGCTTTTGCATATTTTATGAATATTTATCGGTCGTTTCCTAAAGAATATACCATATCGCGAACGATTTGTCAATAGAAACAACGCATTCGATTGCTTTTTTGCCCATCCGATGGGGACTTCACGCCTCTTTGCTTATCCGTTCGAGCGACCTGTCGATCGAACGCTCGAGTTCCTCCTCGATCCCGTAGTACTGCGCAAGCTGGATCAGCGCATTGATCGCCTGCTTGATCTCGTCCGCCAAATGCGCCGGGGACGGGTCGCCGAGCTTCTGGATCTTTATCCCACTGCGCTCAAAATGGTTCACTTCGCTCGCGACCTCGCCGCATTCCTCCAGCAGCCGCGTGACGATCTGAAACGGCTCGTTGCCGTTGGGGAAACGGGCGGTATGCCCCTTCGCCATACGATACAATTTTTCCATTATGCCCTCCTGCACCGAAAAACGAGGAACGGGTTTTCACGGGTCGCCCGAAAGGCGGTCCGCCGACGAAAATCGGAAACAACCCCGTGCAAAACGGGGTTGTTCCCACGATCTCCTTCTCCGTTCACCGCACATTTGGGGGCGCACGTTGCGATAGCAACGACGCGAATTTGGGGGTCGCCCAAACGCAAGAGACAAGGCGGGAACGCCACCCCTTGATATGTCCCTATGATATCCCCCAACATACGGGGGGCGTGGGGGACGCGACGTCCCCCACACGTACTCCTCGTACTCCTCGTACTACCCTACTCGTCCGTTTCGTCCTGTGAAAATGCGTACACGGTGGCGAAAACGTCGCCCTCCTCCTGCGCGGGCAGGAGCTTGTTCGCAAACGCATAGAGGAACGCCGCGGTGAGCGCGGCGACGACGAACAGCCCAACCGCCTGCAGCAGCCGGTCGCGGCGAATTTCCCGTTTCAAAAACGCGTTCCCTCCCCCGTCGTTTCTTACGCATTCATTTTACCACAAAAACAACCGTTTGGCAAGGGGGTACGGGAAAGAATTCCGGCGAACGGGCGAATTTTTTCGCGACGGACGCACCAAAGAACGCGCAAAGCGGAAATTTTTTCGCCGAAAAGCAGAAAAAATCGAATTTTCCTCTTTACAAGCCGGAAAAAATATGGTATAGTAGGAGGAAGGCATGGCTGGGTCGAAGGCAAATTTCACCTTGACCTTCCGCTCGGTTTTGCCGGATCGAATCAAACGGAGGTGAAAAGAAGTGCTTCTCAAGGAAGAAAAGCAGCAGATCATCAAGACGTATGCCGTCCATGAGGGCGACACCGGCTCGGCGGAGGTGCAGATCGCCATTCTGACGACCCGCATCCGTCAGCTGACCGCCCATTTGCAGGCGAACCCGAAGGACAACCATTCCCGCCGGGGACTGCAGCAGATGGTCAGCAAGCGCCGCAAGTTCCTCGGCTACCTGCAGAAGCGGGACATCAACCGCTACCGCGCCATCGTCGAGCAGCTGGGTCTGCGCAAGTAAGCAAGTAAGCAAGCCAAGGGAGGGCGGTTCGCTGGACCGGACCGCCTTCCCGCCGACCCCTCGCCGTAAGCCGGTTTATCATTTACCCGTGCGCCCGAAAAAAACGGGGTTCGGACGTTCGGTTAAGTGCTAAACTACGCTTGCGGCGGTCAGAAAAACGAAAGGAAGAAGCAAAATGTTTGAAGATTTCCGCAAGTTCAGCTATACCCTCGCGGGTCGCCCGCTGGTGATCGAGACCGGCAAGATGGCGCAGCTCGCCAACGGCTCCTGCCTGGTTCGCTACGGCGAAACGGCGGTGCTCTGCACGGCGACGGCGTCCGCCGCCCCCCGCGAAGGCATCGATTTCCTCCCGCTTTCCGTGGATTTTGAGGAAAAACTGTATTCCGTCGGTCGGATCCCCGGTTCGTGGAACCGCCGCGAGGGCCGCCCGACCGAGCACGCGATCTTAGCGTCCCGCGTCATCGACCGCCCGATCCGTCCGCTGTTCCCGAAGGACCTGCGCAACGACGTGGTGCTGTCGCTGACGGTCATGTCGGTCGACCACGACTGCTCGCCGGAGGTCGCGGCGATGCTCGGCGCGTCGATCGCGCTGACCATTTCGGATATCCCGTGGAACGGACCGATCGCGGGCGTGTTCGTCGGTCTGGTGGACGGCAAGGTCGTCATCAACCCGACGCTTGCCGAACGGCAGGTCAGCGATCTGCAGCTGACCGTCGCCGGGACGGCGAAGAAGGTGGTCATGATCGAAGCCGGCGCGAACCAGGTCGCCGACGACACGATGTTCGACGCGATCATGCAGGCGCACGAGGAAATCAAGGGGCTGGTCGCGTTCATCGAGGGCATCCGCGCGGAGATCGGCAAGCCGAAGTTTGAATATCCGTCCTGCGTGCCGGACCCGGAGCTGTTCGACAAGATCGAAGCCATGGTCCGCCCGGAGGTCGAAGCGGCGCTGGACACCGACGACAAGAAGGTCCGCGACGCACGGCTCAAGCCGGTCTACGACAAGGTGTACGAAGCGCTCGCCGAGGAATACCCGGACAGTAAGGCGCTGATCGACGAATGCCTGTATAAGCTGCAAAAGAAGATCGTCCGCCATTGGCTGCTGACCGAGCAGCGCCGCGTCGACGGGCGCAAGATGGACCAGATCCGTCCGCTCGCCGCCGAGGTCGGGGTGCTGCCGCGTGTGCACGGGTCGGGGATGTTCACCCGTGGGCAGACGCAGGTGCTGACCACCTGCACGCTCGCGCCGATGAGCGAGGTGCAATTGCTCGACGGGATCGACGTCGAGGAGACCAAGCGGTATATGCACCACTACAATATGCCGGGCTTTTCGGTCGGCGAAGCGAAGGCGTCGCGCGGGGCGGGACGTCGCGAGATCGGGCACGGGGCGCTCGCCGAGCGTTCGCTGCTGCCGGTCCTGCCGTCGGTCGAAGAGTTCCCGTACGCGATCCGCTGCGTGTCGGAGGTCATTTCGTCGAACGGTTCGACGTCGCAGGCGTCCGTGTGCGGCTCGACGCTCGCGCTGATGGACGCCGGCGTGCCGATCAAGGCGCCGGTCGCCGGGATCTCCTGCGGTCTGATCACCGAAGGGGACCGCTGGATGACCATGATCGATATCCAGGGGTTGGAGGATTTCTTCGGCGACATGGATTTCAAGGTCGCCGGGACCAAGAAGGGCATCACGTCCATCCAGATGGATCTGAAGATCGACGGGCTGACGCCGGAGATCATCAAGTCCGCGTTCGAGGTCACGCGCAAGGGGCGGTTCTTCATCATCGACGAGTACCTGCTCAAGACCCTCCCCGCACCGCGTGAGGACGTGTCGAAGTACGCGCCGAAGATGATCACGACCAAGATCGACCCGGAGAAGATCCGCGAGGTCATCGGTTCGGGCGGAAAGGTCATTCAGAAGATCTGCGCGGACACGAACTGCAAGATCGATATCGACGACGACGGCTCGGTGTTCATCGCAGCGGTCAACAAGGACGACGGCTACCGTGCGCTCGCCCTGATCGAAGCGATCGCGAAGGACCCGGAACCGGGCACGATCTATATGGGCACGGTCACGCGTCTGATGAACTTCGGCGCGTTCGTCGAGATCGCCCCGGGCAAGGAGGGCTTGGTGCATATTTCCCAGCTTGACAAGCACCGTGTGGCGAAAGTCGAGGACGTCGTGTCGGTCGGCGACCAGATCAAGGTCATGGTGACCGAGATCGACGAGAAGGGTCGTCTGAACCTGTCCCGCCGCGACGCGCTCGCCGCCGCGGACGCCGCCGACGGGGAATAAGGGGTTTCCGAAAACGCAAAACGCTCTGTCCGAAAGGGACAGAGCGTTTTTTTGTGAAAACGTCGCATGGGGACTTTTTGCTCCCTTGAAAATCCGCAAAAGCTTTCCCGTTTGCGGCAGCCTACCCGGTCGAAAACAAATCATAAAACGGTCCAAACGGGTCTTCGTACGCCGTGGACGGGTAGACCCTATATTCATAGGTTTGGTCTTCCCCATTCGCAAAGTGGACCGTGATCTCATAAAACGTCGGTGCCTGTTCGATATCCCGGATCCGCCTTCTGTTATTTTTCTGTACATCCTTGATGCAGTTTAACAGCACGGAGATGGCTTCCGTATCCGAAGTCTCGATCGGACCGCGTCGCAAACTGTCCACAACTTCTACGGACGCGATCTCGCCGCGAATCACGTATTTTTGATCGTCCTCTATCTTTTTTATGACGATCAAAACCGTTAGCAGCAGCACCAGAACGCCAATGCAAAGCAAAACGACGTGCCTTTTTTTCATAAACTCCCTCCCGTTGGGCGGTACGCTTCGACGCTATTCTACCACGCTTTCTGTCGGCTGTCAAGGACGATTCATAAAAAAAGCTTGACAAATCGGGGGACGTGTGGTACCATAGAGAGAGGGGGACGCGGTCGCACGGACGGGCCGAACCGAAAAAGGGGGTTTTCCATGAAAAAGAAAAAAAGACTTTTGCTTTTGACGGTCGCGCTTGCGCTCGTGCTGTCGGCCTGCTCGCTTCTGGGCGGCAAGTACAAGCGGATCGTTCTGGTGCCGGCGGATTCGGACGAAGCGGGCAGTGCGGAAAGGCGGATTTCCCTCTGGGCCGACGTCGAGGATCAGTCAAGCGAGCGGTACGACGACACGCTGCCGATCTATCAAATTACGCCGTATGCGGTCACGGAACAGGAGCTGATCGACTTCGCGGCTTCCTTCGGCGTGCGGGAGCCGGTGCAGCACGACGGCGACAATATGTCGATTAAGATTGAAAAGGGAACCGGTGCAAGCAAAGAACTTGTTACGGCATTTTGGGTAACAGATAATCTGATCCAATACAGAAACACGGCGTTAACCGATTGCGGGGAGATGCAGCAGAGCGACGAGGAACTGGAGGCAGAAGCCAAAAAGGTGTTTGAGAGCCTTCCCATCATCAAGGGCGACTATGAATTTGCCGGGCAGAAGTTCGTGACGAGTGTTTCCGATTCCGAAGGGTCGTATACGGTGCGGAAGGGGTATGCCTTTTATCCGGTCCTGAACGGGGTCCGCGTCATCGGGGACAACTACTGCACGCTGTACTTCGACGCGAACGGGCTTTGCGAGATCGCGTTGCGCCTGTATTCGTACGAACAGACGGGAAAAATGGACCTGCTTTCGCTCGACGACGCGGTCAAGCGGATCAAAAAGGCGGACGCGTTTACGACGGACCTCAAGGGGCAGGCGGATTCGCTCTGTATCGAGCAAACGAAATTGTTTTTCGTGAATCAGTACGTCGACGGGTGCGAGATCCTGCAGCCGGTCTATCAGCTGGAGGGGACCGCGACCAACGACGACGACCGTGCGGGATTTTCCGCGAAAATCGTCGCAATCCCGGAAAAGTATACGCACGATTGATGGGGAAAGGTTGCACTCCTCTGGTTAAGAACGAACCGATCATTTTGGAGGATGGGCGGTTCGTTCTTTTTATTGCGATTTTGCAAAAAGGACTTGACAAATCGGGGAAAATGTGGTATAATAAAAGCAGGAGAAGCGTACCGGATAGCGGTCGCACTCCCCTCAGAATGGAACTAACCGATACTTTGGGAAAGTGGGCGGTTAGTTCTTTTTATTGCTTTGATGAAACAAGATCATCAGCGCGACGACCTGTACGATCAGGTTCAGGATGCCGAGGCATTCCGTCAGCGTCATGTACACATCGCATCACCTCCTTTTTTGCGCGAGGAAAGGAGGCTCATTTGTAAGAAACCTCCTTTTCTTTGCAGTGAGGAGGCAACCGCCATAACCGTTTGGTACGCTTCGGGGTCATTTTATCACGTTTTTTGTCGGTTGTCAAGGACGTTTTGCAAAAATGTAGGTTTGTCAATGATGTGTTACAGAGTCAGGAAAAGAAAAGAGGACATCTTTAGGAGAGAACCAGTTAAGCGGA
>CANRIX010000026.1 GCA_947630765.1 uncultured Clostridia bacterium | reverse complement strand
GCTTAACTGGTTCTCTCCTAAAGATGTCCTCTTTTCTTTTCCTGACTTTGTAACACATCATTGACAAACCTACATTCGAGGAAAAAAATACGAGTGGGGCGGGGGAACGAGGGATACGAGGAGTACGTTGGGGGTGCCAGCACCCCCAAGCCCCCCTAGCGCAAAATCGACTGTCGTCGATTTTGGGGGCTATTTATGAAAGGGTATGCCTTCATGCCTCGAGGGTTGCGTTCGGTGCTTACTCGGTTCATGCCTTCGCGACCCGATTGTTGCCGGCTCCCGCAGAGCGCTCGCTCGCACCCAATTTTCGTAAGGAATAAAAAAGCGAAAAAACGTCTTGCGGACACGTTTGTGCCCGCAAGACGTTCGTTTTCCCGCACCCACGCCGTTTTCTGATGCGTACCCGAGCGCCGGGGAACCTTCCCCGCACACAAATGACGCCAAATCTGCGGACATGCGCCGCAGATTTGGCACCTCCAGAGAAAACCGGCGATGGCGGCGTCAGAAGTGGCGCAAGCCGAGCCAGGTTTTTGACGTGCCGAGGGGGGAGCCTTCGCTATCCAAAACGGCAAGCCGTTTTGGATGAGGGAACCACGGAACAAGGCGGAGCGCATGAAATGCGCGAAGTCGCCGTGATCGTGGTCCCCCCTCGAAAGTTTTATCGGTATTCCTCGGGAAGAAACTCCGCCGGAATGACCGTTTGGAGGGTCTTATACAGGGACTCGATCCCGAACGCACCGCCGTAGAGGGTCGTACGGTGTCCGCGATTGGTCTCGTACCAGACGACGCCGTGCTGCGCGGCGAGTTCGGCGGTATAGTCCTTCAAGTCGTAGAGCTTGAACCCCCGGTAGCCGGTGTCGAGCTGGGTATTGACGGACTGTCCCTTCACATAATGCAGGACGAGCGGGGTAAAGACGGGGTTTTCGACCGTGATCTCCCCGGTCTCGGCGCTCTTGCGCACATCGAACGAGAGCATCCCTTCCAGCACGTTCAGCCCGTTCTGCATCCCGGACACGAAGTTCCCGAGCGAATAGGTCAGCAGCATCTTCTTCCCGTCGGGGCGATCCATCCACTGCATCGGCTGGATACAGTGGGAATGCATCCCGATCACGGCGTCCACGCCGAGGCTGCAGAACAGTTCCGCGTAGCGCTTCTGTTCGGCGTTCGGGGTATAGCTGTCCTCGTCGCCCCAGTGCGCGGAGACGACGACCACGTCCGCCTGCTGTTTCGCGAGCGCGACCTGCTTACGGACCAGCGATTCGTCGAGGTACGGGATATACGTCCCCGAGTTACAGGTGATGCCGTTCGTGCTGTACGTATACGCCAAAAAAGCGAACTTCAGCCCCTTGGATTCGACGATCGGGATCGTGTCCGTCGCCGCCTGATTCGCATAATAGCCGAGCGGGGTCATGCCGAGCGAGCGGAAGAATCCGTCGGAGTGGATCAGGAAACTGTCGTTCCCGGCGTCGAGCATATGGTTATGCGCCATATTGACGACGTCCACGCCCAGTTCCTTGAGCGTCCGGCCGACCGCCTCGGGGGAGTTGAACGTCGGGTAGCCGTAGATCTTCGTCCCGTCCCCGCCGGAGAGCGTTTCCTGGTTGATATAGCAGATGTCCGCCGACTTCATACGTTCCGCGACGTGCTCGTAGATCGGCAGGAAGTCGTAGTTCGCGTCGTTGGTCGCGACGTAGGTGCATTGCTCCTGGTGCGTTTCGGCATAGCATTCCATCGCGTAGTAGTAGACGGACGGGTGGATCAGGTTGTCCCCGCACGCCAGCAGGCTGACGACCGTATCCTCCTCGGTCGGGAGCTGGATCGCGGAAGTGGGCGACTGCTCCCCGCCCTGCGGCTCGCTGCTTTCCTGCGGCGCGGAAGAAACCGGCGCGTCGCCGCTCGCCGGGTCTCCCGAGCTCGTCGTCGACCGATCGTTCGACAGCAGCCCGTACGCCAGCACCAGCGCCGCCGCGACGATCGTCAGCACCGCGACCGCTGCGCGGTACCCCCACTTGGTTTTCTGCTTTCCTGCCATGTGACACCTCTCCGCTCCCTGTTTTTCCATAGTATACTCCCCCGCCGCCGCCTTGTCAAGCCGTTCGGCTGTAAAAATCTTGTAAAAACATTTCGGGGGAACGAGGGGTACGGTGGGGAACGTGCGGGGAATTCCATTCCCCGCCCCCTTATCGTCGTGCCCATATTCAGAGAAGCCGATGCTTCTCTGAACACGGAAGTTTTGTACTTTCGGGTCAAAAAACGACCCGAATTTGCCGCTTTGCGGCAAACCGTACAAAATTCCTTTCGCGTTTGCTTAATTGGCAAGGGCGAATTTCCATTTGCGGGTCAAACATCGACCCGCATTTGCCGCAAAGCGGCAAAATCATGGAAATTCGTTCGGATTTTTACCCCTCTGCTCCCCAATTTACCTCGTCCCCCAAATTCGCCTGACTGCTCTCGCAGTCTGCTCCCCCAATTTAGGGAAATGCTTTAGAAAAACGGCGCTAACGCCGTTTTCTGATGCGCACCCGGACGCTTCGGGAACCTTGCCCACACACAATTTAGACACCAAACCGAAAAGTTTTTGAGGATTTTCAAGGAACTTTTTTCAAAAAGTTCCTTGAATGGGGTTCGGGGTGAAACCCCGACACAGCATACCTTGAATAGAGGGAATATGCCCGTTCGTCGCAGCGCGCGGTGACGCGCACGCCGTCCGGCGTATATTCCGTATCCAGCACCGTCGCGTCGCGGTACACCGCCGCGGCGGCCGCCGATTCCGCGTGCGGGAAGAAGAGAGTCAGCGTTTTCTTCCCGCCGTTGACCGTTTCCTCCAGCCGCGTCAGGAAAACGTCCACCCCGTCCCCGGTCGCCGCCGAAATTTCGATCGCGTTGCCCGGGAACAGCGACCGCTCCCCGTCCGAAAGCAGGTCGGTCTTATTGTACACCTCCAGCAGCGGCTTCTCCGACGCGCCGAGCTCCTCGACCAGCCGCGTGACCACCGCGTGCTTCCTTCGCCGTTCCTCCGCCGGTTCGGACGCGTCGGTCAGGCAGATCACGACGTCGCAGTAGGTCAATTCCTCCAGCGTCGAGCGGAACGCCTTGACGAGGTGGGTCGGCAGGCGGTCGATGAACCCGACGGTATCCGTCAGCAGCACCTCGGTCCCGCCGGGCAGGGTCAGCCGCCGCGTGACCGGGTCGAGCGTCGCGAACAGCTTGTCCTCCGCCAGCACGCCCGCGTCGGTCAGCCGGTTGAGCAGGGTGGATTTCCCGGCGTTCGTATACCCGACGATCGCCGCCGTCGGCGTACCCGACCGCATTCGCTGCGAGCGCTTGACCCCTCTCGTCCGTTCCAGCTCCGCAAGGGCGTTCTGAAGCGTCTCGATACGGCTGCGGATATGCCGCCGATCGGTCTCCAGCTTGCTCTCACCGGGTCCCCGGCTGCCGATGCCGCCGCCCTGCCGGGAAAGCGACTTGCCCTTCCCGGTCAGCCGCGGCGCCGTATACCGCAGGCAGGCGATCTCGACCTGCAGCTTGCCCTCCGCCGTCTTGGCGTGCTTGGCGAAGATGTCTAAAATCAGCATGGTGCGGTCGATGACGCGCACCTGCAGCAGGTCCTCCGCCGACGCGATCTGCGACGGGGTCAGTTCGTTGTCGAACACCGCCAGCGTCACCGTCGGGTCCGCTTCGAGCAGCTTCGCGACTTCCTCGCACTTTCCGGCGCCGAGGTAGGTCGCCGGGTCCGGGCGTTCCCGGTTCTGCAAAACCGTGAACGCGACTTCGCCGCCCGCCGTTTCCAGCAAACGCTCCAGCTCGCCCAGCGACGTTTCGCAGTCCTCCGCCGTCCGCCCCAGCGACGCCGCAAGCAGGACGGCCCGGATCGGTTGTTGTTCTTCCATATAGAGGATCCTCCTTATTTGACGATGAAAAAAGGCGCAGAAACCATCGTTTCTGCGCCTGACGAGCCCGCGAAAAGCGGACGCTCAACCCAAGTTGAACTTCTTCTTGAACTTGTCCACGCGACCGCCCGCATCGACAAACTTCTGCTTGCCGGTAAAGAACGGGTGGCACTTTGAACAAATATCGACCTTCAGATTTTCCTTGGTGGATTTGGTGCGGTACACCGCGCCGCAGGCACAGGTGATGGTGGTTTCCTTGAAATCGGGGTGGATTCCCTGCTTCATGACGCTACTCCTCGCTTTCTTCGCGGACCCGACATTTCCAACGCCGGGCCTCAGTTTTTTCGTCTGTAATCGTTACAGCTTGCTTAGTATAGCACACTCTTTGCAAAAAATCAACCCCTTTTTTTGATTTTTTACTTGATTTTTTGCGCTCTGCGCGGTACAATAGAGCAAAGTGCAATGCCAAACACGGAGAAACGCCCTATGAAACTGACTTACCTCGGAACGGCCGCCGCCGAAGGCTGGCCCGCCCTGTTCTGCCGCTGTCCCTACTGCCGCAAGGCGCTTGCCGCCGGGGGACGCAACCTCCGCACCCGCTCGCAGGCCCTCGTCAACGGCGACCTGTTATTGGATTTCCCGCCGGATTCCTTCTCGCACATGCAGCAGAACCGGCTGGACTTTTCCGCCGTGCGCTGGCTGCTGGTCACGCACGGACACATGGACCACTTCTACCCGACCGACCTGCACCTGCGCGACGACGGCTGCTACGCCCACGACCTGACCGCCCCCGCCCTCGACCTGTACGGCAACGAGCGCGTCCTGCGCCTGCTGGAAAGCGAGAGCCTCCTGCGCGGCGAGGAGCCGACCCACACCGGCGTCCGCCCGCACCTCGCGAAAGCGTTCGAGTCGTTCGACTGCGGTCCCTACCGGGTCACGCCCCTGCCCGCCAACCACGCCGCCGGGGAGAACGCGTTGGTCTACCTGCTCTCGGACGGGGAAAAGACCCTGCTGTACCTCCACGACACCGGCATCCCGGACGAGTCCTTCTTCGATTACTTCCGCGCCCACCCGGTCCGCGCCGACCTGATCTCCTACGACTGCACCTACGTCGCCCTGCGTTCCGGCGGGGGGCATTTGGGGTTGGACTCCGTGCCGCTCGTGCGGGCAAGGCTGGAGGAGCTCGGCGTCTCGGATGCGCACACCCTCTCCGTCGTCAACCATTTTTCCCACAACGGGATGCTCATCCACGACGAGTTGGTCCCGGAAGCGGAAAAGTTGGGCTTCTTAACGGCTTACGACGGCATGGTCGTGAAAGTTTAGGCGGAAAGGAATGCGGTCCCATATGGAAAAAACGCCGAACCTGCTGCTGCGGTCCAGCTACGCTTACGACCTGCCGGAGGAACTGATCGCGCAAACCCCGTCCGAGCGTCGGGACGGCTGCCGTCTTTTGGTCCTGCACCGGGACAACGGCGCCGTCGAGCACCGCACGTTCCCGGACGTCGCCGACTACCTGCGGCCCGGCGACTGCCTGGTCATCAACGACACCCGTGTCCTGCCCGCCCGCCTGTTCGGACGTGCGGAAGGGCACGTCGGGGAGGTCGAAACCGTCCTGCTTTCCCGTCAGACCGGGGAAGAAGGGGAGGTCTGGCAGGCGCTGACGCGTCCGGGCAAAAAGACCCGGATCGGGCAGAAGCTCCTCTACCCGGAAGGGCTGACCGGCGAGGTCGTCGACGTTCTCGACGGCGGCGTGCGGGTCATTCGGTTCACCTACGACGGGATCTTCACGGAACTGCTCGACCGCATCGGGGTCATGCCGCTTCCGCCGTATATCCACCGTCGGCTGGAGGACAAGGAACGCTACCAGACCGTCTACGCGAAAACCGACGGCTCCGCCGCAGCGCCGACCGCCGGACTGCACTTCACGCCCGAATTGCTCGACCGGCTTTCGTCGAGTGGGGTGAAGATCGTGCGGGTGCTGCTGCACGTCGGTCTGGGGACCTTCCGCCCGGTGCAGGAGGACAACATCCTCGACCACAGGATGCACGAGGAGTATATCCGGGTCACGCAAGCCGCCGCGGACGAGATCAACGCGGTCAAGCGATCGGGCGGTCGGGTGTTCGCCGTCGGGACGACCAGCGTGCGCACGTTGGAGACCGCCTGCGGGGAAGACGGAAAGGTGCGCCCGTTCGAGGGGCAGACGGACATTTTCCTCTATCCGGGCAAGCAGTTCCGCTGCGTGGACGGGTTGATCACGAATTTCCACCTGCCGGAAAGCACGCTTCTGATGCTGGTCGCCGCGTTCGCCGGGTACGAGCAGACGATGTCCGCTTACCGTGAAGCCGTGCGGGAGCGGTACGCGTTCTTCTCGTTTGGGGACGCGATGCTGATCGTGTGATTTTGTATATGAATTTCATATACATTTCGTTATTATCTATTGACAAACGGTAGAAATCGGCGTATAATAAAAGCGGAGAAGGAAAGGAGGCATTCCGATGGCGCAAACCAATGTCAACATTCGCATGGACGAAGCGACCAAAGTCGCGTTCGATCAATTTTGCCGGGAAATCGGGTTGTCCGCCAGCGCAGCGTTCAACATTTTTGCCAAGACCGTCGTGCGCGAACAGCGGATCCCCTTTGCGCTGACGACGGAGGTCCCGAACGAGGAAACGAAACGGGCGATGGAGGAAGCGCGGGATATGCAACGGCATCCCGAAAAATACAAGTCTTACAGCAGCGCGGAAGAAATGCTGGAGGACATCCTGCATGAAGCTTGAAATCGTACCTTCCGGTCAGTTTCGAAAAGATTTGCGGCTTGCACAAAAGCGGGGATTCAATCTCAATAAATTGAAAACAGTAATTGACGCTTTGGCGGGTGGCGAGACATTAGAGCCAAAATACCGCGACCATGCCTTGACCGGCGACTATGCGGGCTTTCGGGAATGCCATATTCAGCCGGATTGGCTGCTGATATACCAAGTGGACGGCGAACGGCTTTTTCTGTTTTTGACAAGAACAGGAACGCACAGCGATTTGTTTTAGAGCGTGAGCGGTATGATTACGATAACGAAAGACGAATATACCTTTGAAGTAGACCTTGAAAGCACAAAAGCCTATTACCGATCCCATTCCTTATGCGAGTGTGACAACTGCACATATTTCTACAAGCGAATCAAGGGGATGTTTCCAAAACTCGAGGACTTCCTTTCCGAATTTGGCGTTGACGTTTCCAGACCGGATGAAATTTTCTCGGCAGAAGCGGAAGATTCGGTGGAATACCTCAACGTAGACTACACCGTATGCGGAAATGTTCGGACAATGGGGCAATATGAAATCGACTTCTACGACCATTTGTTTCTGAGCGTCGTTGTTACCGAGGGGTTCGCGTGTCCCAACGAACAGACCGGCCCGTATTTTACGCTTTCCGTCGTCGGCATCACGTTACCGGGCGTACCCGACAAATCCCCCTTAAAATCCGAATCCGAGAGCCGGGAGCCGGTCGTATCGGTTTTTGATAGAATCAAACGCCTTTTTGCCAAAAAGCAAAAGCCCCGCAACCCGACAAAACCGACCGCCAAGCAGAAATAGGACGTAATCGTGCTGTTACAACCCAAAGCGGACGGTCAGGACATTGCGCCGCATGAACCGGATTCCTGCAGCGTAGCCCGGTAAGGACGCCCGGAAGCGGGGCGGACAGGCGCACGCAAAAAAATCTCGCAAAAAAGCCGCGTAAAAAACGCCTTGTCAATAGTTTAACAGAAAAAAATTTGAATTTTCCGAAATTTTTTTCAAGCGGCGGGGAATAGCATATCGAGCTGTTCCTGGAACATCATTTCGGCGGTCTTTCCGCCAAAGATTGTGCGGGGGTAGTTGTTGATCCATTTTTCGACTTTGGCGATCTCCGCGTCGGTCACTTTGCCGAAATCCGTTCCCTTTGGGAACCATCGTCGTATCAGCCCGTTTGCGCGTTCGTTGCTTCCACGTTCCCACGACGAATAGGGGTGACAGTAGAACACGATCGTGCGCTGCCCTTTTCGGAGACAGCTCCGTTCGATCCCATCAGCGTCGGCAAACTCGCAACCATTGTCGCAAGTGATGGTCTTGAAAATCTCACGGAATTTCGCACCGAACTTTTTTTCGAGACGGTTGAGGGCGCGGACCACACTTCTTGCGCTCTTGTCGCGGATCGGCATGATGAACTCCTTTCGGGTGAGCCGTTCGGTGAGAACCAGCAGAATGCGCCCGCCGCCTTTCCGACGGGACACGACGGTGTCCATCTCCCAATGCCCGAAGGTTTCACGGTCGTCGATCTCGGCGGGACGGGATTCAATGCTTTTGCCACGCGGCGCTTTGGCAGCGATTTTTCGCGGACTGCCGGAGCGTTTGCGTTTGCCCATGGGCAGGTTTTTCATCGTGAGCCGTCCAAAGACCCCTTGTTCGATGTACCGATAGATCGTGTAGCGAGAGAGTTTGACGGTGAACGGCAGGTGGAGCAGTTCGATTTCGTCCACGACCGCGCCGGGAGAATACTTGTCGTCTATGATGCGGGATTCGATATAGGCGGCGAGCGCGTGGTCGTTGCCGATCTTCAAGCTCGGACCCTTTGCCGAAAGGTTGCGTTGATAGGATTCCTCGGCGATGTCAGGGCTGTACCGTTGCTGATAGGTCCAGTCCTTCCCGTTTAGTGCCGTGAACACACCGCGCTTGATCTCCGCATAGATGGTCGAAACGTTGAAGCCGAGGTCCTGCGCAATCTGTTTCGGTTTCTTTCCGTTCTTCAATTTCTCCTCAATGAGAAGCCGATCAGTCCAAGACAAGTGCCGGAAGTGTCTGCGTGTCATGACATAGTTCTCCTTTTCTCAAAGAAGGGTCTGTTGCCCTTCCCCATGATAACCACCGCTCAAGGCGGATTGAAAGAAAAACGCGACCGCAGTCTATTGACCAAAACATTGCCTTGACTTGCCGGTCGTTTTTTCATAGTTTCATCATAGCACAACGCTTCGTTTTTTGTCAATGGGAAAGGGAAATTTTCTCGTGGATTCCTTTTCGCCGAACGTGGGCGTCCAATTCGCGTCAGGGGGCGATCACCCCTTGCGCTGCGCTTGCGCAGCGTACCCATACCCATACCAAAGCGAGGGTTTGGGGCATCGCAAGCCCCAACCAGAGGTCTTTGTAATACAAAGACGTATCTGGCAAGTATTTTCTTTCCCTCCGATTTTGAACGTCGAAAGGGAAGTGCCGATTCCGCCGCATTTAGAAAACGCGGCGGTCGCGGCGGTCCGGACTATGCCCGTCCAGCCGCGACGCGACGTTTCACGTCGCGGTTCCCAAAACAAAAAGAAACCGAGCAGACCGTTCGGAGCGCAAACAATAAAAAAGGACGCCCCGTGAAGGGACGTCGTTCGTCTTAGATCGTCCGTCCTTTTCGACCGGGCGGAGACTGCTGCTGCGTCAGCGGATTCACGCCGACAAGGCAGGTGTTATATAGCCATTGTTTCAAATCCTCCGCGTTTCCGCTCTCGTAGAAGGATACCAAACGGGTCTTGAATTGCCCGTCCAGTTCTACCGGCACATGGAACAGACCGTTGCCGTTTTCTATCAGGATTTTGTTGCCGAGCAGAGATGCGACGCGTTTGTTCCCGTCGAGAAACGGCTGTGAACGCATACACCAGAGGACCGCCGAAAGCGCACGGTCCGTCACACAAGGGAGCCGAAGAATCTCCGACAGTTCCCTGTGCAGCCGATCCGGGTCCGGCAGCTCCGGACGCCAGCTCGTGCCGGAGATCAGGACGTCCCCGGTGCGAAGCTGTCCGAGCATATAGTACGGAACGTCTGCGCGGGCGACCAGCTCGTGAACCGTTTCAAGGAACCCTAAATCGACCGGGGTCGTGATGTTATCGAGGACAAAATGCCACGCGTCCCGCAAACAAAAAATTTTGTGGACGTCATTCGGCGCGACAGAACTGACCGCGACGTTATTCAGGATGTCGTTTGTGTTCGCGTAAGTCACGGCGATTCCTTCCAGATTGGCGCTCTTGTAGATCGCGTCCACAAGGGTCCGTTTGGCAAGGATGATGTTTTCGTCCGTGGACATTTGAAATTTATCGGTCATGTGCTTCCCTCCTTGTAGAAGCATACCACAGTCGCGGCGAAAAGTCAAGAAAAAATCATGCGCCGGTGAACAGAACCTCCAGCACCCCAATCACGAGCAGGTGCGCGGGGTAGAACGCGTAGAAGAACCACTTCCAGACGGGGTGCCTGCTTCCGGGTTCGCCGTTGTAGCAGAAATGCAGGAGCGGTGGCACGAGGAACACGCCGATCTGGAACAGCCAATTCTCCGGCGACGACCACAGGACGGTCGGCAACGCCCATACGAGCGACAGCGCACAGAACACCACCCACTTTTCTGTCTCTTTGTCCCGGAACAAAAAGAAGCAGAGCGGATACAGTACGCCGAGGACCGACCAGTCCCCGAAAAAGGACAGGACGCACAGCGCGACGATTCCAAGCGCCCGCGTCGGCAGCGGGATGCGCGGCTCGTCCCAGAGCCGGATCGCGAGCAGTCCCAGCAGCAGGGTGAACAGCATTCCGAACGCCGGCGTCACGGTCAGCTCCCCGTCGGCAAACGCGAACGGGAACGTCCCGTATTGGAAGAAGCAGTACGGTCCCCATGAAAGCAAAGCAAAGACGCCGAGCCGGAGCGCGTACCGTCGGAAGCTGTGCGTATGGACGTACCCTTCCGCGAGGAAGTACGCCATGATCGGCGCGGTCAGCCGTCCGACGGTGTGCATTCCCTGCGCGAGCGGCGTATTCAGCGGGACGAACGCCCACGCGAGGTGGTCGACGAGCATTGCCGCCACCGCGAGAAGTTTCAGTTGCGTTCGGTTCACGCGGACCGTCCTCCTTTCGTTGCGGTTAAAGAAAAAGACCCGGTTGTCCGGGTCTTTTTTTCATTATCTTCTGCCGAATTTTGGCGGTTTGGGTTTAGATTGCGCCGAGGTTTCTTGCTTCAACAAGTGAATTTGACTCTCACAAAAAGAATGTAGCGCAGGAATATCTATGGAAGCGGTTTGCCATATTTTTTCTGTGGACATATTGCCATAATCGTGCGCGAACATATTTCTCATTGCCCGTATTTGGTTCCAAGGCATTTGACTTTGCGTGTTCGCTTTGAAGTCGTCTGACAAAAGCCCGACGAGTTCGCCAATTTGGAGGATATTCATACTCACGGAGTCCCTGAACGTATTGTTGGAAAGAAAAGCCGAATATGTCTTTCCGAGCAGTTCCATATCCTCACCAATTCTCTCACAATGCCGTAAAATGCGTTCAAGAATCGTTTTATCTCGATCGATGTGCGTCATAAATGAGTTTTTCCTCTCTTGAAATTTCCTTTACGAATTTGATCGTCAAAGGGTCGTCTTTTCGCTCGTCAAGCGCTTCGATCGTCACAAGGTCTATTTCTTTGTTTAGTGCTTCCTCTAAATCGGCATACACGCCCCCAAGTGCAAATAATCCATTGACGTTTTGCGCATCTATCAGCAGATCAACGTCGCTATCCTCATTTGCTTTACCGCGTGCATAAGATCCAAATAGGTATACTTTTGGAATGTTGTGACGTTCAGCTACCGGGCGAACGCGTTCCGCGATTTCTTCAATTTTGTATACGGACACGACGCTCGCCCCTTTCATGTTGACCTTTACATTTATATTATACCACATTTTGAGAAAAAATCAATAAGGAAAATGCGAAAAATCACATCCTCCAAGGACTTTTTGTTCATCCTGTTTCATATGTGCCTGCCGTGCGGTGTACGACCGAAGGAGCGGGTTTCCCCGCTCCTTGTGTCCGTGACTTCGACCTGCCGGACAGCTTTGACTTGCAACTCAACCTCCACCACGTCATATTCTTGCGGGTCAATCTCCCGATACAGCAATTGGTGTTCAAGCCGCTTTCGGTCAAACAGCATTGGCGGGAAGTTTTCTTCGCTCAATATCTGTTCGGGTCCGTCGTAGTTAAAATTCGTTCCGCCAAGGAATCTGCCTGTTTCTTTGTGCTTGAGAGCGTACCACATATGGTTTCCATCCTTCCCACTTCACACGCAAGCCGGCTTGACCTGCGGCGCGGCTGCCGGTTTGAGCGCGTAATCCAGATCGTGCAGAACTCGGTACTTCAGTTCGTCGTTCCAGTCCTTGCCGTTCTGCGGGTACAGGGTTTCGCAGGAAGGATACTTCTTGCGGAACCGATTGCCCGCTTCGTCGTTGTCCACGCACAGGACCGGCTTGCCGCCGAGCATCTTCTGCATATGTTCGAACGTCTCGTCCTTCAGCCCGCACATTGACAGGTAGACGCCGGGGGCGTTTGTCAGGCACAATAAAGAAATTGCGTCGATCGCGGATTCACAGAAGAAAAGCCGGGTATCCGGCGAAACTTCTTTGGTGTGGTTGAAAATCCGCCAGGCATATATCGGGTCGGACCCCTCCACGATATGTTTGAACCGTACGCTCGACCATGTACCACAGCAGTCCGCTCCGACGACCTCTTTCTTTTCGTTTTTGACCGGGAAAACCAGCAGATTCCGCAGCTCCTTCCCGTCCTCCTTTTTGATGTTCCCCTCGTAGATCGCGCCGATGCGCAACAGGTTACTGACGGTATCCGCCGGAATCAAACGTACTTTCGTCAAGTACGCGAAGACGTGCCGGTCGTCCTCCGCCTTAACAGGCGGGCGGAACACGACCTCCTTCGACTGTACCGGCTCAATAGGACGTGCTGACGGCACGGTCGGCGTCCGTGGGGGAAGCGTCGGGCTTCCCCCTGTCAGCATATATACCGCACCGTCGAACGGGACCGCGAACAGGTTTGTGAGAACACCGATCGCGTCCAGCGCTGATTTTCCGCTTCTTTGTTTGTTATCGAACGCCACCCAACTGCCGTCCGGGTTTTCAAAGAAAACGACGGACGACAGATCGCCGGATCGTCCCGATTTGGTCGTCGTCTGCCAGCGGACGCTTCCGCCGTGCCCGTGTCCAACGGGTTTCAATTCGACGCCGAATTGCCCCAGCGCTTCCGGCAGCAGTGGACGTTCTCTTGCGGCTTTCAGAAGTTCATCGAAATTCTCCGGGTATGTCGTTTTTTTCATGCGCTTTCAACTCCTTCACAAAAAGAATCAGAGGTGCGGTCCGCGCCGGGGCTTTGCGGTGGGCTGCAACACGGATTCGGCGATGGGATCGTCTCGCATAAACTCTCCAAACGTCGCTTTCCTGCCCGTGAAGTTCGGCGTCGTTTCGTCCGTCAGCGGAATATACCCTTTTTCGCCGAAGTTCAGCGGTGCTTTTGTAACGACCGTCCCTCCGTAATTGACCGTTACCGTTGGCTCTATGGCGGCAAATCTGCTCCCGTCGTCTGATTCCCGTAGATGGTAGCAATACATTCCTTGCGGAATGTCCGCTTCCGTTAGGCGCTCGTTCACAAATAGGGCGGGGGCGTTGAACAGTTCGACAACGTCGTATACGTCCTCCTCTGTGTGGATATACCGCGTCCCGGCGTTGTTGAGCGCAAGACTCACGTCTGACGGTTCGTATTTCCAGACGTTGAGCGCAAAATTCTTGGCTGCCAGTTCGCTCATGATGGCGTTTTCAAACGCCAATTCGCCGCCCTCATACTCCCGTTCGCCGAGGTTGGAGCCGAGATTCTCGTCCGCCCATTTGTGGGTAATATAAAAGTCCGGGTGACGCCGAGCGATTTCCTCCACGATCGGGTGCGGTGCGTTCCATGCGGTCATGAACCGAAGCGTATTCGCGGAATCCAGTTTTGCATCACAGCCGACCCACTTGGTTCCCCAGTTTGCGATCCGCCAGTCGTACCAATCCGTAAACCCGTATTGCCGTTTGTTTTCATACGCACGCTTCCCCAGCTCCCATTCTTCGGGTGTGACTTCGGGATGTTCACGCCTGTATGTTTCGACCTGTTTCGGCGGTATATCGGGTTTCGGATTCTCTTGGTACAGCTTTTCAAGACCGCCCACGTCTACAAACGCGGTATACGCGCGCAATCCTTTTATGGTTTTGGAGCCGGCTGTGATGTCCAAGTCCTCCGGCATCGGGATCACTTTGTTGAAGTCAACGATTTTATCATGGTTTTCGTTATCCAGAACCGTATGCAGGAAATCCATGATCTCCTGCGCCGGACCTTCCAGCGTGAGAATGTTTTCAACGTAGTTTGGCATTTTCGTCCTCCCGCCTTTCGTCAGAGCTTCTGCGTCAGACCGCCGAGTTTGGTTGCGACCTCCGCACCGGGAACCGCTTTTGCCGCCGCTTCGACGAGCGCTTTTGCGTCACCTGCGGCAAGCCCGTTGACCGCGCCTACTGCTGCGACACCCGCGCCGACAACCTTCTCGCCGACCTTCAACGCCTGCCCTGCCACCGGTACGGCAGACGCGGCTGTTGTCGCCGTCTCAATCACGGTTTCCGCCGCTTTTTCAACGGTCTTTTCTACCTTTTCCGCGGTCTCAACAACCGTTTCAGTAGCCTTCTGCGTCACTTCACGGACAGGCGACGCGACGTTTTGAAGCAATTTTTCCGCGCCGCGGCCCGTGACCGTGTAGGACACGTCGCCGGTTTTTACGTCATAGGTCGTATTACTATGTAAATTGAGAACCGCGCTGCCATCCGCCTGAACCGACACGTCCTCGGCTTTCAGCAGGACGGATTCCCACGGCGCGTCCTTGGGATGGACCAGAAACCCGTTTTCCGTCAGTTCATAGTGACTTTGAGGTACTTGTAGCTTGCTTTGGTTCACGACGTCCGTCTGCGGTTCCAGCAGGTAGGCGTATTTGGCAATTTCCTCCGGGAAAAGATCTATCTGCATGATTGCAAGCCCGCCATCCCCAAAAAACAAATGATTTTCCGCTTCGGCGGGAAGCAGCAGGTCCCCGCGTGTCGGATCCTCCGGGACAAGGTACAGATGCTTGCCGTCCTTCGTGTCTATCGTGTGATCCACCGTGTATGGGACAACTTCCGCTTCATGGTCGGGACCTTCCGGGAAGATCACATACGCCGGGTCGCCGGTATCCAGTCCATCACCCGCTTTCGAGGAGATTTCCTCATCACCTGCTAAAATATCGGCAGCTGTTTTTGTCTCCGTTTCCTCCGCTGCCGCTTCCGTTTTCGCAGCCTGTTCGCCACGGTCCGCTGCGTCCCGTATACGGTCTTTTTTGTTTTTGTTCTCGAAATAGTGGAACACGTCTGTTTCCGGCTTGAGTTCTCCGTTCACCAGATACTGCTTGTCCTTTCGCAGAAACGCGGCAAACGTCTTTTCGTCCAGTTCGATCAGATCCTCCTTCGGAAGATCCACCGTCTTTTTGCGCGCGGTTCCCGGCAGATAAAACCGAACCACGTCCTCCGCCGTGTCGTCCACAAGAAGGCGCTGCTTGTTGAGCGTGACCCGGTCGCACCCTTCAAATTCCCCGGTACGTCCGAGTTCGGCAAGTTTTTTGTCGATCCTGTCGTTTTCCAAGTCCTTTCGCATCTTGTCCAGATTTTCGTTCGCGATGCCGTACAGCTCACACTCCCGCACCAGCCGTTTTTTGATGAACGTTGGGTTGAGGATCACTTTCTTGCCCGCGTCTGTCAGGAAGTAGTCGTCGCCGCTTCGATTGAGCAGTCCTTCCATTCGCGCCTGTGCTACGGTGGAACGGACACCGGTTCGGACGGCTTCGTCCTCGATCCCTTCAATCGTTTCGTTTTTGAGGACGACCGGCTTGCCCTGCTCATCCTTTTTCCAGAAGTACGACAGATCACCTCTTTCGCCGGTCCAGAAGAACGGCTTTTCGCCTGCGTTCCCCAGATCCGGCGAGCCGGTCAGGTCTTGCAGCAGCGTGTGGATCTCCGGGTCATTAGACGTCGTGGTACCGCCACGGTAGGCGGAACACGCGTCGGAGATCAGCGTATCATCTGCTTCTGTCGTCTTTTTTGCCTTTCGCTTCTGCAACTCGTGCTTCACGCAGAATTTCGCGAGGTGATACGCGCCATGTGCGCCGGTCCCCGCGAGCATCATCGCCGAATTGATACCGGCTTCATCGGTAACGTGAGAAAATGCGTATTCGATCATCGTTCTCTATCCTTTCCTGTTTGTGGTTTCAGTGTTTTCAGATCCTACGCGGACATCGCGTGTGACCGCGTTTCACGGGTCGTGGTGCTTGCGAAACAGCCAGCGGCTCTTTTTCTGCGGCTGCGGCGATCCGTTTTCGGCAACGGAATGCGCTTGTTCCAGCCGCCGCAGCGCGTCGTCCACGCGCTGCTTCAGGATGCGCTCACAGTACACGTCAAATTTGTTTGCCGCTTCTGCCGCGAGTTTGGCTGCGACTGTTTCCAGCGTCGCTTCGTCCAAGATCGGCGTCTGGTGCTTCAGGACCTCGTCCAACATCATCTGCGTCTGTTTCTGCACCCGCAAACAGCTCTCGATATAGCTTTTCAAGCTGTTCAACAGCTGATCCTGCTCCGCTTTCTTCACGATCTCCGTGTTGCGGTCCCGACGTTGCTGTACCCTGTCTTCCGACGGTTGCTGCTCCGGCTGCACTTGTTCGCCGGTCACTTGATTCATCAATGGCATTCAGTATCGCCTCCTTCTCATAGTCCGCTCCCAAACTCCGGCCGCGTATCCAGCCGTTTGCGTAGCGGACGTTTTCGTTGTCTTTTCGTTCCGGGTGCCGGTATGAAATCACGCCGCGCGTCAGCTTCACGTCTACGTCGTAGACGGTCTTCAGGTAGTCCCGGAAAGCGTCGAAACTGTCCGTTGCCCGCGCGGCTTCGCGGATCACCAGCCGCAGTTCCGCTTTCTGCGTCATCGTATTGTGCTTGCGTACTTCTTCCGGCGACAGTCCGCGCACCTGCTCTTTGAGCCGCTTTTCGAGCTGGTATTCGCCGGTCGCGTAGCGTTTTGCCGCCTTGCTGTCAAGGATCTGCCCATCTTCAAGGATCAGTCCGCGCCGTGCAAGTCCATACGCGTCCGCCTGTGCCGCGACGAACCGCTTCTGCGCTTGCAGTGACGCGGCGGAGGTGCATAGCTTTCGCCCGGTGTGTACGTTGCAGTTCCCGACCAAAAAATGGTTGTGCCAGTGGTAGATCCCGTCGTTCTCCTGATCGAAGTGGGAAACGACAAGGACCGGGAAGTCTTGCCATATCGTCCGCGCCAATTCGACGCCGAGCCGGTGGCAGGTCTCCCGGTCCATTTTTTCATTGTCTTCGGGCGGAAAGCCCTGCACATAGTGCTTGTACTGCAAGCTGTCCCGGTTGCGGTTCACGTTGAACTGTGCGTAAACTTCCTGACAAGAGAAGGTGAAGTCGTCCGCGTCCGCGTTAAGTGCCGTGATCATCGCGTCCCGTGGAATAGGATCCCTGTGATCGTCGCGAAGGACGCGTCCGCGTTCGTCCGTCTCAAACTTGAGGTATTCCTCCAGCCGTTTCATCTTGCCTTTGCCCTTGCCGAGCGCCGTACCGTCCCGCCGCGTCACCGCCTTAAAGATCGCCATGGTTCAACACTTCCAGTTGATCGTGTAGCGCCTTGAACGTATCGATCATTCTCTCTCGTATCCCGTGCATCTCTCCCTGTGCTTGGTTTACGAGTTCAAGGTCAGATAATAATTTCTCTTGCGTTTCCTCCGCGAGTAACGGATTCTCCGCGAGCGGTTTCAATTCATTCGCGAGCAGTTTCAGCAGGTTTCCGAGATTGGCAAGCACCCGACGGCAATCCGTCAGCTCCTGTACCACCTCGTCGCCGACGTAGCAAAGTCCGCCGGTCAGAAGCGTCGCCCGGATCAGACGTGAACGGTTGATCCAGAGCCTGTCCACGGTCATATCCAGCCGTTCCAGCATCGACGGCGACATTCGGAAGCTCACAATGGCGGACAGCGTTTCCGGGTGGTCGAGCGTATCGACCTGTGGAATGATCGGCTCGATTTTGATACCTTTTTCCACGCAAATCACTCCTTTCGCGCACGGACCGTGCAGGACGGCGTGTAGTGCGCTGTGTGCGATGTTTTTTCCGGCAAGGAAAACATATTGCCGGGATCGTTAAAATACACGTTTTTTTGCTGTTTTGGACACTTTTTCCGCTCACGAGCTGTCATTTGCGCGGCTTTGGCGGCAGGGTTCCATACCGGCACGCAACGCCGCCTCAAAGAACGCATCGGCGTTTTCGTATCCGGCGATCCCGGACGGGTTGCCGGACGCAAGCCCGATTGTCGAGGGTGCGTTGAACAACGCCGCTCTGATGTACTGCCGGACGTCCCGTATGTCGGTCGTGTTCCGCCGCAAATTGTCCAAAACAAAAGAAATGTGCTTGCGATCCAGCCGGCGGAATTTCTTTTTGACGAGTTCTGCCGGATAGTCGTCGCTCGCGATGCGGACCGTCTTTCGCGACGTGGAAACGGTTTCCGCGATGATCTCGACGATCTCGTCCAGCCGCTCCCGGTCGTCGCTCCGTTCGGCGACGAGCTGGTCGTAGTCGATGTCCGCCTTGACCTGCTCCGCTGCAACCGTCACGCTGTCCTGCTCCACCGGCTGGTCCGCTTCCGTTCCTTTCCCGGTCGTGGGGAACCTACGGAAGGGAATATCCCCATCTTTTTTATCTTTTTTTGAGTACGAAAACGTATTTGATCCATTCGTACTTGGTTTATTCGTACTTGATTCTTTAGTATTTAATATATTAGTATTTGATTGCGTTGGATTTTCCAACGTAGGATTTTCCAACGTAGGATTTTCCAATGTTGGATTTTCCAATGTTGGATTTTCCAATGTAGGTAAATCCAATGTAGGTGTCTGGGGCTGCTCATAGATTACATACTCCGCGCCGCGCAGGCGTCCTTTTTCGTCGCGCTCCCGTGAGCGGACGATATACCCGGCGCGTTCCAGCTCCCGCACCGCTTCCCGGATAGCGTCGATCTTCTCCCGGTTGATAAGGGACAGCCCCGCAAGGGTATAGTCCCAATCTTCCGGCAGGGACAACATTTGCGACAGCAGCCCCTTCGCTTTCAGGGACAATGTTTTGTTTCGCAAATGGTGATTGCTCATGATCGTGAAGTCGTTCGTTTTTTCAACACGGAAAGTCGCCATTTTTACCGTCTCCCTTCTTCAACTGTTTTTGTGATCGGCAATACATAAAGTCGATTGGGTTTTCCCATCCCGACCCGATATTCTTTCAGCAGTTCCGCCGCGACCAATTCCTGAAAAACGGCGGTCGTCTTGCGGGGCGAGATGTTCAGGATCTCCGTCACCTCGTCGCGGCGAAAGACGATGTAGCTCTCGCCGTCCTCGTCCACCCAGCCGTTTTCCCGTGACATAGACAGCCTGTCCAGAAACAGCGCGTAGGTGAGTTTTGCTTCCGCTGAGAGTTCGCGGTATTTGGGCGACGTGAACAGCGCGGCGGGGATCTGATAAAACGTTTTCCGCGTGATGTCGTCAAGTCGATATGCTTTTTCCATTTGAATGTCTCCTATCTGTCAGCATTGGATCATGCGGGCGGTCGAAAACGGCAAAAACGTCCTCGCGGAGCCGCCCGCTTTCGGTGCGTTCGTCGATGCGCTGAATGTATCCGACGCGGTTCAGTTCGCGAAGCGCATCGCGGATCTCGTTGATGTCTGTTTGACTGAGCGCCGAAACGCCTTGCATCGTGTAGTCCCGGTCGTCCGGCAAGGAAAGCAGCATCGACAGCAGACCCTTCGATTTCAGGGACAAACGTCCGTCCCACAGGTATGCGTCGCTTACGACCTCGCCGTTTCGTTCGATTCTAAGTACCGCCACAAAATCCACCTTCCTTTAGGGGTTGTACGGTTCTTCTACGAACAGCGCAACCCAGTAATTCATTTCCCCGACAGTGGCATGTCCGGCAACCATGCCGGTCATGGTCGAAAACAAAAGAATGCTGCGGTGACCCTTGTCCGATCCCATCCAAAGATCGACGGCGGTATCCGCCTCGAACTCGCCCTCCGTCAATACTTCTGCACAGAACCCGTACACACCCAATTCGTAAATCACGGAATGGAACGATTCGCCGTTCGGACGGATGTGGTCGAATTTCGTGATGATCTCCTGTGCGCGAATGTCCGCCGCTTGTTGCAGGTCCCAGCGGTAGACGAGGGGGTCTTTTCCGTTTTCCCGTCTTGCAGCATTAACTGCGTCAAGCATAAGCAGGCATTCTTGATCGTACTCGTCAGGCAGCGGCGGTTCGTTTGTTGTAACGGGCGGGTCTGGCAGCTTGAATGTGCCGAGAACGACGCGTTTCAACAGCATATAGTCGATAGCGTTGATTCGTCCGTCCGCATTGATGTCCCAAACCATGTAGTCGATGACGGAAGGACAGAATGTGCCGAGGACGAACCGCTTCAGCAGCATATAGTCGATGGCGTTGACGGTGCCGTCAGAGTTGACGTCGCCGAGCCTTTTGTCGGGTGCGGCGGACGCCGCGACGGAGCAGCAGGCGAACAGAAACAAAATTGTAAGAAAAAATGCCGTTGCGCGGACGGCGTGTTTATGCGTGCGCATTTTCTTTTTTTCTCCCTGTCTTTCTTTTTGTTTTGGTATCAGAACGAAAGTCCGCTTGTGTTCCCGTAGTCCGGCGTGGGCGCGGGTACGGGTGTCGGCGGCGCGACCTCCGGCGTTTCGCTGAGCTGCTGCCGAAGGTCCTGCGCTTCGGCGAGGAACCGTTCCAGCAGCGGAGACTGTTCGCGGTAGCGGTCGAGGACGTGCGTGAACGGTTCGCTGTCCGAGCTGAGCGTGAGCGCTTCGCCTTTCTCCTGCAACGTATTTTTCACCTGTGCGAGGTACGCGTTGTAATGGCTCGTAAGATGCCGTTTGCGCGTGTCTGTCGTTGTAACGCCCGCAAGCTGTTCGAGCATGAGCGCGTACATATCCGCTTCCAGTTCCCTTTGCGCAGTCGTCAAATTCATTGCGGTCGGGTCGCGGTGCAGTTCGGCATGTCCAATCTCGTGCAGTAGGGTAGAGGTCCTGCTTTCCCCGCGTAGAAGGTCCGACAGCACGATGCGATTGGTTTCCGGCTGGAAAAATCCGTGTACCGTCGCGCTGCGCAGGTCCGCGCTTTCCACGACCTCGCACTGCAATACGTCTCGCGCATAGGTACACGCGGCGCGGAATGCCGTCTCCGCGTCCGGCGAATCCGTTCCGTAGCCGAGCAGCTTCGGATATAGTTCTTGCGGGCATTCCGTCTGTCCCACGTCGAACACGGGGACCAGCGTGAACCCGTGGATTTCCTTCCGTTCCCAATTTTCGCTTTTTGCCTTTTCTCGTGTTTCGTCCGACAGATGCGAAACGGAGATCCATTCATTTGTTTCGGGGTCCATCACACACGTTCGCACGGTCGGACACCAGATGCGAAGCGCGTGTTCGCCTTTCTTGATCCAGATAGGCTTGTCCGAGAGCGGCTTTCCGTCCTTGTCCGGCAGGCCCGCCCGAAAGGCGGAAGCCGGAGCGATGAACTGCGCATCCGACTTCTGAGCGTACAGCAATTGTGTGTTGTGATAAGAATATTTGCGGAACCGGGCGGAAAATTTCAGGAAATCCGCGATTTCCGCCGGATCTTCCCGAAGTCCCTTCATAGTCGTCTCGACTTTTTCGCGTAATTCCTTTTTCAGTTCTTTCTGCGAAACAGATTTTTTCATTTGCTACACCCTTTCTTAAAGATGCGGACCCCGCCGGGGCGGGGTCTGTGCTGTTTTCGGCGTTTCCGATTCAGCCAAGCGTTCTTTTTGTGCCTGCAGCGCACGACCTAACGCGTCGGCGGACATGATTGTTGTATACAGATTGTCTTTCGTGGAAAAGCCCACGTTGTTGAAAACATAATCGACGTCCCACGGATTTGTCGCACCGGAAATGAAGTACGGACGCGATGGAGCGGCTTGCAGATTGCCTTTAGAAATGGCGTAGTCCAAGCCGGTTTCCATATGCGGATGGATTTTGCCGTTGATCTCCAATGTCACATAGTACCAGCCAAGGGAATAATCATCGGTTTGCATTTCAACCGCCAACACCTTGTACGTAGATACTCCCTTTTCCTTCGCGATCGCTGCGTCCAGCTTCTCGCGTTCCAGCAGGATCGAGAGCGCATACAGCTTTTTCTCCGCGATGATTTCCGGGTTGTACTGCGTGAGTAAGCCGTCTATATACTCGGATCGCCAACTGACGGTTTTCGCTTTCGGTGTGAGGGTATTTCCCACACATAGCGAAGTTCCGTCGTCGAATCGGATCTCGACGTCGCTCGTGCCGCGCCATTTGCCAAAGCATGGAGAGGACTGGATCGTTCCCGACTGCTTCCCGAACGTCTGCGCGAGTACGGCGACCTTTCCCTGTAAGGACAGGTTTTTGTACTTTTCAAAGATCGCCTTTGCCCGTTGCTCCATTGTCGTCATTACGTTCTCCTCCTTTTCTACATCCGCAAGCCGTGCCGGGTGTCCCGGTACAAATACATTTCATCAGACGCCGTCCAGCGTCCGTCCGTTTCGCATTCGGTTTCCCGATTACGACAGGACCGAATGTCGTCAAGGACGCGAAGCAGAGTTTCCGCCGTCATTCCGCTGTATTCCTCGTCTGCTTCATGCGCTTCGTATCGCATCGCAGCGCTGGCATATGCAAGCGTTCCGGGAACGATATATCGTCGCGTCGTGTTGCCCTCGTCAAGCAACTCGTTTGCTACCAGCTCCGCGTTCTGCGGATAGGTATCCACGCTGCATTGTCGCATCAGCCGCCCAAACGAGCGATAGCTAAGCGCACCCGATTCGACGTACAGCCCAAGATGTCCCGACGGCGCGAACCGCATCCAAGTGATCTGCCGTTCCCGGTCGTACAGTTCCACTTTGATCTCGCTTCGGACGGGGAAGATCTCGTCCGGCTCCACCGCGGCGGATTCGAGCGGGATGCTCGCAAGCGATGACACGCCGAATGCGGTTTTCAGCTTTTCGATGTCCTCTGACGTCTTCGGAGCGTCGAACCGGCAGCAGATCTCGGGTTTATCGCCCGTGGGGTTTCTTCTCTCCTTACCGATTCGGATCTCGGTGATCTGCCCGGTCAGACCGGCGTATTTGCTCTGGTTTTTCGCGATGATTTCAGCGCCGACGGCGTAAAGTTCCCGTTCATAGGACGCAATCTGTCCCGGTCGTTTCAGCACCAAATCTCGCTCTCTCCCTCCGCCGCCGGAGCTGCCGTAGGGTCCGACTGCTGCCCTTCTTTTGTGCGCGGTGATTCAATGAAGGAGAAGTCT
>CANRIX010000025.1 GCA_947630765.1 uncultured Clostridia bacterium | reverse complement strand
CTTAACCTTACCACAGGTTTCTCCTATTCGCCACTCTTTTTTTGCTTTTTGTCACACATCATTGTAACACAGACACACCCCACTCGTATTTTTTTCCTCGAAAGGCTTGCAATCGGGCGCGGAATGTGCTATAATAGTTTGATAAAGTATCCGAAAGGGGGGGGGACAGGCGTGGGGACGCTGATCGCGATCGACGGGCTGGACGGCTCGGGCAAGGAAACGCAGACGCGGCTGCTGGAGCAGGCGCTTCGGGAACGGGGCATCCCGTGCCGGACGGTGAGCTTTCCGACGTACGACCCGGCGATGAGCGCCGCGGTCAACCTGTATTTGTCCGGCGCGTTCGGGGAGGATCCGGGCGCGGTCAACGGGTACGCGGCGTCGGCGTTCTACGCGGTCGACCGGTACTGCTCGTACATGCTCGACTGGCGGAAGGACTACGAAGCGGGCAAAGTCCTGCTCGCGAACCGCTATACGACGGCGAACGCGGTGCACCAGCTGTCGAAGCTGCCGCCGGAGCAGTACGACGCGTTCCTCAACTGGCTGTTCGACTTCGAGTACCGCAAGCTCGGCCTGCCGGAACCCGATCTGGTGCTGTACCTGTGCGTCCCGCCGGAAATCTCGGCGAAACTGATCGCGGACCGCGCGAAGCAGACCGGGCGCACGGGCGACATTCATGAAAAAAGCCGCACCCACCTGGAGGACAGCTACCGTGCCGCCCTCTACGCGTCGGCGAAGCTGGGCTGGACGACCGTCCGCTGTACGGAAGGGGAGGGGGGACCCCTGCGCACGCGGGAGGACATCCACGGCGAGCTGCTGCGGGAAGCGGAACGGGTGCTGGGATACCGAAAACAAGGAAAGGACGGAGAAAAAGAATGATATATGTACCGATTTTTTTAGCGGACGGATTTGAGGAGGTCGAAGCGTTCGTGCCGGCGGACCTGCTGCGGCGGGCGGGCGCGGAGGTCGCGCTCGTCTCGGTCAACGGGCAGGAATACGTGACCGGCTCCCACGGGATCATTGTTAAGGCGGACTACCCGATCGAGCGGGTGGACCGCGCAGCGATGAGCTGCGTCGTGCTGCCGGGCGGCGCGAAAGGGACCGAGCTGCTGCGGGAAAGCTCCCGCGTCAAGAGTTTGATCCGCAGCGCCGTGGAGAACGGGCTGTACGTCGCCGCCATCTGCGCCGCCCCCTCGGTGCTCGGCGAGATGGGACTGCTCGACGGCCGTCGGTTCGCCTGCTACCCCGGGTTTGAAAAGGAGATCCCCGAGGGCATCCGCACCGGCAAGAAGCTGGAGCACGACGATATCTTCATCACCGCCGAAGGGATGGGCGTCGCGTTCGAGTTCGGCTTCCGGCTGGTCGAAGTGCTGTTCGGCAGCCGCAGGGCGGAGGAGATTCGCGAACAGGTCCGCTACTGAGAAGGAAAGCGGAAAAAGAAAGGAGGCGCGTCACCGTGCCGGAACAATCGCGGAACGCTAAGAAGCGGACCGCCCCCCCGCCGCAAGTGACGGCGCCGCTGCTGACGCTGTGCGTGTTCGTCGCGATGTATTTCTCTCGCGTGCTGCTGGTCGGCATGGTCGAGGGCGGCGGACTGCTGCTGGGCGTGTCCGTCGTGCAGCTGCTCGTGCTGCTGCTGCCGTGTATGCTGTACTACCTGCTCAAGGGGCGGAAGCTCGCGTCCCCGATCCCGTTTTCGCCGGTCACGCCGCGTCACCTGACGCTGCTGCTGTTCGGTGCGCTGACGTTCGTGCTGGGGAGCCTGTTATTGAATTTCTGCTTTCAGTACCTGTCCGTCCCGACCGCCGACACCGCCGGATTCTACGCCCAACTGTACACCGGGGACGAGGGCTCGCTCGCCGGCGTGCTGCTGGCGTTCGTGGTGATCCCCGCCGTGTGCGAGGAGGTGCTGTTCCGGGGCGTGCTGTTCGCGGAATACCGCCCGATGGGGGAATGGAACGCGGTGTTCATGACCGCGCTCTGCTTCGCGATGCTGCATTTCTCGTTTTCCGGGTTCCCGGTGTACCTGTTCGCCGGGCTGCTGCTGGGCGTGGTGACGGCGGCGTCGCGCTCGCTGGTCCCCGCCGTGCTGCTGCATCTGCTGAGCAACGCGTTGAGCCTGTTCGCGTCGGATCGGTTCTTACGGGTGATCCTGCAGAAGAACGGGGCGTTCTTCGTCGGGTTCCTGCTGGTGCTGCTGTTCGGCGCCGCCCTGTTCCTGTTCCTTTACTGCGTGGAACACCTGTTTTTGTACTACGCGGAGCACCCGCCGGAGGACAGCCTCCCGCCGAAAAGCCGGACGTTCGCGTCGCGGGTGTTCCTGTCGCCGACGTTTCTTCTGCTGTGTGCCGTTTTCTTCGTGCTGACGCTGCTGCCGGCCGGGAACGGCGCGTGAACTGGAGGTTTTTTCCATGGCTGACGACCATCTTTCCAAAACCGATGAACTGGCGGAAATGCTGGACGTGTACCGCGAAAAGAAGCGCAGGGCCGCGAAAGCGGCTCGCGCCGACGCGCCCGAACCGCCCGTGACGGAGCCGCCCGAACCGCCCACGACCGAACCGCCGTCTCACGGCGTCGACGGGTTTGCCGCCGGTCCGTCTGCGGACGGCATGGAGCGCACCATCGGGCTATCCGCGCTCGGCGGGACCGGCATGGAACCGCCGGACGGCATGGAGCGCACCATCGGGCTGTCCGCGCTCGGCGGGACCGGCACGGAACCGCCGGACGGCATGGGCTCCCCGGACGTTTCGTCCCATTTTTCGGAGGCGGACCCGTCGATGAGCGGCGTTGACTTCCTGTCCTCGCATTTTTCCGACGGCGGCGAACCGGCGAACGGCGCCGACGAAGGCGCTGACGACGGCGCGGACGACGCGGACGAAGCGGAGGACGACGAGCCGAAGCAACCGCTCCCGAAGCGGATCTTCTTGGGGGTCGTGCATTTCTTTTCCAATTCGAGCTTCCTGCTCAAGGCGGTCATCTACCTCGTGCTGGTCGGCGCCGTTTCGGCGTACCTGTCCTACTTTATCCTGAAGATCGGCAACGACATGTTCGCGCTCAAGACCGGCGACGCGGAGATCCGCGTGGTTATCCCGGAGAACGCGACCGCAGAGGAGGTCACGGATCTGCTCTTTGATAAAGGGCTGATCGAATCGGAATGGGCGTTCGGCTTCTACCTGGAGCACTACCGGGACGACGGCGAGGACATCATTTTCCTCCCGGGTGAGCATACGCTCAACATGAACATGAACTACGCCCAGCTCCTCGCCGACCTGACCGTCGACCGCACGCAGCGGCAGATCGTCACCCTGACCTTCCCGGAGGGCTTTACGGTCGACGAGGTCATCGACCTGTTCGTTTCCAACGGCGTCGGCACCCGCGAAGGGTTCGTCGAGGCCATCAACAACTACCCGTACAAGCATGAATTCGTCCGCCTGCTCGACGAGGAAGGCTGGCCGGAGAAGCGGGTCTACCGGCTGGAGGGGTACCTCTACCCGGACACCTACGATTTCTATACCGACACCGAGGAATACCTCGCGATCAACAAACTGCTCAACAACTTCAACGATAAGATTTGGACGCAATGGAAGACCACCTACGCGGAGGTCTGCGCCGAACAAGGGCTTTCGCTGGACCAGATCGTCACGCTTGCCTCGCTGGTGCAGGCGGAGGGGAAGACGGCGGAGGACTTCGAGTATATCTCCTACGTGTTCCACAACCGGCTTACCCACGCGTCCGACTTCCCGAAGCTGGAAAGCGACGCGACGATCCAGTATGCCTACGAGCTCGCCGGGATCGACCGCGAGCAGGACGCGTCCAAGCTCAATATCGACTTCGACAGCCCGTACAACACCTACCGCTACGAGGGGCTGCCCCCCGGCGCGATCTGCAACGCGGGGCTTGACGCGTTCCTCGCGGCGATCTACCCGTCCCCCCCGCTCGACGACAACGAACGGGAGATCAACGCCTTCTTCTTCGTCAGCAATAACGCCGGAAAGACCTACTACGCCGCTACGGCAAACGCCCACGAGCGCAACAAGCAGCGGGTCGCCGAGGAGAATGCCGAACTCGAAAAGGAAAACCAGGACCAACAGCCCGACCAGGGTTCGGACGGGCAGCCGTGATGCGGCGGCCGGAGCTGCTGTCCCCGGCGGGGGACCCGGAAAAACTGCGCTTCGCCGTCGAATACGGGGCGGACGCGGTCTACTGTGCGCTTGAACGGTTCGGTCTGCGCCGCGCCTGCGGGAATTTCACGCCCGAAACCCTGCGGGAGGGGCTTGCGTTCGCCCATGCGCGGGGGAAAAAGGTCTATCTGACCCTCAACGCGACCTTGCGGGAGCGCGAACTGGGCGAACTGGTTTCCCTGCTGCGCGAAACGGCGGAAGTCTGCTCGCCGGACGCGTATATCCTGTCCGACCCCGGTGCGCTCGACCTGCTGCGGGAGGTCTGCCCGGGCGCGGAGGTGCATCTTTCGACCCAGCAAAGCACGGTCAATTCCGCCGCCTGCCTGCATTGGTACCGGCAGGGGGTGCGCCGCATCGTGCTCGCGCGGGAGCTGTCGCTCGCGGAGATCTGCGCGATCCGCAAGGCGGTCCCGGCGGATCTGGAGCTGGAAGTGTTCGTCCACGGGGCGATGTGCGTGTCCTACTCCGGGCGGTGCCTGCTTTCCAATTACTTCACCGGGCGGGACGCGAACGCGGGCGGCTGCGCCCAGCCCTGCCGGTGGAAGTACTATCTGCGCGAGGAGAAGCGCCCGTTCGACGTGATCACTGCCGAACAGGACGAGGAGGGGACCTACCTCTTTTCCTCCCGCGACCTGTGCATGGTCGAACACCTTGCCGACCTCGTCGAAGCGGGCGTGGATTCGCTGAAGATCGAAGGACGCGTCAAGAGCGCCTACTACGCGGCGGTCGTGACCAACGCCTACCGCATCGCGCTCGACGACTGCTTCGCCGGTCGCCCGTTCGACCCCGCACTGCGGCGGGAGCTGGAAAGCGTCTCCCACCGCGAATACGGGACAGGCTACTACTATGCCGAGCCGTCGTCCGACGCGAACCTCGTGTCGGACAACCGCTACCTGCGCGACCGCGCCTTCCTCGCACGGGTGGAAGCCTTCGACCCGGCGACCGGGCTTGCCCGCTGCCGCCAGAACAATAAACTCTGCCTCGGCGACGCCTGCAACCTGCTGTCCCCCGGGACGACCGGTCGGGACTGCACGGTCGAAGCGCTCTACGACGCGGAGATGCAGCCGATCCCGGATACGCGGCACCCGCAGATGCCCTTCTATCTGCCCCTGCCGGGCGCGAAGGCGGGCGACCTGCTGCGTGCGCGTGCGGAAGTCTGAAAAACGGGTGGTTTTTCAGCGACCCGTGGTAGAAGGGAATCGTCATTTCCAAAAAAAAGGAGGACGGAGCGATGGGTGAAAAAGGGGTTTCGGTGTCCGCCGTCGTCGTCGCCGCCGGGAGCGGGACGCGCATGGGCGGGGTGTCCAAGCCGGAACTGACCCTCGGCGGGAAACCGCTGCTCGCGTGGGTGCTCGAAGCGTTCGGGCGGACGGAAGTCTCGGAGATCGTGGTGGTCTGCGGGGAGAACCGTGCAAAGCTGGAAAAAATCGCGAAAAGCGTCCCCGTCCGGCAGCACGTCGGCTTCTGCGGCGGCGGAAAGACCCGCACCGAATCCGTCTGGAACGGCGTGAACGCTTGCGACGCAAGGTCGAAACTGCTCTGCGTACACGACTGCGCCCGCCCGTTCGTCACGCCGGAGCTGATCTCCGCCGTGATCGCCGAAGCGCGCAAGACGGGGGCCGCGAGCGCCTGTGCGCCCGTGACGGATACGGTCAAGTACGTTGACGAGGCGCACCACACGGTCTTTACGCCTCCCCGCGAATACCTGTTCGCCCTGCAGACGCCGCAGGTCTTTCGGCGGGACTTCTACGAGGTCGCCTACGCGCTCGCGCTGAAGAAGGGCGGCCGTTTCACGGACGAAACGGCGCTGCTGGAGGCGGCGGACGTGCGGGTGTCCTACGTCCGTTCGGAAACGCAGAACATGAAGCTGACCACACGCGGCGACCTGCTGCTCGCCCGCGCATTGCTGGCGGTCGAAGCCTATCGGGAGGGGAAGAAAGCCAAATGAACCGCATCGGACAGGGCTATGACGTGCATCGGCTGGTCGAGGGTCGGAAACTGATCCTCGGCGGGGTGGAGATCCCGCATCCGACCGGGCTGCTCGGACATTCGGACGCGGACGTGCTGCTGCACGCCGTCTGCGACGCGCTGCTCGGCGCGGCGGCTCTCGGCGACATCGGGCAGCATTTCCCGGACAGCGACCCGGCGTATGCCGGCGTGTCCTCCCTCGTTCTGCTTCGCGCGACGGCGGAAAAACTGCGCCTGGCGGGCTTTTCGGTCGGAAACCTCGACGCGACGGTGGTCGCCGAGCGTCCGAAGCTCGCCCCCTATCTGCCGCGGATGCGGGAGAATATCGCCCAAACGCTTGAGATCCCCGTCGGACGCGTCAGCGTCAAGGCGACGACGGAGGAAGGTCTGGGATTCACCGGCGCCGGCGCGGGCGTCGCCGCGTTCGCCGTCTGCCTGCTCGAAAAGGAGGAAAAACCGCATGCGTAAAGTCAAATACCGGGGCAAACTGCTCTTCCCGAACGCGATGGTCTGGGACGGCGACGTCTGCGCCGAGGACGGCGTCATCACCTACGCCGGCGTCCACCGCGCGGACGACGACCTGTACGAAACCCACGATTACACCGGCTTCTATATTTCCCCCGGCTTCATCGACGTGCACCAGCACGGCGGCGGGGGATACGACTATATGGACGGCACGGAGGAGGCGTTCATCGGTGCCGCCGTCCTGCACGCGAAGCACGGCACGACCACGATCCTGCCGACCACGCTGACCTGCCCGGACGAGGAGCTGTTCGAGTCCTTCGCGACCTTCCGCCGGGTGCGGAGCCGGGCCTATCCGGGCGCGGACCTCTACGGGATGCACCTCGAAGGACCGTACTTTTCCGCCTCTCAAAAGGGCGCGCAGGACGAAGCGTACCTGAAAACCCCCGATCCCGTTCACTACCGGCGCATCCTCGACGCGGCGGACGGCTGCATCGTCCGCTGGACGGTCGCGCCGGAGCTGGACGGCGCCATGGAGCTCGGCGACGAGCTGAAGAAACGCGGCGTCCTGCCCTCGATGGGGCATTCGGACGCGACCATCGACGTCGCACGCGAGGCGCTCCTGCATGGCTACACCCACCTGACCCACTTCTACAGCGGCATGAGCACGATCACGCGCATCGACGGCTACCGCGTGCCGGGGCTGGTCGAAGCGGGCTACCTGTTCGACGAACTGACCGTCGAGATCATCGCCGACGGCAAGCACCTGCCGGACACCCTGCTGCAGCTGGTCTACCGCTCGAAGGGCGTGCATCGCACCGTGCTGGTGACCGACGCGATGCGCGGCGCGGGGCAGACCGAAGGAAAAACCATCCTCGGCTCGCTCGAAAACGGGCAGGAATGCTATATCGAGGACGGCGTGGCGAAGCTGCCGGGCGGAAAGGCGTTCGCCGGGAGCGTCGCGACGGGGGACCGCCTCGTGCGCAATATGCGCGACCTCGCCCACGCGGACCTCTGCTCCGCCGTGCGCATGATGACCGAAACGCCGGCCCGCCTGTTCGGCATCCGCGAACGTGGGATTCTGCGCCCCGGTTTCCGCGCCGATCTGGCGATCTTCGACGAGGACGTGCAGATCCTCGAAACCGTCAAGGCGGGGGAGACCATTTACCAACGGAAGGAGAGCGATTGAGGCGATGGACCCCATTCGACGCATGATCTGCCCCGGCGTCGGTCTGCATACGGTGCAAACCGACAAATTCAAGTCCTCCCAGCTGACGGTCAACCTGTTCGTCCCGCTGCGGAAGGAGACGGCGAGCGCGTACTCGCTGCTGACCGACGTGCTGACGCGCGGGACCGAAAAATACCCCACCATGCGCGACCTGCACCGCCGTCGGGACGAGCTGTACTCCCTCGGGCTCGGCGCGTACGTCCACAAGATCGGCGAATCTCAGGTCGTGACCTTCGCCCTGCTCGGGCTGGACGACGCGTACGCGTTCGACGGTATGCCCATCCTCGCGGAGGGCATGAAGCTGCTCGAACAGGTCATCTTTCACCCGGTGACGGAGGGCGGCGTGTTTCGCCCGTCCTACGTCGAGCAGGAAAAGCGCAACCTCGCCAACGACATCCGTTCCCGCATCGACGACAAGACCTCCTACGCCTACCGGCGGTGCTTGGAGCTGATGTGTGCTGGCGAGCCCTACGCGGTCGACCACGAGGGCGATTTGGACGAACTGGAAAAGCTGGACGAAAAATCCCTCTGGGACGCGTACCGGACGCTGCTCGCCGACGCGAGGGTCGAGCTGTTCTACGTCGGCTCGCGGAGCGACGGGGAAGTGTACGACCTGTGCCGGAAGTACCTGCCGTTCGCCCCGCGGGAAGCGGATTTCCCGCCGACGGTTTCCGGGAACGCGCCGGACGCCCCCCGCGTCGTGACCGAGCGCATGGACGTCACGCAGAGCAAGCTGAACCTCGGGTTCCGCACGTCCTGCCGGCTTTCGGCAGGGGATTACGGGAAGCTCGTCCTGTTCAACGAGCTCTTCGGCGCTTCCCCGAACAGCCGCCTGTTCCTGAACGTCCGGGAGAAGCAGAGCCTTTGCTACTACTGCTCGAGCGGCTCGGACGGCGGACTGAAGGGTCTGCTGGTGGTCCACAGCGGCATCGAGCGGAAGAACCGCCAGAAAGCCGTCGACGCGATCCTCGCCCAGCTGGACGACCTGCGCGCCGGGCACATCACGGACGGCGAACTGGAGACCGCCCGCCGCTCCCTGCGGGACTCCTACCGGGAAATTTCGGACAGCCCGTCCGCCCTGTCGTCGTGGTACCTGCGGCGCATGACCGCCGGCGTGACCGATTCGCCGGAGGACGTGCTCGCGCGGCTGGACGACGTGACGGCCGCCGACGTGATCGCGGTCGCGAACGACCTGCGGCTGGACACGGTCTACTGCCTGGAAGGGGTCGAAAAGGAGGAAAACGCATGAGCTTCTATACGCTGAATCGGTCGGACGTCCTGCGCGAGAACTGCTTTCGGTGTGTCCACCGCAGCGGACTGCCGGTCTACGTCCTGCCGAAGAAGCATTCGTCCACCTACGCCCTGTTCGGGACGCACTTCGGGTCGATCGACCGCTGCTTCCGCCTCGACGGGGAGGAGACCCCGGTCGAACTGCCGGACGGCGTGGCGCACTTCCTGGAGCACAAGATGTTTGAGGACAAGAACGGCGTCGACGCGTTCACGCGCTTTGCGCAGACCGGCGCGTCCGCGAACGCCTACACGAGCTACGGGCGGACCTGCTACCTGTTCTCCTGCACGTCCGCGTTCGAGCAGAATCTGGAGATCCTGCTGGATTTCGTCACCCACCCGTACTTTTCCGCCGAGACCGTCCGCAAGGAGCAGGGCATCATCGGCGAGGAGATCGACATGGGCGAGGACAACCCGAACCTGACGGTTTTCCGCAACCTGCTCGACGCGCTCTACGTCGAGCACCCGGTCCGCCGCAGCATCGTCGGCACGCGGGAGACCATTGCCCGCATCACGCCGGAGCTGCTCTACCGCTGTACCGACGCGTTCTACAACCTGCGCAACATGGAGCTGGTCGTCTGCGGCGACGTGACGCCGGAGCAGGTGCAGGCGGTCTGCGACCGCGTGCTGACCGAAGTCGCCCCGGAGAGGGTGGTCGAACGCATTTTTCCGCCGGAGCCGGATACGGTGCGGACGGAACGCGTCGACGCGTGGATGGAGGTCGCGCAGAACCTCGTCGAGATCGGCTTCAAGGCGCGTCCGCAGGCGGACCCCGTGCGGGCGATGCGTGTGAGCGCCGCGAACGAGATCACGATGCAGCTGCTGTTCGGTCGTTCGGGCGAATTCTACAACCGCCTGTACGAGCGCGGACTGGTCACCGACCGGTTCGGCGCGAACTACGGGCAGGTCCGCAACTTCGCCTACACCGAAATCGACGCGGTCAGCGACCGCCCGGACGAACTGCTCCGGGAGGTTTGTGCCGAGGTCGACCGCCGGCGGGAAACCTATTTCCCGGTCGAGGACTTCGAAATCGCCCGCCGCGAGGCGTACGCGAACAACCTGTACAGTTTCGATTCGACCGACGAGACCGCCAACAGTTTCATGGATTTTCTGATGAACGGCGTGGATTACCTGCGCTACTCCGAACTCCTGCCGACCGTCGGCTACGAGGAGGCGCGGGACATCTTCCGCGAGACCGTCCGCACCGACCGTTGCGCCATGAGCGTCGTGCACCCGAAGGCGGAACGGAAAGAAAAGGAGGCATAAACCGTGTACGATACGCATACGATTTCGTTTCCGGGGCTCGGAATCCCGGAATTTACGGTCAACGAAACGGCTTTCACCGTGTTCGGCATGCAAATCAAGTGGTACGGGGTGATTCTGACCGTCGGCATTCTCAGCGCCCTGTTTCTGTTCTTCTACAACGCCCGCAAGCGGGAAGGTCTGCCGGAGGACCACCTGTACAACGTCGCCCTGTTCACGGTTCCTATCGCTATCATCGGGGCGCGCGTGGTTTACGTCGCCACCCGCTGGGACATCTATCGGGGGGATTTCCTGAAGATGCTCAATATCCGCGAGGGCGGGCTTGCGATTTACGGCGGCATCATCTTCGGCGCGCTGACGGTGCTCGTGTACAGCAAGGTCTGCAAGCTGTCCTTCCTGAAAATCGCCGACGCGGTCGCGCCCGCCGTCATGCTCGGTCAGGCGATTGGTCGCTGGGGCAATTTCTGCAACGGCGAGGCGTTCGGTTCGTCTGCTCACGTCGAAACGCTGTTCTGCCGCATGATGGTCGACGGTCGGGCGACCCACCCGACGTTCCTGTACGAATCCCTCTGGAACGCCGTCGGGCTGGTGCTTTTGCTGTTCGTGTTCTACCGCCGCAAGAAGTTCGACGGGGAGATTTTCTTCCTCTATATCGGCTGGTACGGGTTCGGGCGGACGTTCATCGAACTGCTCCGCACGGACAGCCTGTACCTGTTCGGGAACGTGAAATTCTCGGTGGTCGTCGGGATTTGCTCGGTGATTCTGAGCGTCGTCGGTATGTTCGTGCTTTCCCGTCGGGAGAAGCACTTGCGCGCGGAGCCGACCTATACGGCGAAATTCCGCGCCGCGTCCGTCGAGGCGGTCCCGGACGAACGGTTAGCCGAGGAAGTCGCCGCGGAGGACGCGGAGAACGCGGAAAACGCGGAAAACGCGGAGGAATCGGCGGCGGAGAAATCGGCGGCGGAACCGGCGGAAGAGGAACCCGCGGCGGAACCGACGGAAGAATCGCCTTCCGACGAAACGCCCCCGCAGGAGTGAGCCGTCAAAAAAGGACTCGCGATTCCGCGAGCCCCCGCGCGCCGTTCCCCCCGCGCCCGGTCACGCCGTGGGGCTTTGCCCCGCGCGCTTTTCGCCCCGCGCGCCCGGTCGCCCCGTGGGGCTTTGCCCCGCGCGCCGTTCCCCCCCGCGCGCTGTTCGCCCCGCGCACCCGGACGCCCCGTGGGGCTTTGCCCCACCCCCCATTCAAGGAACTTTTTGAAAAAAGTTCCTTGAAAATTCTCAAAAACTTTTCGATTTGGGGTAAAAAAATAGTTCCGCGCGCCAAAACGCTCCCGAAAATGGGGAACTCACGCTCCCCAAAATGGAGAACCCACAATTCCAAAAATGAAGAACCCACGATTCCGTGGGTTCTTGCATATCCGAAAGAATCCCCTTTTGCGCCCGTTCACCTCGCGCGTTGCTCCTCCTTTGCGTTCGTTTGCTCCGCGCAAGCAGGGGATTTCTCTATGAAACCGAAAAGTTTTTGCGGATTTTTAAGGGGCTTTTTTCAAAAAGCCCCTTAAATGGCCTGCACATTGTGCAGGCACATATCAGTTCCCTCCGGGACCGTCGCGGCGCGGGCGGTCGTCCGGGACATCCAGTTTGCCCTTGATTTTGCTCGGGTCGGTGCGCGGCTTTTTGGGTTTCGGCTCCGCGCTTTCGGCGGTGCGCTTTTTGGGTTCCTGCATGGCGTATTCCCTCCTTTTGCGGGTAGTTTTCCCGATTTTGCGGGAACGCATACCCAAAAAAACGCCCCCGCCGCGAAGCAATATGGTATGATTGTGTTAGGCCAAAGTCTGCCTCTCTATTTTGCCGTAAGCGGTCTTTTTTGTCTATAACCGTTTTTACTGGTTCGGTTCGGTTTCCCCTCCAAAGGAGCGTTTTTCGACAGTTTATAAAAAAATTCAATTTTATTCGTCATAATTGCGTTTTGCATCTTGACAAGTTTGACAAATCAAGGTATAATAATGTCATAATAATTCGATTGTTGTACAAATTTGCCAACGTTGGTTGAATTACGCAAAAAAATAAAAAATAAATATAAAAAATAAAAAAGCGGAGGGAAAAAGAGTATGGCGGACTATGTAATCAGCGCGGCGAATTTGACGGTAATTGAAAGCTCCTTGCAAACCATCAACAAGAATATCGCCACGCTGAACAACAACCTCGAAGTTGTCGACAACAACGTAAACAACGTAAACAACAATGTGAAGATCGTTTACGACGAGGTTGGAAACTTAGCACGGGATTTCCATGATTTTATGCAGATGCAGATCAAGGCGAACGCTTTGTCGAAGGCACAGCAGCGGATCATTCAGATCCGGCAGGAAATGGAAAAACGGTTTGGGCATTACGACATTGTGCGAAGGACCACCACCGGCATCCTGCAGGCGGATGACATCGGTATTGTCAAGAGGAGTACCATCAGCAATGCCACAGAAGAATTGATGATCTCGACTCCGGGCTATTGGCTCGCCCCCTGTTTAGTCGCGCTTGCCGCTTGGATCAACGACCAGCCAGAGCTTGCGGAACGTGCTCTGCGGGAGGGCATCAAGCGAAATGACGAAAAGACCTCTCTGTTCTTTGCCTTGATCTGTCGGCGTGCTAACCGAAAAGGTGCGGCGCTCAAATGGACGCAGCGGTATCTTGCAAACCAAGAGGAGGAGAATCTCGACCGAAAGACGGTCATCATTCTTGATGCTTTTGCAAGCGGGCTGCTGGGCGCCGATTCCGAGGGCGTTGTCTCTAAGCAGATGGAAAAGTGGCTCGAACATCTTGCGGAGAAGCCTGGATTTGTCGAGCAGCAGACCAAGCAGTGGTCCGACGCCATCAACCTCAAGCGGAAACCGATGCCCTCCGACGGGTACTCCTACCTTCGGAAATATAGTAAAACCTGGCCAGCATTGAAGGAGATTATGGAAGGTGCGATGCTTCATGCGGAGATTCTCGACTACTTCACGGTCATCTTTGAACAGGAAGCCTCTACCGATTCGCTGAAGGCACAGCTCGACGAAATTCTGAATAACCTCGTTACTGAATTCGACGATGAAGAGCTCCCGCTGCGGAAAGAAGAGAGGTACAACCAGTTCGTAATTGATTTTGACGGCGATGAAGACCGCGCCCGTCAAAATATGGCGATCGAGCAGACCGCGTTCGAGGAGCATAAAGACTTCACGCAGCTGCTTACGGACGCAGCCATGAAGCCCGAAAGCTCGCATGCGAGCGTTTCGACCCAAAAGTTTGCCATCGCTCTCTCGAAGGACTGGGTGAGCAACGCGTATAACGATATTGTCGCGCAGAATCGAATGAAGATTCCGAATGAGATCGAAATCAATGTGGACACGTTTAACGACAAGACGGTCGACGGAAAGGACGAGGAAGCGGTCATCGGCAGGTTCAATGCGTTGATTGATAAGGAAAAAGCCGGTGCGCTTTCGCAGATCAGGATGTCCGGCTTTGCAAAATTCTGCCTTTGGGGAGGTATCGCGATTGGCGTAATCGGCATCGTGATGATGTTTGCCGTCAATTTGTTCCTCGGATTGGTTGCGGTGATCGCCGGCGTCGGCTTGCTTATCAATCATTTCTCCAAGAAACAGAAAGTCAAGCAGAGCCGTCAGAATATCGAAACCAAGTTTGAAGAAAAGCGTAAAAAAGGCAACCAGATTGTCCGGGCGATCCTCGCGGAGGTCGTCGATTTCCGTGCGGAATTTTCCGAAAAGGATGCGGAAAGCCAGAAGGTCGTTGACTTCCTCGAACAGATTTCTCCTGAGCAGTACGTAAAGAAACTTTCCGATTCCGGCCGTAGAATCAAGGTTCAGTAAGGAGGACGAAACAATGGATGCGAAGAGTAAAGCCAATTTTATAAATGCAGTTGCTTCCGGGAGCGTGATTCCTTGCCCCCAATGCGGAGCCGCCAACCAGCCAGACAGTGAATTCTGCATTTCGTGCGGCGCGGCGCTTCTTGTTCCGCAGGAGGCGCAGAAGGATGCGCCCGCATTCGAGCCTTCCAAGGAGGAAGCCCCGGGGGGAGCAGCTCCATATGTGGACCCCAACAGTGCGTTTGCGGAGGGGTTACCCGATTGGAGTCTCGAACCCCCGCAGGTCTTGGTAAGGAGGCATTGATGCGATGTCGGCAACGGCAATTTATCCTCCGAAGACGTATTTCGATTGGGTCGCCATTTTGGATCTCCTGAAAGAGCGGTCGGATGACGAGGCGGTTTTATCCGCGATGCTTGCGGGCAGGATCGAATGGCAAACGGGCGTTGCCGAACGGTTTACAAAAAAGCTGATCGACGTCATCAATTATCGGATGAATGCCGCCATCGACAGGTTTCAGAAAGAAATGAGCCGTTCCAACGGGCAAGAGAGAGCCATCGTTCAGGCTCTCCTTGCCCTGCGCAAGGAACTGTGCTTTTTGTCCAAGGCGATTAACCTCCCGGCGATACCAGAGAAGGACAGGCGTCAATACTATAATTTGGTGATCAGTCAAGCGAACACCGTGCAGAGCTCACTGGAGGATTCCGCAAAAATGGATCGCACCGGAAAGCTCTCCAGTATTGTGCGAAGGAATCGAGTAAACGCATTCTGAAAGGAACGGATATATGAGTGATGTTGCAACAAGCAAGGGGTTGCTGAAACGATACGCGATTGCCCGAATCCCTTTTGTGGCCATCAACACGATTGAGCGGGCGAGGACTTTGGATATTTTGAAGGAGATTTCCGCGGAGTTGTCGCTGCCTTTTTATGTGCATACGCTGTCGAAAGGAATTTACGACTTGACGACGGAAAAATCCATCAACGAGGATAAATCCGTATACGGGGCGATCGACTTTATGAGCGAGCAAATGAAGCGTAAGCAGTATATGACACTTGTCCTGACAGAAGTTCCCGACATCAGCAACGACAACGGAGACGCTCGCCAGATCCTGGATCTGGTCACGTTGGCGAATGAATCCGGCGGAATGGTGATCGTTTTGACCAACAATGCCGTGTGGAATCAGTTGCAACGGCTGGGAATGGTAATTAAGATCGACCTTCCCAACGAGGACGAAATGTATTTGATCGTCAAGAACTACATTGATGATTACCGTTCGGAGATCCCCATCGAATGGGATGACAATGACATTCGCGAAGCGGCATCCATGCTGACCGGAGTGACGCGCATTGAGGCGGAAAATGTGATTGCGGCGCTGATTGCGAATAAGTGTATTAAAAAGTCAGATATGGATGAAGTACGGTATGCAAAGGACAGGCTGTTTTCCGATATATCAGGCTTGGAAAAGATCGAGGTCGATGAAAGCGTCAAGGATGTTGGTGGGCTTGCGGGGCTTAGGAAGTGGCTGAATGAGAAGAAGGAACTTCTGACCCCCAAGAAACGCGATGAGCTGCGGGCGAAGGGTCTGCAGCCGCCGAGAGGGATCCTGTTGGTCGGAGTTCCCGGCTGTGGGAAATCGCTTTCCGCGAAGTCCATTTCTGCCAACTGGAAGCTCCCTTTGTATCGCTTGGACTTCGCCACTGTGCAAGGCAGCTACGTCGGACAGTCCGAACAGCAATTGAAGGACGCTTTGACAACGGCGGAAAACGTATCCCCGTGCATCCTTTGGATTGACGAGATCGAAAAAGGACTATCAGGCGCCGGCGGTTCAAACGACGGTGGCGTGTCCACCCGAATGGTGGGGCAGTTCCTGTTTTGGCTGCAGGAATGTAAGAAGCAGGTGTTTGTTGTAGCGACCGCGAACGACGTCTCTATGCTTCCGTCTGAGCTTCTGCGCAGGGGGAGATTTGATGAACTGTTCTTTATTGATCTTCCGACGGCAGATGAACGCTGGGATATCCTTTCACTATATATGCGCAAATACCTGAAGCTAGATTTTGTCGGACCCTTTGCAAATCAGATCGTGGAACTCACGGACGGCTTTACCGGCGCTGATTTGGAATCTACGGTGCGGGATCTGGCGTACCGCTCTATTGCAAACAGTAATTTCGTACTGAGTGAAGAGAATATAATCACTGCGTTCAATAATGTGGTGCCTCTCTCACAGACGAGCCCGGAAAAGATCGAAGCGATACGGGATTGGGGGAAGGAGCGAGCGGTTCCTGCTTCCGGCAAACCGATCGGTGGCGAAGAACTGACGCAAAAAAAATCGGGACCCAAGACGCGCAAGGTGTTGGTGTAAGGCGTCTACGCCTGAGCCTGTTGACTGGAGAATCTCCGAAGCGAAGCGGTTTAAATCAAGAGGAGGAACCAAAATGCCCAAACCGTTGTTACATCGACCGCAGATGCAGAACAATACGCCCCTGCACGCCGCGCAAACCCAACAGCAAAAGCAGAATGCGCAGCAGATGGACAAATTGAAGCTGGACCGGCTTCTTCGCAAGCCCCGTTCCAAGGAATATATGCAGGTGATGCGGAAGCTGGATGTGGGCGGTCACGTTCACAACCAACACAAAGTCGATGAAATTGTCGACGCGATCCGAAATGAGTTCCCGGACGTGGAGATCAGCGGCATCTTGTTTGGCATCGTTTCGCCCTGCTGTTTGGGCGGATCGTATGAGGTCCATACGATCGACGTGGCCGGACAGATCATCGAGCATTACCAGGTCGGACAGATCCTACCCGACGGGCTTGAGCGGGCGCGTTCCCTTGCAATCCACGGTGGGTACGACTTCATTGAGGTGTATGTGGATTGCTGTCGAGCGGTCAGTGCCGACGGTACGGTCTCCGTGATCCCCGTGTAATGAACTGATAAAAACCCCCGGAGCGGCAGTGCGCCATATCGCTCCGGGGATTTTTCATGACCGCCTTTTCAAATATATTCCAACGCGACGCGTTTCTTGAGCAGGCAGATGACCTCGTAATTGATCGTACCCAGTTTTCGGGCGATCTCGTCGATTTTCTCCGGCGAATCGAAAATGACCGCCTCGTCCCCCGCACGGCAGGGCGTGTCGCCGAGGTCCGTCATGCACAGGTCCATGCAGATCCGCCCGATCAGCGGGACGGAACGCCCGTTGATCGTCACCGAAAGATTGCCGGACAGCACCCGCGACAGCCCGTCCGCGTAGCCGATGGAGAGCGTCGCGACGCGCATATCCCGCGGAGCGCGGTAGGTACAGCCATAGGACACGAAATCCCCCTTGCGGATGGTGTTGACGGCGGAAACGCGGGCGATGAGCTTCATCGCCGGACGGAAAGCGGGGTCACGGACCGCGTCGGACGGCATCAGCCCGTAAAGGATCAGCCCGGCACGCACCATGTCGAGGTGCATCTGCGGGAACCGCAGGATGGCGGCGCTGTTGCAGCAGTGCCGCAGACCGACCGGGACTTTCCGCGCTTCCAGTTCGTCGAGCAGGGCGCGGAAGGCGGCGAACTGCCGCAGGGTGAACGCCTCGTCCGCCCCGTCGCTGTCGGCGAAATGGGTGAAAATGCCTTCGACCCGCAGTTCCGGCAGGGAAACGATGCGGGCGATCTGTCCGGCGGCGTCCGGGACGTCCGCTTCGCCGTGGCAGTAGAAGCCGAGCCGGGACATGCCGGTGTCGACCTTGATGTGGACGCGGCACCCGCCGTTGCTCGCGAGTGACGCGGCGTAGGACAGCGTATCGACGGTTTGCAGCAGGTCGAGTTCCCGCAGGCGGGGAGCGAAGGACGGGTCGGTGTTGCCGAGAATCAGGATATTCCCCCGCACGCCGTTCTCCCGCAGACCGACGGCTTCCTCCAGACAGGCGACGGCGAAATAGTCGCAGCCCGCCGCGGACAGCGTTTGGCAGATCTGCGGCGCCCCGTGCCCGTAGGCGTCCGCCTTGACGACGGCGATGACCTTGCAGGTCTGCGGCACGAGGGTGCGAATGTGGCGGTAGTTATGCAGGATATTTTCGGAAGCGATCTGTACGCGGACTCTTTGGGTCGTCATGATGTTTTGGATCCCTTTCTTTGTCGTTCAGGATGCGGGGGCGCAGGAGAGCAGGTCGAAGCCGCCGGTTTTTCCATCCGGCCCGGTCCATTCCAGCCGGGTGGGTTCGCCGCTCGCGGGGTCGTAGGAGAGCGTGAAGGTTTCGCCGTCCCGCGTGGCGCGTAGGAACGGCTTTTTGCCGGCCGCGTCGGAAAAACCGCGTTCCGGCTCGGTTTCGCGGAAGAGCTTTACCGCCCGGTACAGCGGAAGCACGCCTTCGCAGAACGAACGGGGCAGGTCGGTCTCCAGATCGCGATAGGTCGCGCGGAGCGTCCCGTCCGTCGCCCGGACCGTCAGCGGTTCGAGCAGTTCCGGCGAGGAGAAGCGATAAACCGCCCCGTCCTCGGTCCATTCCATCGTATACAGCAGATTTTCATCGGAAACGCTGAAGTACGCCGCGTTCCGCAGGACGGAAAGCGGGTCGGCAGACCCCCGCGGCGAACAGCCGGAAAGCAGGGGACAGAGCAGGGCAAAAAGCAGGAGCAGGGGCAGAAAAAGACGTTGACGGGAGGACAAATCGGCACTTCCTTCGGTTGCGGGATACCGACTACCCGAGGATGCGCCCGATCTCCTCCGGCAGGTCGCTCGGCAGTGCGCCGTGTGCGCCGAAGCGTTCCGCAAGGCGTTCGCCGGCAAGCCCGTGGGCGTACACGCCGACGCAGGCCGCCGTAAACGGGTCGTGCCCCTGCGCGAGCAGGGAAGCGATGACCCCGGCGAGCACGTCGCCGCTCCCGCCCTTCGCGAGCGCATCGCAGCCGGTGGGATTGACGCGGACTTCCCCGTCCGGGGAGGCGACGACCGTGTGCCGTCCTTTCAGGACCAGCACGCAGTCATGCTCCTTTGCGAACGTTGAAGCGGTTTCGGCGCGGTTCGCCTGAATTTCCGCGACGGGAAGCCCGGTCAGGCGGGAAAACTCGGCGGGATGCGGGGTCAGGACCGGTCGCCCGGTCAGTCGGTTCAACCTATCCTTATGCAAGGAAAAATAATTTATGCAGTCCGCGTCGTACACGGCGGGGATGGAAATCTGCGGCAGGAGCCGGTCGAGCAGTCCGTCCTGCGTCCGCCCCAGACCGCAGCCGCAAAGGAACGCGGTCGCTTGCGGGTCCGGCAGGGAAGAGACGTCCGCCCAGATCGGTTCGGCGAGGCGAATCTGCAAGACGCGGGCGACTTCTGGCGGAACGGCGAGACGCAGCAGCCCGACCCCGCTTCGCAGTGCGCCGCAGGCGGCGAGATAAGCGGCGCCCGGCATCTGCGGCGAACCGACGAGCGCGCTGAGCGTGCCGAACGTCCCCTTGTGGGAATCCGCCGGACGCGGTTTCAGCAGCTGCAGGACGCTTTTATCCAGCCATTCCGTCTGCATATCCTTCCCCCCTTGCTTTTCTTTCCTTTACTTTACCACAAACCGAACGAAATTGCAACCCCTTTTTACGCGCTTGCATTCGCGGTGGGAATTTGCTATAATAAAAAAAGAAAAATTTTTCGGTTTTTCTTAACCGCCCGACCGATTTTGACACCATTCAAACGAAAGCACCGAACGATGGGAGGAAACGGTATGACAGGCAAGGAAGCGGCGGAACGCCTTTCCGGGAATCTCGACGCGATTTACGGGTATGCGTTCTCCCGGCTGTATGACAAGAGCCGGGCGGAGGATCTTGCGTCGGAGATCCTCTGCGAAGTGATCTCCTCCGCCGAACGACTGCGGGACGAGCAGGCGTTCTGGGGGTTCGTCTGGAAGATCGCCGAACATACCTTTCGCCGATTCCTTCGTCGCTCGGAGCTTTCGGAGCGCACGGTGGAGCTGACGGAACAGGACGTCGGGACGTATTGTCCTTCCCCGGAGGAGGAGTACGTCTCCAAGGAAACGGAGAGCGAGGAGATTTATCTGCTGCGGCGGGAACTGTCGCTGCTGACGAAAATCCGCAGGGAGATCTGCGTCGCCTACTATTTCGACGGGAGTTCCTGTGCGAAGATCGCCGTGTCGCAAGGTTTGAGCGTGGAAATGGTGAAGTATCACCTTTCCCAAATCAGAAAGCAACTGAAGGAGGGCTTTTCCATGACAAGAAAACTCGGAGAAAAAAGTTATAACCCCGGGACGTTCCGCATGAATTTTTGGGGGGATTGGAACAAATACGGCGATCTGTGCCGCAGAAAATTGCCCGGTTCCATTCTGCTGGCGGCGTACGAATCGCCGATGTGCGCGGAGGACCTTTCCGTGGAACTGGGGGTATCCATGCCGTATCTGGAGGACGAACTGGAGATCCTTGAGGCGGCGGGGGTGCTGAAAAAGGACGGGGAACGCTATCGGACCAATCTCGTCATTCTGACAGACGCGTATGATAAGGCGTTCGCGCAGAGCCTTTCCGGGCGGTTCCAAACGCTTGCGAAGGAACTGTTTGCGGAGGCGAAAGCGCTGCTGCCGTCCGTCCGCGCCCTGCCGTTTGAAGGGAACGATTTCGACGACAACCGCCTGCTGTTCGGGCTGTTGAACCTGATACTGGTGAACGGGTACGACCGTGCAGACGAGCTTTCCCCGAAAGGACCGGCGAAACCGCTGCCGCTCGGCGGACACGGGTGGATATTCGGACATGACAATGATTATGTAAACTACCACTTCAACGGCGTGACAACGCACAATGAGAACCGTGCGGGAACGGCGTGGTTTTCGGCGGAAAACTACCGTGCGATCGAGAAATGCCAGATCTACGACCACTCCGACTTTGTCAATCGAAGGGAGGCGATGTGCGACGCGATCCTGCACGCGCCCGCCGACCGGAACAACCCGACCGTGCCGTGGCTGATCGAAAACGGGTTCGTCTTTTGCAGGGACGGGGTGCTTTCGCCGAACTTCCCGACGTTTTCGAGCGAGGTCTACGGCAAGGTGTGTGAACTGTTCGCGCCGCTTTCGCGGAAGGTCGCCGACTGTATGGTCGAAGTTTCGGACGAAGGGGAAAAACTGCTCGTCAAGTACGTCCCGCCGTCGGTTAAGGACCAATGCGGGGACATCGCGAAGATACAGCACCGCTTGGACGTTTCCGCGTTCCTGCTGGAGGAGATGCTCCGTGCGGGTCTGCTGACGCTCCCGCAAGAAAAAACGCCCCTGTGCGTCTGGGGCGTAAAGGCGTGACGGGAAAATCCTATTTTCCGTTGAGTCCCTCTCAACAAACGAGGACTGGACAAACGAGGGAAAGCGGTGTATGATGGGAATAACGACCGGTCCAATCAAACAGAAAGGCGTGATTCCCATGCATATCGGAGAACAAATCAAAAAATTACGGCGGGAAAAGGGGCTGACGCAGGAGCGGCTTGCCGAACTGCTCTCCCTTTCCCCGCAGGCGGTCAGTCGTTGGGAGACCGGCTCGGCGATGCCGGACCTTTCGATGGTGGTGCCGCTTGCGAACCTGTTCGGCGTGACGACGGACTGTCTGCTCGGAGCGGAAACCTACCTGAAAGACCTGCGGCGGGCGGAATACGACGAAGCGTTTCGCGAGTACTGGCGGCACGACGACAAGGAAAAAAACTACGAAATCGCCGTCCGGGCGGTCGCTGAGTACCCGGGGGATATGGGGTATCTGGAATGGTTGGCGAGCGCGGAGTTTTATCACGCGTTCGACTATCAGGACGACGCGACATTCCATGCGCTCCTCGACCGTTCTGCCGAGCACTACCGGCTCGTGCTTGAGAGCGACGCGGACAGTCAATTGAAATCACAAGCACGCAACGGGCTTGTCCTTGCGCTTTCCAATGGCGGGCGGAAGGAGGAAGCGAGGGAGGCCGCCATGCAGGAGAAGGACGAGAAAGAACGGGAAAAAATGCTCGTCGAGTGTCTGGAAGGGGAGGAAAAAAGGGCGCTCTGTCAAAAACTTGCGGACCGCGGACTTTACGACTTGGTATTCTATCTGAAAATCTCGTCGACGGACGAAGAACGGTACTGCGACCTGCTGGAGCGCCTGTTAGAGCTTCTTTTCCCGGACGGGAACTACCAGTTTTACCACAATACGATGCAGTACGCGCTGACCGGCAAGGCGTTTGCCCTGTGTCGCGCAGGGCGGTACGAGGAAGTCGTTCCCGTCCTGCGGAAAGCGAAATACCACGCGGAGAAAATGACGGAGCTTTCCCGCCGGGGCCGTTGGGCGTACACGTCCCCGTACTTCGACCTGCGGAAGGGAGAAAAGCCGGTCACGGATTCCGAAATGACCGATGTGGACGATTTCCAAACCTGTCTGCGGAACAACCGATGCTTCGACCCGCTGCGGGAGAAAGCGGAATTTCAGGAACTGTTCGAGCCGTAAAAAGACAATGCCCGGGGACGCTTTCCCGCGAAAGGAAGCGTCCCCGGTTTTTTGTGTGTTTTACGCGTCCGAAAGCGGGCAGCCGCAAAAGGACTGCAGAATGCGGTCTATTTCCCCGTTGGCGGGCAGTAGGAATACGCCGTTCCGATAGAGGGGGATCAGATAATTGTAAAGATAGCGGTACCCGAACAGACCATACACGTCGTGCGCGCCGGAGGGGAGAAATCCGCGAAGCGTCAGGTCCGGGGGGACCACGCCGAGGTAGACCGCGCCCAGTTCGGCGACGTTGACGAATTCCGTGCTGTCCCTGCGGAAATGCAGGGCGCGTGCGGTGCCGGAGGCGGTGTAGTGCAGGTTCACCCGTCCGCGTTCCGCCCGCAGCAGCAGTTCGGTCTGCTCCCCGCCGTAATCGAAGGAGCGGACCGTCCGCCGGAAAGCGGCGTCGATACGCGCTTCTCCGTTTTCGTATGAGGACGAGAGGTCGGACATGCAATCGGCGTCGCCGCAGTCCTGCGTCGGGGTCAGCAGGTCGATGCTTCCGATCTCCCCGAAGCGGCAGTCGAGCAGGTACGCCCGATTCCGAACGCCGCACCTGCTGGACGCGAGGTACGTTCCCGCCGACGGCGATGATACGACGCGGGAAAGCGTTTCATAGGGACGGACCGTCTCGACGGAACCCGTCAGGATCCCGTCCGCCGAAAACAGCCAGACGGTCCTCGTCTGCCCGTCGACTGCGGCGAAACCGCCCGAAGCGGCGGGGCAGGACCCGCTTTCCCCGTCCGTCCGCACGGCGGAGACGGCGGGCAGCCCGCAGGGCAGGCGGAACGCGATAACATTTGGTTCACCCATGTCGAACACCTCTCAGAGAAAGTCTATGCACGGGCGTCCCGAAGGGTGCTTTCGG
>CANRIX010000024.1 GCA_947630765.1 uncultured Clostridia bacterium | reverse complement strand
CTTCAAGACGGGATAGCGTTCCCGCATCGTACTCATGGGGAGAAACAAGCGGGAGAAAATATAGGAACGCTTCTGCCTCTGCCCGATCGCCACCATGTTCTGCAGATTTCCATAGATCCCGCCGTCGACGATATATGCTTCAAGCGTCTGCGTCAATTCGTCGGCGGGAGCGCCCTCCATCCAGACCTTGGAAAGCCGGACGCATCCTTCGGCAAATTTCCGCAATCCGCCCTTGTCGAGCAGTCCGTTTTTCATTTCCGTGTCAAGTTCCAGTTTGTTTTCCAGTAACCATGTGTCCAGAAAGAACCGAATCCCGCAACCGCCGTTTTGAAAATGCTTTGCCATGTGCGCGACGTGATAGAAATACAACATTTCCGGCTTCAGGCGATAGCGGGTCCCTTGCCCCGTCGGTTCGGCGTAGGACCAGATGTCGGACAGCACCGCCTGCGCTTGCGGGAGGCACGCTTCCTCGATCGTATCATAATGCAGTTCGATGTGCACCCTGTCGGGTTCCTTGGAAAGCAGGGAAATATCGTGCGCCGTGCGCTCGAAATAGGTATAGCCGAGCTTTTCCAAGCTCGCCCTCGCGGTATCCAGCGCTTCCTCCCGGATCAGGATGTCGATATCGCTGCAGGAGCGCATCCATTCTTCCGGCCAAAGGTGTTGGATCTCCATACCCTTGAGTGGAAGATAGTCGATCCCGTCCGCATCGAATTGCTTGCAGATCTGCTCAAAAGCAAAATCCCGGCTTACGTACTGTCGGAAGTACCCCGTGAGAAATTCCTGATAAAGGCGATTGACTTTCTCCCGCGTTTCCGGGAAGGATATCCGTTCGCTTTGCTTCCACAGCGCATCGACGACCAAATGCTCCAATCTGTGCCGACTTGCGAGATGATATACGGCGTCAAGCTCGTCCGGCGTGAGTGCTGTGACGGGTTCCGAAGTTGCCGGCTCGACGCCCAGCTCCGACCGCAAAAGAGCCATCAGCGTGTCGGTGAATTGTCGTCGATCCCCGTTTGCCGCCATTGCTTTTCTCCCTGCTTTCTGCACGGGATTTTTCCGATCGTCCCGTATTTACGCCCGTTTTCTCCCTGCAATGTCCGCGACGGTTTTCTCCAGCAGTGGGAGCTTCTTCGCGATGTCCGCCGCAAGTTTGAGTTGGCAGCGCGTCCGTACCAGATTATGCCCCGCGTAGGTCGTGCGGAAGTACTTGTCCCCGGTCAGGTAGTCGTCCAGGAACCGCGACGCCAGCTCCACCGTCAGCGTCAGAGCGCCGAGCGCCAGCACGTCGACCTCGCACTTTGTCAGTCCGCCGTTCGCCGACGCAAGGTATCCCTCCGCCAGCGCACGGAACTTCTCCGTGTCCAGATACACCTTCCCCGTGTCCGGCTCGTCCTCTGCCGCGCTCGACGCCGCGAACCGCGCCGCGTCCCCGAAATCGTAGGCCGAAAGCCCCGGCATCACCGTGTCGAGGTCGATGACCACCAGCGGCTCCAGCGTTTCCCGGTCGAACAGCACGTTGTTCACCTTCGTGTCGTTGTGCGTCACCCGCAGCGGCAGCGCGCCGTTTGCCCGCATGCGGCAGAGCTCCGTCGCCTTCCCGCGCAGGGAATCCAGGAAGCACAGTTCCTCCCCGACCTCCTTCGCCCGGTCGTACGGATCCTCCTTGGCGCTCTGGAACACTCGGTCCAGCCGTTTTTCCGTGTGGTGGAAGTCCGGGATGGTCTCGTACAGGCTCCCCGCGTCGAAGTCCGAAAGCAGCGTCTGGAAATTTCCAAACGCCTTGCCCGTGCTGCGCAGGATCGCGAGGTCCGTACAGGTGTCGAACGTCACTGAGTCGATATAGTTGCTCAACCGCCAGAACGCGCCCCTGCCGGGTGCGTAGTAGTTCTTCCCCTCCGCCGTGTGGTGGTAGTGCAGCTGCACCGTACCGGGGGTCTTTGCACGGATATGCGTCGTCACGCGTTCGATGTTTTGCATGATCCGCCTTGGGTTCTTGAACACATAGGCGTTGACCTTCTGCACGAGGTAGGATTTGTGCACCTCGTGCGGCTGACCATTCGGGTTGTAGAAGTACACGCGAATGGTCGTGTTGATGTTGCCACGGGTGATGGTTTCCCACTTTTCCAGTTCGCCGGGGATGCGGAAGGCCTTGCACACCTCCCGCAGGGTCCGCTCCGTCTGTCCGTCTGCGGCTTCACAGTTCATCTTCTTCTCTCTCCGTTATGCTTTATTTTGCAAAAGAATTTACTGTTTTCGCTTTTTTTGCCATGCCCACCGAATGACCGCCGCGACGACGAGCACCGGCAGGCACCCGCACGCGTATCCCGCGATGTCGATCCAGATGTCCGTCACCTGCGGTCCGCGGTCATCGCTGAACAATTGGATGGTTTCGTCCATCAGCGGAACGAACAGCGCAAGCAGGCATAGGTACAGCGTTTTATCCTTCCGTTTGGTGCCTTTGACCGTGAAGAACAGCCCAAGCACCGCGCCGAGCAGCAGAAATTCCGTGAAATGTCCGGCCTTTCGTACCGTGTACTCTGTCATGCTCCACCCGAGCAGCTTCATCACGAATCCGCTGATCATCGACGACACGCTCCCCGGCAGGACAGAATTCCCCCAGATGAACACGAGGATACATGCGACCCCGACCGCCAGCGTCACGGTCAAGATTCGTTTTTTATTCTGTTTCGGGTTCATGTGGCTCCTTTCCGGCATTGGTCATTCATGCGCCGTCGCCCCTATGTCCTCATCGGTTTCCATCCATTTTTTCGTAGGAATCCCTATATTCCCCGCTTAGAATCGTTTCCCACCAGTCGCGGTTGGCAAGATACCAGTCGATCGTCTTTTGAATCCCGTCCTCGAACTTCGTTTCCGGCAGCCAGCCGAGTTCGGCGTGCATTTTCGTCGGGTCAATCGCATAACGCATATCGTGACCCTTGCGGTCGGCGACATAGGTGATTAAACTCTCTGACTTGCCGAGTTTGCAGCAAATTAGCTTCACAATGTCGATATTTTTCATCTCGTTATGCCCGCCGACGTTGTAGATCTCGCCGACGCGACCCTTGTGAATGATTAGGTCGATCGCCTTGCAATGATCCTCGACGTACAGCCAGTCGCGGACATTCTCCCCCTTGCCATAGACCGGGAGGGGTTTGTCGTTGAGGCAGTTGACAATCATCAGAGGAATCAGCTTCTCCGGGAATTGATACGCTCCATAATTGTTGGAGCAACGGGAAATCGTCACGGGCAAATCATATGTTCTGTAATATGCCTGAACAAGCAGGTCGGCGGACGCTTTCGACGCGCTGTACGGAGAACTGGTGTGGATCGGCGTTTCCTCGGTGAAGAACAGGTCGGGGCGATCCAGCGGCAGGTCGCCGTAGACTTCGTCGGTGCTGACTTGATGGTAGCGCGTGATCCCGTACTTCCGACAGGCGTCCATCAGCACCTGCGTGCCGAGGATGTTCGTTTGCAGGAACACTTCGGGGTTCTCGATGGAGCGGTCGACATGGCTTTCCGCCGCGAAGTTGACCACGACGTCAGGGTGTTCCTCCTCGAACAGGTTGTATACGCCTGCACGGTCGCATATATCCAGCTTGACAAAGCGAAAATTCGGGTTGTTCATGACCGAAACAAGAGTTGAAAGATTGCCCGCGTAGGTCAGCTTGTCAAGACAAACGACACGGTAAAACGGATATGTCAGCAATAGGTGAAAGACGAAATTGCTTCCGATGAATCCCGCCCCACCGGTCACGATAACGGTCATAGCACTTCCCCTGAACGTGAAAACAGATATTCTTATTTGTAAATTTTACGAGTGTTTTTCCTCCCGCACATCGCAAAAAGCCGCGATTTTGAAAACAAATCGCGGCAAGCCACAAGGACTTGCCGCGACATTGGCGCGCCTTGAGGGACTCGAACCCCCGGCCTTTTGGTTCGTAGCCAAACGCTCTATCCAACTGGGCTAAAGGCGCAGGATCGACAAGCAAAAGGACTGCTCCCCCCCGCTGTCGACAAGTATTCTACCACATTTCAGCACGAATGTCAAGGGGGTAAACAGGAAAATTTTCACAGTTTTTTCTGCCCCTTCCCTTCTCTTTTTGGAAGGGTCTCAACGCATCGCATCTTTCATGCGCTTGACATACGCGCCGACGTGCGGCGCCGCATCGCGACCGTGCTGCGCAAGCAGGCGAATGATCGCCGAGCCGACGATCGCCCCGTCCGACAGATCCGCCATCTTCTTCGCCTGTTCCGGCGTAGAGATGCCGAACCCGACCGCACATGGGACGTCCGTGTTCTCGCGGACGACGGAGACGATGGACGGGATGTCCGTGTCGATGTGCGAGCGCACGCCGGTCACGCCGAGGCTGGAAACGATGTACAGGAACCCATCCGCCTCACGCGCGATCATCGCGACACGCTGCGCGGACGTCGGGGCTATCAAAGAGATTAAGTCGACCCCATACTTCCGGCAGACTGGCAGAAATTCGTCCTTTTCCTCGAACGGCACGTCCGGCAGGATCAGGCCGTCGATGCCGATCTCCGCGCAAGTGGAAATGAATCGCTCGCTCCCATAGGAAAAGACCACGTTCGCGTAGGTCATGAACACCATCGGCACGGTCACGTCCCGCCGCAGGTCGCGAACCAGATCGAAAATCTTTTCCGTTGTCACCCCGCCGGTCAGCGCACGCAGGTTCGCCGCCTGAATGACCGGCCCCTCGGCGGTCGGGTCGGAGAACGGAATGCCGAGCTCGACCAGATCCACCCCGTTGGCGACTGCCGCACGGACGACCTGCGCCGTGGTCTCCAGATCCGGGTCGCCGCAGGTGATGAACGGGATGAACGCCTTGCCGTTCGCGAACGCTTTTCGGATATTACTCATGCAGATCCTCCCCTCTGTAACGTGCGATCGCCGCACAGTCCTTGTCCCCACGCCCGGAAATCGTGACGATAAGGATCTTATCCTTCGCCATGGTTGGCGCGATCTTCATCGCGTAGGCGACGGCGTGAGCGGATTCGATCGCCGGAATGATGCCTTCGGTGCGGGAAAGGAATTCAAACGCCTGCACGGCTTCCTCGTCGGTCACCGGGACGTATTCGGCACGTCCGATGTCGTGCAGATGGGCGTGCTCCGGGCCGACGCCGGGATAGTCCAGCCCCGCCGAGATCGAATAGACCGGGGCGATCTGCCCGAATTCGTCCTGGCAGAAATAGGATTTCATGCCGTGGAAGATGCCGAGACGCCCGGTGTTCACCGTCGCAGCGGTTTCCGGGGTATCCACGCCACGCCCCGCCGCCTCACAGCCAATCAGCCGCACGCCTGCGTCGCCGATGAAGTGGTAGAAGCTGCCGATCGCGTTCGAGCCGCCGCCGACGCAGGCGATGACCGCGTCGGGCAGACGCCCCTCCTTTTCGAGGATCTGCTGACGCGCTTCGCGGGAGATGACCGCCTGAAAGTCCCGCACGATGGTCGGGAACGGGTGCGGTCCCATGACCGAGCCGAGGCAGTAGTGCGTATCCGCGATCCGGCTGGTCCATTCCCGCATCGCTTCCGAAACGGCGTCCTTAAGCGTCGCCGTGCCGGTCTTGACCGGGACGACCTCCGCGCCGAGCAAGCGCATCCGATAGACGTTGAGCGCCTGCCGGACAGTGTCCTCCTCGCCCATGAACACCACGCAAGACATCCCAAACAGGGCGGCAGCCGTCGCCGTCGCGACACCGTGCTGTCCCGCACCCGTCTCCGCGATCAGGCGGGTCTTGCCCATCTTCTTCGCGAGCAACGCCTGCCCAAGCACGTTGTTGATCTTGTGCGCCCCGGTGTGGTTGAGGTCCTCCCGCTTGAGGTAGATCTTCGCACCGCCGAGCGTTTCCGTGAGTTTCCTCGCGAAGTACAGCCGGGACGGGCGTCCGGCGTATTCGTTGAGCAGTTCCGTCAGTTCCCGGTTGAAATCCGGGTCGTCCTTGTAACGATCGTAGGCTTCTTCCAGTTCGGCGACAGCGTTCATAAGCGTTTCGGGGATATACTGCCCGCCATGCACGCCAAAGCGCCCTTTGGGGTTGGTCATAGTCGGTTCCTTCCTTTCGTTTCAGGCGTTGGACGCGGAAACGAACTGTTCGAGTTTTTCATATGCCTTGCCGGAATCGATAAGCTCCGCCGCAAGGCGCACGCCGTCCGCCATGCTTTCCGCCTTGCGCCCGATGTAGAGCGCCGCGCCCGCGTTAAGCAGCACCGCGTCCCGCTTCGGGCCTTTTTCGCCGCGCAGGACCGCGGTCGTGATCGCCGCGTTCTCCGCGGGCGTTCCGCCGACGAGGTCGGACTTTTCGCACCGTTTCAGCCCGAACTGCTCCGGCGTGACGACCGATGAACGGTAGTACCCGTCCGCGAACTCGCAGACGGCGGTCGCGTCGCTCAGGGAAAGCTCGTCGAGCTTGTCCTTGCCGTACACCACCATTCCCCGCTTCACGCCAAGGCTCATCAGCACCTTCGCGAGCGGCTCGACCAGCGACTCGTCGTACACCCCGAGCAGCTGCATCCGCGGCGACGCAGGATTGGTCAGCGGACCGAGGATATTGAACACCGTGCGGACCCCGAGCTCCTTGCGGATCGCGCCGACGTACTTCATGGACGTGTGGTACTTTTGGGCGAAGAAGAAGCACATGCCGACGTCGCGCAGCAACTGTGCGCACTTCTCCGGCGACTGGTCGATGTTGACCCCGAGCGCTTCCAGGCAATCCGCCGTCCCACACTTGGAGGACGCGGCGCGGTTGCCGTGCTTTGCGACCTTCATGCCGCCCGCAGCGGCGACAAAGGCGGCCGTCGTGGAGATATTGAAGCTGTGCGCCCCGTCCCCGCCGGTGCCGACGATCTCAAAAAGTTCAAATTCGCTCTCCACGCGCAGCGCGTGCTCCCGCATCGCCGCCGCACAGCCGGCGATCTCCTCGACCGTTTCGGCCTTGGTGCTTTTCGTGGAGAGGGCGGCGAGGAACGCCGCGTTCTGCGTCGGCGTGGTTTCGCCGTTCATGATTTCGTTCATCACCTGGTAGGCTTCGTCGTAGGTCAGATCCTGCCGGTCGACGATTTTGACAATGGCTTCTTTGATCATTTTCGTATACTGCCTTTCCGCGAAAGGCGCCGTCCGTTCCGGCGCGTCTTTCGCCTTTTTTAATTTATGCCTGCGTGCAGGACTGTTCGATGACGATCTTGGTGGATTTCAGCCGTTTCAGCGTCTTGCGGGCGATCTGCGTGCGGGGATTCTCCACGATCCAAATGTTCGCCGCTTCCCAAACGGCAAAAGAACCGACGATGGAGATCAGCTCCACCGGGACCGAGCCGAGCACGCCGTCGAGCAGAATGCCCGCCGCAACGAACACGACGCCGACGCAGAACAGCCAAAGCTGTTTGAATCGGTTAAGCCGTTTCTGGTTGGCGTTGTGAAGCTCCTGCTCCCGGATCAACTCCTGGAACGCCCCGCGCACCCGGTCGAAGTCCACCGGCCCGTCGCATTTGATCTTCAGGACGATGTCGTCGCCGGCTTCCTTCCTGCCGTATTGCCCCGCGAGGTAGTCCGACACGTCGCTGTTGAGCGTCAGGCAACGCTCGTCATACGGGTTGTACAGCTCCTTTTCGTCCTGTATCCGCAAATTGATCTCGTACATTTCCGCAAAACCGCCTTTCCTATATTTTTAGGGAGAGAAAGTTCCGAAGCATCTGCGCCCCGCAGGGCGTCAGAATGGATTCCGGGTGGAACTGCACGCCGAAAATGGGGTATTCGCGGTGCTGTACCGCCATGACTTCCCCGTCGTCGGTGTACGCGGTGACGCGCAGGCAGTCCGGCAGGGTCGAAGGGTCGGCGGCAAGCGAATGGTAGCGTCCGACCGGCGCCCGTTCCGGGCAGCCCGCGAAAAGCGGACAGTCGCGGTCGAATTGCACGACCGACTGCTTGCCGTGCATGAGCTTCTTCGCGTAGGTGACCGTCGCGCCGTAGGCGGCGCAGATCGCCTGATGTCCGAGGCAGACGCCGAGCGTCGGGATCTCCCGCGAAAGCGTCCGGGCGACCTCCACCGTCACCCCGGCGTCCTCCGGGCGACCCGGTCCCGGGGAAAGCAGCAGGAAGTCCGGGCGCATCTCGCGGATCTCCGAAACGGAACGTTCGTCGTTCCGCAGGACGCGGATATCCGGGCAGATCTCGCCGACCATCTGGTAGAGGTTATAGGAAAAACTGTCGTAATTGTCGATCAGCAGGACCATGGCTCAATCCTCCAATTCGCTCGCTTGCCTGACGGCGGCGACGACTGCGGCGGCCTTATTGAGGCATTCCTCGAATTCCTTTTCCGGCACGGAATCCGCCACGATGCCCGCACCGCTTCGGACAAAGACGGTCCCATTCTTCTTATAGGCGATGCGAATGGCGATGCAGGTGTCGAGGTTGCCGGTAAAGTCGATGTACCCGATCGCCCCGCCGTAGATGCCGCGTTTGCTGTTTTCCAGTTCGCCGATGAGTTGGCAAGCCCGTAATTTCGGCGCGCCCGAAAGCGTTCCCGCCGGAAGGACCGCGCTGACCGCGTCGAGCGCGTCGAACGGTTCGCAAAGTTCCCCGCGCACGGTCGAGCCGATGTGCATGACGTGCGAGTAGCGTTGGATCGTGTGGTAACGCTCGACGGCGACCGTTCCGAACCGACTGACCCGTCCGAGGTCGTTCCGTCCGAGGTCGACGAGCATATCGTGCTCGGCAAGCTCCTTTTCGTCCGCGAGCAGCTCCCGTTCGAGCGCTTCGTCCTCCTCCGGGGTCTTTCCGCGCCTGAGCGTCCCGGCGAGCGGGAAGGTGTGCAGGACGCCGTTCTCCAGCTTGACGAGCGTTTCCGGCGACGCGCCGGCGACCTCGACGTCCGTCCCGGACAGGTAGAACATATACGGCGACGGATTGAGCGTCCGCAGGATCCGATAGGTGTTGAGCAGACTGCCCTCAAACGGGGCGGAAAGCCGGTTGGAAAGCACGATCTGGAAGATGTCTCCCTCGTAAATGTGCCTTTTCGCCCGTTCGACCATGCCGCAGTAGGTTTCCTTGTCGAACAGCGGGGTGAACGGGCCGGTCGCGTGTCCGCCCGGTTCCTTTTTGCGTTCGCCGTGCCGCAGCAGGTCCGCGAGGGCCTGCAGGTCGTCCTCCGCTTGGCGGTAAGCGGTCTCCGGGTCGTCGAGCGGGATATTGACGATCAGGACGATCTTCTGCCGGACGTTATCGAACGCGATGACCTTGTCGAACAGCATCAGGTCCGCGTCGCGGAATTGCTCGGTGTCGACGGTCTCCCGCCGGACGGTCGGTTCGCTGTAGCCGAGGTAATCGTAGGCGAAGTACCCGACGAGCCCGCCCGTGAAGGACGGCAATCCCTCCAGCCTCGGGCTTTTATAGTCCGCGAGGACCGAACGAATGATCGACGACGGGTCGTCCGTGCGAATCTCCCGCTCCCCGACCGTCATGACGCCGTCCCGACAGGTGATTGCCAATTTCGGGTCGAAGCCGAGGAACGTGTAGCGCCCCCACGTCTCCTTTTCCGCGACGGATTCCAGCAGATAGCAATGCGTCGACACGTTCTTGAGGATCTGCAACGCTTCGATCGGCGTGCAGACGTCCGAAAGCATCTCGCAGCTGACCGGGAAGACGCGGTATTTCCCCGTTTCCGCATACGCTTTGACCTGCGCAAGTTCGGGACTGATGTTCATATACACGCTCCTTTTTTGAAAATAAAACGTCCCTGACAGAATTTTCCCTTCTGCCAAGGACGAATCGAAATCCGCGGTACCACCTTGCTTCGCCCCGCGCCAAAACGCGGAAGCGCACCTCTGCGGGATACTTCCATATCCCCGACAACTGACGTATGCCGACACGTCGCAGAATACTCGGGAAAGAACCCTTCCCTTTGACTGCGCCCTCCGCGGTCCATTTGACGAGCTGTTTCCGACCCGACTCTCAGCAGCACGGGCTCTCTGTACGGGCATATCCGCCTTTACTTCCGCATCAACGGTTTAGGATACTATAGCACACTTTTTACAGTTTGTCAAGTCTTTTTTTCGACCGATTTTTGCCACGGCGAAAAATCCAGCGTGGCGAAATAGTCCTCCGGCGTTTCGGCACGGCGGATCTGCCGCACCGTCCCGTCCTCAAGAAGCAGCAGTTCCGCCGAACGGAGCTTGCCGTTGTAGTTATACCCCATCGAAAAACCGTGTGCACCCGTGTCGTGGATAAACAGGTAATCCCCGATGGCAATCTCCGGCAGCGGACGGTCGACGGCGAACTTGTCGTTGTTCTCGCAGAGCCCGCCGGTGACGTCATAGACGTGGTCACAGGGGGCGTCCTCCTTGCCGAGGACCGTGATATGGTGGTAAGCGCCGTACATCGCGGGGCGCATCAGGTTTGCGGCGCAAGCGTCCAAACCGACGTATTCCTTCCAGATATGCTTCTGGTGCAGCACTTTCGCGACCAGACCGCCGTAGGGCGCGAGCATGAATCGGCCGAGCTCCGTATAGATCGCCACGTCGCCCATGCCTGCCGGCACGAGGATGCGCTCGTATTCCTGCCGGACTCCTTCGCCGATGGCGAAGATGTCGGTTTCCGCCTGCTCCGGGCGGTACGGCACGCCTACCCCGCCGGACAGGTTGATGAACGCGATATGCACCCCGGTCTCGCGCTTGAGCCAGACGGCAAGCTCGAACAGAATGGACGCGAGCTTCGGGTAATACCCGTTGTCCGTCGTATTGCTCGCGAGGAACGCGTGGATCCCGAAATGCCGGACCCCTTTTTCCTTCATATAAAGGAACGCTTCCCGCATCTGCGGGCGGGTCATGCCGTACTTCGCGTCCTTCGGGGAATCCATGATGCGATTGCCCATCGTGAAATCCCCGCCGGGATTGTAGCGGCAGGACATGGTTTCCCGGAACGGGGCGATTTTTTCATAGAACCGCAAATGCGTCAGATCGTCAAAATTGACGATTGCGCCGAGCGACGAAGCGAGCCGGAAATCCTCCTCCGGCGTGACGTTCGAGGAAAACATGATCTCCTGCCCGGAAAAGCCGACGACGTCCGAAAGCATCAGCTCCGTCAGCGACGAGCAATCCACTCCGGCGCCTTCCTCCCGCAAAATCTGCAGCAGATACGGATTCGGGGTCGCTTTGACGGCGAAATACTCCCGAAAGCCCGGGTTCCACGAAAACGCCTCCTTCAGGCGGCGGGCGTTACGCCGGATGCCTTTCTCGTCATAGATGTGAAACGGCGTAGGGAACCGACGAACGATTTGTTCCACCTGTTCCTTGGTGACAAAGGGGCGCTTGGACATGGAATGGGATCACTGCCTTTCAGAATCGCTTTGCTCGCAAGCGGCTTGGATAAAGCCTTTGAAAATCGGGTGCGCCTTGTTCGGTCGGCTCTGGAATTCCGGGTGGAACTGCACGCCGACAAAGAACGGATGGTTCGTGATCTCCACCGCTTCGACGATGCGTCTGTCCGGCGAGATCCCGCAGATCTTCATGCCTTTGGACTCGATCGCTTCGCGGTAGAGGTTGTTGAATTCACAGCGGTGGCGGTGCCGCTCGGAGATCGGCTGTCCGCCGTAGCAGTCGTAGAACCGCGTCCCCTCGACCGGCGTACACGGGTAAGCGCCGAGCCGCATCGTGCCGCCTTTGTCCATCGTTTCGTTCTGGTCGGGCATATAACCGATGACCGGGTGGGCGGTTTCCGCGTTGAATTCCAGCGAATCCGCGTCGGCGTACCCGCAGACGTCGCGCGCGAACTCGATGACGGCGACCTGCATACCGAGGCAGATGCCGAGGAACGGCACGCGGTGCTCCCGCGCATAGCGGACCGCGAGGATCTTGCCCTCGATCCCACGTGCGCCGAAGCCGCCCGGGACGAGAATGCCGTCGTGTCCGGCGAGGATTTCCTCGTAGCTCTTTTCGACGAGCGTTTCGGAATCGATCCAGTCGATGTCGATCTTCGCCCCGTAGACGTACCCGGCGTGCCGCAGGGATTCCGCGACGGAGAGGTACGCGTCGTGCAGGGAGATATACTTCCCGACCAGGGCGATGCGCACCGTCCGATTGCGGGACTTGATCTTGTCGATCATCGCCCGCCATTCCGTCAGATCCGGCGGCGGGGCGTCGATGCCGAGCTCGCGGCAGACAATGCCGGAGAAATTGCTCTTTTCGAGCATCAGCGGCGCTTCGTACAGCACTGGGATCGTGATATTTTCGATCACGCAGTCCGGCTTGACGTTGCAGAAGAGCGAGATCTTGCGCCGAATATTCTCGTCGACGTGCTCGTCGCAGCGCATGACGATGATGTCCGGCGTGATGCCGACGGACTGCAGTTCGTTGACCGAATGCTGGGTCGGTTTGGATTTATGTTCCCCGGCAAAACGGAGATACGGGATATAGGTGACATGAATGAACAGACAGTTCTGCTTGCCCGCCTCGCGGGAGACCTGCCGAATCGCTTCGAGGAACGGACGGCTTTCGATGTCGCCGACCGTGCCGCCGATCTCCGTGATGACGACGTCCGCGTCCGACTTCTTGCCGACGTTGTAGATGAAGTCCTTGATCTCGTTGGTGATGTGCGGAATGACCTGAACGGTTTCCCCCAGATATTCCCCCCGGCGCTCCTTGTTGAGCACGTTCCAGTAGACCTTCCCGGTGGTCAGGTTGGAATACTTGTTGAGGTCCTCGTCGATGAACCGCTCGTAATGCCCGAGGTCGAGGTCGGTTTCCGCGCCGTCGACCGTCACGTAGACCTCCCCGTGCTGCAACGGGTTCATCGTCCCGGGGTCCACGTTGATATACGGGTCCAGCTTCTGCGACGCGACCTTCAGTCCGCGCTGCTTGAGCAGGCGGCCGAGCGCCGCCGCCGTAATCCCTTTTCCAAGACCGGAAATCACACCGCCTGTGACAAAAATGTACTTCATGTCCTCTCCTTCTCCGCACTGATCCCTGACGCTTTTAACAAAAAAAGTGTGTCATCTCTTGAACGGCGCACTCCGCTCAGCCCTCAATGACACCTTCATCAATGCTCATTATAGTACAGTTTTTCGATTCTGTCAACACTTTTTTTCTTTTTTTGTTAAATTTACGGTCAAAAAAGCCGATGCGTCCCGTATCGGGGCGAAAAATGGCGAAATCCTCTTGACAAACCTTTTTTGCGGGATTACAATATCATGGTAAAGAAAAACCGAAAAAGAGGTATCGCGCACATGGCAAACGTCCCGGAGATCTTCGGCAGTCAGGTTTTCAACGACTCGGTCATGAAAAACAAACTGCCGAAGGAAATTTACAAATCCCTGAAAAAAACCATCGAAAAGGGGGAGGACCTTGACATCGGTCTTGCGAACGTCGTCGCGGCGGCGATGAAGGACTGGGCGCTCGAACAGGGCGCGACTCACTACACCCACTGGTTCCAGCCGCTGACCGGCGTGACCGCCGAAAAGCACGACAGCTTCATTTCCCCCACCGACAACGGGACGGTCATCATGGAATTTTCCGGCAAGGAACTCATCAAGGGCGAGCCGGACGCGTCCTCCTTCCCGTCGGGCGGATTGCGCGCGACGTTCGAAGCGCGGGGCTACACCGCGTGGGACCCGACTTCCCCCGCGTTCGTCAAGGACGGAACGCTCTATATCCCGACGGTGTTCTGCTCCTATGGCGGGCAGACGCTCGACACGAAGACCCCGCTCCTGCGTTCGATGGAGGAACTCAACCGGGAAGCCCTGCGAATTTTACGGTTGTTCGGCGACCGAACGACCAATTCGGTTTCCACGACAGTCGGTCCGGAGCAGGAGTATTTCCTGATCGACAAGGAACTGTATTTCAAGCGGAAGGACCTGCTGTTCACCGGGCGGACACTGTTCGGCGCGCCCGCACCCAAAGGGCAGGAAATGGACGACCACTACTTCGGCACGATCAAGCCCCGCGTGGCGGCGTTCATGCGGGACCTCGATGAATCGCTCTGGAAGCTCGGCGTGCTCGCCAAAACCAAGCACAACGAAGTCGCGCCCGCCCAGCATGAACTTGCGCCGATTTTCTCGACGACCAACGTCGCCGTCGACGGCAACCACCTGACGATGGAAATGATGCGCCGTATCGCCGACGAGCACGGCATGATTTGCCTGCTGCACGAAAAACCATTCGCGGGCGTCAACGGTTCGGGCAAGCACAACAACTGGTCGCTTTCGACGGACACCGGGCGCAACCTGCTCGACCCCGGCAAAACGCCGGCGGAAAACGCGCAATTCCTGCTCTTCCTCGCGGCTGTCATCGTCGCGGTCGACGAATACCAGGGGCTGCTGCGGGTCTCCGTCGCCTCCGCCGGAAATGACCACCGCCTCGGCGCGAACGAGGCGCCCCCGGCGATCATCTCGATTTTCCTCGGCGACGAACTGACCGCAATCCTGCAGGACGTCGAATCCGGCGCGAGCCACCGCGATACGCCGGTTTCCGCCATGGAACTCGGCGTACACGTCCTGCCGTCCTTCCCGAAGGACAATACCGACCGCAACCGCACGTCCCCGTTCGCCTTCACCGGCAACAAGTTCGAATTCCGTATGCTCGGTTCCGCCCAGAACATCGCCCAGCCGAACACCGTGCTCAATACGGCGGTCGCGGACGTGCTCGCCGGGTTCGCGAACCGTCTGGAGGGCGCGGAGAACGTGCTTGCGGAAGCGCGGGAGCTGGTGCGGGAAGCGATGCGGGATCACAAGCGCATCATCTTCAACGGCAACGGATATTCCGAGGAATGGACGCAGGAAGCCGCCCGCCGCGGACTGCTCAACCTGTCCTCCACGGTCGCCTGCCTGCCGCAAATGCTCGAACGCAAGAACATCGACCTGTTCGTCCGCCACGGGATCTACACCGAGCGGGAAATCGAGTCCCGCTACGAGATCTCGCTCGAAAATTACGTCAAGACCATCAACGTCGAAGCGTTGACGGCGCTGGATATGCTCTCGCGGGACATTCTGCCCGCCGTCAGCGCCTATATCGACGACCTCGGCGACGCAACGAAGTACGAAAAAGCGGTCCGCGCGGAACTGATCGAGCTTTGCGACCGCATTTACGAGAATACGAAGGCGCTCGAATCCGTCGCGGCGGAAGGGCGCACGATCGCCGACCCGCTCGCGCAGGCGACCTTCTACCACGACCGCGTCACGACGGCGCTCCTGTCCGTCCGGCAGGCGGTCGACCTCGCGGAAACCAAGATGCCGACCGATTACTGGCCGATGCCGACCTATACCGACCTGCTCTTCCGCGTCTAAGTGCGCGTGTCGATAAATTCGACACGCTTTTCGGGTGACAAACGCAATCGCGGTGCCGGTGCTACGCACCGGCTTGCTCTGCGTTTTTCCCCCGAAGACCCCCTTTTCGTCGAAAAACGGCTTGGCTTGCGCCACTTCTGACGCCGCCATCGCCGTTTTTCTCTTAAGGAGTCCTGCTCCGAACACCTTGTGTTCGGAGCGGGCGGCTACATGTCCGCCTGCGGGACGATATTTTCATTGTACTTTTGGAACTGTCAGCGGACCGATTTTACGGGTGCCGGTAGCCGTCCGGCAGTTCGGCGAGCAGGACCGCTTCGCGGATCTGCTCCTCGAGCGCGGCAAGGCGGCGGTTGACCAGGAACCAGAACAAGGCCGCGACCACGACCCGAACGGTATTGATCTGCCACGCCGAAAGCGGCAGAACGAAGATCGCCGTTTCCAGCAGGGCGTAAACCGTCAAAAGTACATACGGCAGTCCGGCAAAATAGACCGAACCGCACCCGAACTGCCCGGAAACCGTTTCCATCTTCCCCGCAAAAAGCAGCCAGAACACGAGCAGCGACGCCATGCACGGCAGGATCAGGACGGCGGACACCGCCTCCGTCCCGAGCGACTGCTCCGCGAACACCATCATATCCGTGACCGTGAAGAAATGTCGGTACAGCTCCGCGAGCAGGAGCAGCCCGGATGCGCAGAGCGCCGCGATCTGCACCGGGCGGAAACGCCGGTCGTCCACGAGCCGGTCGAGGAATCTGCATCCGAGCGCGAACAGCGCCGGAAAGACGAAAAGCGGGATGGCGCGCACACCGTTGAACTGCATATCGAGCAGGAACGCCATGCCCACCGCAAAGCAGACGCGGGCGAGGTGGAGCGACTGCAGACAGCGTTCCGACCGCGTCACTTCCCTGCCGGACGAAAAGTTTTCACGCAGGTAGCCGGACAGATTTTCGTCCGAGCGGAACAGGCGCAGGAACGGCAGGAACGACGAAAGCCACGCGACGGCGGCGGCAAGCTCCAGGATCGAAAAGACGAACAACAGGAGCTCCCGCGAGGACACGAACTGCCGCAGCAGGTTCAGCGTCTGCTCGCTCAACTCCCTGCCGAACGATTCTTCGGGATTTTCGAGGTACAGCTCCGCGATCGACGTCAGCTCCGGCAGGAACGCGCAGACCGACCGGGCGATCGCGAACAGCGTCCCGAGGAACCGCAGATTTTCGATTTTCAGGTACGCCTTGTCGCAGTCCGCCGTGCGGGAAAGCTCCTCCACGCCCGTCAGGAAGGAACGGAAGAACAGCACCAGCAAAGCGGCCTCCGCGCCGCAGAACAGCAGCACGGCGAGCATACGGTTGGAGCTGAGCGTCGAGCGCTGCAGCAACAGCCAGCAGACTAGCTTCAGCACTTCAACGACGACCAGCCAGACCGTCCGCTTCCGCGCTTGGAAGAGATTTTCGTTGCATTCGGTGAGTTTTCGCAGGGCGACCCAGACGAGCACCCACGCGACGACGTCCGGCAGAAGGTCCGCAAGCCCCCAAAACGGGTTGGCAAGCAGGACGCAGGCGAACGTCAGCAGAAGCACGATGCGGGACAGATATTCATTTCCGCTTGCGGCGTTGCTTCCTTTCACGGTATTCTTGCTCCTTTTCCATATCGCTTTGCCGTTTTTTTGCGGCAAGCCGGTTTTGTTCCGCGACATATTGCTTGTCCTTTTCAAACTGCCCTTCGCTCGTGATCATCACCTGGCAGGTGTGGGTAAAGAACAGGTTGAACAGCAGAATGACATAGAACGCGATATACCCGATCAGTACGATCCGAGAGTCGTCGAGGATACTCTGCCCGACGACCAGCGAAATGGCGAACAGGATAAACACGGCGGACAGGTACATTTGCCGCGACGCCGTCCGCTGCAGTTTCTCATGCCCGCAATCCGTCGCGATGCGGCGGACGCCCATGCACTGGTAGAAGATCAGGAAGAACCACGCGATGAAGAACAGCAGGTAGCTGCTCAGATTCAGCCACGGGAAGCGCGAGGACAGGTCGAGATCGACTCCTGCCGCCGGCAGCAGCACGTCGAGCAGCACGAATATCCCCCGCGGGAGCATGAACAGGGCGGAGATCGAAGCGCCGAGGAAATAAGGGTCCAAACGCGAAGCGAGGAAAAACCCGTAGGCCAGCATCGGCGCACCGACCGCGCCGAGCCCCGCCTCGTGCAGGAACAGGAAGCAGTAGCCGAGAAACGCGATTCCGAAGCCCATGGTTCAGTTCGTCCTTTGCGTGTCCGACGGTCCCGTCACCGAGCCGCAGCACTTCTTATATTTTTTGCCGGAGCCGCAGGGGCAGGGGTCGTTCGGCCCGACCTTCTTGTCCCGCCGAACCGTAATCGGCGCCTGTGGCTTCCTCTGCGGCTGCGCCTGCGTCCCGCCGTGCCCGAACGCGACCGTCCTGACCTGACGGCGCTGCGCCTGCTCGACCTTGACGATGGTCAGCAGAACGCGGGAGGTTTCGGCGCGGATGTCCGCGGACATTTGCTCGAACATCTCGCTGCTGGCGATCTTGTATTCCACGATCGGGTTCCGCTGGGCGTATGCGTTCAGCCCGATGCTCCCTTTCAGGTCCTCCGCCGCGTCGATATAGTCCATCCAGTTGCGGTCGACCGCCCGCAGGAGGATATTCCGCTCGATCATGCGGAAAACTTCCGGGGTGAACGTCTCGACCTGCTTTTCGTACTTCGCCGTGGCGAGCTTTTGCAGGGTGCCGACGAGTTCCTCCCGCGTCACGGTGCCGAGCTCTTCCTGGTCGAAATCGAATTCGTCCTGCAGACCGACCAACGGGCCGAATTCGCTCTTCAGTCCCGCAAGATCCCATTCGTCCGGCAGGTCCGACTGCGTCGCCTGCTCCACGCTTTCCTCGATGAATTTGGAGAGCATCCCCTTGACGGTCTTGCTGACGTCCGTATTTTCCAGCACCTCCCGGCGCTGTCCGTAGATCAGTTCACGCTGCTGGTTCATGATGTCGTCGTAAGCGATGACGTTCTTGCGGCGTTCGAAATTGGTGCCCTCGATCTTCTTTTGGGCGCTTTCGATGCTGTTCGAGAGGATCTTCGCGTCGATCGGCTGGTCGTCCGGCATCATCGCCGTCACCGCCGACAGACGGTCCCCGCCGAAGATGCGCAGCAGATCGTCCTGCAGCGACAGATAGAACCGGCTCTCGCCCGGGTCGCCTTGACGTCCCGCACGACCGCGAAGCTGGTTGTCGATCCGACGGCTCTCATGCCGCTCGGTGCCGAGAATGAACAATCCGCCCGCCTTGCGGACCTTTTCCGCTTCCGCTTCGATTTCCGGGCGGAAGGAATCCTTCAGTTCGTTGAACCGCTTGCGTGCGGCGATCAGCGCTTCGTCCTCCGTCACGCCGTAGCTGTCCGCTTCGGCGATCAATTCCTCCGGGAAATCCTCCTTGCGCATCTGCTGTTTGGCGAGGTATTCGGCGTTGCCGCCGAGCTGAATGTCGGTACCGCGTCCCGCCATGTTCGTCGCGATCGTGACGGCGCCGAACTTGCCCGCCTGCGCGATGATCTCCGCTTCGCGGTCGTGGTACTTCGCGTTGAGCACCTGATGCGGGATCCCGTTGCGGCGCAAGACCCCGGAAAGCTGTTCGCTCTTTTCGACCGAAACCGTACCGATCAGGATCGGCTGCCCCTTCTCGTGGCAGTCCTTGATGCACTGCACGATGGCGTTGTTCTTCGCTTCAAGCGTCTTAAAGACCAGGTCGTTGTGATCGGTTCGGATCATCGGCAGATTGGTCGGCACTTCGACCACGTCGAGCGCATAGATCTCGCGGAACTCGTCCTCCTCGGTCATCGCCGTGCCGGTCATGCCGGAAAGCTTGTCGTAAAGGCGGAAATAATTCTGGAACGTGATGGTCGCGAGGGTCTTGCTCTCGCTCGCGACTTCGACGCCCTCCTTCGCTTCGATCGCCTGGTGCAGACCGTTGTTGTACCGTCTGCCGTACATGATACGCCCGGTGAACGGGTCGACGATCAGCACTTTGCCGTCCTTGATCACATAGTCGATGTCAAGCTGCTTGCAGCCGTGGGCGTGCAGGGCATTGTTGATGTAGTGCATCAGTTCGTTGTTCTCCGCGTCGCCGAGGTTTTCGACGTGGAAGTAGGCTTCCGCCTTGCGAACGCCGTTCGCGGTCAGAACCGCCGTCTTTGCCTTTTCGTCGACGATATAGTCCTCCTCGTATTCCGCGTCGCTGGTCTTGCGGTCAAATTCCTTGATGCGCTTGCATTTCAGCGTGCGGGCGAACCGATCCGCCTTGCCGTAGAGTTCGCTCGAATCCTCCCCGGCGCCGGAGATGATCAGCGGCGTCCGCGCTTCGTCGATAAGAATGCTGTCGACCTCGTCGACGATGGCGAACCGATGTCCCCGCTGAAGGATCCGTTCCTTGGAGAACGCCATATTGTCCCGCAGGTAGTCGAACCCGAATTCGTTGTTCGTGCCGTAGGTGACGTCCGCCTGGTAAGCGATCTGCTTCTGTTCCGGCGGAATCTCCGGGATGACCAGCCCCACGGTCATGCCGAGGAAACGGAAGATGCTCCCGTTCCATTCGCTGTCGCGTCGGGCGAGGTAGTCGTTGACCGTGACGATATGCACGCCCTTCCCTTCGAGCGCGTTGAGGTAGGCGGGCATGGTCTCCATCAGCGTCTTGCCTTCGCCCGTACGCATCTCCGCAATGCGCCCCTGATGGATCAGGATCCCGCCGAGCACCTGCACATGGTACGGCCGCTTGCCGAGCACCCGCCAAGCCGCCTCCCGCACCGCCGCGAACGCGTCCGGAAGCAGATCGTCGAGCGTCTTGCCAGATTGCAGTTCCGCACGCAGACGGACGGTCGTCCCGCCGAGTTCCGCGTCGCTCATCGCCTGATAGCGCTCGGAAAGCGCTTCCACCTGTGAAGCGATCGGCTGGATCTTTTGGATCTGCTTTTCGCTGTAGGATTTGAAGAGTTTGGAAAATAATGCCATGGATGTCGTTCCTTTCTTTTTGCGAACGGGTCACGCCCCGGAAATGGCTCGCACCTGTTTCGGCAGGGCAAAAATGCCCCAGAAAAATCTTCTCATCTTCTACTATACCATACTTTCCAAAAAAAGTACAGCGCTTTTTGTAAAAATAATTGCATTTTCCGAAAGAAAGTTATATAATGGTGTCGTTCCCTAAGAAAAAATCACGGATCCGGAGCGTCTTTTCATGAATCCAATCAACGTCGTCCTGCTCGAGCCGGAAATCCCGCAGAATACCGGCAACATTTCCCGCACCTGTGCCGCGACCCACGCGTCGCTGCACCTCATCCGTCCGCTCGGCTTCTCGCTTGAGGACCGCTACCTCAAGCGGGCGGGACTGGACTACTGGCCCTACCTCGACCTGCACGTTTATGACGACCTCGCCGACTTCCGCGCGAAGAACCCCGGGGCGGACTGCTACTACTTCACCACCAAGGCGGGAAGCTGTTACACCGAGCCGGTCTACCCGGAGCAGGTCTACCTCTTTTTCGGCAAGGAGACGAAGGGGCTTCCCGAGGACCTTCTGCGGGAGAATCCCGACCGATGCGTCCGCATTCCGATGTGGCAGGAACTGCGGAGCCTGAACCTGTCGAATTCGGTCGCCATCGCGGTTTACGAGGTCCTGCGGCAGCGGGACTTCGCGGGGCTCAACCGCGTCGGGCATCTGTCGGAAGGAGGCGTCATATGAACCCGTTCCACACCGTCGCCGCCATCTCCACGCCCTACGGCAAGGGCGGCGTCGCGCTCGTGCGCGTCACTGGCGAGGACGCGATTGCCATCGCGCAGAGGGTCGCCGAACGGCAAAACAGTCTGCCGCTGTCCGAAACGCCGTCCGCGAAGGCGGTGCGTGTTACCTTCCGCGACGGGGACCAACCATTCGACGACGGGTTGCTCACGCTCTTTCGCGCCCCGCATTCCTATACGGGCGAGGACACGGCGGAGCTCTGCTGCCACGGCGGACTGTTCGTGACGCAGAAGCTGCTCGGTGCGGTGTTCGCCGCCGGCGCGACCCCCGCCGGTCCGGGTGAATTCACCCGTCGGGCGTTTCGGAACGGCAAGCTCTCCCTTTCGCAGGCGGAAGCGATCGGCGGACTGATCGACGCGAAGAACGACCGCTGCCTGACGGTTTCCCTCCTGCAAAGCAAAGGAGCGCTTTCGGAAAAGCTGTCCTCCGTCGCCGAACGGCTGCGGTTCCTGATCAGTTCGGTGTACGCCTTTATCGACTACCCCGACGAGGACATGACGGACGTTTCCGTCCCCAAATTGCGCCAAACCCTGCAAACCCTTCTTGGCGAAGTACAGTCCCTTTGCGACAGTTACGCCTACGGACGCGCCATCAGCGAGGGCGTGCGAACGGTGCTTGTCGGCAAGCCGAACACCGGGAAAAGCGCCCTGCTCAACCGGCTCGCCGGGGAGGACCGGGCGATTGTGACGGAGATCCCCGGCACGACGCGGGACGTCCTGCGCGAACAGGTGAAGCTCGGCGACCTGCTGCTGAACCTGTCCGACACGGCGGGACTGCGGGAAAGCGACGACCCGGTCGAGCGGCTCGGGGTCGGCAGAAGTCTGTCGGCGCTGCGCGAAGCGGAAGCGGTGCTCGCGGTGTTCGACGGCTCGTCCCCGCCGGACGGGCAGGACGCGGAAGTCCTGCGGCAGATCCGCGAAAGCGGGAAGGAAAAGCAGACCATTTTCCTGCTCAACAAGGCGGATCTTTGTCCGGCAAACGGCGCATATGGACCGTTTCTGCCGGTTCCGGGGCTTCCCGTATCGGCGAAAACCGGGGTGGGCATGGACCGGCTGGAGCAGGCGGTCCGGGAGGTCCTCGGCGTTTCGCCGGTCGGCGAGGAAGCGCTCGGCGAAGTGGTGCTCGGCGCACGGCAGTACGCGGCGCTGATGAACGCGAAACGGCATTTGTCCGACGCGCTCGGCGCGCTCGACGGCTTTTCGCAGGACGTCGCGGGGCTCGACATGGAACAGGCGCTCTCGTCACTGGAGGAGATCGACGGCAGGACCGCGACGGAGGAAATCGTTAACGAGATCTTCTCCCGCTTCTGCGTCGGAAAATGAGGGGATTATGACGAACTATCAAGCGGAAACATTGGACGTCGCGGTCGTCGGCGCGGGACACGCGGGCATCGAAGCCGCCCTCGCCTGCGCACGCATGGGACTGCGGACGGCGCTCTTCACGCTGACGCTGGACCTCGTCGGCAATATGCCCTGCAATCCGTCGGTCGGCGGAACCGGCAAAGGGCACCTCGTCTTTGAGTTAGACGCGCTCGGCGGAGAGATGGGCAAAGCGGCGAACGCCGTCATGCTGCAAAGCCGCATGCTCAATGCCTCGAAAGGCCCCGCCGTGCATTCCCTGCGTATGCAGACCGACCGCGTCGCCTACCGCGCCTACATGAAACGGACGCTGGAGCAAACGGCGAACCTTTCGCTGGTCCAGGCGGAGGTGGTCGGCGTGCAGGTGGAAAACGGAAAGGTCTGCGGAGTGGAAACGGCGTTCGGCGGGTTTTACCCGGCGACCTGCGTCGTGCTTTGCACCGGGACGTCGCTGCAAAGCCGTATTTTCGTCGGCGAAAGCAGCTACGAAGCGGGCGCGGACAACACCGTCCCGGCGAAGCGGCTCTCGGAAAGCCTGCGGAAAGCGGGGATCCGTCTGGTGCGGTTCAAAACCGGCACGCCGCCCCGCGTACACGCGGACAGCGTGGATTTTTCGGTCATGGAACTGCAGGAGGGCGACCCGGAACCGACCCTGTTCGGAACGGACGCCCCGGCGGTCAACCGCCTGCCCTGCTACGTCACCTACACAAACGAAGAAACGCACCGCATCATCCGTGAAAACCTGCACCGTTCCCCGCTTTACTCCGGCGAGATCGTCGGCACCGGCCCGCGCTACTGCCCGAGCATCGAAACCAAGATCATGCGTTTCCCCGATAAGGAGCGGCACCAGATCTTCGTCGAACCGATGGGGCTGGACACGAAGGAGGTCTACCTGCAGGGGCTGTCCTCCTCCCTGCCCGAGGACGTGCAGAAGCAATTGGTGCACAGCATCCGTGGGCTGGAGCATTGCGTGTTCATGCGGACCGCCTACGCCATCGAATACGATTGCTGCGACCCGACCCAGCTCGACGCGACCCTGCAGTTCCGCACCATTCGCGGACTGTTCGGCGCCGGACAGTTCAATGGCACGTCCGGCTACGAGGAAGCGGCGGCGCAGGGGCTTGTCGCCGGTATCAACGCGGCGCTGCTCTGCAGGGGGGAGCCTCCCCTGCTGCTTTCCCGTGCGGAAAGCTATATCGGCACGATGATCGACGACATCACGGTCAAAGGCACCGACGAGCCCTACCGCATCATGACCTCCCGCAGCGAATACCGCCTGCTCCTGCGGCAGGACAACGCCAAGGAACGGCTGATCGGCTACGGGAAACGGGTGGGACTGGTGTCGGACGAAGCGTACCAAGCCTTCCTCATCGAAGACGGGCAAAAGAAGCGAGAAATCGAACGCCTGCAAAAGGAGCACCTCCCGCCTTCCGCATCGCTCGACGAAATGTTGACCGTCCACGGATACGCCCCCGCCCCGACGGGCATCGGAAAGGCGGAATTCGTCCGCCGTCCGTTCCTGACGCTGGACGACCTGTACGCGCTCGAGGAGCAGCCGCCCACCCTGCCGCCGTCCGTGCGCAAACGAGTGGAGGTCGAGCTGAAATACGAGGGGTACATCAAGCGGCAGGCGGAGGAAGTCAAGCGGTTCGCCCGCATGGAGGAAAAACGCATTCCGCCGGACATGGATTTCCACGCCGTCGGCGGACTGCGTCTGGAAGCCCGCCAAAAACTGACCGAGCGCCGCCCGGAAACCGTCGGCAAGGCGTCCCGCATCCCGGGCGTGTCCCCGGCGGACGTGTCGGTGCTTCTCGTGGCGATCGCGCAGTACGGGCATGACCGCGAAAAGAAGGGAGAGAACCATGCAGACGATTGAACAACTGGTCGAAACCTACCTGCCGGACCTGACGGACGAGCAGTCCCGCAGACTGCTTTGCATCGCCGAACGGCTGACGGAAGTCAATCGGGTGCTGAACCTTACGTCGCTGACGTCCCCGGAGGAGATCGCCCTGCTGCATTTCTACGATTCGCTGTCCCTCCTGCGAAGCGGGCTGTTCGTCGGGGAGCGGACCGTGCTCGACGTCGGCTGCGGCGGCGGCTTCCCGTCGCTTCCGCTCGCCGCCTGCACGTCCTGCCGCGTGACCGCGAACGACGCGACCGCGAAGAAGCTTCGCTTCGTCGAGGAAACCGCCAAGGACGTCGGCATCGCGAACCTGTCCGTCCTCTGCGGACGTGCGGAGGAACTCGGGCGGCAGGGCGCGTACCGGGAGAAATTCGACGTCGTCGTGTCCCGCGGCGTGGCGCGGATGAACGTCCTGTGCGAATGGTGCCTGCCGTTCGTTTCCGTCGGCGGACGGTTCATCGCCATGAAGGGGCGAAATGGTCGGGAGGAACTCGCGGAGGCGGAAAACGCGATCCGCGCCCTCGGCGGGGAGGTTTCGGACGTGCTGGACGTGCAGATCCCGCTCTTTGACCGACAGCATACCCTGCTCGTCGTCCGAAAACGCACAGCGACCGACGAAACCTATCCGAGGAGCAACGGGAGGATCCAGAAGAAACCGCTATGAACGACGAAAAACAGTACCCCCTGCGGGATAAAAACGGGTTGACCGAGAAGGAATTCCTCGCGTCCTACCGCGCCGACCGATACGAGCGTCCGTCCGTGACGGCGGACGTCGTGCTGTTCGTCGGGGAGAGCGTCCTGCTGATCCGACGGGGCGGACATCCGTTCCTCGGCAAGCTCGCTTTCCCGGGCGGATTCGTCGAGCCGAACGAAACGGTCTTTCAGGCGGCAAAGCGGGAACTGCAGGAGGAAACCGGCGCAAGCGACGTGCTTTTGAAGCAACTGCCGGTCTTTTCCGCCCCCGACCGCGACCCGCGCACCCGCATCATCACCGTGCCGTTCCTCGCGCTTCCGTCCGGCTCGCCGGAAGCCCTGCTTTCCGCCGTTTCCGCCAACGACGACGCGGCGGACGCGTCCTTCTGGACCTTTTCCGCCCGTATGCAGGACGACCTGCTGACCGTGACGCTGGAACGCGGTTCGGAAAAAGAGCGCTTCGCCGTCCGCCGCCTCCCGCCGGAGCGCGGCAGCCTTGACCCGCGGTACGCCGCCGTTTCCCCTTGCCCCCTCGCGGGCGACCACGCCGCTATTTTTGCCGCCGCGTGGGAGGAATTGCAAAAAACACCTTGACAAATTCGGTGTTTGGGTGTATAATACCCCTGTTGACCGAAAAATCGGTCACACAGGGGTGTCGCCAAGCGGTAAGGCAAAGGACTTTGACTCCTTTATACGATGGTTCGATTCCATCTACCCCTGCCAAAAAATCGGCAAGACATCCGTCTTGCCGATTTTTTAACTTGTAGTCTAAATAAACCCCCGGTTCTACCGGGGGAGAAATAAAACGCTTTAGTAAAAATAAGATGGGCGAGCTGAAAGTAAGCCCAAGCAATTGAAAAAGATTAAACCTCCGAGTAGAATGGTAATGGTTTGGCGACCGCATTACCAAAGGACAAGGAGGTATAATCAGTGAAGAAAGATATAAGGAATGAAATCAAAAGCACGGCGCACTCAAAGTATCGATGCCAGTACCACATTGTTTTCGCTCCGAAATACAGGGGGAAAGAAATATATGGGAAATTGCGAAAAGATATCGGCGAGATACTAAGAAAGTTGTGCGAGCAAAAAGGTGCGGAGATTATCGAAGCAGAAGCCTGTCCCGACCACATACACCTGCTAGTCAGTGTGCCACCGTATATCAGTATAGCACAATTCATGGGATATCTCAAGGGGAAAAGCAGCCTGATGATCTTCGACCGTGTCTGTGTTACAATGATGTGTGACAAAAAGCAAAAAAAGAGTGGCGAATAGGAGAAACCTGTGGTAAGGTTAAGTT
>CANRIX010000023.1 GCA_947630765.1 uncultured Clostridia bacterium | reverse complement strand
GACGATTTCAAAAAGCAGTTAGCTGTCCGCCAACGTCAATACAACAATTTTCCCATGCGTCCGCTTAACTGGTTCTCCCCTAAAGATGTCCTCTTTTCTTTTCCTGACTCTGTAACACATCATTGACAAACCTACACTTTGCAAAAATTTGTCCGCTTTTTTGTGTTGCTTCCGCGTACGGGGCAGGGGAGGGGTAAAACCCGGGCGGCGTGGGGCGTCGTAGGGAGTTGACTGGTTGCCGGGCGTATCGCCAGAGGTGTCGCCGGGGGTGGTGCCGGGTGGTGTCGGGGCGTCTAAACGGTTTAATCCGTCACGGTGCGGGGGCGCTTTTTTTTATGGCGCGGGCTGCGAGGAGCGGGGGATAATCACGAATTCGGCGTAGAGCAGTTCAGTTTCCGGGAGGACGCTCGGCGTGGGGTCGGTGTCGCCGGAAGGTTTGCCGGAAGTGCCGCCAGAGGAGCCGGGGGCATCATCAGAGGTGGTGCCGGGAGTATTGCCGAACAAGCCGGAGGCGTTGCCGGACTGGTTATCCGACGAGTTGCCGGATGAATTTTCGGACGGGTCGGGGGTATTTCCGGGCGAGCCGGGGTCGTCAGAGGTGTTGCCAGACGGGTTGCCAGAGGTAACACCAGACGTGTCGCCGGGGGTGGCGCTGGGGGTATTTTCGGGCGAGCCGGGGTTTCCTGACGCGTCGCCAGAGGTATCGGGGGTGTCGGGGTTATTTCCGGGCAAGCCGGAGGTGGTGTCGGATGGTTTATCTGACGGGTTGCCGGTGGTGCCGGAAGCGTCGCCGGACGCGTCAACGGGTGGGGCGGCGGACGAAGCGGCGTCGAGGGAGGTCTCGATCTCGCGGGCACGGGCGCGGAGGTAATCGGCGTAGGCTTTTTCGCTGATGTAGCGGATCGCGATGCGGTATTCGCCGCCGGGGAGGCTGTTGATCTGCTCGCCGTCGAGTTCGTAGAGCAGCTCGCCGCCGGGGGCGAGGTGGGCGTACATCCCGCCGTACTTCGCCGAGAGGGCGGCACTGTCCTCCTGCAGGAAGCGGATCTCGCTCACGTCCTCCCAGGTGTCGCCGACGCGACGCTGGAGCATCGCGCAGGAATTTTCCTGCTCGTCGATGAGGATGTCCATGCCGAGGACGTTGCGCAGGGTGACCGTGACGCTTTCCGTGAACTGCTCGCCGGAAGTTTCGACCGAGACCTCTACCTCCTGCCCCTGCCGCAGCAGGACGTGCAGGGCACCGGCGCAGAGCAAAACCACCGTCAGCAGGCACAGAAGCAGCACCGCGACGGAGAAAAGCGTCTTTTGCGGGGAGCGCGGCACCGCGTCCACATCCTTTCCGTCTGTTTTGGAATATTATACACCGTTTCGGGGGATTTGTAAAGAGCGTTTTCGCTTTTTTTGCATAGAATGGTTAGTGATAGGGCGTCGAGGACCCCTTATCGAAACAGGCAAGGAGGATATTTTGATGGAAAGAAACAACCAGCAGGGCGGCTGCTCGTCGCCGCTCGGCGGCCTCTGCGGTAAGCCGGAACAGCTTTGCTGCGTGAGCGTGAATAAAATTTTCGACTCGGCGAGAGATAAGGACTGCCTGGAGGACCTGCGGGTCCAACTGTGCGACCGGGCGCAGGAAGTCGTCGACCGTGCGACCGCCGTGCGGTGCACCGACGTGGAAGTGATCTACGCGAACATCTCGCTGGATACCGTCCCGTTCAACCGTGGGTTCTACCAAGTGACGATTCGGTACTTCTTCTGCGTGACGTTGGAGTGCTGCGTCTGCAACGGGCATAGCCAGATCGTCAAGGGGCTTTGCGCCTTCGACAAGAAGATCGTGCTGTACGGCAGCGAAAAGAACGTGTCCGTGTTCCAGTCCGACCCGGATAACGACGGCTTCTGCGTCGACCCGTGCAAGCTGAAGTGCAACGAGACGTCGACGCTGCCGACCGTGACGCTTGAAGTCGCCTCGCCGATCTGCCTCGACGTGAAGGTTAAGGACAAATGCTGCCACTTCGGGCATTGCTGCATGAACGCGGACAATATCCCCGAGCGCGTCCGCGCCCGCTTTGACGGCGAGTTCCTCGACGGGATCGGCACGAACGCCGTGTACGTCAGTATCGGTCTGTTCTCCGTCGTCCGTATGGAGCGGACGGTCCAGCTCGTCCTGCCGGCGGCACACTTCGTGCTCCCCGAAAAGGACAGCACGCCCGCGAACGACAGCTCCGACCCGTGCAGCGTGTTCGGGAAGATGAATTTCCCGGTGTCGGAATTTTACCCTTACGCAGAGGGAAATTTGAAGAAGGATAACTGCTGCGGTCACTAATCCGTCAGAAAAACGAATGCCCTGCGGACACCTTTGTGCGCCGCAGGGCTTTTTTCGTATTGTAAATTGGGGGAGCAGACTGCGATAGCAGTCACGCGAATTTGGGGGACATCGGGAAGGGCGTAAATCGGGGCGCAGAGGGGTAAAAATTCCAAACGAATTTCCATGGATTTGCCCCGTTTGCTTTGCCGTTTTAACTCGATGAAGTAGAAAGAGGGGCAAATGCGGGTCGATGTTGACCCGCAAATAGAAATTCGTGTAAAACGGGGCACGACTACAAGGGGGGCGGGGAACGGAGTTCCCCGCACGTTCCTTTCGTACTCCTTGCACTCCTTGTACTCCTTGTACTCCTCGTACCCCTCGTACTCCTCGTACTTACGCGCCGAGCTGTTCCTGCAGGACGGAGAGGGCGGCGGAGAGGGCGGCGGGGATGGCGGCGGGATTCTTGCCGCCGGAGGTAGCGCTGTCGGATCGACCGCCGCCACCGCCGCCGACGATGGGCGATACGGCTTTGAGCAGCTTCCCACAGTGCGCACCTGCCGCGAGCGCGTCCTTGCCGCAGGCGGCGGCGAGCTGTACCTTGCCGTCGCGTTCGCAGGCGAGCACGACCACGGCGGTCGGCGTTTCCGAAGCGACCGCGTCCGCAGCGGACCGCAGGGCGTCCATCGAGGCGCCGGCGTTCACCTGGGCGCAGGCGAGCAGGACGGACCCGACCGGCGTGCCACTCGCGACCGCTGTGCGGGCGGAGGTCAAAATGCTCGAAAGCTCCAAGCGCTCGAGGTCGCGCTTGCGGTCGCGCAGTTCGGACTGGAGCGCTTCGACGCGATGCGGAATGTCGTCCACGCCGGCAGCTTTGAGGGCGGACTGCACGTCATGCAGGAGCGCATCGCTTTCACGCGCCTTTTCGAGGGCGTTGAGCCCGGTCACCGCTTCGATGCGCCGCACGCCGGCTGCGACCGACGACTCGGACAGGATGCGGAACATCCCGACGCGGGCCGTGTTGGCGACGTGCGTGCCGCCGCAGAGCTCCTTCGAGAAGTCTCCCATCGAGACGACGCGCACCTCGTCGCCGTACTTTTCGCCGAAGAGCGCCATCGCACCCTGCGCACGCGCTTCGTCCGGCGTCATGATCTCGGTCACGACCTCGTCCCCGCGCAGGATCGCCTGGTTGACCAACGTTTCGACCTGCAAAAGCTCGTCCGAGGTCATCGCGACCGGGTGGGAAAAGTCGAAACGGGCCTTGCTCTCGTCGACGTAGGAACCCGCCTGCCGGACGTGCTCGCCGAGGACCTGCCGCAGGGCGGCTTGCAAGAGGTGGACCGACGAATGGTTCCGCCGGATCGCGTCGCGGCGGACGGCATCGATGGATGCGTCGCAGCTGCCGAGCGAAAGCGAGCCGGAAACCACCTCGCCGAAGTGCAGGTAGACCCCTTCCGCGGTCCGCTTGACCTGCTCGACGCGGAAGACCCCGCCGTCTTGGCGAATTTCGCCCACGTCGGCGACCTGACCGCCCATTTCGGCGTAGAACGGCGTTTCCGCCAGCACCGCGACCGCCTTGCCGCCGGACAGGACGGAGACCGGCTCGTTGTCCTTGATCAGGGAGAGGATTTCGGTGGAAATACGGTCGTTTTCATAGCCGACGAAGGTCGTCGGACGGGTCTTGTCCACGCCGCCGACCGAATCGTCCGCCCAGCTCACGTCGCCCATGGCGAGACGCGCATCCCGCGCACGCTGCTTCTGCGCCTGCATGCGGGCTTGGAAGTCCGCTTCGTCCAGCGCCAGCCCGTGCTCGGCGACGATCTCCCGCGTCAGGTCGATCGGGAAGCCGAACGTGTCGTAGAGCCGGAAGCTGTCCGCACCGTCGAGGACGGTTTTGCCGGCGGACTTCGCGTCGCGGATCATCTTTTCGAGAATGGACAGCCCCGCGTCCAGCGTCTGGCGGAAGCGCTCCTCCTCGATGCCGATGATCCGGCGGATGTAGTCCCGCCGCTCGACCAGCTCGGGGTAGGCGCCCGCGTTCTCGTGGATGACGGTTTCGCAGAGCTCGGACAGGAAGGGTCCTTCGATGCCGAGCAGACGACCGTGCCGCGCCGCACGCCGCAGGACCCGGCGCAGGATGTACCCGCGACCCTCGTTCGACGGCAGGACGCCGTCGCCGATCAGGAAGGTCGCCGTGCGGATGTGGTCGGTGATGACGCGCAGGGACACGTCGTTCGCCGACGTGGACGCGCCGTAGGTCACGCCGGCGAATTCGCACACCTTCGCCATGATGTTGCGCACCGTGTCCACCTCGAACAGGTTGCCGACCCCCTGCATGACGCAGGCGAGGCGCTCCAGGCCCATGCCGGTGTCGATGTTCGGGTGGGCGAGCCGGACGTAGTTCCCGTTGCCGTCGCCCTCGAACTGCGTGAACACGATGTTCCAGATCTCGATGAAGCGGTCGCAGTCGCAGCCGACACCGCAGGTCGGCTTGCCGCAGCCGTACTTCTCGCCACGGTCGAAGTAGATCTCCGAGCAGGGACCGCACGGACCCGAGCCGATCTCCCAGAAGTTGTCCTCCTTGCCCAGGCGCGTGATGCGCTCGCGCGGGACGCCGACTTTCTCCCAGACCTCGATCGCTTCGTCGTCCTCGACGTAGACGCTCGGGTAGAGCCGGTCGGCGGGGATCTCCAGCACCTGCGTCAGGAATTCCCACGCCCACGGGATGGCTTCGGATTTGAAGTAATCCCCGAACGAGAAGTTGCCGAGCATCTCGAAAAACGTGCCGTGGCGGGCGGTCTTGCCGACGTTGTCGATGTCCAGCGTGCGCACGCACTTCTGGCAGGTCGTCACGCGCTTGCGCGGGGGCAGTTTTTCCCCGGTGAAGTACTTCTTCAGCGGCGCCATGCCGGCGTTGATCAGCAGGAGCGAGTTGTCATCCTGCGGGACGAGCGGGAAGGAGTCGAGGCGCAAGTGCCCCTTGCTCTCGAAGAAGGAGAGGAATTTTTCCCGTAAAACGTTCAAAGAAAGCGGTTCCATGTTGCTTTGTCGCCAGTCCTTTTCTTATTCTGTCGTGGTTGTTTCGGTGGTGGTGTCGGAGGTTTCGGAAGCGTCCGGGGCGTCCGACGTGTTGGGCGTGGGGTTCTTCGTCAGGGTGGTTTCGCTGGTGCCGACCGGGACGCCCATGTCCCAGAGCGCCTGCCAGCAGACCGAATTTCGCTCGGTGACGACGCCGAACGCCTCCGCGCAGCCGGTAAACGCGTCGCGACCGACCGTGCAGGCCCCCGGCAGGGTCAGCACCGGCAGGGAAACGCAGTCGCGGAACGCCAGCGCACCGACGGAGGTCAGCGAGCTCCCGAACGACACCCTTGAAAGCAGCTTGCAGCCGGAGAACGCCCGCACGCCGACGGACGTCACGCCGTCCGGCAGGGTCAGCCACTCCAGCCCGGCACATTCGTTGAAGCAGTAGTCCGGGATGGCGGTCACGCCGGGCGGGACGGTCAGGGCGGTCAGCGACAAGCACCAGGAGAAGCACTTGTCGCCGAGCGTGACCAGGGAGTCCGGCAGCTCGAGGTGCTTGAGCGAGCGACAGTAATAGAACGCGTTCTCGGCAAGCTCGGTCACGGTGGACGGGAGCTTGACGTTTTCGACCGGCACGCCGTAGTAGAAGGCGAGCCCGCCGATGACCGTCACCGGCAGACCGTCGAGCGTGTCCGGCACGGTCACGTTTACGGCTTCGCCCTTGTAGCCGGTCAGGACGACGTGGTCGTCGTAGACGTCGTAGGAATACGCGTCGTTCTCTTTGGATTCGACGAACCCTTCGGGCGGTTCGGACGGTTCTTCGCCCTGCACATATGCCTTGAGGTCCTCCATGATGGATTCCACGGAGAGGGAACACCCGCCGAGCAGAATTGCCAAGGCGAGCGCTCCGGCGAGCAGTCCGACGCTTTTCCGCCGTTTCGCGAACATACAGATCCCCCTTGCTGATGAATGATCGGTAGTATTGTAGCACAAAGAAGTGCTTTTGTCAAATATTTTCTCCGAATCCGATTGACAAGAACGAAAAAAAGCGGTACAATACAGAAAAAGGCACCGTTTTGCAAAAAAGAAAGGACGTTTGACCTATGGACGCCAACAGAAAACAGCTCATTTCCTCCTACAAGACCTTCTACCGCGACCGGCTGCTCGACGACTGTATCCCGTTCTGGATGCAGAGCGAACTGCTGGACCGCACCTACGGCGGGTACATGACCTGTATCGACCGCGAGGGCAAGCTCTACTCGACGGACAAGTCCGGCTGGTTCCAGGGGCGCTGCCTGTGGACCTTTTCCATGCTCTGCAACCGCTACGGCAAGCGGGACGAGTGGGTGGAAGCCGCGAAGAGCGGTGCGGACTTCATGGAGAAGTACATCGCCGACGCCGACGGGCGGATGTTCTTCACGCTCGCACGCGACGGGAAGCCGCTGCGCAAGCGTCGGTATATGTTCACCGAGAGCTTCTACGTCCTCGGGATGGCGGAATACGGGCTGATGATGGACGACGAACGGTATGTGCAGAAGGCGTGCGACTGCTTCGAGCGGATGCTGGCGATGTTCCGCGACCCGTCGTGCGACCCGTATAAGATCACGCCGAAGTCCTACGCGTCCACGCGTGCCGAGGACGCCGTCGCCGTGCCGATGGTGCTGGTCTCCTCCGCGCAGCTGCTGCGCCGGTGCGTCAAGGACCCCGAAAGGAAGCGGTACTATACCGCCGTCGCCGACGAGATGGCGGATTTCATCCTTCGCGTCCATTGGAAGCCGGAACTCGGGTGCGTGCTGGAAACGACGGGTCCGAACGGAGAATTCATCGACACGCCCGCCGGACGCACCATCAACCCCGGGCATTCCATGGAGAACAGCTGGTTTTTGATGAACCAGTACCTGACCACGAAGGACGAGAATCTGCTCAAGACCGCACTGCAGATCTTCAATTGCTCCTCCGATTGGGGCTGGGACAAGGAGTACGGCGGGTACATCTACTTCACCGACGTCAACGGTCGCCCGCCAGAACAGCTGGAGCACGATATGAAGCTCTGGTGGGTGCACGACGAGGCGCTCATCGGGGCCTTGCTCGCGTACAGCATCACGGGCGAGGAATCCTATTGGAAGCTCTTCGAGAAGGTCCACGCCTACGCGTTCGGGCATTTCACCGATTCGACTTACGGCGAGTGGTACGGCTACCTGCATAAGGACGGCACGGTCTCCCATCCCCAGAAGGGCTCCATGTGGAAGGGTCCGTTCCATTACCCCCGGATGCTGGCGAATATGGAGAAGTTGCTGTCGTGCTTGGAGGACGGAAAACAAGTCGAGACGTTGCTGTGATTTCACGACGGCTCACTTGCAAATTTATTTTACCAAAAAACGGACCCTTTTTTGGGGGGTCCGTTTTTTTGCCGTTTTCAAAGCATTTCCCTGAATTGGGGGCATAGACCGCGGAAGCGGTCACGCGAATTTGGGGGTCGCGGGGAAGGGCGCAAGGGCAAACGACGAAGTTTTCCTTTTTTACCTTCCTATTATAATATTCCCCAGACTGCGGGGGTTTGGGGGTTGTCACAACCCCCAACGTACCCCTCGTACTCCTCGTACCCCTCGTTCCCTTTTTTACTCTCCCAGCAGAGCCCGGGTCGCAGAGGCGAGGCGGTCGAGGCGGGACTGGGCGGCAGAGGGGTCGGCATCGCGGGCGAAGAGGTAGACCTTGATCTTCGGCTCGGTGCCGGAGGGTCGAATCGCGAACGCGGACCCGGACGCGAGCTCGAAATACAGCACGTCGGACGCCGGCTGCTCGAGCGGGGTCTCCGCGCCGGAACGATCGCGGGCAACGCGGGACAGGTAGTCCCGCACGCGGACGACCGGGTCGCCGTCGAGGTTGTCCACGCTGTGTTCGCGAAGGGACGCCATGCGCTCGTGCATGACCGCCATCGGGTCCAGCCCGGAAACCGTGACCGAGAACCCGGACTCGCGGAAACAGCCATAGCGCTCGTCTAAGGCGCGGAGCGCGTCGGGCAGGGAACGACCGCGGGAACGGTGGTAGCAGGCGACCTCGGCGAGCAGCAGGGACGCGCCGACGGCGTCCTTGTCGCGGGCGTACGGACCCGGCAGGTAGCCGTGACTCTCCTCGTAGCCGAACAGGAAGGTGTGCTCGCCCGTGCGTTCCCACTCGGTCATCTTTTCGCCGATGTACTTGAACCCGGTCAGGACGCTGACGTGCGAAACGCCGTGGTCGTCGCAGATCGCGTCGAACCGCGGGGTGGAAACGATGGAGCGAATGGCGCACCCGTTGGCGGGCAGGGTGCGGGAGGATTCGCGGGCGGACAGGATGTAGTCGATGAGCAGTTCGCCGATGCGGTTGCCGTGCAGGGCGTGGAATTCGCCGCGCTCGTCCGGCACGGCGACGCCGATGCGGTCCGCGTCCGGGTCGCTCGCGATCAACAGGTCGCAGGGGAGGTGCTCGCGTCGGATCAGGTCGACCGCACGGGCGAAGCAGGCGTCGTTTTCCGGGTTGGGCGACGCGACGGTCGGGAAATCCCCGTCCGGGACCGCCTGTTCTTCGACGAGGCGGACGTCGGTGAACCCCGCACGGCGGAGACATTCCGGGATCAGCCGGTAGCCGGTGCCGTGGAGCGGGGTGTAGACGATGTGCAGGTCCTTGCCCTGCTCGGCGTCGAGCGACGGGGAGAGGCGGGACGCGAGGACGGCAGTCAGGAACGCGTCGTCGGTCTCCGCCGAGAGCGGACGGATCAGAGGGGAGTCCGCACCCGCGAGCGGGACGACCAGCGGGTCGATGGAGGACGCGAGGTCGGACACGCGGGACGCGTGCTCGGGCGGAAGCTGTGCGCCGTCCTCCCAGTAGACCTTATAGCCGTTGTATTCCTTGGGGTTGTGGGAAGCGGTGACGTTGATGCCGGAGATGCAGCCGAAGTGCCGGATCGCGAAGGACAGCTCCGGGGTCGGGCGGATGCCGTCGAATAGGTAGACGCGCACGCCGTCGTGGGCGAGGACGCGGGCCGCCGTCTCGGCGAAGCGGGCGGAGTTGTGGCGACTGTCATAGCTGATCGCGACGCCGCGTTCCTGCCCGTTCGACGCGAGGATCAGCGCGGAGAGCGCCTTGGTCGTCTGCGCGACCGTGTAGACGTTCATGCGCGAGATGCCGAGGGACATCGTGCTGCGCAGCCCCGCCGTGCCGAACTGCATGGGCAGCCCGAACCGGGCGAGGATCTCCTCGTCGTCGTTGCGGATGGCGTCCAGCTCGTCGCGCTCCGCACCCGTCAGGGCGTCCCGCCAGCGCTCGTATTCCCGCCGTGCGGCGGCAAGCAGGTCGGCGTTCATGCGTTTTCCTCCGCGATCGCTTCGCGCAGGGCACGCGAGAGCTGGTCGGGGCAGGAGGTCTGCTTCATGCCGCACTTCACGCCCTCGATGCGTTCGATGACGTCCTCGGCTTTCTGCCCGACGACCAGCCGCGAGATGCCTTGCAGGTTGCCGTTGCAGCCGCCGTCGAAGCGGACGGCACGGATGACGTGATTTTCGTCGAGGTCGAAGTAGATGAAGCGGGAGCAGGTCCCTTTGCAGGCGTAAACGTGTTCCATGGTGTTCTCCTTTGCGTCTATTATATTATAGGAAGGGTTTCGGTTTTTGCCGCTTTCTGCTTTTATCATACCAGAAAAAACCGAACTTGTAAAGGGGGTTCGGAAATTTTTTTCGGGAACGGGGGTACCGAAACGGAGCGGAAAGCGAAAAGGGGTTGACAAGGCGGGGGATTTGCGGTATACTGTGCGCGACGAAACGAAACAACGGCGCAAGGGGTTTTGCAAAATGGACAAAATGCAGTTCAGGGAATTCTGCCAAAAGGAATTTTACGCACGGGGATTCAAAAAACACAAAAATATGTATTACTTGGCAGGGCACGACCTTTTGTGTGGGATGGATTTGCAAAAATCAAGGTTTGGCGAGGTTTACTACATCAATTTTTGCTATTTCATCGGAAATTTTGAAAACACGAAAGTGTATCCGACCTTCTATGAATGCGACATACACGGAAGGATCACTGTGATGTCCAAATCGCAAACGTTTGAAGGAAAGCAATTCATGACACCTATGTTTGAATATGGAGATTATACGGAAGAGGAATTGCGACCGTATTTTGAAAAGGGGTTTGAGGAAAAAATTTTTCCCCCGCTTCGTCAAGGGAAAAAGTTCTTTCTTGAAAATCCGGATCTGCTGGGGAAAATTTATGGTTTGTCCGTTCTTAATCCGAAGCCGGAAGAGGTCATGGAAAAATTGAAGGCCTGAAGGGGTCCGCGGGATTCGTTCCCGCGGACTTTTTTGCGTTTGGAACCGAAAAGCGGTCGTTCATAAAATATTTACAATTAAAAATTCCGAAACCGGGCGGAAAAACGGAAAAAAGGGTTGACAAAGCAGGGAGATTATGCTAAAATACCCTCTGCTTGGTGCGCGATGAAACGGGAGATTGCCGCCAGAAGGCGGTTTTTGGGGCGAAAAACCCCCGAAAACGCCGGAAAACGGCGGGGAACTTCCGCGGAGCAGGTCCGGAAATCGGACGCAGAGGTCGGGAAAAGCACTTTTTTTCGGGGCGGCGAAGAAACGCCCGGAACGGTGTACTCTCCCGGTCAACTGCCGCTAAAAAAACAATTTTTTAGGAGGCTAACCCATGGCAAAAGAAAGAATCCGCATTCGGCTGAAGTCGTATGACCACAAACTCATCGACCAGGCTGCCGAAAAAATCGTCGAGACCGCGAAACGCGGCGGCGCGTCCGTATCCGGTCCGATTCCGCTCCCGACGGAGAAGGAAATCGTGACCATTCTCCGCGCGGTGCATAAGGATAAGGACAGCCGCGAGCAGTTCGAGTACCGGACGCACAAACGCCTCATCGACATCCTCAAGCCGTCGAAGGCTTGCGTGGACGCGCTGATGAACGTGGAACTGCCCGCCGGCGTGGACTTCAGCGTCGAGCTGTAAGGGCGCGGGCATTACAATCGAAAAAAACATGACCACGGTCATGTTGACGGGAACGGAACCGTTCCTTTCAACCAATAACCAAGGAGGAAAACAGAAAACCATGAAAAAAGGCATCATCGGCAGAAAACTGGGCATGACGCAACTCTTCACCGAGACCGGCAAGGTCATCCCCGTCACTGTCATCAACGCCGGCCCCTGCACCGTCGTCCAGAAAAAGACGGCGGAAAAGGACGGCTATTGCGCCGTACAGCTCGGTTTTTCCGACCTGCCGGAGCGCAAGGCGAGCAAACCCGTCAAGGGGCATTTCAAGAAACATGAAGTGTCCTACAAGAAGTTCCTCAAGGAGTTCCGGCTCGAGGATACGTCCGCGCTCAACGAGGGCGATACCGTCACCGCCGATACGTTCGCCGAAGGCGAAAAGGTCGACGTCACCGGTATCACCAAAGGGCATGGGTACAGCGGCGTCATCAAGCGCTGGAACGCCCACCGCCTTCGTATGACGCACGGCACCGGTCCTGTCCACCGTCAGGTCGGTTCCATGGGCGCAAACAGCGACCCGTCGCGCGTGTTCAAGAACAAGCACATGGCGGGGCAGTACGGTCACGAGCGGGTGACGATTCTCAACCTGGAAATCGTCAAAATCGATGCGGACAACAACCTGATCGCCGTGCGGGGTGCAATCCCCGGGCCGAAGGGCGGCATCGTGTATCTCCGCGATACCGTGAAATAAGCGGAGAGGGAGGAATAGAGAATGCCTACAGTCAACGTTGTGAATATGGAAGGCCGTGCCTGCGGCACGCTGGAGCTTTCCGAGAAGATTTTCGGCATCGAGCCGAACGAGGCGGCGGTCCACGCGGTCGTCCGCGCCTATCTGCTCAATCAGCGGCAGGGCACGCAGTCCGCGCTGACCCGCAGCGAGGTTTCCGGCGGCGGCAAGAAGCCGTGGCGTCAGAAGGACACCGGTCGCGCCCGTCAGGGGTCGACCCGCGCGCCGCAATGGACGCACGGCGGTATCGTCTTTGCGCCGAAACCCCGTTCCTACCGCGTGACGCTCAACAAGAAACTCAAGCGGCTCGCGCTGCTCTCCGCGCTGAGCGCGAAGGTCGCCGACGGCGAGCTCATCGTCGTCGATAAGATTGAGGCGAGCGAATACAAGACCAAGACGATGGTGCAGTTCCTGTCCGCTGTGGGCGCGGAAGGGAAGTCGCTGGTCGTCCTGCCCGCCGTCGACGAGAAGGTCGTCAAGTCCATGGCGAACATCCCGGGCGTCGAGACCGCCCCGGTTAACGCCATTCACGTTTACAGCATCCTTAAGTCCGGCAAGCTGGTCATCGCACAGGATGCGGTCGCGAAACTTGAGGAGGTATTTGCGGAATGAAAACGGCATACGACGTCATTTTGAAGCCGGTCATCACCGAAGCGTCCATTCAGAATATGCACCAGCGGAAGTACACGTTCCGCGTCGCGAACGACGCGAACAAGACCGAGATCCGCAAGGCGGTCGAGGAGATCTTCGGCGTGCAGGTTGAGCGGGTGACCACGATCAGTATGAAGAGAAAGCCCAGAAGAATGGGCTACCACAGAGGCTACACCAGTGCGTGGAAGAAGGCGATCGTCAAGCTGACGGACGATTCCAAGACGATCGAATTCTTCGACAGCCTGCTGTAAAGAAAGGGGAATTGTCATGGCAGTAAAAACCTATCGCCCGACAACTCCGTCACTCCGGAACATGGCCACCCCCTCGTTCGAGGAGCTGACCAAGGGCAAGAAACCGGAAAAGAGCCTGCTGACGACGCTCAAGCACAAGGCGGGCCGCAACAACACCGGGAAAATCACCGTCCGCCACCAGGGCGGCGGAAACAAGACCAAGTACCGCATCGTGGACTTCCGCAACGCCTTCCCGGCGGACGGCGGAAGCGCCGCCAAGACGGTCACGGCGATCGAATACGACCCGAACCGCACCGCGTACCTCGCGCTGCTGACCGCCGAGGACGGCAAGAAGAGCTATGTCCTCGCGACGGACGGCGTGAAGGTCGGCGACGTGCTGTACGTCGGGCCGCAGGCGGATATCAAGCCGGGCAACGTGCTGCCGATCTCGGCGATCCCGGTCGGCACGATGATCAACTCGATCGAACTGTACCCGGGCCGCGGTGCGCAGCTCGTGCGTTCCGCCGGCGCTGCGGCGCAGCTGATGGCGAAGGAGAACGGCAAGGCGCAGATCCGTCTGCCGTCCGGGGAAGTGCGTCTGGTCCGCCTGGACTGCCACGCGACCATCGGTATCATCGGCAACCTGGAGCACGAGAACATCAAGATCGGCAAAGCCGGTAAGAAGCGCCATATGGGCATTCGTCCGACGGTCCGCGGTTCGGTCATGAACCCGTGCGACCACCCGCACGGCGGTGGCGAAGGGCGTGCGCCGGTCGGTCACCCCGGTCCGATGACCCCGTGGGGCAAGCCCGCGCTCGGTCTGAAGACCCGCGACAAGAAGGCTCGCACGAACAATATGATCGTCAAGCGCCGCAACGATAAGTAAGAAGGAGGAGCAGTATCATGGGCAGAAGCGTCAAAAAAGGTCCTTTCGTGGAAGCGAAGCTGTTTAGCCGTGTCAAGGACATGAACGAGAAGGGCGAAAAGCGGGTTCTGAAAACCTGGTCTCGCGCCTCCACCATTTTCCCGGAGTTCGTCGGTCACACGATCGCGGTCTACGACGGTCGGAAGCATGTTCCGGTGTACGTCGTCGAGGATATGGTCGGGCATAAGCTCGGCGAGTTCGCCCCGACCCGCACGTTCAAGGGCCACGCCGGTTCGAAGACCTCCAACAACGGCAACTAACGCGGAAAGGGCAGGGATTTTAAGGAATGGAAAACACCAAGTGCGCCAAGGCGTATCTCAAGCAGCTCCGCGTTTCCCCGCGTAAGGTCGGCGTGGTGCTCGACGAGATCCGCGGAAAGGACGCGGCGACGGCGATGGCGATCCTGCTGAACACCAACAAGATGGTCAGCGAAAGCCTCGTCAAGCTGCTCAAATCGGCGATGGCGAACGCCGAACACAATTACAACATGGACGTTGAGAAGCTCTATGTGTCGGAATGTTTCGTGACCCCCGGCATTCTCAAGAACATGAAGCGGGTCATGCCCCGCGCACGGGGGCGCGCGTTCCGCATCATCAAGCGGACGTCGCACGTCACGATCGCTCTGAAAGAGAAAGAGGAGGGCTAACATGGGACAGAAAGTGAATCCGCATGGGCTTCGCGTCGGGATCATCAAGAATTGGAGCTCCCGCTGGTATGTCGCGGAGGAGGACTTCGGCGATACGCTGGTTTCGGACTATAAGCTGCGGAAGTTCCTCAAGGAACGTCTCGGACAGGCAGGCGTCCCGCAGATCGAGATCGAACGGGACAACAGCCGCATCCGCGTCATCATCCACTGCGCGAAGCCGGGCATCGTCATCGGCAAGGGCGGCGCGGAGATCGAAAAGCTCAAGGGCGTCATCGCCGACTTCCTCGGGAATCCGCGGAATGTGACGGTCGACGTCAAGGTCGTCGAGGTGCGCAGCCCCGATCTGAACGCGCAGCTGGTCGCGGAGAACATCGCGTCGCAGCTGGAGAAGCGTATTTCGTTCCGCCGTGCGATGAAACAGGCGATCGGCAGAACCATGAAGCTCGGCGCGAAGGGGATCAAGATCTCCTGCGGCGGGCGGCTCGGCGGGGCGGAAATCGCCCGCACGGAGCATTACCACGAGGGGACCATTCCGCTGCAGACGCTGCGTGCGGACATCGACTACGGCTTTGCCGAAGCGCGGACGACCTACGGTGCGATCGGCATCAAGGTGTGGATCTACAAGGGCGAAGTCCTCTCCGAGGTCAAGCGCACCAATGTACGCGAGGGAGGTAGACGGTAATGTTAATGCCCAAGAGAGTCAAATACAGACGCGTCCACCGCGGCAGAATGACCGGCAAGGCGTACCGCGGCAACCGCATCACCGACGGGCAGTTCGGGCTCGTCGCGCTGGAACCGGCGTGGATCACGTCCAACCAGATCGAGGCCGCCCGTGTCGCGATGACGCGTTCGATCAAGCGTGGCGGCAACGTCTGGATCAAGATCTTCCCGGATAAGCCGGTGACGGAAAAGCCCGCCGAGACCCGCATGGGTTCGGGCAAAGGCTCGCCGGAATACTGGGTAGCGGTGGTCAAACCGGGTCGCGTCATGTTTGAAATGGACGGGATCTCGGAGGACGTCGCGCGCGAAGCGATGCGGCTGGCCTCCCACAAGCTGCCGATCAAGTGCAAGTTCGCCACGAGGGCGGAACTGGAGAATCAGGAGGCGTAAGGGATGGAGATCAAGGAAATCAGAGAAATGACCGCTTCCGAACTGACCAAAGCCGTCCGCGAACAGAAAGAAGCGCTGTTCAACCTGCGGATGCAGCATGCCATCAATCAGCTGGACAATCCGATGAAGATCGTCGAGACGCGCAAGACCATTGCGCGGATGCTGACCGTGCTGCGTGAAAAAGAAATTTCCGGCAAGGCTTGACAGGGGAGGAAATGGAAAAGATGGAAAGAGCTATGAGAAAGGTCCGCGTCGGGCAGGTCGTCAGCGACAAGATGGACAAAACCATCGTCGTGGCGATCCACGACAGCTTCAAGCATCCGCTCTATAAGAAGATCCTCAAACGGACGCTTCGGCTGAAGGCGCACGACGAAAAGAACGAGGCGAAGGTGGGCGATACGGTCCGCATCATGGAGACCCGCCCGCTTTCCAAGGACAAAAACTGGCGTCTTGTCGAGATCCTCGAGAGAGCCAAGTAAGCAGGAGGTACAGGAATGTTACAGCAGCAATCCCGAATGAAGGTTGCCGACAACACAGGGGCGAAGGAGCTCATGTGCATCCGCGTACTTGGTGGGACCGGGCGGCGCTATGCGGGCGTGGGCGACGTGGTCGTCTGCGCCGTGAAGAAGGCGGTGCCGGGCGGCGTGGTCAAGAAGGGCGAGGTCGTGCGTGCCGTCGTGGTGCGGACGGTCCAGCCGACCAGACGTCCCGACGGGTCCTACGTTCGGTTCGACGAGAACGCGGCGGTGATCATCAAGGAAGATAAGAATCCCAGAGGCACCCGTATTTTCGGGCCGGTGGCGAGAGAGCTTCGCGATCACGAGTATATGAAGATCCTTTCGCTCGCGCCGGAAGTGGTTTGACGGGAGGAACGCGAAATGAGTAAAATGCACATCAAGACCGGCGACACGGTGGTCGTGATCTCCGGCGAATATGCCAACGGCAGCAAGAAGTCGATCGGCAAGGTCATCGGCGTCTCCCCGAAGGAGGGCAAGGTGATCGTCGAAGGGGTGCACGTCGTGTCCAAGCACGTCAAGCCCCGCCGCCAGGGGGATCCGGGCGGCATCATCAAGACCGAAGGCGCGATCTACGCGAGCAAGGTGCAGTTGTACTGCCCGAAGTGCGACGCGGGACGCCGCACCCGCGTGAAGCTGACGGAAAAGGGCGAAAAGCTCCGCGTCTGCGTCAAGTGCGGGGAAGAACTGTAAAGGGGGAGGAACGAGAAGATGTCAAGATTGGAAGAATTCTATAAGAGCGACGTCGCGCCCGCCCTCATGTCGAAGTTCAAGTACAAGAGCCCGATGCAGATCCCGCGTCTGAACAAGATCGTCATCAACGTCGGTGCGGGCGAAGCGAAGGACAACCCGAAGGCGATCGACGCGATCATCGCCGATCTGACCGCGATCACGGGTCAGAAGGCGGTCGCGACGACGGCGAAGAAGTCGGTTTCAAACTTTAAGGTCCGTGCGGGGATGAAGATCGGCGTGAAGGTCACGCTCCGTGCGGAGAATATGTGGGAGTTTGCGGATAAGTTCTTCAATCTCGCGCTCCCGCGTGTGCGCGACTTCAAGGGGATCAACCCGAACGCGTTCGACGGCCGCGGGAACTACACGGTCGGTCTGAAGGAGCAGTTGATCTTCCCGGAGATCGAGTACGATAAGGTCGATAAGGTCCGTGGCATGGATATTTGTTTCGTGACGACGGCGGAGACGGACGAGGAAGCGAAGGAACTTCTGACTCTGCTCGGTGCGCCGTTCGCGAAGCAGTAAGCGAAAGGAGGAAAACAGCATGGCAAAGAAGGCAATGATCCTCAAGCAGCAGAAGAAGCCGAAGTTTTCCACCCGCGCGTACACCCGCTGCAAGATCTGCGGTCGCCCGCATGCGTATCTGCGCAAGTACGGCGTCTGCCGGATCTGCTTCCGGAACCTCGCCTATAAGGGCGAGATCCCGGGTGTGAAAAAGGCAAGCTGGTAATCGAAAAGGAGGATTGTACTATGCAGATGACAGATGTTGTGGCGGACCTGCTCACGCGGATTCGGAATGCGAACGACGCGAAGCACGATACGGTGGACGTTCCCGCCTCCAATATGAAGAAAGCCATCGCTCAAATTCTTCTTGACGAGGGCTATATCAAGGGTTATCAAGTGACCGACGACGGCAAGCAGGGGATTTTGACGATCACCCTGAAGTACGGCGAAGGCAAGCAGAAGATCATCCAGGGGTTGAAGCGCGTCTCCAAGCCCGGATTGAGGATTTATGCGGCAAGTCAGGATATTCCGAAGGTCAGAAACGGCCTCGGCATCGCGATCGTTTCCACGTCCCGTGGAATTATGACCGACAAGGCTGCCCGCAAACAGAACGTGGGCGGCGAGGTTTTAGCCTTCGTGTGGTAAAAAAGCTCCGCTTTTTTACCACATGACAATTGCCCACTCGCACCGAGCGGAAGCGGAAAAAAGGGTCGATTTGACACAAAAAAAGGGAAATCGCTTCCGATTTCCATAGAAACCGTTCGGCAAAAAACGAAAACGAGTGACAAGAAAGGAAAAAGGTCATATGTCCAGAATTGGCAAGAAACCGATCGCGGTTCCCGCGGGCGTGACGGTCACGATCGAAACGGTCGGCGACCACAACCTCGTGACGGTCAAGGGACCGAAGGGAACGCTTTCCGAAAAACTGCACGCCGGCATTACCGTCCGGCAGGAGGGCGCCGAGATTTTGGTCGAGCGTCCCGACGACGAAAAGGAATCCCGTGCGCTGCACGGACTGTCCAGGACCCTCATCGCGAACATGGTCGTCGGCGTGACCGAGGGCTATTCGCGTTCCCTCGAGATCATCGGCACCGGCTACCGCGCCGAGATGAAGGGGAAGGACCTCCTGCTGCACCTCGGCTATTCGCATGACATCCTCATGCCGGCGCCGGAGGGCATCACCTACGACGTGCCGAAGGAAGGCAACGGGCTGAAGATCACGGTCAGCGGCCCGAGCAAGCAGCAGGTCGGTCAGATCGCGGCGGTCATCCGCGGCAAGCGTGCGCCGGAGCCGTACCACGGTAAGGGCGTCCGCTACGCGGGCGAGCACGTCAGAAGCAAAGCCGGTAAAGCCGGTAAAGCGAAGTAAACGGGAAGGAGTGAAAGAGCATGATTCGTCACGTTGACAGCAAAGCAAAGCGGATCCATCGGCATAAGAGAGTCCGCGCCAAGATCTTCGGCACTCCGGCAAGACCCCGTTTCTGCGTCTACCGTTCCAACGAGAACATTCAGGTGCAAATCATCGACGATACCGTCGGACGTACGCTCGTCGCCGCTTCCTCCACGGAGAAGGCGTTCGGCAAGGAAGGCGGCAACGTCGAGTCGGCCAAGAAGGTCGGCGAGCTCGCCGCGAAGCGTGCGCTGGAAAAGAACATCACCGAGGTGGTGTTTGACCGGGGCGGCAACCTGTACCACGGCCGTGTCAAGGCGCTGGCGGAAGCCGCTCGCGAAGCCGGCCTGAAGTTCTGAGGAGGAGTACGAGGATGAAGAAGGATTATTCCAACATCGAATTCAAGGAAAATCTGGTCGACACCAAGAGCGTTTCCAAGACGGTCAAGGGCGGCCGGATCCGCCGGTTTTCCGCATTGGTCGTCGTCGGCAACGGCGAAGGGCTGGTCGGCTACGGGATCGGGAAGGCGGCGGAAGTGCCGGACGCGATCCGCAAGGCCATGGAAGCCGCGAAGCGCAACATCATCGAGGTCCCGCTGGACGGGACGACCATCCCCCACGAGATCATCGGCGAATTCGGCGCCGGCAAGGTGCTTCTGAAGCCCGCCGCGCCCGGTACCGGCATCATCGCCGGCGGCAAGATGCGTGCCGTGCTGGAGATGGCGGGGATCCGCGATATCCGCGGCAAGTCGCTGCGCTCGAACAACCCGGCGAACGTGGTCAAGGCGACGTTTGAAGCGCTCAAGGAGCTGCAGACGGTCGAGCAGGTCGCCCGCCGTCGCGGCATCGAAGTCGCGGACGTCCGCTGAGAAGGAGGCCCGGAATGAAAGTTACCATCACATTGGCGAAGAGCCTGATCGGCCGCAAGGAGAACCAGATCCTGACCTGCAAGTCGCTCGGACTGCGCAAGATCGGCGACAGCAAGACGGTCGAAAAGACCCCGGAGATCGACGGCAAGCTGGCGGTCATTTCCCACCTTGTCCGCGTCGAGGAAGCCTGAAACGGCGCGCCACAGAAAGATTTAGGAGGACAAAACAATGAAGCTACAGGAGCTTTCCCCGGCGCCGGGCGCTGTCAAAGCGGCGTACCGCAAGGGTCGGGGCGCGGGCAGCGGCAACGGCAAAACTGCCGGCCGCGGCCATAAAGGGCAGAACGCCCGCTCCGGCGGCGGCGTCCGTCCCGGATTTGAGGGCGGCCAGCTTCCGCTCTACCGCAAACTGCCGAAGCGCGGATTCAAGAACCGCTTCGCGAAGCAGTATGCCATCGTCAACCTTTCCGATTTGGAGCGTTACGAGAGCGGCGCGGTCGTCGACCTCGAGACGCTGCTCGCGGACGGGACGGTCAAGAACGCGTTCGACGGGCTCAAAGTGCTCGGCAACGGCGAACTGACCCGCCCCCTGACCGTGAAAGCCACCCGTTTTTCCGCTTCCGCAAAAGAGAAAATCGAAGCCGCAGGCGGAAAGACGGAGGTGGTCTGATATGTTCGGCCGAATCCCGTCGGCGCTCGTGCAGGCCGTAACGCTTTGTGAAAGGGCAGGTGAGTAAGCATGTTTAAGATCTTCAGAAATGCGTGGAAGGTGCCGGAGATCCGCAAGCGGATGCTCTACACGTTGTTCATCATCGTGGTGTTCCGCTTCGGCTCGAATATCATGGTGCCGTTTATCAACAGTGCGGGGGTCAACGAACTGTTTGACTCCACCGCGACGGAAGGAACGCTGTTCGGATACTTCAGCATGCTTGCCGGGCAGGCGTTCCAGAACGCGACGCTGTTCGCGCTCGGCGTCAGCCCGTATATCACCGCGTCGATCGTCATCCAGCTGCTGACGATCGCCATTCCCGCCCTCGAACGGATCGCGAAGAGCGGCCCGGAAGGGCAGGCAAAGATCTCCAAGATCACCCGGTACGTCACCATCGCCCTCGCGTTGGTCACGTCCTACGGGTACTATGCGACGCTGAACAGCCAAGGGCTGATCGACAGCACGATGCCGAAGTGGTTCACGATGATCGTCATCCTCGCGTGCCATACGGCGGGTGCGTGCCTGGTCATGTGGCTGGGCGAACGGATCGACGAAAAGGGCATCGGCAACGGTGTTTCGCTGATCCTGTTCGTGAACATCATTTCGAGCATCCCGTCCATCGTTGAGGACATGGCGAACATCACCATCAGCCTCGGCGACATCCTCGGCGTGGTGCTTGCGTTGGTGATGATGCTCGCGATCGTGACGCTGGTCGTCTTTTTCTCGAACTCCGAGCGGCGTCTGCCGGTGCAGTACGCGAAGCGGCAGGTCGGGCGGAAGATGTACGGGGGCGCGAACACCTATCTGCCAATCCGCGTCATGATGGGCGGCGTCATGCCGATCATCTTCGCGAACGCGATCGTCTCGCTGCCGGCGACGCTGGCGCTGCTGATTCGCGGCGGATTCCAGACGTGGGTGCAGAAGTGGTTCTCGGCGAGCAGCCCGATCTATGTGATCGTGATGTTCGTGCTGATCATCGCGTTTGCGTACTTCTATATCGCCATCTCGTTCAACGTCAACGAGGTCGCCAACAACCTCAAGGCGAACGGCGGCACGATCCTGGGCTACCGCCCGGGGCAGCCGACGGCGCAGTATATCCGCAAAGTCGTGCATCGCGTGACGCTGATCGGTGCGCTCTTCCTGTCCTTCATGTCGATCTTCCCGATCCTGATGAGCTGGACCGGCTGGACCGCGCTGCGTGCGCTGGTGTACGGCGGCACGTCGGTCATCATCGTGGTGGACGTCGCGCTCGAAACCGCGCGTGATATCGAGTCCGAAACGACGATGCGGCACTACAAGGGCTTCCTTGCGTAAAGAAAGGTTGATTTGTGATGAAATTGATCCTGTTCGGTCCCCCGGGCGCCGGAAAGGGCACCCAGGGCGAACTGATCAGCGCAGCACTCCGGATCCCGACGGTTTCGACCGGCGCGATGCTGCGTGCGGCGATCAAGGAAGGCACGGAACTCGGCAAGAAGGCCGAAACGGTCATGGCGAGCGGGGCTTTGGTCCCGGACGAACTGGTCGTCGGCATCCTGCGGGACCGTTTGGCGCAGGACGACTGCAAAAACGGGTTTATCCTCGACGGCTTCCCCCGGACCATTCCGCAGGCGGAAGCGCTGGAAACGCTCGGTATCTCGGTGGACTGCGTGCTTTCGCTGGAGGTTTCGGACGAGACCATCGTCGAGCGCATGAGCGGTCGGCGGGTCTGCCCGTCCTGCGGCGCGACGTACCACGTGCTGTATAACCCGCCGAAGAAGCAGGCGGACAGATGCGACGTCTGCGGCGAAGCGCTTGCGCAGCGCCCGGACGACAACGCGGACGTGGTGCGGAACCGGCTGGCGGTCTACCACCGCGAAACCGAGCCGCTCAAGGCTTACTACGAGCAAAAAGGGCTCCTGCGCACCGTGCAGGGGCAGGACAAGGTCGAGGAGACCTCTCGGCTGGTGCGCGAAGCGCTCGGCATCGGGCAATGATTACGTTACGAACCGACGAGGAACTGCGCAGGATGCGGGACGCGGGCCGGATCGCCGCGCTCGCGCGGGAGGCGGGCGGTGCGCTCTGCAAGGAGGGCGTCACCACCGCCCAGATCGACGCGGAGATCCGCAAGGTGATCCGCTCGCACGGGGCGAGCCCGTCCTTCCTGCACCTGTACGGGTTTCCCGCGTCCGCCTGCATCAGCGTCAACGAGGAAGTGATCCACGGGATCCCGTCCGATCGCGTGCTGCAAGCGGGGGACATCGTCAAGATCGACGTCGGCGCGTTCTATCGCGGGTACCACGGCGACTGCGCCGCGTCCTTCCCGGTCGGGGAGATCAGCGACGAGGCGAAGGACCTGATCGAGGTCACGCGGGAGTGCTTCTTCCAGGCGGTCAACGCCGCGGAAGCGCCCGGCGCACGGCTCGGCGACATCGGGCACGCGGTGCAGTCCTACGCGGAAGCGCACGGCTGCGGCGTGGTGCGGGACTACGTCGGGCACGGCGTGGGGCAGAAGCTCCACGAGTACCCGGAGGTCCCGAACTACGGAAGCGCGGGGCACGGCGTTCGGCTGAGCGCCGGCATGACCATCGCGATCGAGCCGATGATCAACGCGGGCACGCACGAGGTGCGGACGCTCGCGAACCGCTGGACGGTCGTGACGAAGGACGGGAGGCTTTCCTCCCACTATGAAAACACGGTCGCACTGACAAAAAACGGCGTTTGGATCCTGACGGACCCGAACTGAAAAGGATTTTGTATGCGTGATGACGGTTGGATAGGACGGGCGGTCGTCCCGACAGCGGGACGGGACCGTGGGGTGATCTGCGTGGTCCTGCGGGAGGACGGGGAGTACCTGTACCTCGCGGACGGCCGGATCCGCCCGGTGGAACGCCCGAAAAAGAAGAAACGCAAGCATGTTCGGCCGCTGTGCGGAGCGGACGGGAATTTGCTCCGGTTTGACGGGGAGGTCGTGACGAATCGGTTCGTGCGGCAGTGGATCCGGCAGGCGGCGGGGCACGCGCCGGACGGCGGGGAGCCGTTGGCGTGAGGTTTGGAAGGAGGAATTGTTCTGGCTAAGGAAAAGGACGATGTGATCGAGTGTGAAGGCACGGTGGTCGAGGTCCTGCCGAACACGGTGTTCCGTGTGAAGCTGACGAACGGGCATATGGTGACGGCGCACATCTCCGGCAAGATGCGGATGAACTATATCCGAATCCTTCCGGGCGACCGCGTGAAGGTCGAGGTTTCGGTTTACGACCTGACGCAGGGTAGGATCACGTTCCGCGCGAAATAAAGCAAACAGGATCGGTTTTTAGAAAGGATAGGTGTCCCACATGAAGGTCAAACCCTCGGTGAAGAAAATCTGCGATAAGTGCAAGATCATCAAGAGAAAAGGCAAGGTCATGGTGATCTGCGAAAACCCCAAGCACAAGCAAAAACAAGGCTAACTGTCTGAATTGTCGTTCCGACAATTCAGACGGGAGATTCGGTCTTGCGGGTCACCGACCCGCATTTCGGCAGGTGCCGAAACCGACCGAACTCCACCGCGTTGGCGCAGATTCCAAGTAGTTAGTGATATTTGGGTATTTGTTTGCGTCAACCTGACCCCGGTTTTAACCCTGACGGAAAAAAACGGGGCAAATCCGTACGCAAAAAAACACGACCATACAGAGAAAGGAACAAGGTAGAGAATGGCACGTATTTCAGGTGTTGATATTCCCAACGCGAAACGGGTCGAGATCGGGCTTTGCTACATCTACGGGATCGGCCGGAGCCGTTCCAACGAGATCCTCAAGCAGACCGGCATCAATCCCGACACCCGCGTGAAGGATCTGAGCGAATCCGACATCGCAAAACTCCGTGACTGCATCGAAAACAACTACGTCGTCGAAGGCGACCTCCGCCGTGAGGTGGGTCTGAACATCAAGCGCATGGTTGAGATCGACTGCTATCGCGGTCAGCGGCACCGCAAGGGCCTGCCGGTCCGCGGACAGCGCACCAAGACCAACGCGAGAACCAGAAAAGGTCCTGTCAAGACCATCGCCAACAAGAAGAAGTAAAAAGGAGGGCAGCCAACCAATGGCAAAGGTCACCAAGAAAACGGCCACCAAGAAGCGCCGCGAAAAGAAGCACATCGAACGCGGTGCGGCACATATCCAGTCCAGCTTCAACAACACCATCGTGACGATCACGGATACGCAGGGCAACGCGATCTCGTGGGCGTCGGCAGGCGAGCTCGGCTACCGCGGTTCGCGGAAGTCCACGCCGTTCGCCGCGCAGATGGCGGCGGAAACGGCGGCGAAGGCCGCGATGGAGCACGGGCTTCGGACCGTGCAGGTGTTCGTCAAAGGCCCGGGGCAGGGCAGAGAGTCCGCGATCCGCGCTTTGCAGGTCGCCGGGCTGGAAATCACGATGATCAAGGACGTGACGCCGATCCCGCACAACGGGTGCAGACCGCCCAAGAGACGTCGTGTCTGAACGAAAAGGAGGTTAACACATGGCAAGATACACTGGACCGTCGTGCAGACTTTGCCGTCGGGAGGGCGTGAAGCTCTACCTGAAGGGCGACAAGTGCACGAGCGACAAATGTCCGTATTCCCGCAGGGGGCAGGCGCCCGGACAGCATGGCGCGAACATTTCCCGCCGTCGTCCGAAGGAGTACACCCTGCAGCTTCGCGAGAAGCAGAAGGCGAAGCGTTACTACGGTATTCTGGAGAAGCAATTTGAGAACTACTTTGAAAAGGCCGACCGCCAGCCGGGTCAGACGGGCGAAAACCTGCTGACCATGATCGAGCGTCGGTTGGACAACGTGGTTTACCGCATGGGCATGGCGAACAGCCGCAAGGAAGCTCGTCAGCTCGTCCTGCACGGTCATTTCACCGTCAACGGGAAGAAGGTCAACATCCCCTCGCAGCTGGTCCGTCAGGGCGACGTCATCGCGCTCAAGGACAGCAAATCCAACAAGGGGTCCGAAAAGATTAAATCGCTTATCGAGAATATTGGCGGCAGGCCGGTCCCTGCCTGGTTGACGGTCGCGACCGAACCGGTCAGCGCGACGGTGAACGCTCTGCCGACCCGTGCGGATATTGATTTCCCGTTCGAGGAGCATCTGATCGTCGAGTTGTACTCCAAGTAAGGTGTGCGGCGGCCTTGAAGGGTCGCTTCGGATGTATCACGAGAAAGGAGAAGTTCATTCATGATCGAGATTGAAAGACCGAATATCGTTACGGCTGATGTAAGCGAGGACGGCAGGCACGGCGTGTTCGTCGTCGAGCCGCTGGAACGCGGTTACGGCATGACGCTGGGCAACGCCATGCGGCGTGTGCTGATCAGCTCGTTGCCCGGCGTTGCGGCGTCGAGCGTCAAGATCGACGGCGTGCTGCACGAGTTGAGCGCCATTTCGGGCGTCCGCGAGGACGTGCCGGAGATCGTGCTCAACGTCAAAGGGATCATCGCGAAGCTGTACTGCAGCGAACCGAAGACGGTTTTCCTGGAATCCCACGGCGGCGACCTCAAGGCGGGCGACATCCAGGTGGATTCCGACATCGAGATCCTCAACCCCGACCACCACATCGCGACGGTCGAGCCGGGGGCGTCGTTCTTCATGCAGATCACGTTCGAGCACGGTCGCGGCTACGTCTCTTCCGAGCGCAACAAGGAATTGGCGGAGAACGCGATCATCGGCGTCATCTACACGGATTCCAATTATACGCCGGTCTGCGCCGCGAACTACACGGTCTCCAATACCCGTGTCGGCAACGTCACCGACTACGACCGCTTGCAGCTGGAAGTCACGACGAACGGCACGATCGACGCGAAGGAAGCCGTTTCCCTCGCCGCGAAGATCCTCAACGAACACCTCAACCTGTTCGTCGACCTGTCCGACGGCACGAAGGACACGGAGATCCTCGTCGAACGCGAGGAGACCAAAAAAGGCAAAGTGCTGGAAATGACCATCGAGGAGCTCGACCTGTCCGTCCGCAGCTTCAATTGCTTGAAGCGTGCGAACATCGACACCGTGGAGGATCTCATCAGCAAGACCGAGGACGAGATGATCAAGGTCCGCAACCTCGGAAAGAAGTCCCTGGAGGAGGTCGTTCTGAAGCTGCAGTCGCTCGGGCTCGCCTTCAGAAAGCCCGAAGATTAAATTTGTGTAAGTAAGGAGGCAGAGGAAATGCCCGGAACAAGAAAGTTAGGCAGACCCACGTCCCACAGGATGGCGATGCTCAAAGGCATGGTCACGTTTCTGCTGGAGACGGGTCGCATCGAAACGACGTATACCCGTGCGAAGGAAGTCAGCGCCCTGACCGATAAGATGGTCACGCTCGGCAAGCAGAATACGTTGGCTTCCCGCCGTCAGGCGCTCGCGTTCCTCAAGAAGGAGGAAGCGGTTTACAAGCTGTTCACGTTCGTCGCGCCGCTCTACGAAGGGCGCAACGGCGGTTACACGCGTGTGCTGAAGTTAGGTCCGCGCCGTGGGGACGGTGCGGAGATGGCGATCATCGAACTGGTCGATGCCGAAAGCTACTATTCCCCGAAGAAGGAAAAGAAGGAAGAAAAGGCGGACGCCAAGGCCGCCAAGAAGGCCGAAAAGGCGTCGAAGAAGTCCGCGAAGGCGGAAACGCCGAAGGAAGAACCGAAGGAAGCCGTGAAGGAGACCGCGAAGGCGGTCGAGGAACCGGCCGAGGAGACCCCTGTTGCGGAGGCTCCGGCGGAAGAGCCGGTTGCCGAAGCTCCGGCGGAAACGGTCGAGGAAACGGCTGCCGAGGAATCGGCTGAGGAACCGAAGGAGTAAGCACGGAAGTCGCTGAATGGGCGGTGTCGCTGCATGGGCGTTGTCCGTGTGGGGTGTCCGTGTGTACGTTGTCGGGCGACCCGGTTCGGGTGTGCTTAGCAGGTGACCCGGTCGTGCGGCACGGTTCAGACTTGCAAGGCAAACAACCCGGTCGGGTGACCCGGTTTCGTGCCTGCTCGATAAACGACCCGCAATACAGGAACGCGGCGTGGCGTCGGAATGACGTCCGCCGCTTTTTCTGTGAGGGACGGGCAAAAAAAGCGGCAAGCCAAAAAGGCTTGCCGCGACGCAATTACAGTTCAAACCAAAACGTGCAGGCAGGGCGGGTATCGACGCCGAAATTCGCGCGATGCGCCGTCAAAATCTCCTTTGCGATGGACAGACCCAGCCCGGAAACGACCGCCTTGTTCTTCCGATTCCGGGCGGTATAGTAGCGGTCCCAAATGTAGGGGACGTCCTCCTCCGCGATCCCTTTGCCGTAGTCCGTCACCGCGAACCGCGTCCTGCCGCCCGTCGCGGTCAGCGACACCTTGATTTTTTTGCTTTCGTCCGTGTGATTGATCGCGTTGTCGATGAAATTATAGAGCACCCGCTTGATCTGCGCCTCGTCCGCCCTCGTCGAAACGCCGTCCGCGATCTCGGTTTCGATCGTATAGCCGTTTTGCTCGCAGAAGGGCGCAAATTGTTCGACCACGTCCCGAACCGCACGGCCGAGGTCGATTCTTTCGTATGCCTTCGCCGAACGGTCCGCCTGCATCGCGGAAAATTCCAGAATTTCGTTGACCAGTGCCGTCAGCCGATCCGCTTCCCGCATGATGATCTCCAGATCTTTTTCCCGCGCTTCCCCGTCGCTCCACGAAATCTCTTTGACCGTCTCCGCATAGCCCTTGATCATGGTAAGGGGCGTGCGCAGGTCGTGGGAAACGTTGGCGAGGAATTCCCGCTGGGCGTTCTGCGCCTTTTCCAAGCGCTTCGCCGTTTCTCCCAGCGTATCGGATAACGCGTCAAGTTCGGCGCAAAAGCCCTTCGGAAGTTCCGGGTGAAAGTTGCCCCCGGCGATCTCCTTGGCGGAAGCGGCAATTTGCGCCACCGGCTTTGCAAAGCGCTTAGAGATGATCCACGCGAGGACAAAACCCAGAACCAGAGAAAGAACCGACACCCACACAAGCTGCATCCGCAAAATTCCGACTGTCCCGCCCACCGTGCCGAGGGGAAGGCTGACCGACAGCGTCTTTCCGTTTTCCAATCGGACGCCGGTCACATAGGCTGTCTCGTCCGCCGTGACAAAGCCGACCCGATCGGTTCCGGCCTCGTCCAGCTTGCGCACCAGCGTCGGATAGCTGTACGGCAGGTTCCGCAGGGCGCCTTTTTCCCAATTCAGCACGTCGCTTGCGTGGTAGGGGTTGTCCGCCCCGTCATCCGCTTGCTCTGTACCGTTGTAAAGACGCCGGTACTCGTCGGCACTGTACAGGACGTTTCCGTTTTCGTCCGTCACGAATACGAGCAGCGAATTGGATACGGCGACTTCGTCGATCACCGCGTAAAAGTCCGCATCGGCGGCGTGGGCGGTCATTTTGTCCACCGCCCTTTCGACGTTTCGGATCGCCATATCGTTATAGAAACTCTGTAAAAAAACCGTCTGCAGCAGCCACAGCACCAGAAAGATGACGGCGGAAAACAGCAGGAACCACAGCCACAGCTTGCCGCCGAAGGATCTACGCTTTTTCATCGAACCGATACCCCGTTCCCCGCAGCGTCACGATGCACTTCCGATAGGGCCCCAGCTTGCCGCGAAGAAGCTTGATCTGCCAATCCACCGTGCGGTCGTCGCCGTAGTAGTCGTAGCCCCATACGGCGTTCAGGATCTTCTCCCGCGTCAGGGCGATGCCCTTGTTTCGCACGAGGAAAAGCAGCAGTTCGTACTCCTTCGCGGTCAGTTCGGTTTTCCCGCCGTCCACGAAAACCTCGTGGGAAAGCGTGTCGATGCGAAGCCCCTGTATTGCGATTTCCCGCGTCGATTTCCCGTCGGTCCGCCTTGCGAGGATCGCCTTGACCCGTGCCATCAGTTCCCGGGGGGAAAACGGCTTGACCACATAGTCGTCGACGCCCAGCTCGAAGCCCATCAGCTTGTCGTACTCGGCGCCGAGGGCTGACAGCATGATAACGGGCGTTTGCTTCCGTTTGCGGATCTCCTTGCAGGCGGTGAACCCGTCCATCTCCGGCATCATGACGTCGAGGATGATCAGGTCGTAGTCGTTTTCCTCGCATAGGCGGACGGCTTCCTTGCCGTTGCCCGCCGTGTCGATGGTGTGCCCCTCGTGCTCCGCGAACCGGGAAATCAGTTCCACGATGTCCCGTTCGTCGTCGACCGCCAATAGGTGCGCCATGATTTCCCTCCCATATAGCGCAAAACGCAAACCGTCGCGTGGGCGGTCTGCCGTTTTGCGTGTTTTGCTTGTTACCTGTGGTAGCTTGCGCCGCGTTCTTGCCCGGTCAGGTACCCGTAGCCGGACGTGTCCTGCGTGCGTTCGCCGTCGTCGCTCTGCCGATAGGACGCGCCCCGCTGCTGACCGGCGACGTAGCTGTAGGATTCCGCCGCTTCCGCGGAATAGGGCGTTTCTCCGACGCCGTTTTCGGCGAGGAAAGCGTCCTGCTCGTCTTCGGGAAGCTGTTCCGCCTGCGCATACAGGTCGTTGCGGTCGGCGCTTCGCTGCTGCCCGGTCTGATAGCTGTACGCGCTTTGTTCCGGCGTGCGTTCGTCCGTTTCCGCGTCGTCGTCCGCCGCAAAAGCGGTGAAGCACCCGACGGACAGCACCACCGCAAGCGCCATCATAGCGATTCCCCAGAGCCATTTGGATCTCTTCATGGTTTTTGACCACCTTTCCGTATTCCGACCTTCGTCGGTATTTTCAGCATACACCGGGAATGCGGAATGCGCGTGTGGTCCGTTTGGAATTCGTGTGGAATTTGGGAATGGCGAACCGGTTCGCCACGGGCGGCTAACTCAAGAACGCCTTGATCTTTTTGCCGTCGGCGTAGCCTTTGGCGTAAAGGCGCTTCATGTCGTCCGCCTTCCGGGACAGCGTGCGGACGCCGCAGGTGTCGTCCGGCGCGACGATCAGCGCCTTGCCCTGCCGTGCGTATTCCTGCGCAAGCGCGACGCCGACGTTGTAGCGGTTCGCCCGCTGGCGCAGATTTTCCGCCGCACGGGGGTATTTCCCGCGGATACGGGCGGCCAGCTTCTCGTCCTGCTCGGAGGTGCGGATCACGTTTTCCGGCTTGGTCAGCAGTAAAACGACGCGGTCGCACCCGCAGGCGAACGCCTTTTCCACCGGCACGGGGTCGCCGAGCGCCCCGTCGTAGTAGGGCGTGCCGTTCACGAAATAGGGCTGACAGACGAAGGGGATCGACGAGGACGCCTTGAACACGTCGTAATCGTCCTGCCGGATGTCCCGCTTCCCGAAGTAGGTCGCGTCCCCGGTCACCGCGTCGGTCGCGACGACGAGGAAGTCCATCGGGTTGTCCCGCAGGGCGGCATAGTCCAGCGGGTTTTCGCCGTCGCGGTTGCTGAGCGTGCCGTAGACGTAGTCCATGTCGATGAAGGAACGCTTCCGCAGGAAGTTCCCCACGCTCGCGTACTGCTTGCGAAGCCCGTATTCCGTATAGAAGGTGAAGTTTCGCCCCCGCTGTCCGGCGAGGAAGGACGCGAGGTTCGCGCTTCCCGCCGATACGCCGATCCCGAGGTCGAAACGGATTTTTTGGTCCAAACAGTAGTCCAGCACGCCGCAGGCGTAGATTCCGCGGAACCCGCCGCCTACGTCGACCACGCCGGTTTTCATGTGCGTCACCCCTTGTCCTTGTTTGGGTACAGTATACGCCGAAACGGGGGGAATGTCAAGAGGGGTGTGGTCAGGATGCGGTTTCTCCGCCGACGAGGTCGCCCGTGAGGTGCTTTGCGACCCCGGCGCGGAACTCCTCCCAAGCCGATTCCGGCAGGCTTTCCATCCATTGGTCGGCTTTGCGGAACCTGTCGTCCATACGGTCGACCGAGGGGAGCGCGACGCCCGCGAACAGTTCGTCGAGGATCCGGCGGAGTATTCCGGCGAGTTGCGTTGCGCCGATTTCCTGCAGGGCGTTGAGGATTTCGGTCAGGGATTCCGACGCAAGCAGTTCCACGACGTCGGCCGTGAGCAAACGTTCAAACGCATAGCAGAGCGAGAGCAACCGTTCGTCGGGGGGCAGTTCCTGCACGCGGTTCTCCCATACCGCGTCCTTGATTTTTTCGAAACGGAAGGCGGGCAGGGGGTCGATCCGATCCCCGGTGCGGAGGTGGAATCGGTAGCGGGTACGCGTCCACCGCCCGCCGACCTTCTTGAGCAGGACGCGGTATTCCCGATCGCCGCGGTCGAAGAGGGCGGCGCTGTCGTCAAACGGGCTGACGCTTTCCGTCAGGTGGTACAGGTCGGCTTTGGGGACCTCGACGGCGAGCGTCCCGCCGAATCGGATGGTCCCCGCGAGCTTGCCGTTGACGTATACGCGGTTCGGCAAGAACAGCCCCGACAGCGCCTTTTTTCGGTAGATCGTAAATCGCACGGTTTTCATGTGCGTCACCCCTTGTCCTTGTTTGGGTACAGTATACGCCAAAACGGGGGGAATGTCAAGAGGGGGAAGGCAAAGCCCCGCGGCGGCGGGGGTTATCGCTTCGCGGAATGATGCCGCCAGAGCCGTGCGAGCGTGTGCTTGCCCGCTTTGAGGCGTTCGGCTTCGGCGGGCGTCATGCAGGCGGACGTCGTCGTGAAGCCCGTCGCCTCGAACTCTTTGTACTGCCGATAGAAGTCGTATTCGCGTTCCGAGAGGGGCACGGCGTCCGCGAGCGAATCCCCGTCCAGCCGACCGACGAAGCAGGCGTTGCCTTCGTGCGACGGATCCCGGAAAAATCCGAGCAGGCAGCAGGTTTCGGTTTCCGCGTCGTATTCGATGCAGTCCAGAACCATGCTGCCGTCGTCAAAAAGCCGTTTTTCGAGGGAAAAGTCGCTCGTGCGGTAGACGAGCAGCGAGGAACAGAGGTCCGCACGGTAGAGCGGGACGAAAAACCGCTCGCCGTCCGGGGAAAAGCAGCCGTTTGCGTCCTGCGGCTGCTCGCCGTCTTCGCCCGTCGCGTAGCGGAATTTCCGCACGAGCCTGCGTTCCGCGAGGTCATAGATCGCCAGTCGGCCCTCGTTCGACCGGACCGCGAACACCTTGCCGTTCGGCGAAAAAACGGCATGATACGCGTATTTCAGGTCGCTGAATTTCGCGAGCTCGGCGCCGTCCCGCCCGAAAAGGTACACCGTCTGCCCGGTGCACCCGACCCGGTATTCGCCGTTTGTGATGTACGTTTCAAATGTTCGCACAGGAAACCTCCGATTGCCTTTTTCGCCGGATGAGGGGTATGATAGCACACCCTCACCTTGCAAGTTGGCACCGTTTTTCTATCAAGCCGGGATTCTATAGTTTGACGGATTTGCATTCGAGCAAACGGTAAACATCTTTTCCGATTTTTCTTTCAAAGTGTTCTTTCAGCCGGAGATTGGAATCCCATTTTGCTTTGGGATAGGAACCGTACCGTTTCCGTACATCTTCCATACGTTCTTTCATCTGCAAAACGCCCTCGCTGCCTGCCAATGTGTCGCATAATTGAATGAGACGGTCGTACTCGTCAAAAACTGCGGCCGCCAGTGCGTCGCTTAATTGCTCCGTTTCCACGTCGGAAGTATCGAATTTTCCAATGTACTCTTTCATGGTTTGGTTATTGAAGGAATGCGTAAGGCATACCTTGGCGACCTCGTCGTATCCGAGCGACAGCATATAAACGTACCCATCGAAAACGTGTCTTAGATGTCCTGCGCCGAATTTCCTTCCAATATTGTGAAGCAATCCCAATACATACGCCTTATCGGGAACTAAATCCGCACAATTTTTGGCAATTTTTTCGGCACAGCAGGCGACGATTCGGCTGTGATTTTCCCCCCCCAGGACCGGAATTACGGGCCTCGGCTTGCTGCAATAATTCTTCCGCTTCTTCTCTGTCGGGTATCATTTTTTGCCCTCTTTCCGATTGCGATCGGCGATCCATCCGCACGAATGCTGCTATAAGAAGCTGAACACCAATCAAGATACGTATTGTATCAAAATTGGTGTTCAGCCATGGAGCAGGCGACGGGAATCGGACCCGCACAATCAGCTTGGGAAGCTGAGATTCTACCACTAAACTACGCCTGCATATGAGAACGCCTACACGCGTTCTTTTTGGTAAGTGACGTAACGGAAACGCAGCCCGGAAGAGGAAACCTGTTCCGGCGACGCTTCGGCGCGCACCCAGCCGTCCTGCTCGCGCAGAGCGGGGAAGAACGCGTCCGCGTCGGGGGTTTCCGCGTCGATCTCGGTCAGATCCGCCGTTTCGCAAACCGGCGCGAACAGGCGATACACGCTTTCGCCGCCGATGACGTACAGATTTTTTTCGTTCCCGCAAAGCACCGCCGCCTTTTCGAGCGCCTCCTCCGGCGTCCGCGCGACGGTCAGAAGCGGTTCGTCTTTGCCTTCGTACCGCCGGGAAAGCAGAACCGTTTCGCGTCCGGGGAGCGGTTTGCCGTTCGGGAAGCTTTCGAGCGTCTTGCGACCGCACAACACGACCTGCCCGGTCGTCAACTGCCGGAACCGCCGAAGGTCCTCCGGCACCCGGTACAGCAACGCGCCGTTCCGCCCGATCGCCAAATTGCGGTCCACCGCCGCGAGAAGGATCTTCCGCATCTCCGTTCGCTCCTATCCGCCGTGCGCTCAGATCGCGACCGGGATGTTCCTGATCTGCGGATGCGTCTGATACTCGTCCAGCCGGAAATCGTCCGGCGTGAACGCGTAGAAATCCCGCACGTCCGGGTTGATCCAGAACTTCGGCGCAGGGAAGGGTTCGCGGGAAATCAGCTCCCGCACCAGTTCCACGTGCCGGTCGTAGATGTGCGCGTCGGCGATGACGTGCACCAGCTCGCCAGCGACCATACCGGACACCTGCGCGAACATATGCAGCAGCACCGCGTATTGGCAGACGTTCCAGTTATTCGCCATCAGCACGTCCTGCGAGCGTTGGTTGAGGATCGCGTTCAGCACGAGCCGCCCGTCCTCCTGCGTGACGTTGAAGGTCACGCTGTACGCGCAGGGGTAGAGCCGCATCGCGTGCAGATCCGCGTGGACGTACAGGTTCGTCAGGATCCGGCGGGAAAACGGGTTGTGCTTGAGGTCGTACAGCACCCGATCCACCTGATCGAATTCGCCTTCCGCGTATTGATGCCGAACGCCGAGCTGATAGCCGTACGCCTTCCCGATGGAGCCGTTCTCGTCCGCCCATTCGTCCCAGATGTGGGAATGCAGGTCGCCGATGTTGTTGGACTTTCTCTGCCAGATCCAGAGCAGTTCGTCGACGCAATTGCGCAAATTGGTCTTGCGAAGCGTCAGCGCCGGAAATTCCTTGCGCAGATCGTACCGATTGACGACGCAGAACTTCTTGACCGTGTACGCGGGGGTCCCGTCCTCCCAATGCGGGCGGACGCGCTCGCCCCGGGTATCCGTCCCGTTCGCGAGAATGTCCCGGCACATTTGAATGAACAAGGTGTCCGCATAACTCATCGCACGCTCCGCCTTTCGCCGTCACCGAATCGACGAGCATAGTATAGCACACTTTTTCGGGTTTTGCAAGCCCTTTTCGCAAGAAAACCCAAAAAAAATTTCCGCAAAAGCGTCGGCACAAAAAATCGGCAAGTCCGAAAGACTTGCCGGAATGCGGGGGGATCCGTTTCAAGCGAACGCGCGTTATTGCCGAAATGTTTCGAGGAATTCTTCGCAGTATGCAAGGAAATCGTCCGACAGCAGTCCTGTGTCGCGCGTGGACAGAATCGTGTTCAGAAGGGCGACTCCCAAATTTCGCCATGGCTGTGCCTCCTTCGCCGGAAGGTTTTTCCGCAGGACGTTCAGCATCTGAAACACCGACTCGAAATCCAGCCAGAGTTGCTTATTTGCGGCGCTTACCGACGCGTCGCCGTCCAAAAGACAGGCCATCAGCTGTAATTTGGTGAAGTACAGTTCCGGGATCTGTTCGAGCGTTTCCGCGCAGAGCGCCTTTTCGCCGCGCTCGCTCTGGATTTCTGCGAGGATGCGCAGGGCGTCGTACTTTACGGTATCGTCCTGCGTCGTTTCGATCAGCGTCTTGCAGAGCGCCGCCGCCTCGTCGGAACGCTCCGGCGGCAGGGTGTAGAGCAGGCTGTTGAGCAGGTCGTCGTTCCCCGGAAAGCGTTTGAGTCCGTCCTGCAGGATTTTTTCCGCTTCCGCGGGATTTTCGCACCGAAGGGCGGCGGCGCGATCGCAAATCTCGTAAATCTTCTTTTCGTTCGCGTAGCGGTCATAGTCCAGCAGTTCGTCGGTGGAAACGCCGAAGAAGCAGGCGAGCGCGGGCAGGAGCGAAATGTCCGGGGCGCTGACGCCGGTTTCCCATTTGCTGACCGCCTGAAAACTGACGCCCATCGCTTCGGCGAGCGCCTCTTGCGAAATGCGGCGGGCGGCGCGTAGGGATTTGATTTTCTTTCCGATGTTCATGGGTTCCTCCTTGTGTGATTTTGTTCACCGGTGACGGGTACAGGATAGCACAACGGACGGGAATAGTCCATCACCCGTTCGGTTCGTTTTCCTCAAACGGCGGTTGAGGTGCGTGAAAAATCGCGGCAAGCCCGAAAGGACTCACCGCGACGCGGTGTCTAACTACAATAAAAAAGATTTTTCGGCAATTTGGCGTATGGACTTGAACCCTCGCCGAAAAACTCTTGTGCGTTCAAATCCGGGGCGGCTACGATCAGCCGCTTTTTTCAGTTCAGTTTCTGCTCTACTTTGAGTCCGCGATAAAGACAACCTTGATCTGCTCTTTGGACTCTATGCTATTGCATCCTCTTTTTTTCGATGTGGGGCAGAGCCTTGCGGGAAACTTTTTTGTGAACAAAATAGAAGTTGGCGGACCGTATAAATAAGTTCTTTCTATCGTTAAACTGATTTTTGATCTCATCATTTTTTGGAAACTTCTTTTCCCAATCGAACTTGATGGAAATTTTCAAACTTGATTAGTCGATCTGGAATCTTCGTTCTAAAATCAATATTTTCGTGCCGAATTTGTCTGTTGTAGGTTTGTCAATGATGTGTTACAAAGTCAGGAAAAGAAAAGAGGACATCTTTAGGAGAGAACCAGTTAAGCGGACGCATGGGAAAATTATTGTATTGACGT
>CANRIX010000022.1 GCA_947630765.1 uncultured Clostridia bacterium | reverse complement strand
ATTTTCTGCTTCCGTTCACCTCTTTTTTGGGGTGTTCGGAACTTTTTTTCTTTGCGTATTTATTGTACTACAAAAAAAAGCCGCGTAAAAAACGCGGTTTTTCTTGCATTTTCGTGAAAGCTATGTTATAATGTTTGTGTATACTCCCGCCGGCGGGAAAAAACGGCGAAAAGGACGGTGAAAACGGCGGTGGAACGCATTCGGGTCTACGCCGTCGTCGGTCCGACCGCCGTCGGCAAGAGCGCTTACGCGGTCGAACTCGCCCGAAGGCTGGGCGGCGAGATCGTCAGCGGCGACTCCATGCAGCTCTACCGGGGCATGGACGTCGGCACCGCCAAGACCCCGCCGGAGGAGCGGAAGGGCGTCCCGCACCACCTGCTCGACGTCGCCGACATCGCCGAGCCGTTTTCCGCCGGGCGCTTCCTCGCGCTCGCCGCCGACGCGATCCGCGAGATCCACGGACGTGGGAAAACCCCGATCGTCTGCGGCGGGACCGGGCTGTATGTGGAACTGCTGCTGACCGGGCGGAAGCTGAGCGAAAGCCGTGCCGACCCGGACCTGCGGGCGGAGCTGTTTCGCTTCGCCGACGAACGCGGTGCGCAGGCATTGCACGACCGCTTGCGGGAGCTCGACCCGGTTTCGGCGGATGGCATCCACCCGAACAACGTCAAGCGGGTGGTTCGGGCGATCGAGATCTGCATGACCTCCGGGCTGACCAAAAGCGAAGCGGACAGGCGAAGCGGCGAGGGGGAAAACCCGTTCCTGCCGCACGTCGTCCGGCTGACCTGCGCCGACCGGGAAACCCTTTACCGGCGGATCGAAAAGCGGGTGGACGAGATGTTCGCGAACGGTCTGGAGGCGGAGGTCCGCGCCCTGTGCGAACGGGGACTGCGGGAAACGCCGACGGCGTCGCAGGCCATCGGCTACAAGGAATTTTACCCCTACTTCGACGGGCTCTGCCCGCTCGAAACGGTCAAAGAGGCGATCTGCCGCAACACCCGGCGGTACGCCAAGCGGCAGGAGACTTGGTTTTCGCACATGGACGTGCAGGAGACGATCGTCGTGCCATAATATTATTTAAGGAAAGGAACGCGAAAACGCCGTGAAGGAGAAGGTCGGAAGATTTTTCGGGCAGTTCGGGCTGAGCCTGCTGCTGCTTGCGCTTTGCGCGTACCTGATCCTGCAGCTTGCGCTCGGGGTCGGGGATCTGCTCGACGTGACCCACACGACCTACGACACGGTGCAGGATTCCGTGCAGCTCGAAGCGTTCCTGTTCCGCGACGAAACGCCGCTCTACAGCGGCGGGACCGGCACGAACTGCTACCTCGTCGAGAACGGGGCGCACGTCGCGGTCGGTTCGACGGTCGCGATGACCTACACCGCCTCCGGCGACGCGTCGGTGCAGGAGCGCATCTCCCGCATCGACCGCATGATCCGCATTCTCGAGCAGTCCAACCTTTCCGCCGGGGCGCTGACGACCGATCTGCCCATCCTCGACCAGCAGATCGAGGAGATGACCGTCGAGCTGCTGCGGGAGGTCGCGGACGACGCGCTCGACAAGGCGCTGCGCGGGGAGGAGGCGCTCTGGGTGCAGCTCAACCGCAGGCAGGCCATCGCGTCGGCAGGCGTTTCCGAAAACGGGGCGTACAGCGGGCGGATCAACCTGCTTCTGCAGGAAAAGGACGATCTGCAGCGCTCCCTGCACGGGGCGTCCCTGACGGTGACGACGGCGTCGTCCGGGTACTTCTACAACGCGGTCGACGGGTACGAGGACCGCTTCACGATGCAGGCGCTCGACGAGCTGACGCTCGACGGGTTCGACAGGCTGACCGACGAGCAGCCGAATCAGCGCATCCTCACGAACGCCTGCGGCAAGCTCGCCGACACGTCCCGCTGGTGCATCGCCATGCGGACGGACAAGCGGAGCGCGAGCGCCTATACCGACGGGAAGTCGTACACGGTGCTCTTCCCCTATTCCGGCGGGACGTCGATCTCCATGCGGCTGGAGCGGAAGATCCTGCAGACCGACCGCGACGACGCGGTGCTGGTGTTCGGCTCGCAGTACCTGCCGGAGGGGTTCGATTTCACCCGTCGGCAGACCGTGCAGCTGGTGCGTGCGGACTACGCGGGCATCCGGGTGGACGTGGATGCGCTGCGGATGCTCGACGGCGTGCTGGGGTGCTACGTGCTCGACGGGACACGGGTGATCTTCAAGAAGGCGGAGGTGCTCTACCGCAACGAGGAGTTCGCCATCTGCGAGGTGCCGTACAACAGCATCCGCGACAGCCGCGACGACAAGGCGTTCATTTCGGAGGAGTACCTGTCCCTCTACGACACGGTCATTCTCTCCGGGCGGGACCTGTACGTCGGGAAGATCGTCCAGTAAAGAAGGGAAGAATATGAACACAAAAGCGGAGATCCGCGAAAACATCGTCCGCCTGCTCGGCGAGCTGGACGGGCGGGCGAGACTGCTCGCGGCGACCAAGACCGTCCCGCCGGAGCTGATCAACTACGCCGCCGACTGCGGCGTGACGCTCATCGGCGAGAACCGGGCGGACGAACTGCTGTCCAAGTACGATTCGCTCGATAAGGACCGGCTGGAGATCCATTTCATCGGCCGGCTGCAGAGCAACAAGGTCAAATACATCATCGACAAGGTCTCCATGATCCATTCGGTGGACAGCCTGACGCTGGCGGCGGAGATCGAAAAGCAGGCTTCCAAGCGGGGGCTGGTCATGCCGGTGCTGGCGGAGGTCAACATCGCCGGGGAGGAGAGCAAGGGCGGCGTGCCGCTCGCGGAGACCGAAGCGTTCGTCGAAAAATTGGCGGAATTCCCCCACCTTTCGGTGCGCGGACTGATGACCGTCCCGCCGAAAACCGACCGCCCGGACGAAAATCTGCAATATTTTCAAAAAATCTATCAAAAATTCATTGACATTCGGGATAAAAAAGTGGATAATAAGGAATGGGGGATTTTGTCCGCAGGCATGAGCGGGGACTACGCGGTCGCCGTTTCCGCCGGGGCGAACCTCGTCCGCATCGGCAGCGGGATCTTCGGCGCACGCCCGAAGCCGGTCCAGTAAAAGCAACGAAGAAAAATTAACGATACGGAGGTTTCAAGCACTATGGGATTCTTAGGACGCATCAACGACATGTTCAAGGACTCGGACGGCGGATACGTCGACGAGGAAGAGGAGAACTTCTCCCCCGCCGAGGAGCAGCCCGCCGAGGACTTTGAGCAGAAGCCGCTTTCCAACCCCGCCCCGAAGGCGACCGGGGTCGGCTCGTCCGCCGCGCTCGAGATGAAGGTGGTCAAGCCGGAAAAGATCGAGTCCGCGTTCAGCATCAGCGACCACCTGCTCGCGAAGCGCACGGTCGTGCTCAATTTTGAGGACACCAACAAGGAAACGGTCCGCCGGATCCTGGATTTCCTCGGCGGCGTCGTCTACGCCATCGAAGGGAACATCAAGAAGGTCTCCGACGCGACCTACATCGTCACGCCCCGCAACGTCGACGTGACCGCCGATTCCGCGCCCCAGCCGGAAGCCGGCAAGTCCAGAGAACTGTTCTAAACCCCCGCCCTTCCGCGCAGGGCTTCGCCCGGATACGGTGAAGCCCCGCGTCGGGGGGAATTCTGCCCGAAAGGATGCCTCGCACGTTGGAAGAAGTCGTTTCCGTTCTGCAATATGCCGTGCTGCTGTTTCTGGATGTACTGGGCTATGTCATCGTGGCGCGGTGCATCCTTTCCCTGTTCGCTTCGGAGGATTCCAAGCTGCTGCTGTTCTGCTACGCGGTTTCCGAGCCGGTCGTCGCGCCGGTGCGGCGCTTGCTCGAGCGCATTCCGGCGCTCGAGGATTTTCCGATCGACTTTTCCTATGTGGCGACATTTCTGTTCCTGACCGTCGTGCGGACGGTCCTGCTCTCCGTCGTCTGACGGGGCGTTTTCGTGCGCCCGGGCGGAGGATCTTCATATGGAAAGGAAACAAACCGATATGCTTGCACCTCATGAACTGAAAAGCAAAACCTTCTCGAAGTCCCTCAAGGGGTACGCCCCCGCCGAGGTGGACGAGTACATCGAATTCCTCATCGGGAAGTACACCGAGGCCTACCGCGAAAACAACGAGCTCGAGCGCAAGCTGCACGTTGTCGTGACCAACCTCGACGAGATCAAGGACGAGGAGGAATCCATCCGAAGCGCCCTGCTTTCCGCCCAGAAAATGGCCGACAAGATCATTCGCGACGCGAACGAACGCGCCGACGTCATTACCGGCGCCATCAAGGAGCGCTGCGACGCGGTCATCGCGGAGTTCAAGGAGCAATTGCAGGCGGAAAAAGAGGAAATGTGGGAGATGCGGAACCGGGTCGTCGAGTTCAAGAAGCAGCTTTTCGACCTCTACCGCGGACACATCGAAGCGCTCAAGGGCATTTCCGTCAACGAGATCGACGAGATCGTCCTGCCGGACGAGGACGCCGTGGTCGCCCGCATCTTCACCGACGTCAAGCAGGGCATCGAGGAGAGCAACGACCGCGTCGCCGCCGCCCATGCGGACGACCTGGAGGAGAAGCAGACCCTGTTCCCCGCCGACGAACCGAAAGCGGCGGAGGGTTCTTCCGCCCCCGCGTCGCCGGAGCTGACCGGGGAAGCGCGGGAAGCGGAGGACGCGTACCTTCGCTTCATGATGGGCGAGGGTGCCGGGAAAACTGAGGAACCGCCCGCCGAGGAGCCCGCCAAAGAAACCTGACGACCGTTTTTTGATAGTTCTTGCGTTTTGACAAGCCGGAAAGGACAGCTTTTTTCCATGAAAGATTATAAAGACACGCTCAACCTCCCCGCGACGGAGTTCCCCATGCGGGGCAACCTGCCCAAGCGCGAACCGGAGATCAAGGCCCGCTGGGACCAGGTGGACCTGTACCAAAAGATGCTCGACTGCAACGAGGGGCGTCCGTCCTTCGTCCTGCACGACGGTCCGCCGTTTTCCAACGGCAATATCCACCTCGGCACCGCGATGAACAAGGTGCTCAAGGATATCATCAACAAATCCAAGTCCATGGAGGGCTTCCGCACGCCGTACATCCCGGGCTGGGACAACCACGGTATGCCGATCGAGAGCGCCATCATCAAGCAGTCGCGCCTGGATCGCAAGAAGATGTCCGTGCCGGAGTTCCGCTCGGCGTGCCGGGAATTCGCGATGAAGTTCGTGGAGTTGCAGAAGGCGTCCTTCGAGCGGTTGGGCGTCGTCGGGGATTGGAAGCACCCGTACCTGACCATGGACCCGTCGTTTGAAGCGCAGGAGGTCCGCGTGTTCGGCAAGATGTACCGAAACGGGTACATCTATAAAGGACTCAAGCCGGTCTACTGGTGCGCCCACGACGAGACCGCCCTCGCGGAGGCGGAGATCGAGTACCAGGACGCCCCGTGTACGTCCATCTACGTCAAGTTCCGCCTTGCGGACGACAAGGGACGCGGACTGTTCGACGGGCTGGACAAGGACAAGCTCTTCTTCGTCATCTGGACGACCACGCCGTGGACCCTGCCGGGCAACGTCGCCATCGCGGTGCATCCGCGGGAAGCGTACTGCGTCGTCCGCGTCGGGGAGGAATGCTATATCCTCGCCGAAGCGCTCGTGCGCGACACGATGGAAGCGGCAGGCATTTCGGACTACGAGGTCGTGCGGGACGGCTTTGTCGGGCAGGATCTGGAGTACATGACCGCTTCCCACCCGTTCCTCGACCGCGAAAGCCTGCTCTGCTGCGCCGATTACGTCACGATGGACAGCGGCACCGGCTGCGTCCATACGGCGCCGGGCTACGGCGCGGAGGACTACCTGACCGGCGTGAAGTACCATTTGGAGATCCTCGTCCCGGTGGACGACCGGGGCGTGCAGGGGGAAGCCGCCGGGAAGTTCGCCGGACTGCGGTTCGACGAATCCAACGGGGCGATCCTCGACGAGATGCGCCAAAGCGGCGCTCTGCTCGCGTCGCGCGAGATCGTCCACCCGTATCCGCACTGCTGGCGGTGCAAGAATCCGATCATCTTCCGGGCGACCCCGCAGTGGTTCTGCTCGGTCGAAGCGTTCCGCGCCGACGCGGTGAAGGCGTGCGGCGAAGTGACGTGGACGCCCGCGTGGGGCGAGGAGCGCATGATCTCGATGATCAACGAGCGTGCCGACTGGTGCATCTCGCGCCAGCGCCATTGGGGGCTGCCGATCCCAGTGTTCTACTGCAGGGACTGCGGCAAGCCGGTCTGCACGGAGGAAACCATCGAACGGGTCGCTTCCCTGTTCAGCGAGCACGGCTCGAACGTGTGGTTTGAAAAGGATGCGTCCGAACTGCTGCCGGACGGGTTCGTCTGTCCGCACTGCGGCGGAAAGGCGTTCGACAAGGAGACGGATACCCTCGACGGGTGGTTCGATTCGGGGTCGACGCATTTCGACGTGCTGGACCACCGCGAGGGGCTTTCCCGCCCCGCCGACCTGTACTTGGAGGGCGGCGACCAGTATCGCGGGTGGTTCCAGTCCTCCCTGCTGACGGCGATCGGCGCCGGCGTCGGGCACGCGCCGTACAAGGCGGTGCTGACCCACGGCTGGACCGTCGACGGCGAGGGCAAGGCGATGCACAAGTCGCTCGGCAACGCCATCGCGCCGGAGAGCGTCATCGACGTGTACGGTGCGGACATCCTGCGGCTGTGGGTCGCGTCGAGCGATTACCGCGTGGACGTGCGCTGCTCGGACGCGATCCTCAAGCAGCTCGCGGAGAGCTACCGCAAGATCCGCAACACCTGCCGGATCCTGCTCGCGAACCTCGGTGCGCCGGAAGCGGATTTCGACCCGAAGCGGGACCTGCTGCCCGTCGAACAGCTCCTGCCGTTCGACCGTTGGCTGCTGTCGCGGCTCAATCGGCTGGTCGCCGGGGCGCGGGACGCCTACGATCGGTATGAATTCCATATCGTCTGCCACGACGTGCAGAACTTCTGCGCCGTCGAGCTTTCCAAGCTGTACATCGACATCACGAAGGACCGCCTCTACTGCAACCGCAAGGACGCGCCGGAGCGCCGGAGTGCGCAGACCGCCATGTACCACACGGTCAAGGCGCTCACGCGGCTGCTCGCCCCGATCCTGTCCTACACCGCCGAGGAGCTTTGGAGCTTCTTGGCGCTGACCGACGGGGACGACGCGACCTCGGTGTTCTGCAATCCCCTGCCCGCCCCGGTTCCCGCGTGGGACTGCCCGGAAGCGGAGGAGAAATACGACGGGCTGTTCGACTACCGCGACGACGTGATGAAGGCGCTCGAGCTCGCACGCGCCGCGAAGGTCATCGGCAAGTCGCTGGAAGCGAAGGTCACCATCTACGGTGCGCCGGACAACCCGGCGATGCGGTTCTTCGAGACGCACCGCGAGGTGCTTGAGGAGTCCTTCCTCGTCAGCGGCGTCGAACTCTCGCATGACGACGCGCCGGACGGGGCGTTCCGCGAAACGGAAAGCGGCGTCGCCGTGCTGGTGAGCGTCGCGGAAGGGGAAAAATGCGTGCGGTGCTGGGCGTATCGGACCGACTGTGCGCCGGACGCGGACGGGCAGATGCTCTGCGAGCGCTGCCGGAACGCCGTATGCTGATCCTCGCCGCCGCCATCGCGCTGGGCGCGGTCGCGCTCGACCAGATCACGAAGGCGTTCGTTTCGTCGCATTTCGCCGTCGGCGACGCGCGTGCGCTCTTTCCCGGGCTTCGGCTGTACTACACGAAGAACGACGGCGCCGCGTTCAGCATCCTTTCCGGGCATCGGTGGCTGTTTCTGTGGTTTTCTATGCTCGCGATGGGGTTGATCGTGTATCTGCTGGTTCGGTATTCCCGGCGGCATCCGCTGTTGACGGTGTCGCTCGCGATGGTGCTCGGCGGCGGGCTCGGGAACCTGATCGACCGCGTGCTGTACGGGTCGGTCGTGGATTTTCTGGATTTCACGTTCATGCGGTTCGCCGTGTTCAACGTCGCGGACATCTTCGTGACCTGCGGCGCGGTGGCGCTGGGGGTGTACCTGCTGTTCGTCGAGCCGCGCGTGGAAAAACGCCTGCGGGAAGCCGAAAAGGCGGCGGAAACGGGCGAAACCGCGTCGGAATCGGTCGAAAATCCGTCCGACGAGCCAGAAAATTCGTCTGACGACCGCGACGGCACGACCGACGGCAATAAAAAATGATGGAAACGCTGCGCATCCCGCCTGAACACGCCGGCAAACGGCTGGACGTTCTGCTCGCCGAGCTGACCGGGCTGACCCGTTCGCACGCGCAGAAACTGCTCGAAAACGGGGACGTCCTGCTCGACGGGAAGCCCGCCCGCAAGCGGGACGAAGCGCGGGAGGGCGCGGAGCTGACCTATACCCTGCCGCCGCCGGAGGAGTTGGACGTCCTGCCGCAGGACCTGCCGATCGAGATCGTCTACGAGGACGACGACCTGCTGGTGGTCAACAAGCCGCAGGGCATGGTCGTCCACCCCGCCCCGGGGCACCCGGACGGGACGCTGGTCAACGCTCTGCTCTACCACTGTCGGGGGCGGCTGTCCTCCATCAACGGGAAGATCCGCCCGGGCATCGTGCACCGCATCGACCGCGACACGGCGGGACTGCTGATCGTCGCGAAGACCGACCAAGCGCACGTCGGGCTGGCGGAGCAGATCTCGACGCATTCGTTCGTGCGGAAATACGAGGCGGTCTGCCGCGGGACCTTCCGCGAAAGGACCGGGGTCGTCGACGCGCCCATCGGGCGGCACCCGACCGACCGCAAGCGCATGGCGGTCACCGATCGCGGGTCGAAGCCCGCCGTCACCCGTTACCGCGTGCTCGCCGAAAGCGAAAAGCGGGACTATTCCCTGCTCGAACTGACGCTCGAAACCGGCCGCACGCACCAGATCCGGGTCCACATGGCCTACCTCGGGCACCCCGTCGCGGGCGACCCGGTGTATGCGCCCGGAAAGGACAAGCTCGGGCTGTCCGGGCAATGTTTATTCGCAAAGTATATTCAATTCACACATCCCGTGACCGGGGAGGTCTTGGCTTTTGAAGCGGATCGTCCGGCGTTTCTGACGGAAACCGTCCGAAAATTAGGGATGGGTGTGTAAGGTGAGGGGCGCCGAACCCATGCCGGTTTTCACCGGCTGATTCGCGCTCATGCTTCGTCAAAGCCCTTGACAATACGTCAAGTATTCTCTGCGGACTTTTCCTCGCCTGAACACAAATCCGCTCGGCGGAAACTGCTTCGCACTTCACGCAGAGGGACCCTCGAAGAAGTTTCCATGCGACCGAGCCACGGTAGTCAAGCGAAAAAAGCCCCCGCGTGAAGCGGCACAGGCTCGACGTCCCTCACCTTAAGAAAGAAGGTTATCACCCCTATGCAAACAGCTCAAGCGCTTCTGCTCGCCGAACGGGCGGCGGAAATCCGGCTTCGCGCCGTGGACGCGATCTACCACGCGAAGTCCGGCCACCCGGGCGGGTCGCTCTCGATCGCCGACCTGCTCGCGTTCCTGTATTTCCAGGAGCTTCGCGTCAACCCCGCCGACCCGCATTGGCCTGCGCGGGACCGTTTCGTCCTCTCGAAGGGGCATTGCTGTCCGGCGCTCTACGCGGCGCTCGCGATGCGCGGCTTCTTCCCGGTCGAGGACCTCAACACCCTGCGAAAGTTAGGCAGTTACCTTTCCGGGCACCCGGACATGAAGAACGTCCCGGGCGTGGATATGTCGACCGGCTCGCTCGGGCAGGGTATCTCGGCGGCGGCGGGCATGGCGCTCGTCGGCAAGCGCGAGGGTGCGCCGTACCGCGTGTACGCCGTGCTCGGCGACGGGGAACTGCAGGAAGGGCAGGTCTGGGAGGCGGCGATGTTCGCCGGGCATTACCGGCTCGGGAACCTGATCGCGTTCGTGGATTTCAACCGCCTGCAGATCGACGGCGACGTGCGGCAGGTCATGGACCCGACCCCGATCGATCGGAAATTTGAAGCGTTCGGCTGGTACGCGCAGGTCGTCGACGGGCATTCGTTCGAGCAGATCGAATCGGCGGTCGAAGCCGCGAAGCGAAACGGCGAGCAGACCGGCAAGCCCTCGGTGATCGTCTGCCAGACGGTCAAGGGCAAGGGCGTCTCCTTCATGGAGGACCAGGCCGGCTGGCACGGCAAGGCGCCGAAGCAGCCGGAATATGAGGTCGCCATGCGGGAGCTGACGGCAACGCTCGAGGACTGCCGCAAGGCGACGAAGGGAGGCGTTTGCAATGGCTGAAAAGATCGCGACGCGGGTCGCCTACGGCAACACGCTGGCGGAACTCGGGGAGACCGAGCATTTCTATGTGATGGACGCCGACCTTTCCGGCTCCACGCAGACGGCGATTTTCGGGAAGAAATTCCCGGAACGGTTCATCAATTGCGGCATTGCCGAGGCGAATATGATTTCGGTCGCCGCCGGGATCGCGTCGACCGGCGCGCCGGTGTTCTGCTCGAGCTTTGCGATGTTCGCCTGCGGGCGGGCGTACGAGCAGATCCGCAATTCGGTCGCCTATCCGCAGCTGAACGTCAAGATCTGCGCGTCCCACGGCGGGATCACCGTCGGCGAGGACGGGCCGACCCACCAATTCTGCGAGGACCTCGCGATCATGCGTTCAACGCCGAACATGGTCGTCGTCAACCCCGCCGACGCGACGGAGACGACGGCGGCGATTCGGGCGATCCTGCGGTACAACGGGCCGGTGTACTGTCGGCTCGGGCGGTACGCGGTGCCGGTCGTGTTCGACCCGTCGGATTACAAGTTTGAACTCGGCAAGGGCAACGTGCTGGCGGACGGCAAGGACGTGGCGCTGTTCGCGACCGGGATCCTGATCGCTGCGGCGCTCGAAGCGCGGGAAGCGCTCAAATCGCACGGCGTGGACGCCGCCGTCATCGACATCCACACCATCAAGCCGCTGGACAAGGAACTGGTCCTGTCCTACGCGGCGAAAACCGGCGCGGTCGTGACCGCCGAGGAACATACGATCGTCGGCGGGCTGGGCAGTGCGGTCGCCGAGGTGCTTTCGGAGAACCTGCCGACCAGGATGGCCCGCGTGGGCATCGAGGACGTGTTCGGCACGTCCGCTTCGGCCGAGGTGCTTTTGGACTACTACAAACTCAACGCGGAGGGCATCGTCGAAAAGACCCTTCGCCTGCTGCGGAAATGAGCGGCGTCCTGACGGTCGGCGAGCTCGCCAGACGGCTGGAAGCGCTGATCCCTGCGTCGCTGCGGGAGCCGTGGGACCACGACGGGGTCATGGTCCTGCCGGACCCGGACGAGCCGGTGCGGGGCGTGCTTTGTGCGCTGGACTGCACGGGCGAGGCCATCGAGGAAGCGCGGAAGCGCGCCTGCAACGTGATTCTGACCCATCACCCGCTGCTGTTCCATCCCCTGCCGGTCGTTGCCCCGTCGGACAGCGTCGGCAAGCGGGTCATTTCCTGCGTGCGGGCGGGCATCGCAGTGCTTTCCTACCACACGCGGCTGGACTGCATGGACGGGGGCGTCAACGACTGCCTCGCGTCGCTGCTGGAGCTGCGGGAACCCGAAGCGTTCGTCCCCTACGGGCGGGTCGGCGGCGTGCCGGAAGGGTATGAGAAATTCGACGATTTCGCCGCATTCGTGGGGCAAAAGCTCGGCGTGACGCCGTTCCCGACGGTCAAAGCGCGGGAGACCGTGCGCCGGGTCGCGATCGTCGCGGGCTGCGGAAAGGACGAGATCGCGGAAGTCCTTGCAGCGGGAGCGGACACGTTCGTGACCGGCGAAGTACTGCATAACCACCTGATCGACTGCCGGGAACTGGGGCTGAACCTGCTGTGCGTGACGCACGCGGCGTCCGAAACGCCGGTCCTGCCGTTCCTCGCCGATCTTGCGGCACGGTGCGGGGCGGTCTGCGCGGTCTACGGAAAGGAAAACCATGGCGTTTGACGGATATTTTTGCGTCGCAGTCGCGGAAGAACTGCGGTCCTGGACGGGGGCGAAGGTGGAAAAGGTCCACCAAAGTTCCCCGTCCTGTCTGTGTTTTTGCCTGTATCGCGAGGGGCGGCGGACCAACCTGATCCTTTCGGCGTCCGCGTCCCGCCCGCTCGCCGCCGTCACCGACGAGCCGTTCGCCCGTCCGGCGGACCCGACCCCCCTCTGTATGCTGTTCCGCAAGCATTTGCAGAACGGGCGGCTGACCGACGTGTCCTGCGTCGAGCGGGAGCGCATCCTGTGCTTCCGCTTTGAATCCGCCGACGAGCTCGGCTTTCTGCGGCAGAAAACCGTCTACGCGGAGATGATGGGCAAGTATTCCAACCTGATCCTGGTCGGGGCGGACGGGCGCATCCTCGGCGCGACCTCGACGGCGGATCTGACCGCCGCGGTGCGGCAGGTCATGCCCGGGCTGCCCTATGAACCGCCCGCGCCGCAGGCGAAGCTGGACGCGCTGCAGGTCACGCGGGAGCAGTTGGTTTCCCTGCTCGACGCAAACGGCGACATGCCGCTCGACAAATTGCTGATCGCGAAGTTCTGCGCCTTTTCCCCGGCGGTCGCGCGGGAGATCTGCTTCCGCGCCTGCGGGCGGACGGACGCGCTCGCGCGGGAGATCCCGTCCGAGCGGGCGGTCGCCGCGTTCGAGGAGGTCGTCGGGCTGGTGCGGCGGCGGGAATTCCAGCCCTGCGCCGTGTACGACGGCGGAAAGGGCGTGGAGTACGCGTACCTGCCGCTGACGCAGTACACGGGGCTGGAGCTGCGGCGGAAGAACAGCTTTTCCGAGCTGCTGCTTTCCTATTTCGCCGAAAAGGAGGAAACCGTCAACCTGCAGTCCTACGCATCGGACATCCTCAAGACCGTCCGCACGCACCTCGCGCGGGAACAGCGCAAGCTCGCGTCCCAGCGGCAGGAATTGGCGGACTGTTCCAAGCGGGAGGAACTGCGCAAGACCGGCGACCTGATCATGGCGAACCTCTACCGGATCGAGCCGGGCGCGTCGCGTGCGGTCGTGACGGATTACGAGACCGGCAAGGACGTGACGCTGGCGCTGGACGCGCGGAAAACGCCGGCGCAGAACGCGCAGGTCTGCTACAAGAAGTACGCCAAGCTCAAGCGGGCCGCCGAAGCGCTGACCGTGCAGGTCGAACTGGACGAACGGCGCATCGACCACCTCGAAAGCATCCTCGACGCGGTCGCACGGGCGAGCGGGCTTTCCGACCTCGCGGAGATCCGCCGGGAGCTGGCGGAAACCGGGCTGACGCGGCAAAAGGAGCCGGACGGGCGGAACGGGAAAAAGAAAAAGAAGCGCGAACCGCTTTCCAAGCCGCTCTCCTTCGTCACGACCGACGGCATGACCGTCCGCGTCGGGCGGAACAACCTGCAAAACGACGCCCTGACCGGCGCGGCGGACAAGCGGGACGTGTGGTTCCACATCAAGAAATTCCACGGTTCGCACGTCATTCTGGTGACGAACGGCGTCGAACCGACCGACCGCGACTACACCGAGGCGGCGATGCTCGCCGCGTACCACAGCGAGAAGCGCGGCAGCACGAACGTGGAGGTGGACTACACCCGCGTCAAGCACCTGCGCAAGCCGGCGGGCAGTCCGCCGGGGTTCGTCACCTACGAGACGTATTTTTCCGCCGTCGTGGACGCTCGCGACCCGTTCGCGCAGGAATAAACGGACAGATTTTCGGAAAGGTTGTGGCGCAAAATGCCAAAGCAGGTTTGGAAAGGGAGCGTCCTGCTCGCGCCGGTGCCGGCGGTGCTGGTCAGCTGCGGCGACGGGACGAAGCGGAACGTGTTCACGGTCGCGTGGACCGGCGTCGTCTGCTCGAAGCCGCCGCGGACCTATATTTCCGTCCGCCCGGAGCGGTATTCGTTCGAGCTGCTCCGCGAAAGCGGGGCGTTCTGCATCAATCTGCCGCCGGCACGGCTGGTGCGAACGGTGGACCTGTGCGGCGTGAAGTCCGGGCGGGACTTCGACAAGTTCGAGCGGTTCCACCTGACGGCGGAGGAATCTTCGACCGTCCCCTGCCCGTCCGTCGGCGAATGCCCGGTCACGCTGGAGTGCAGGGTCTTTGAGGAGAAGCCGCTCGGCAGCCATGTGATGTTCCTCGCGGACGTCACGGCGGTCACGGTCGACGAACGCCTGCTCGGGGAGGACGGCAAGCTGCGATTGGAGAAAGCGGACCTGCTGGCGTACAGCCACGGCGCCTACTACGCGCTCGGGCGGCGGATCGGCAGTTTTGGCGTTTCCGTGCGGAAAAAGCCGCAAAAGAGATGATATCCGTCACCGTACTGCACGTCGGGGACTTCCGCGAAAGCTACTTCCGCGAGGCGGAGGAGGAGTATCGGAAGCGCCTGCAGCGGTTCTGCGCGTACCGCACGGTCTGCATCCCGGAGGAGCGCGTCGCCGAGGAGACCAACCCGACGCTGGTCGCGAAAGCGCTCGAAAAGGAAGCCGTCCGCATCCGCGCCGCCCTGCCGAAGGGGTGCGCGACCGTCGCGCTCTGCGTCGAGGGGAAGCAGTTGACGTCGGAAGCGTTCGCCGAGCTGCTGCGCGAAAAGACCGCGTCGTCCCCGCTCTGCTTCGTCATCGGTTCGAGCCACGGGCTGGACGAGCGCTTCAAGCGGGAATGCGATTTCCGGCTTTCGCTTTCGGCGCTGACGTTCCCGCACCGATTGGCGCGCCTGCTGCTTGCCGAGCAGGTCTATCGCGGTTTCACGATCCTGTCCGGCGGGATCTATCACAAATGATTTTCTGGATCTGCATAAACCGCTCCCTTTTCGGGTCATACTACTGATGGAACCAAACTTACCGAAAAGGAGAAACCGTTATGTCGCAGAACAACAACCAGAACCGCAACCAGAACCAGAATCAGAACCGCAACAGCAACCAAAACAACAACCAGAACCAGAACAACCAGAACCAGAACAACAATCAAAACAACAACCAGAACAACAATCAGAACCAGAACAGCAACAGCCGTTCGCGCAACGAAAAGAGCCGCGACGATTTATTTGATTTTTAAGTAAGAAACAACAGAACCGCCCGTATGCGTGTTTCACGTATGCGGGCGGTTTTTTTACTATTTATCGGGATTTTGGGGAACGTATCCGCCTCATTGCGGAGAAGTAAACGGCTGTATCATTCGAAATACTTCGATATCTCTGTATCCGCTGAATTTCTGATGATACAAAGACTTTTTTTGATTCGTCAAAATATCCATACACGTTTCCGGTGTGAACCAACGGCTTTGCGTTTCCCGTTCCGTTTCCTCCGAAGTCAAATGACGTTCTTCCTGTTTTGACAGCACGGACTGATAATAGTATGTGATTTGCAAAACGCCTTCCGTGGTCCTGATTTCTCTGCAAAGACAGATTGCTTTGACAGCGTCGATTACCGCACCGGTTTCTTCATGCGTTTCCCGTTTCAGGGCCTGCAGGGGCGATTCGCCGTTCTCAATATGTCCGCCGGGGAACGTATAGAAACCCTCTTTTGCTTCGCAAACCAAACAAACCTCGCCCAAATCGTTCCTCATAATATTTCTGACTTTTTTGACGACTCTGTAATTACCGAAAGCAGAACGTGCTGTTTGTTCGATATTTGGATTGCCCAAAACCTGGTTTTCGTATATCTCGATTTTGCGTATCCCGCCGCACTCCTTCCGTTGGCGTTATGGTTTGGGGAAATACTGATTTTCCGGGATACGGATTTCCGAAAAAGTTCCCGGAAACCGTCAGGCGTTTTCGTCCTTTTCGTCCGACGTGGGAGCGTCGGAAGGCTTTTCGTCAGGCGGGGGATCTTCGTCCATCGAGGGTTCTTCCGCCGAATCTTCGTCCGTCGAATCTTCGTCCGACGGCGTTTCCGACGGGGTTTCGTCCTCGGCAATGGGAAGATCATCGGGATCCGGCGCGACATAGACGCCGGTATCGTAGTAGTCCTCGCGGAAGAAGCGGTAGGTCGCACGCTCCTTCTTACACTTCTTCCAATAGAGCAGGTAGCCCGCAAAGCCGAGCAGCGCAAGCACGGTCAGCAGCAGACCGTACCCCAGCCCGTTCGTCCGATAGGTGAACGCGATATCGCTCGCACCGGCGGGGACTTCGACGGCGACAAACCCGCCGTCCACCGTCAGCACCTCGACGTCCTCCCCGTTGACCGTCGCTTTCCAGCCGCCGTCCGCCGGGAGGGAGCCGAGCTTCAGCCCTTCCTCCGCCGGGACCGAGAAGAACACGATGCGGGGCTTTTCGGTCTCGATGTGCGCCGAGAACCCGTCGGACCCCCACTGGAAGTCCGTACAGGCGCTTTCCCGCCGCTCGACCGCCGAAACGGCATACGTTTCATAGGCGCACGCCTTGCAGTGCTCTTCCTTGACCTCGGTCATGAACTGCGCGTAATAGTCCGCCATATCGTCCGGGACGACGAGATAGGTCAGGAGCAGCGTCGTCGCGGAATAGCCGGCGCGTCCGCCGCTCGAATTCGCCCCGACCTTCATGAACTCGCTTTCGGTCATGAATTCGTCGAAGCAGAAGCCCATCGGGACGTAATTGTCGTTCAGGTAGATGTCGAACCCGTTCTGCGTGTCGTAGTAGATCCAGCCGCGAGCCGGGTCGTACTTATCCTCCTTGACGTAGACGTAGTAGTCCCCGTCCTCGCCGGAGAATTGCCAGTTGGAGCTGCTGTCGTAGGTCGAGACGGCGGAATGATCGCTCTTGAGCACCCGTTCGACCTGTCGGTCGTTGTCCTCCTCCTCGATGAAGCAGTATTTCGTCGAGGTCAGTCCGCGCACGCCGTACCAAGTGCTCGGCGAGCGGGAGCCGACCGAGCGGTTATAGGACAGCAGGTCGTAGAAATCCATGATCGACGGCGGGACGACCGTGTGGAAGCATTCCATGCCGGGGTAGTGCCAGTAAATGTTGAGGTTGTCCAGCGTCGTGACCGTGCTGCTGTCGCAGTGCAGGTCCATGCGGTAGAATTCGTCGGTCGGGTCTGGCAGGTCCACCTCGCCGAACAGCACCTGATCTATCATGAATTCGCTGGAATGCGAATGCTCCTTGCCGCTTTCGATATGCGTGACGCCGACGGCGACGATGCAGACGGACGTCGCGAGCAGCAGCGCATTCGCGAAGCGCCTGGTCCCGCGCAGCCGTTGGACGATCTGCCAAAGCACAACGATCCCGATCAGCGCGATCAGCACGCAGGTCCAGAACCGCCCGAGGTAGGGCGCACGGCCGAGCTGGTAGTCCACCGCGTCGGAATCCGGCTTATCGTACCAGACGAGCCCGAGCGGGACCGCGATGGCGAGGATACAGCCGAGGCTCCCGGCGAGGGCGCCCTTCCAGCGGGCTTCCTTGCTGTCCAGCGCCAGCACCGTGCCGACGACGAACATCAGCACCATCATATACATCCACCGGGCGTAATACGCCGAGCGGCCGAGGTAGAACAGGGCGTTCAGCCCCGGGACGAACGAGCAGACCACCAAAAAGATGACGATGCCCTTCACCCAACCGCGTTTCTTCACCGTGAACAGCGAGAACACCCCGGTCATGCCGAACAGCGGCAGGAAGCCGGAGATCGACGCCCAGCGCTCGGTATGCCCGTAGAAGAAGTTGACGCGGGAGGGAATGTCCGGCGGGAAGAAGTAGCTTTCCAAAATCTGCCCGTACCGCTGCCAGTACAGCTCCCCGCCCTTCCAGTAGAACATCACGTCCTTCAGGGTCGAGAAGGAGCCGTTGATGCGGTCGTTCCCCATGACGCCGAGGGCGCCCGGCAGGAACAGCACCATGCTCATCGCGAACCCGATGACCGCCTCCAGCGCGAGCGACAGGAACTTCCGCAGCGTGATGCCGAAGGACTTGTCGGAGAAGCGGAACATGAAGTAGATCACGCAGAACGCGACCTGCCCGGCGAACATGAAGTAGTTGATCATCGCGTTGAGGCAGACGGCGAGGGCGAACAGGCCCCGACGGTTGTTCTGCACCAATTCCTCCATGCCGATCAGCAGGAGCGGGAAGAACGCGACGACCTCGTGGAACTGGTTGAAGAAGGTGTTGTAGATCTGGAAGCCGCAGAAGGCGTAGAGCAGTGCGCCGAGGACGGCATAGTCCTTGTTGCGGGTCCAGCGCTTGAGGTAGCAGAAGGCGAGCATCGCCGCCGTGATGTACTTGAGGATATACACCGGCCCCATCAGGTACGGCGCCCAGCTTGCGGGGAACAGGCACATGAACCAGAAGAACGGGCTGCCGAGCATATAGTAGGAGTAGCTCGCCACGAAATTCGAGCCGAGGTCGGTATACCAGTCCCAGCCGAAGTCGCCCGAATGGACCATCCCGACGCAATGACGATAAAACGCCAACTGCTGGGCGTTGTAGTCGCCGTAGTAAAGGAACACCCCGTGCCCGGTGCGGATCCACTCGTAAAGCACGAACGGGAGTGTGATGCAGACCGCGATGACGGTCGCGTACAGGAAGGTTTTGCGGTAGTATCGGTACTTCTGCGCGTCCTCGGTCGTCAGCCGCCCCGAGGGATCCAGCAGTCCGGCGTTAAGCCCTGCGTCCATGAAACCTGTTTCCTTGTCCTTTCGTTTGGGTTATCCGAGGGGGTAGAGCGGGCGGTCGAGCGAGAAGCTCCCCGCCGTGTCGAACGTGACGTAACGCGGTTCCGCCGTCAGCGCCGCGAACGCGCCGGACCCGAGGAATTCGTCGAGCGTCAGCGTGTCGCCGTTGAGCATCCGCACATTCAGCGAGAACGCGCCCGGGCTGTAATTCCCGTTCGCTTCCAGCGCACTGACCGCCGCGTCCGCGTTGGAGAGCTCCGTGCAGGCGACCGTCGCCGTCTTGATGCCGAATAGCGTTTCACGCCCTTCGGCGGACAGCGCTCCGGTCAGCGTGAACCGCAGGTCGAACGTGACGTCCGCGTCGGCGATATAGGTGTACCGCCGGGCGATGCGGTAGACGAAGTCCCCGCCCGTCCGCACGGTCAGCAGTGCGCCGTCGCCGGTGGCGGACGTGTAGACCATCGCGTCCGTTTCGGGAGCCGCCGCGTCGCCGGTCAAAGCGCCGTCCGCGACCTCTTCCGCTTCCGGGACGCCCGGCAGAGCGTCCTGCGGATCGTCCTCGAGCAGACAGCGGTCGAACGCGTCCGCGCCGGACTCCACGCAGGACACGGACACCGCGTCCGTTCCGCTCGCTTCGCCGACCGCACAGCCGCCGAGCAGGATCGCTGCAAACAGCACCGTCGCCCATCGCATTCGCGTCAAATCGCCGTCCCTCCCCTGCACAAAATTTTTCATGATCAGTATAGCATAACTTTCCCGGTTTGTCAACCCTGAAAAAATTATGAAGGGCAAAAATTTTCCTTGTTCCCTTGCAAATTTGCACATTCCGTGGTAGAATGAAAAAAAACGGAAAGGCGGAACGAAAATGGCGGTTTGGGACGGGCTCGCGGAGCGGTTGTACCTCGAAGAAAAACAGTGCGCGGAGGAGGGGCGCGACGTGACGGGCGTGCGGGAGAAGATCGCCGCCTGCGGGCAGGATCAGGACAAGCTGAACGCCCTCTGGCAGGAACTGGAGCGCCTGCCGGCGGTCGCGAACTACCCCTACGTCGAGCCGGACGGGCAGGACTGGGCGGAGCTTGCCGCGCTCGCGGACGGGTTGTCTCAGGCGGACGCGGGGTTCCGCGGGAGCGAAAGCGAGCTGTTCGACCGCCTGCACGGGGCGTGGTTAGGGCGGTGCGCCGGGTGCGCGCTCGGCAAGCCGTTCGAGACTTCCCCGTTCGTCGGCGGGCGGGACGGGCTCGCCGGTTGGGAGGTCATCCGGCAGTACCTCGTCGGGGCGGACGCGTGGCCGCTGGACGGTTACGTGCCGGGTGCGTCCCGTTCGCCGGACAAGGTCGCGCCGTACTGCTCGGCGTCCTTCCGGGAGAACATTCGGTTCATGGAAACGGACGACGACGTGCGGTACCTGGTCCTCGGTCTGCTGCTCGGCGAGGAGAAGGGCAACGAGTTCACGCCGGACGACGTCGCGTGGCTTTGGCAGACGCGTCTCCCGGCTCGGATGTGCTACACCGCCGAACTGCAGGCGTACCTGAACAGTCTCAATTGCGAGCTCGCCGACCCGGCCGCACGCTGGCGCTACTGCGCGACCTACCGCAACCCGTACCGCGAATGGATCGGGGCGCAGATCCGCGTCGACCACTACGCCTACGCGAACGCCGGGTCCCCGCGGCTCGCCGCCCGCGTCGCGTGGCAGGACGCGCGTTTCTCGCACGTCAAGAACGGGGTGTACGGCGCGATGTTCACCGCCGCCCTCATCGCCGAGGCGTTCAACGGCAGTTCGCCGGAGGAATGCGTCCGCGTCGGGCTGTCCGTCGTGCCGCGCAGGTCGCGCCTGCACGAGGCGGTCGATTACGCCGTGCAGCTCGCGAAGTCCGCGCCGTCCGTGGAAGCCCTCTGGGCGGGGCTTTGGGAGCAGTTCGGGCACTACCACACGGTCCATACGGTCAACAACGCCGCCTGCTGCGCCGCGTCCGTCGTCTACGGGAACGGCGACTTCACCAAGACCCTCTCTACCGCCGTCTGCTGCGGCTGGGACACCGACTGCAACGGCGCGACCGTCGGTTCCTTCCTCGGCGCGTTGCTTGGCGCGAAAGCCCTGCCCGCCCATTGGGTCGGTCCGCTTCACGACACCCTCTACGCCGGGCTGCCCGACTTCCACCCCGCGTCCATCTCCGCCTGCGCCCGCCGTTCCTTGGCGGTGTATCGGAAGCTGCACGCGTAGAGGGGGCTTTGAGCGCTTTTCGTGGGGGCTTTGCCCCACCCCCCATTCAAGGGGCTTTTTGAAAAAATCCCCTTGAAAATCCCCAAAAACTTTTCGGCTTGGTGTCTAAAAGCAAAGTGATTCGCCTGTGCGGCTCGAACCGGCAGGACGCATAAAAAGAAGGTCCATGTCTGGACCTTCTTTTTTGGGAAAAACCAATTCACTGGGGATTCGTTAGGGCTTTGCCCCCATAGAAACGACTTATGCCTCGTGTTTACTATATTTGGCTCGAGGTGAATAAGACGTATGCAGCAGTTCGTGCGCCTTATGGGAATTCGGCGAGCCGAGGAAGTCCGCGTAGATCGCCTTGATCTCCGAGTTTTCGTGGGACTTGCGGTTCGGCTTGCCCGCGTCCTCGGCGTAGAGCGCCTTGGCGCGTTCCGCCTTGAGGTCGATATAGACGCGGTCGGTCGCGTTGACGATCGGCGTGCCGCCGCCGCAGACGCAGCCGCCCGGGCAGCCCATGACTTCGATAAAGGTGTAGTCCCTCTCGCCACGCTTGACCGCTTCGAGCAGGTTGGACGCGTTCTTCGTGCCGTTGGCGACGGCGACCGTGATCTTCTTGCCGTCGAGGTCGATCTCCGCTTCCTTGACGCCCGCCGTGCCGCGCACCGCCGTGAAGTTCACGTCGTCGAGCGTCTTGCCGGTGAGTTTTTCGTACACCGTGCGCAGAGCGGCTTCCATGACGCCGCCGGTCGCGCCGAAGATGACGCCCGCACCCGAGGATTCGCCCAGCAGGGAATCAAAATCGGAATCCGGCAGGCGGCGGAAGTCGATACCCGCGCTGCGGATCATCTTCGCGAGCTCGCGCACGGTCAGGACCGCATCGACGTCCTGCAACCCGTCGTGGGACAGTTCGCCGCGTTTCGCCTCGAACTTCTTCGCCGTGCAGGGCATGACCGAAACGACGTAGATGTCCTTCGGGTCGATTCCCGCCTTTTCGGCGTAATAGGTCTTAATCATCGCGCCCTCCATCTCGTGGGGGGACTTGCAGGTGGACAGATTCGGCAGGAATTCGGGGTAGAACTTCTCGCAGTAGTTGACCCAGCCGGGCGAGCAGGAGGTGATCATCGGCAGCTTGCCGCCGTTCTGCAGGCGGTGGATCAGCTCCGCGCCCTCCTCCATGATCGTCAGGTCCGCGCCGAAGTCGGTGTCGAACACCTTCGCAAAGCCGAGACGGCGCAGCGCCGTGGCGAGCTTACCGGTGACGGACGTGCCGACCGGGTAGCCGAATTCCTCGCCGATGGTCGCGCGGACCGCCGGCGCAGGCTGGACGACGACGTGCTTGCCGGACGCGAGCGCCGCGTACACGTCGGAAATGCTGTCCTTTTCCTTCAGGGCGCCGACCGGGCAGGCGAGGATGCACTGGCCGCAGTAGACGCACGGGCTGTCCGCAAGGCTTTCGCCGTAGATGCAGCCGATCTCCGAGCGGAAGCCGCGCCCGGACACGCCGATGGCGCCGATGCCCTGCACCTTATTGCAGGTCGCGACGCAGCGACGGCAGTTGATGCACTTGGAATTGTCCCGCACGATGGACGGACTGACGTCGTCGTACTTCTCGCTGGACAGCTTGCCGTCGTAGGGATAGTCGTCGACGCCGTATTCCCGGCAGAGCGCCTGCAGCTCGCAGTTGCCGCTGCGGACGCAGGAGGTGCATTCGCGGTTGTGGTTGGAAAGGATCAGTTCGAGGTTCATGCGGCGCGTTTCGCGCAGCTTCGGGCTGTTGGTCGTGACGACCTGCCCTTCCGCGACCGGGGAAACGCAGGCGGCCTGCAGCCCTCTCGCGCCCTGGATCTCGACGAGACAGAGGCGGCAGGAGCCGATCGCGTTGACGTCCTTGAGGTAGCAGAGCGTCGGGATATTGACCCCGGCTTCCCGCGCAGCATCCAGCACGGTAGCGTCGGCGGGGACGGTGACGGTGACCCCATCGACGGTGAGTGTTACGGTTTTGTTTTCCATTCTATGTCATTCCCCCGTTTATTTCTTGACGACGGCGCCGAACCGACAGGTTTCCATGCAGACGCCGCACTTGATGCACTTCGCCGGGTCGATCGTGAACGGCTTCTTGATCTCCCCGGAGATCGCGCCGGCCGGGCACTTCTTGGAGCAGAGCGAGCAGCCCTTGCACTTTTCGGGGTCGATCGCGTATTGCAGGAGCGCCTTGCACGCGCCCGCCGGGCAGCGCTTCTCGTAGATGTGCGCTTCGTATTCGTCGCGGAAGTAGCGCAGGGTGGAAACGACCGGGTTCGGAGCGGTCTGCCCGAGCGCACAGAGCGCCGAGCATTGCAGGTCCGCAGCGATCGCTTCGAGCTTTTCGATGTCGCCGTCCTCGCCCTTGCCTTCGGTGATGCGGGTGAGGATGTCGAGCATACGGCGGGTGCCGAGACGGCACGGGACGCACTTGCCGCAGGATTCGTCGACCGTGAATTCCAGGAAGAACTTCGCGATGTCGACCATGCAGTTGTCCTCGTCCATGATGATCATACCGCCGGAGCCCATCATGGAGCCGATCGCCTTCAGCGAGTCGTAATCGACCGCCGTGTCGAGGTTCGCCGCCGGGATGCAGCCGCCGGACGGACCGCCGGTCTGCGCCGCCTTGAACTTCTTGCCGTTCGGGATGCCGCCGCCGATGTCATAGATGATCTCGCGGAGCGTCGTGCCCATCGGGACTTCGACAAGGCCGGTGTGCTTGATCTTGCCGCCGAGGGCGAAGACCTTCGTGCCGGTGGACGTCTTGGTGCCCTGCGAGGCGAACCAGTCGGCGCCGTTGAGGATGATCTGGCAGATGTTCGCGTAGGTTTCGACGTTGTTGATGACCGTCGGCTTGCCAAACAGACCCTTGACCGCCGGGAACGGCGGACGCGGACGCGGCTCACCGCGATTGCCCTCGATGGAGGTCAGCAGAGCCGTTTCCTCGCCGCAGACGAACGCGCCTGCGCCGAGGCGGAGCTGGATATCGAAGTCGAAGCCGGTGCCGAAGATGTCCTTGCCCAGCAGACCCGCTTCCCGCGCCTGCTCGATGGCGATGGTCAGGCGTTGGACGGCGATCGGGTACTCCGCACGGACGTAGATGTAGCCCTCGTCCGCGCCGATCGCGTAACCGGCGATCGCCATGGCTTCCAGCACCGCGTGCGGGTCGCCCTCGAGGATGGAACGGTCCATGAACGCGCCGGGGTCGCCCTCGTCGGCGTTGCAGACGACGTACTTCTTCGGGGCGGGCGCCTTCGCGAACATCCACTTCCGCCCGGTCGGGAAGCCGGCGCCGCCGCGTCCGCGCAGACCGGAATCCAGGACCGTCTGAATGACCTCGTCCGGGGTCATTTCCGTCAGCACCTTGGCGAGCGCACGGTAGCCGTCGACCGCGATGTATTCGTTGATGTCCTCCGGGTTGATGCGCCCGCAGTTGCGCAGGGCGAGCCGGAGCTGCTTGTGGTAGAAAACGGTGTCGTAGAGGGTCGGGGAATGCCCTTCCGGGAGCTTCAGGTCGCCGATGTCCTCGTAGACCAGACGCTCGACCGGCTCGCCGCCGAGCAGATGGCTCTCGACGATCTCCGCGACGTCCTCGGCTTTGACCTGGCTGTAAAAAGTCCCCTCTGGATAGACGATGACGATCGGACCGAGCGCACAGAGACCGAAGCAGCCGGTCCTGACGACCTTGACCTTGTCGGCGATGCCCTGCTTTTCCGCTTCGGAAGCGAACAGTTCGCAGAGCTTCTCACTGCCGGACGAGGTGCATCCCGTACCGCCGCAGACCATGACATGATGTACCCCGGTGCCGGGCAGACCCGTCGCGACACGCATCGCGGCGTTCGCCTGGCCTTCCTCCCGGATACGGGCGAGTGTTTCGAGATTCATAAATCCAATCCTTTCTTACGCGTCGTATTTTTCCAGAATTCCCTTGATGTCCGCCGGGACGAGACGCCCGTACACGTCGCCGTTGACGACCATGACCGGGGCGAGCCCGCAGCAGCCCAGGCAACGGGTGTCCTGAATGGAGAACTTGCCGTCCGGCGTGGTTTCGCCCGCTTCAATGCCGAGACGGGACTTGACCTCCTCGAGGACCGCCGCTGCGCCCTTGACGTAACAGGCGGTACCCTGACAGACGCTGACGACGTAATCCCCCTTCGGTTTGAGCGAGAACTGGGCGTAAAACGTCGCGATGCCGTAGACGTCGGCGACCGGGATGCCCAGCGAGTCCGCGATGAGGGTCATGGTTTCCATGGAAAGATAGCTGAACGACTCCTGCGCATGCTGCATGATGGGCATCAACGGTCCGTCGATGTCCTTGTGCGCAGCAATGAAGGCTTTCAGCTCTTCCGTCTTGCTTGCGATTTGCTCCTTGGTAAGTGCCATACACGTATCCTCCTGCGATATGGTATCTGCTTTTTTTCAAAACGTCGGTGGGAAAGGGGGTCCGCCCGTGGAAAAACCGCCCCCGAGCTTTGGAACCCGCGGACGTCCGAACGGGAAAATCCGACAGAATCCCCTTTTCGTTGCCTCTATTATACTATAATCGAATTTTCTTGTCAAGATGTTTGACGCTAAAAGTTTTTTCCACTTGCAATTTTCCGCTCGCAAAATGATATGCAAGTCCCAAAACAAAAAGACGCGCAAACGCGTCGGCATCTTTTTTCATATTTTGCAAATTTGGGGGCAAAGACTGCGGCAGCAGTCACGCGAATTTGGGGACCGCCGGGAAGGGGGTAAATCGGGGGGCAGAGGGAAAATAATCCGAACGAATTTCCATGATTTTGCCCCGTTTTGCTTTATCAATTTAGCAGGTTGAAGTTAGAAAAGGGGCAAATGCGGGTCGCTGTTTGACCCGCAAATGGAAATTCGCGCTTGCCAATTACGCAAACGCGAAAGGAATTTTGTACGGTTTGCCGCAAAGCGGCAAATTCGGGTCGCCTTTTGACCCGAAAGTACAAAACTTCCGTGTGCAGAGAAGCGTCAGCTTCTCTGCATATGGGGACGACTACAAGGGGGCGGGGAATGGAATTCCCCGCACGTACCCCTCGTACCCCTCGTACTCCCCCTCGTACTACTCCCGGCGGTTGATTTGCAGGCAGCAGAGGACGACGGTCGCGGTGACGCCGCCGAGGACGAGCCCGAGGAGCAGGAAAAGCAGTTCGCGCACAGTCGGTCGCCTCCTTTCGCGAGATGGTTCGCCCTTATTTTTGCCGCGAACGGCGACCGGCTATGCGTTCCCACTTGACAAACCGCCGAAAAACGCGTACAATGGACGCGAAAAGGAAAGACGGGCGGCAATCCCCCGCCGATATAACAAAAGGAAGGTTTTTTCGATGAAAACGCTCTATCTGGACTGCTCGATGGGCGCGTCCGGCGATATGCTGACCGGCGCACTGCTGGAACTGCTCCCCGACCCCGACGGCTTCGTGCGAACGCTGAACGGGCTCGGACTGCCCGGCGTGGAATACACCCGCGAACCCTCGGTCAAGTGCGGCATCACCGGCACCCACGTTTCCGTCCGCGTCCACGGACACGAGGAACACGAACACGTCCATACGCACGAACACGACCATGAACATTCCCACGACCACGACCATCCCCACGAACACGACCACGCGGGCATGGCGGACATCCGGCAAACCGTCGAGCGGCTGCAAATCCCGCAGGCGGTGAAGGACGACGCGATGGCGGTGTACGGGTCGATCGCGGAAGCGGAGAGCCACGCGCACGGGCGGCCGGTCGAGGAGGTGCATTTCCACGAGGTCGGTGCGCTCGACGCGGTCGCGGACGTGACGGCGGTCTGCCTGCTGCTGCGGGAACTCGCGCCGGACGAGGTGGTGGTTTCGCCGGTGCACGTCGGGTGCGGACAGGTGCGGTGCGCACACGGGATCTTGCCGGTCCCGGCGCCGGCGACGGCGTACCTGCTGCGGGACGTGCCGATCTACGGCGGTGACGTGCAGGGCGAACTCTGCACGCCGACCGGGGCGGCGCTTCTGCGGCACTTCGCGACGCGGTTCGGCGGGATGCCGGTCCTGCGCACGTCCAAAATCGGCTACGGCATGGGGAACAAGGATTTCCCTGCCGCGAACTGCGTGCGTGCGTTCCTCGGCGAGACGGCGGATCGGACGGACGTCGTGCTGGAACTGTCCTGCAACGTCGACGACATGACGGCGGAGGAGATCGCGTTCGCCTGCGAGCGACTGTTCGAGGGCGGTGCGCACGAGGTGTACACCGTGCCGATCGGCATGAAGAAGTCCCGCCCGGGGACGCTTCTGCGGGTCATCTGCCGCGAGCCGGACCGCGAGAAGATGCTCGGACTGCTGTTCCGCCATACGTCCACGATCGGCGTGCGCGAGAGCGTGACGCGCCGGTTCGTGCTGGACCGCGCGGTCAAAACGGTTTCGACCCCCTGCGGCGACGTGCGGCGCAAGGAATCGAGCGGGTACGGCGTGCGGAAGGTGAAGTACGAGTACGACGACCTGCGCCGGATCGCCGTAGAACGCGGCTGCACGCTCGCCGAGGCACGGCAGTTCATTGAGGACCAAATCGGATAAGGAATACGTTCAAGGGGGCTTTTGGAAAAAAGCTCCCTTAAAAATCCCCCCAAAATTTTCCTTTGGGGGGAATATCGAATCGGCAAAATCGGTAAGCGTTAGTTCCGCCGTTCGGGATAGCGGTCGGGGCGGTCGGTCTGCCCGAGCAGGTAGTCGATGCTCGTGCCGTAGAACCGCGCGAGCCGGATCAGCACGGCGGTCGGGATGTCGTTTTCGCCGGTCTCGTACTTCGAATAGCCGGTTTGGGACATGCAGAGGTACGCGGCGACCTGTTTTTGCGACAGGTCCCGGTCCTCCCGCAGGTCGCGAATGCGTGGGTACATAAAACGCTCTCCTTCTTTGCTTTTTTCAAAAATAGTTTGCATTAACCTGTTTCAGGGTATTGACTTTTAACCTGAAACAGGTTATAATATTTTTATCTTATGAAAAAAGGAGAGAAAAAACCATGGAAATGAAAAAAAGACCCCTGCGCACGCTGTCCGTCCTGCTGACCGTCGCGGTGCTGTTCGGCGTGCTCGCCTGCCTGCCTGTTGGGGCGGAAGAAATATTCTCAGACGGTTATTACTGGTACACCGTCAAAAACGGCGAGGCAACGATTACGCAGTACATCGGTGAAGGCGGCGACGTAACCATCCCGTCCACGCTCGGTGGATACCCCGTTACGGCGATTGGGGCAATTCACAGCGAAGGATTGACAAGCGTCATCATTCCGGAAGGCGTCACATCAATTGGAGATTGGGCGTTCAGATCCTGCCCGGCGTTGACGAGTATTTCAATCCCGGCGAGCGTCACGTCGATTGGAGAAGGTGCGTTTTATGCTTGCTCGAATCTGGAACACATCACCGTGCAGGAGAGCAACGCATACTACAAAGCGGTCAACGACTGCCTGATCGAGAAAGCCACCGACACGCTATTGCAAGGCTGCAAAAACAGTGTCATTCCGGACGACATAAAGGGTATCGGAAAGGATGCGTTCGCTTTTTGCGACAACTTGACGAGCGTCGTCATTCCAAATAGTGTCACGTCGATTGGAGAACATGCGTTTTATGCTTGCTCAAATCTGGAACACATCATCGTGCAGGAGGGCAACGCATACTACAAAGCGGTCAACGACTGCCTGATCGAGAAAGCCACCGACACGCTATTGCAAGGCTGCAAAAGCAGCGTCATTCCGGAAGGCGTGAAGGGGATCGGAGAGGAGGCGTTCGCTTTCTGTGACAAATTGACAAGCGTCGCCATTCCAAATAGTGTCACATCAATTGGAGTTTGTGCGTTCAACTCTTGCGGTTTGACGAGCATCGTCATTCCGAAAAGCGTCACGTCTATCGAAATGTACGCATTCGAAAATTGCCGCAATTTGACAAGTGTTGTCATCCCTAATAGTATCACGTCGATTGAAAATAACGTGTTCTGGTTCTGTGATCATTTAGCGAGTATCATCATCCCGGACAGCGTCACGTCAATTGGAGATGAAGCGTTCGGCGGTTGCTCTGCATTGACAAGCATCGTCATTCCGAGAAGCGTCACGACGATTGGATGGTCGGCATTTGAGGATTGCTTCGGGTTGAAGATTTACTGCGAAGCGACCTCACAACCGGAAGGCTGGGATGAGGACTGGTTGAGTACTTATGACCACGATATAACCGTCGAATGGGGCTATCAAGCGCCTAAAAAGCCCACCACGCTCGGCGACCCGTCCGGCGACGGGAAGGTCAACGCCAACGACTATATGATGCTCAAGCGGCACGTCCTGCACACCTTCAAGCTGACCGCCGATCAGATTGCGGTCGTGGACATCAACAAGGACGGCAAGGTCAATGCCACCGACTATATGCTGCTCAAGCGTGCGGTGCTCGGCACCTACAAGCTCCCGACCGCATAATCATCTCGACACAAACAGGGCTTCTATAGACATATCGAAAAGGAGAGAAAAGCCATGAAAACGAAAAAAAGACCCCTGCGCACGCTGTCCGTCCTGCTGACCGTCGCGGTGCTGTTCGGCGTGTTCGTGTGCCTGCCTGTTGGTGCGGAAGAAATACTGACAGAAGGCGATTATACATACACCGTTGAAAACGGCGAAGCAACGATCACGGGATACAACGGCAACGGTAGTAACATTGTTATTCCGTCCATGCTGGGCGGAAAACAAGTTACGGTGATTGGACAATCTTCTTTTGAGAATTGTTCATCCTTGGTGAACGTCAAAATTCCATACGGTGTGAAAGAAATCAAGGAATGCGCTTTCAATAGTTGCCCCAATCTAAAAAATGTAGACATTCCAACAAGCGTAACCAAATTGGGAGGTGCCGTATTCGGTCTTTGCACAAGTTTGACAAGTATGGTCATTCCTTCAAGCGTAAAGAAAACCGGTAGTGAGATATTCTATGGCTGTTCCTCTTTAACAAGCGTTGTTCTTCCAGAAGGATTGGAAGAAATCCAAGGTCAATTTTTCGGAGGGTGTTCATCACTAAAAAGTGTTAATATTCCTTCGACTGTAAAAAGAATCATTTTCTATGCGTTTCAAGATTGCACTTCCTTGACAGAAATTGTGATTCCAGACGGCGTGATAAGCCTCGGTTCGGGCATTTTCTACGGTAGCGCAATAACACACATTGAAATTCCGGCAAGCGTAACATCTATAGGTATCGGAACATTTGGCAAGTGCAACCGTTTAACTGACATTTTCTGTCTTGCATCAGAAGAACCGCAAGGCTGGGATAACGGTTGGCTTGGCGACTGTACTGCCAAAGTCCACTGGGGCACAAAAATGCCTGTCATACACACCATACTCGGCGACCCGTCCGGCGACGGAAAGGTCAACGCCAACGACTATATGATGCTCAAGCGGCACGTCCTGCACACCTTCAAGCTGACCGCCGATCAGATTGCGGTGGTGGATATCAACAAGGACGGCAAGGTCAATGCCACCGACTATATGCTGCTCAAACGTGCGGTGCTTGGCACGTACAAGCTGGCAGCGAAATAAAAACCGCATCACAAAAAAACCTGTTCCGAGCGAAAACCCGGAACAGGTTTTTTTCGTTTTTTCAGCCGCGTACGCTTTGAATGGCTTTACGAATCCACCCTTCCTTTTGTTCGGGGAAGGAGGCCTCGATCTTGCCGATCACGTCGGTTTCGGTGAACTGCTTCGCCATGCGGATGGCGTGGTAGAACGCCTTAGCGTTGGAACTGCCGTGCGCCTTGATGACCGGCTTGGCGGTGCCGAGCAGCGGGGAACCGCCGTACTCGCTGTAGTCGAACTTCTTCTTGAGCTCCTTCAGACCCGGCATGACCAGCATCGCGCCGAACTTGGTTTTCAGACCGCCGGACAGGCTGTTCTTCAGCTCGGTCGAGAAGAAGCTGCCCATGCCCTCGCACAGCTTCAGCAGCACGTTGCCCGTGAAGCCGTCGGTCACGACGACGTCCGCGTCGCCGAGGGGGATCTGGCGGGCTTCGATGTTGCCGACGAAACGGATGGGCTGGGACGTGAGCAGTTTATAGGTCTCCTTTTCGAGCGGTCTGCCCTTGGATTCCTCCGAGCCGATGTTCACGAGCCCGACACGCGGGGAGGACACGCGAAGCACCTTGTTCATGTAGACCGAGCCCATGACCGCGAACTGGGCGAGCATTTCCGGGCGGCACTCGGCGTTCGCGCCGCAGTCGAGGAACATGACGGGTTTGTCCGTCGTCGGCATGACCGTCGCGAGCGCGGGGCGCTTGACCCCTTTGATGCGCCCGACGAGCATCGTGCCGCCGACCACCAGTGCGCCCGTCGAGCCCGCCGAAAGGAACGCGTCCCCTTCGCCGTTCGCGAGCATCTGCAGGCCGACCGCCATGGAGCAGTCCTTTTTCTTTTTCACGACCTGCAGCGGGTCCTCGCAGACGTCGATGACCGTCTCGGCGTGGCGGAGCCGCAGGCCCGTCAGGTCGATCTTGTTGTCCTTCGCGCAGGCGGTCAGCTTGCGCTCGTGGCCGACCAGCGTGACGTCTACGCCGAAGTCCGCGTGCGCTTTCGCCGCCGCTTTCAGGACTTCCAGCGGCGCGTTGTCGCCGCCGAACGCGTCAATGATGATGTTCATGTGAGGGACCCTCCTGTGGTTTGTGTGTGGTTAAAGGGGGACGAGGGGTACGTTTGGGGGTGCCAGCACCCCCAAGCCCCCCTAGCGCGAAGTCAACTCCGTTGACTTCGGGGGGGTGGAAAAAAGAAATTTTGCCTTCCCGCCTCGGGATTTTCGTTTGGTGCTTACTTGATTTTGCCTTCGCGACCCGGTATCCGCCGGCTCCAAATTTGCAAGAAATTTTTGCAAATTTCTTGCAAAAACCGAATATTTCACTTGCGGCTCAACCGCGAGCCGCATTTTCGCTCTGCGCGGTGCGCAGAGACGAAAACCGTGAAAATTCGCATCAGACTCCATTTTAGTTACATAAATTGGGGGCGAACGTTGCGAGAGCAACGACGCGAATTTGGGGGTGACATTTTTTCATGGGCGAAAAAACTTCCGCCGACGCATTTATAAATTTTTCCCGAAATCGACAAGGTCGATTTCGCACTGCGGGGGTTTGGGGGTTGTCACAACCCCCAACGTATCCTTAGTACCCGTACTTCTTCCTGCAAACCGTCAAAGAGACGAAAACGGCGGCGAAGGCGAGGGCTTCGGCGAAAACAGAGGAGAGCCAGATACCGTCGAGGTCGAGCAAAAGGGGCAGCAGGAGCACGGCGGCGACCTGAAAGACCAAGGTGCGCAGGAAGGAGAGGATCGCGGACACCAGCCCGTTGTTGAGCGCCGTAAAGAACGCCGAACCGTAGATCGCCACGCCGGAAAACAGGAACGAGAACGCGAAGAACGCGAACGCACGGCGGGTCATGCCGAGCAGTTCACCGTCGTAGCCGACGAACAGGCGGGACAGCGGCCCGGCGAGCAGCTGTGCGGCCGCGAACATGGCGACCGAGCTGACGGCGAGCAGGCAAAGGCTCTTGCGCAGCAGGCTTTTCAGCTCCGTACGGTTGCCCGCCCCGTAGTTGTAGCTGACGACCGGCGAGACCCCGATCGCGTAGCCGAGGAACGCCGAGATGAACACGAAATTGACGTACATCAGCACGCCGTAGGCGGACACGCCGTCCTCCCCGGCGTAGCGCATCAGCTGGAAGTTGTAGAGCATGCTCACGAGCGACATGGAGATGTTGCTCATCAGCTCCGACGAGCCGTTGGCGCAGGCGCGAAGCAGGGCACGTCCCTCGAAGCGGGGCTTGCAGAGGCGCAGCCGTCCGCGGTTGGGGCGTGCGAAGTAGAGGAGCGGGAGCACGCCGCCGACGGTCTGGCTGAGCACGGTCGCGCCCGCCGCGCCGGGCAGTCCCCAGCCGAGCCGGGCGACGAACAGCCAGTCGAGCGCCATGTTTGTAAACCCCGCAAGCACGGTCACGAAGAAGCCGAGCTGGGGCTTTTCCGCCGCGACGAAGAAGCTCTGGAACTCCTGCTGCAGCATGAACACCGGCAGCCCGAGCGCGAGGATCCGCCCGTAGCGCACACAGTGGTCCAGCATCGCGTCGTCCGCGCCGAGCAGCAGCGACACCGGGCGCATCACCGCGCAGCCGAGCGCCGCGAACGCCACACCGGCGGCGAGCGTCACCCAGACGAACAGCGAGAACAGCCGGTTCGCACGGTCGGCACGCCCCTCCCCCATGCACTTCGACACGAGTGCGCTCCCGCCCGTGCCGAGCATGAAGCCCACAGCGCCGAGCAGCATCAGGAACGGATAGATCAGGTTCAGGGCGGCAAACGGCGTCTTGCCGACGTAGTTGGACACGAAAAACCCGTCCACCACGCCATACACCGACGTGAAGATCATCATCGCGACCGACGGCAGCGTGAACCGCAGGAGCCGCCCGGTCGTGAAGCGGTCGGACAACCGAATCGCCATAAAATCCTTACTTGGCGAAGAAGCGCGTCCGCAGGATCGGCTTCAGCGCGTCCGCGAGCAGTCCGCCGATCCACGCGCGACCGGCTTCGTTCGGGTGGACGCCGTCGTCGGTCAGGTGGGTCGTGCCGTGCGTCGCCGCGTCCGCGTACGCGAGCCCGTCGAGCGGGATGTACGCCAGCACGTTGCCGTATTCACGCGCCAGCCGGCGCTCCGTGTCGTTGCGCCGCAGCAGGTCCGCGCGGAAGTCCGGGATCGCCGGGTTCGGCATGCAGAACGGCTCGAGCATGACGACCGGGATGCTCCGCGCCGCAAGCGCGTCCAGCACCGTTCGGTAGTTGCGCTCGAACTGTTCGTCCGTCGTCACGATGTTCGTCGGCGGGCAGCTGTGCCAGCTGTCGTTCACGCCGACCAGGATCGTCACGAGGTCCGGCTTGACCGCCAGGAAGTCCGGCTCCAGCCGCGCCACCAGCTGCTCCGTCCGGTCGCCGCTGACGCCACGGTTCACGAATTCGATCTTTTCCGCAGGAAACGCTTCCCGCAGCAGCGCCGCCGTGTACTTCGGGTAGCCCGGCCCGAGGTCGCTTAGGTCCTCGCGGCTCCGCCCCGCGTCCGTTACGCTGTCGCCTTGAAATAGAAGTAACATTTGAGATTCTCCTTAATGTGTTTTTAGGGGTACGGGGGTACGAGAAGGGAGTACGCGCGGGGAACTCCGTTCCCCGCCCCCTTATCGTCGTGCCCCGTTTTATGCGAATTTCCATTTGCGGGGCAACCGCGCCCCGCATTTGCGCTTTTCCGCTTGCGGAAAAGCGGCAAAACCATGGAAATTCGTTCGGATTTTGCGCCCTCTGCGCCCCGATTTTCGCCCTTCCCGGCGACCCCCAAATTCGCGTGACCGCATTGCGGTCTGCGCCCCCATATTACGTCTCGAAAAGAAAATTTATTACAAGACAAAAACGTATGGGACGGGCGCTGGCTCGAATTTCCACGGTTTGCCGCGAAGCGGCAAATGCGGCTCGCGGTTGAGCCGCAAGGGGAAACTTCGGCGTTCACAAAAGTCAACGACTTTTGCGAATTGCGATAGGAGCCACGCGAGGTTCGAGCGGGTTTTCACCGTAAACGAAAGGGTTTTGACGGACGCATTTATAAATTTTTCCCCGAAGTCAACGGAGTTGACTTCGCGCTACGGGGGGCGTGGGGGACGCGACGTCCCCCACACGTTCCCCTCGTTCCTTTACCCGCGTTTCGCCTTAGCTTCGGCCTTCAGGCGCAGGTCCTTGTCGAGGATGCGCTTGCGGAGGCGGATGCTTTTGGGGGTGACCTCGATAAGCTCGTCGTCGTTGATGAACTCAATGGCTTCCTCGAGGGAGAAGATGACGGGCGGGACGAGGATGAGCTTCTCGTCGGCGCCGGACGAGCGAATGGACGTCAGGTGCTTCTGCTTGCAGGGGTTGACGGTGATGTCGCCCTGCTTGGGGTTCATCCCGACGATCTGCCCGGCGTAGATCTTGACGCCCGGGGAGAGGAACATACTGCCGCGTTCCTGCGTGTTGTAGAGCCCATAGGAAGTGGTCTCGCCGTCCTCGGACGCGACGAGGGAGCCGGTGAACCGCAGCTGGATGTCGCCGCGATACGGCTCGTAGTCCTCGAACACGGTGTTCATAATCCCCTCTCCACGCGTGGCGGTCATGAACATACTGCGGTAGCCGAGCAGGCAGCGGGTCGGGATCCGATACTCGATCTTCATGCGGGTACCGACGGCGTTCGGGTTCATCGCGATCAGCTCGCCCTTGCGGCGGGAAAGTTCCTCGATGACGGCGCCGGAAAAGTCGTTCGGCACGTCGATGAACACCCGCTCGATCGGCTCGCAGGTCACGCCGTCGATCTCCTTGAGCAGCACCTTCGGAGTGGAGCAGGCGAGCTCGTAGCCCTCGCGCCGCATCGTCTCGATCAGGATGGACAGGTGCATTTCACCGCGCCCGCACACCTTGAAGCTGTCGGTGGATTCGCCGTCCTCGACGCGCAGGGACACGTCCTTCTGCAGCTCGCGGTAGAGCCGGTCGCGCAGCTGGCGGGAGGTCACGAACTTGCCTTCGCGCCCCGCGAACGGGGAATCGTTGACCGAGAAGGTCATTTCCATCGTCGGCTCGCTGACCTTGACGAACTCCAGCGGCTCGGGACAGTTGACGGACGTCACCGTGTCGCCGATCGTGATGGAGTCCGCGCCGGAAAAGCAGACGATGTCGCCGACCGACGCGCTCTCGACCGGGATGCGGTTGAGCCCGTCGATCTGGTACAGGCTGACGATCCGGGTGCGCTTCGGCTCGGCGCCCTCGTGGAAGTTCGTGATGCAGACGTCCTGATTGACCCGCACGGTCCCGCGCTCGACGCGCCCGATGCCGATGCGCCCGACGTAGTCGTTGTAGTCGATGGACGAGACCAGCAGCTGCAGCTCGCCGTCCGGGTCGCCCTCGGGAGCGGGGATATAGTCGAGGATCGTGTCGAAGAGCGGCTTGAGGTCGCTGCCGCGGTCGTAGGGGGACAGCGACGCCGTCCCGTCCCGCCCGGAGCAGAAGAGCACCGGGCTTTCCAGCTGCTCGTTGGACGCGTCGAGGTCGATGAGCAGCTCGAGCACCTCGTCCGGCACCTCGTCCAGCCGTGCGTCCGGCCGGTCGATCTTGTTGACGACGACGATGACCTTGTGGTTCAGCTCGAGCGCCTTTTGCAGGACGAACCGGGTCTGGGGCATGGGACCTTCGGCGGCGTCGACCAGCAGGATGACCCCGTTGACCATCTTCAGGATCCGCTCGACCTCCCCGCCGAAGTCCGCGTGCCCCGGCGTGTCGACGACGTTGATCTTGACGTCCTTGTAGTGAATGGCGGTGTTCTTGGCGAGGATGGTGATCCCGCGCTCCCGTTCGAGTGCGTTGGAATCCATGACCCGTTCCTCGGTGACCTGGTTCTCGCGGAAGATCCCGCCCTGCTTGAGCATTTCGTCGACGAGGGTGGTCTTGCCGTGGTCGACGTGCGCGATGATGGCGATGTTGCGTAAATCTTTGCGTATCAATGTCTTTTCCTCTCTGTTTGCGATGGGTTGCACGGTTTGAACATGATAGTATACCACATTTTTACGGGTTTTGCAAGGGGCGGACGGCAAAAAACGGCAATTTTCTCTGTCTGTGTTACAATGATGTGTGACAAAAAGCAAAAAAAGAGTGGCGAATAGGAGAAACCTGTGGTAAGGTTAAG
>CANRIX010000021.1 GCA_947630765.1 uncultured Clostridia bacterium | reverse complement strand
ATGTGTTATGCACGCCGCCAGCGTTCATCCTGAGCCAGGATCAAACTCTTTATGAGTTGTTTATTCATACGGCGCTTCCGCACCGCATAAATTCCTGTTTCTGCTCTTCTACTTACTTGAATTCACGAGTCCCTCGCAGCATGTTTCCATGCTGCGCGTAGTACATCTTTCTCTGTTGTTCAGTTTTCAATGTCCCTCTTCGCCGGGCGTTCCGCGGAACCGCGTTCCGCTTCCCGCGACAGCTTTGTTACTATACCATATTCAAAACCGTTTGTCAAGGGGTTTTGGAAAAGTTTTTCGATTTTTTTTTTTGCAAATCCCAAAACCCGGACGCCCGTACATGCGTAGTATCGCCCGTAAAAAGCGCATCCATGCGCCGCCACGGAAAGAACGGCGCACGGATGCGGAAAAAGTACGCGTAAAGCAGACTCAGGCGGCGCCGTCGAGCACGAACGTGAGCGTGCGCTGTTCACAGCTGTCGAACCGACGCGAGAACGTGTAGACCGTCATGCTGACCTGCTGTCCGGCACGGTAGCTGCTCAACACGTTCACTAAATCGTCCTTGGAGGCGATGGCATGTCCGTCAAACTCCGTCACGATATCGAACTGCTGCAGACCGGCCGCATAGACGGCGGTATTCGGGTCGACCGACATGATGATCGCACCCTCCTCCGGGTATTCGCACTGCGGGCGGACGCCGGCGCTCTCCAGCCCGTCCGAAACGTTCGCGACGGTCACACCGAGCCACGCGCTGATGTTCACATAGCTGTTTTCCGGCTCCTGCACGACGCGGCCGTACTGGATCAGCTGGTTGAAAATATCGACCGCATAATTGATCGGAATGGCAAACCCGAGCCCCTCGTATGTGGTGGAATCGTAGCTGTCCTGCATCAGCTTCATCGCGTTGATGCCGACGACCTCCCCGGACAGGTTGATCAGCGGACCGCCGCTGTTGCCGGGGTTGATGGACGCGTCCGTCTGGATCATGGTCATGGTCTTGACGACGCGGCCGGTCTGCTCGTCCGTGATCTCGATCTGGCGGTCAAGGCCGCTGATGGTGCCGCGCGTCAGCGTGCCGGCGAACGCCATGTCGTACGGCGTGCCGATGGCGGCGACCGTCTGCCCGATCTTCAGGGCTTCGGAATTGCCGACCTTGAGCGGCGTCAGGTCGTCCGCGTCGATCTTCAGGACCGCAAGGTCCCGCGTCTTATCCTCGCCGACCAGTTCCGCGTCGTACCTCGTGTCGTCATAGAAGATGACCTGGATCCGCTCCCCTTCGTCGACGACGTGCTGGTTGGTGGCGATGTATCCGTCTTTCGTCAGGACGAAACCGCTCCCGATCGCGTACGAGCCCTCGTTCTGCCTGCCGAACGTGACGTAAATGCTCACGCAGCTCTTGGAGCAGGTTTCGTACAGCTCGGTCAGGTCGTTGGTCTCGCTTTCCGGGTTGGTATTCGGCTCGATGGTCTGGCTGACGTCATAGGAAACGGTCCCCTCCGGCGTCAGCGACACGCCCGACTGGGGATTCGTTCCCGGCACACCGCTGTTCCCGGACGGAGAATTCGTCCTGCCGCCGGAAAAGAAGTAGAGCAGCGTCGGCAGGCAGATCGCCGCCGTCAGCACCAGACACACCACCGCGACCGCGCAGAACGCCCCCGCACGGTTGCCCCGGCGACGTTTCTTGCCCGTCTTGCCGGGCTTCCCTTCCCAGGTGTAGTAGTCGTTCCCGCTTCCGCCGGGCTGTCCCGCCGGTTCGGACTGCTGTCCGTTCGGGGTGTTTTCCGGTTCGTTCGGCGTTTGCTCCGGCTGGGGCTCGCCTTCCGGACGTTCGTTTTCGTTGTTTTCCCATTCGCTCATGGTTCTCACCGTTTCCTTTCCTAAATATATGGAAATTTTATACGAAAATTCAATCGGCTTCCGCGTCGGGACCGTCCGCCGGTTTGCTCTTCTGCCGTCCGCCCGCGAGGGACAGGGAGAAGCAGAAGGTGGTCCCCGTTTCGGGCGAGGACGTGACGGAAACAGATTCGCCGTGCTTGTCGAGGACGGTCTTGACGATATACAGGCCCAGCCCCGTCCCGGTCTTGTCCAATCCGCGGGAGCGGTCGGACTTATAGAAGCGCTCGAAGATGTGGGGGATCTCCTCCGGCGGAATGCTCTGGCCGGTGTTGGTCACGCGGACCTGCGCCTTCCTCCCGCGGACCGCCGCGATGCGGACGGTGATCTTCCCACCCTGCTCGGTGAACTTCGCCGCGTTGTCGAGGAGGTTGTACAGTACCTGATGGATCGCGTCCGGGTCCGCGAGGACGAACAGGTCCTCCTCCCCGCCCTCGAAATCCACGTCGATCTTCTTCGCTTCGATCTTGCCGATCAGCGACAGCAGCACCTGCCGCGCCTTCTCCGTCAGGTTGAATTCGCTCACCCGCAGCTTCGCGCCGGATTCCAGCCGACTGACCTGCAGCAGCGAATTGACCAGACGCGAAAGCCGGTGCACCTCGCCGGAGATGGTTTGCAGGTAATGGTTCTGCTGCTCGGGCGGAATGGTGCCGTCGAGAATGCCGTCGACGAAGCCGGAAATGGTCGTCATCGGGGTGCGGAGGTCGTGCGAGACGTTGGCGATGAAGGTGTTGCGGTTCTCCTCGTGGGTCGCGAGGCTGCTCGCCATATTGTTGAACGCACGGCCGAGTTCGGCGATCTCGTCCTGCCCGTCGACGTTGACGCGGACGTTGAAACGCCCTTGCGCGTACTCCTTCGCGGCGTCGCCGATCTGCTTGATCGGGTCGGTGATGCGGCGGGAGATCAGGAACACGCAGATGACCGCGACGAACACGATCCAGATCGCAACGGCGACCATCAACATGGTCACGGAGTTCGCCAGCTCGTTGGTCGGGGCGGAATGGGCGGTCACGACGACGAGGAAGTCGCCGTCCCCGTTGCGCACGGTCTCAAACCCGTTGAGCCGCTTCGACGAGAGCGCGCCCGCGAGGTCGCTGAGCGCGTAGGCTTTCGGATCCTCGAGAAGGTCCGAGAGCGTGTCGTGGGTCATCATGCGCTCGCCGGGGTCCCAATCGGCGGAGTCCGTCAGCAGGATCACCCCGTCCATGGAAAGGACGGAGATGTCCGCGTCCGTATTCAGCGCCACGCCGGTCAGCCCGGTCAGGAACGCGTCGCTCTGCAGCACCTGCAGGGTCGGTTCCCGGGTGCTTTTCTGGGTTTCGCGCAGGAAATAGGCGACCTCCTTGGCCGCGACGACCAATTCGGAAAGCTCCTTCGCCTGGCTTTCCCGGAACAGCCCGGAAGCGACGATAAAGACCAGCAGCAGGATGCAGACCAGAATGATGACCGAAAAGGTCGTCATGATGCGGGAAAAGACACTTTTGAACATTCGAGGTTTCCCCTGCCCTTCTCCTTTTTGGAGGTCCTGACCGATTCTGTACCTTCAGTATACCACCGAATTGTGAATATTCCAAGCGATTTCTGCAAAAGGATTGCAACGAAAAAGACGGAAACTTGTGAACAAAACTTTCTCCCGGCGGGACGCGTCAGCCCTCCGGGTCCCACGAGGCGAGGTACGCCGCCTGCCGATCGGTCAGGTGGTCGATCCGCACGCCCCACGCGTCCAGACGGCGGCGCGCGACCGCGAGATCCACCTCCCGCGGGACGGAAATCACCCGCCCGCCGGAAAGCGTTTCGCGGTTCTTGACGAGGTACCGCGCACTCATCGCCTGTACGGCGAAGGAAAGGTCCATGATCTCCGCCGGATGCCCGTCCCCGGCGCCGAGGTTGACCAACCGCCCCTCCGCGAGGACGTAGACCGTCTTTCCGTCCGGGAGCTCGTAGCCGGTGATGTTGTCCCGCGCTTCCCAGCTGCGGACAGCGTAAGCGTTGAGGGCCTGCATATCCACCTCGACGTCGAAATGTCCGGCGTTCGCGAGAATCGCCCCCTCCTTGAGCAGCGGGAAGTGTTCGGTCGTCACCACGCCGCAGTCGCCGGTCACGGTGATGAACAGGTCGCCGATCGGGCAGGCTTCCGCCATCGGCAGGACCCGGAATCCGTCCATGACCGCCTCCATCGCCTTGATCGGGTCCACCTCCGTCACGACGACGGAAGCGCCCAGCCCCTTCGCCCGCATCGCGACCCCCTTGCCGCACCAGCCGTAACCGGCGACGACGACCGTCTTTCCAGCGACGATCAGGTTGGTCGTGCGGTCGATGGCGTCCCAGACGGACTGCCCCGTGCCGTAGCGGTTGTCGAAGAGGTGCTTGCAGTCGGCGTCGTTGACCGAGATCATCGGGAAGCGCAGCGCGCCCTCCCGCTCCATCGCACGCAGGCGCAGGATGCCGGTCGTCGTCTCCTCGCAGCCGCCGATGACGTGCGGGAGCAGGTCGCGGTAGGCGGTGTGCAGCAGGTGCACGAGGTCGCCGCCGTCGTCGATGACGATCTGCGGGGACCCTTCCACGACCCGGCAAAGCCCTTCCCGATAGGTCTCCATATCGCACCCGTGCCGAGCGAACACCCGCATTCCGCCGCGCACGAGCGCGGCCGCCACGTCGTCCTGCGTGGAGAGCGGGTTGCTGCCGGTGACGTACATATCCGCACCGCCCGCCGCCAGAACCCGGCAAAGGTAGGCGGTTTTCGCCTCCAAATGCACGGAAAGGGCGACGCGAAGTCCGTCGAAGGGCTTTTCTTCCGAAAGCTCCGCTTCCAGACCGCGCAGGAGCGGCATATGGTCCCGCACCCAGCGGATCTTCCTTTCTCCGGATTCCCAAAGGGACGGGTCGGCGATCGCATACTGTTGCATGGTTGTTTACCAGTCCTTCGTGATTTTTGCGACGTGGAAATAGACTTCCTCCTCGTCGATGAACGGCAGGACGCCGTGGTCGAGAACGACCTGCCCGCCGACGAGGACCGTATCCACCTCGCTGCCGTTGGCGGCGTAGCAGAGCGCGCGCAGGGTGCGGCCGGGCGGCGAAAACGCCGGACGGTGCAGGTCGAGCAGGACGATGTCCGCCTGCCAGCCTTCCTCGAGCCGACCGACCTTCTCGAGCGAGAGGGCTTTCGCGCCGTTCTCCGTCGCCATCGCAAAGACCTCCTCGGCGCTGACCGCCGCGCCGTCCCGCTCTATGCCTTTCGGGAGCAGGCAGGCGAAATTCATCTCGGAGAACAGGTTTTGGGCGTTATTGGAGCCCGCCCCGTCCGTGCCGAGGCAGACGTTGACCCCCTGCTCGAGCATACGCCGGACCGGGGCGACCCCGTTCGCCAGCTTGAGGTTGCTTTTCGGGTTGTGGGCGACCGACGTGCCGCGAGCCGCGAGCAGGCGGATGTCCGCTTCGGAAAGCTGCACGCAGTGCGCCGCGAGGGTCTTGCGCGAAAGGATCCCGACGCGGTCGAGGTAGGCGGCCGGGGAGCAGCCGTGTTCGCGGTAGCAGTCCACCGATTCCTTGACTGATTCGGCGAGGTGCGTGTGGATCGGAAGCCCGGTTTCCCCGGAAAGTTCGGCGATCCGACGCAGGAACGCTTCGTCGCAGGTGTAGATCGCGTGCGGCGCGAGCATAAAGGTCGTCAGCGGGTCGTCCTTGACTTCCTCCCATTCGCCGAGCGCTTCGGCGACGCGCCGCTCGCCGCCCTCCGAGCCGGTCAATCCCCGGCTGATGACGGCGCGAAGCCCCGCTTTCCGTGCGACGCGGGCGGGCACGCCGGGGAACATGTGCATATCGCAGAAGCAGGTCGTCCCGCTTTTCAGCAGCTCGATACAGGAAAGCAGCGTCCCCCAGTAAGCGTCCTCCGCCGTCAGCGTTTCCTCCCGCGGGAGAATGCGGCGGAACAGCCACTCGTCGAACGCCACGTCGTCCGCAGCGTTGCGGAACAGGGACATATACAGGTGCGTATGGCAGTTGATCAGCCCCGGAATGCAGAGTTTCCCGGTCCCGTCGAGGACGCGGTCGGGCGAAAAGCCCTCCGGCGCGCCGTGCATGGAGAGGATCACCCCGTCGGAGATCGCGATCTCCGCGTCGGTTTCCGCGTAACGTCCGTCCGCTCCGCGCACGAGCGCACGGGTGTTGCGGATCAGCAGATCTGGTTTTTTCATACGAAAAGCCTTCCTTTCCCGGTCTTTGCCGCCTGAATCGGTTTCAGTATAGCATACCCCTGCGGAAATTGCAAGAAAGATTTCGCAAGTTTTTCTTGAAACCGGACGCAAAATGTGTTATACTGTAAGAAAGAAGCATTTTTGCAAGGACCGAAAGGAACGGTGACCCGTTTTGAAACAGTTACAGGAAGAAATTCTCCGCCTGAAAAAGGAAAAGGATATTTGCATTCTCGCCCACAGCTACCAGGCGCACGAGATCCTCGAGATCGCGGACTTCGTCGGCGACTCCTATCGGCTTTCCGCCTTGGCGCAGGAAGCGCGGCAGCAAACCGTGGTGATGTGCGGCGTGCGGTTCATGGCGGAGACGGTCAAGATCCTCTCCCCCGAAAAGACCGTCCTGCTCGCCCACCCGGACGCTGGCTGTCCGATGGCGGAGCAGCTCGACGCCGAAACGGTCCTGCAATTGAAGCGGCAGTACCCCGATTGCACCGTCGTCGCGTATATCAACACCACGGCGGAACTCAAGACCGTCTGCGACGTGTGCGTAACCTCGTCGTCCGCCGTCAAGATCGTCAAGAAGCTCCCGAACGACAAAATTCTGTTCATTCCCGACATCAACCTCGGCACCTATGTGCAGTCGCAGTGCGAGGCGGCAGGGGTCCACAAGCAGTTCTATTTCGTCCGCGGGGGCTGCCCGACCCACGCCAAAATGACCGCCAGAGACGTGGAAAAGGCGAAAGCCGCCCACCCGGACGCCCTGCTGCTGGTCCACCCGGAATGCCTCCCGGAGGTCGTTTCGCAAGCGGACTTCGTCGGCAGTACCGCCGATATTCAGCGCTTCGCGAAGCAGAGCGACGCGAAGGAATTCATCATCGGCACGGAAAACAGCATCGCCGAGCATTTGCAGTACGACTGCCCGGAGAAGCGCTTCCATGTGCTTTCCAAGGATCTGATCTGCCCGAACATGAAGCTGACCACCCTGCCGGACGTCCGCAACGTCCTGCTCGGCACCTTCGGCGAGGAGATCCGGCTGGACGGCGAGGTCATCACCGCCGCCCGGCACTGCATCGACGAGATGCTGCGGCTCGGCGGCTGACCGATCGCGTTTGCCCCCCCAAAAGTAAGAAAGGAGCCACCGATGAACGGACACCCTTCTACCGGCCCGGACGTCATAATGTTCCTGCTCGAAGCGATTGTTCTGGCGATCATAGCGATCATATTTTTTGTGCTGTGGGGGCGGCTTGTGGGGAAATTCTTTCGGTACCGCTTCTCAACGATCCACCGCATCAAGCGCTTCTGCAAGGAAAACGGGTTTACATACGTCCGCGTTTCGCGTTTCCCCATGCTCGCAAGGCTGAAAGGAAGGCATTGCAATTTCTACGTCCTGACCGACCGCACGGTGCTTTCGGTAAAGTACGGCGGGATCGCCGACCCGGACAAATGGCTGCGGTTCAAAAGCCCGACCTCCTACGAGATGCGCCATATGTACCGCCCCAATCGGTACTCCACCGAGCTGGTCGAGTACTACACCCCCGAAAAAAAGAAGCCGTACCGATTCGACTACCGATTGCCGGACCGTGCCTATCGAAAGACGCTCGTGCCGGTGCTGCTGCTCTCCCCCGCCCCCGCGCGGGTGGACGTCGTCGAGGAGGACGACGTGCGCTCGGTCCCGGACGGGGAGTCCATGGGGGAATGCCTTTTCTACCGCACGGAAGGATTCTTCCGCCGTCTGGAAGAGGAAAAAGCGAACGGCGCAAAGCGATTTTGAGGAACGAAAAATTCCCGCAAAAGCAAAATTACTATAAAATAATGTTCCGTAGGCGGGCATGTACCGCCGCTCCATCTAAAGAAAAATGGCGAAGGCGGCGTCAGAAGTGGCGCAAGCCGAGCCATTTTTCGATGAAAGGGGGGCTATGGGGGGAAAACACAGAGCAACTGCGACAAAGTCGCCAGCAGCACCGCCGCGATTGCGTTTGCCCCTGAAAAGCGCAGCATTTTAACTGTTTTCGATGATATCGAGGATGCGGGACATGGATTCGTTATATTCCGCGTCGCTGGAATTATAGAAGATCAGCAGGTCGTCCAGCACGTCCGGGTCGTCGAGTGCGGCGGGAATGGAGAAGTCCACCCCTTTGACGTACTCGTCCCAATGCTCGACCTTCCAGGTGTCGCGGTCGGAATTCCGCAGCAACATTCGCCGCTTGCAGACCTCCACGTCCGTCTGCACCCAGATGACCGTCAGCTTGGTGTTGAGCTGGACGAGCCGCTTCTTGAGGTCGTTGATATACGCGCTGTTGCGCACTTCCTGCGTGAACGGGGCGTTGATAAGCACGATGTCGTCGTACTTGAGCGCCTCGAACGCGAGGGCGAGGATCGTGACGTATTCGGCGTCGCGAATGTACTTCTCAAAGAAGGCGGAACTGCGGTCATACGGCTCCCCTGCCGCCTCGAACACCTTTTTCGAGAGCGGGATGAGCGTGTCCTTGTCCAGATAGACGACGTGTTTGAGGTTTTCGGCGAGTTTTTTGGAAATATAAGTTTTCCCGCAAGCGGGGGGCGAAGTGACGAGAATGAGTCGTTTCATGGTAAAAAATCTCCTGTGGCAGTCTGCAAAGCGATTTGACGGTCCCAGTATAGCACAACCGGCAGAATTTGTCAAACGATTTTCAAAAAGAGTGAAAAAAATTGCGAAAACCTATTGAATCGAAAGGAAAAGTGTGCTAAACTACAAGGGCAGAAAAACCAATTGGAGGTAATGCAAAAATGAAACTGATCGTATGCGAAAACTACGAAGAGATGTCCAAAGAGGGCGCGAAAATCATCGCCGAACTGCTCAAGGAGAAGCCGAAGTGCGTGCTGGGTCTTGCGACCGGCTCGACCCCGGTCGGGATGTACCGGGAGCTCGCGAAGATGAACAAAGCCGGCGAGATCACGTTCAAGGACGTCACTTCCTACAACCTCGACGAATACTATCCGCTCGCCCCGGAGCATGACCAGAGCTACCGCTATTTCATGAACCACAACCTGTTCGACCACGTCGACATCGACAAGTCCCGCACGCACGTCCCGGACGGACTCGCGAAGGACCCGGCGGCGATGGGCAAAGCGTACGACGAGGCAATCGAAGCGGCGGGCGGAATTGACCTGCAGGTGCTCGGTCTCGGTCCGAACGGGCATATCGCGTTCAACGAGCCGGAGGAGAACCTCTACGTCGGCACGCACCTGACCGGGCTGACCGACAGCACGATCGAAGCGAATTCCCGCTTCTTCGCGAGCAAGGCGGACGTTCCGACGCAGGCGGTCACGATGGGCATCGGCAGCATCATGAAGGCGAAGAAGATCATCGTCCTCGCCAGCGGCAAGGCGAAGCACTACGTCATCGAGAAAATGCTCGACGACCGCATCACCACGCAGGTTCCCGGCACGATCCTCAAGTGCCACCCGGACGTCGTCCTGCTCTGCGACAAGGAAGCGTATAACGGCTAAAACCGGCTTCCCATCGTTGCGAACGAAAACCACAAAAAAATCGGAAAGGAAACCCCTTTCCGATTTGTTTTTTCAATAGGTTGCATGCAGCGTGAAACCGCCGGGGAACGAGCTGTCGTCGATTTCAACGTGTTTCAGCCCCGCATAGGCTTTCAGCGACGCGCGTTCCGTCGCGTCGTCGGTCGTAAAGAAGCGCAGCATCAGACGGCTGTCCTGCGGCAGGTCATACGTCGTTTCGCGGCAGGGAAACGGCACCGCGTCATTTATGTTGACGTAATGCCTGCCTTCTTTACAAAACAGGATACCGAGCAGAAACACGTCTTTCCCGCAATCCACCTGACCGGATTTCCCGGCGACACAGTATTCAACCTTCATATGCGACCACCTCGATGCAGACTGTAGATTCCTCCGTTTCGACGTCGACCAGCCTTCCGACCGTGCCTTGCTCAATCATCTCCATCACGGCGCAAAGTCCCGCGACCGCTTCTTCTTCGTTTCCGACAAGTCCCTGCAGCTGCCCGCTCTCGTACATCGACCGAAACAGCGTAGCCGGTATCCGCACGGCGACGGACGTCTCCGGCGTTTTGACTTGAATTTGGACGATTCGTTTTTCCCGCCGTTCCTCGTCCGCGACGCGGACGACGGGGACCGCCGATTCGCCGTTGAGCAGTTCCTCCAGCGTGATTCCGAACATCGACGCCATCTGTCGGACGAAATTCAGGTCCGGCTGGGAAAGGTCGTTTTCCCATTTGGAGACCGCCTGCGCCGTAACGCCCAGTTTTTCGGCAAGCTGCTCCTGCGTCAGTCCGGCTTTCCGCCGCCAGAACGCGATGTTTTGCCCGATCGTGGTTTGGTTCATAGAGAGTTCCTTCCTTTCGTTTTCGTTTTTTTGCGAGGTCCTCGACTGTTTCCAGAATACCAGAACGAAAGTAAAAAGGGAACCGACAAACGGTTGTTTTTTCGCAACTTTCGGTTGTTTTTTCGCCGTTTCGGGGAATTTTCTACAATTCCAGCCGGTCGAACACGTCCCCGTCCAGCGTTTTCCAGAGGAACAGCCCGTCCTCGTAGGTCATGTAGCTGTTCTTCGAGCCGCCGCGCGGAAGGGTCGTCGAGCCGGGATTGAGGACGAGGTTGTCGCCGAAAACGGTATGCTCCGGGACGTGCGTATGCCCGTGCAGCAGGATGTCCCCCGGCGAAAGCGGGGGCGCATACAAATGCCCGTGCGTGGCGAACAGGGTCAGCCCGTCGACGAACAGCAAGCCGGAATCCGAAAGGATCGGGAATTGCAGGACCGCCTGATCGACCTCCGTGTCGCAGTTTCCGCGGACGCAGAACAGCGACGAACGCCGTGCGTTGAGCAGTTCGGCGACCCTCGCGGTATCGTACCGCATGGGCAGGACGTTGCGGGGTCCGTGGTAGAGCAGGTCGCCGAGCAGGACCAGTTTTTTCGGGTTCTCCTCGTCCATGCGCTTGAGCAGGCGTTCCGTGCAGGCGACAGACCCGTGCAGGTCGGATGCGATCATCAGTTTCATATGGATTCTCCTTTTTCGTATATAGGTCACGCCTTTCCCGCCCGGATCTCCCCGAGATAAGCGGAAAACGCGGACGGAATGGCGTAGACGTCCGAAAGCTCCTCCCGACGTGCGAGAATACGGGAGACCCCTTCCCCGCCGTCGGCGAAGTAGCCGGTCATCGACCAGCCGGTCATGTGCCATTCGACGTGGGTGAAGATGTGCTTTGCGGGCGGGAGCGGTTCGGTGCGGAGCGGCTGGAAACCGTTTTCGCGGGCGAAAGCGATCGCCTGTTCGCGGTCGAGCGTGCCTTCCACGTTCGGCAGTTCGTACAGCCCCGCGAGCAGTCCTTTCGGCGGGCGGCGGCGAAGCAGATAGACGTCCCCCTCCCTCAGCAGCAGGACGGTCCGCTGTTCGACCCGACGCGGCGCATTCGCCGAGCGGACAGGCAGGCGGTCGGTCAGTCCGTCCCGTGCGGCGACGCACCACGGGCGGAACGGGCATTCCCCGCATTTCGCGTCCCTGTTCGGCACGCAGACCAGCGCACCGAGTTCGATCATCGCCTGCGTGAAATCGCCGGGCGTTTCCGGCGGACACATCTGCAGGGCGGTCGCTTCGGCAGACAGGCGGGTCTTCGGGTCGCGCACGTCGGCGAAGCAGCCGGTCAGCCGGGCGAGCACCCGCAGCACATTGCCGTCCACCGCCGGCGCGGGGATGCCGAACGCGATCGACGCGATCGCGCCCGCCGTATAGCTGCCGATACCGGGCAGTTTCCGCAGTTCCGCGACGTCCGCGGGAAGCTCCCCGCCGTACCGCTCGGTCAGGACGCACGCCGCCTTTTTCAGGTTCCGCGCACGGCTATAATAGCCGAGCCCCTCCCACAGCTTGAGCAGTCGCACGTCCTCCGCGCCCGCGAGCGACGGAATATCCGGGAACGCTTCGAGAAAGCGCTGAAAATAGGGCTTGACAGCCTCCACGCGGGTCTGCTGCAGCATGATTTCCGAGACCCAGACCCGGTACGGCGTGATTTCCGTCCGCCACGGCAGGACACGCGCATTCGCACGGTACCACGCGAGGAGCGAAGTCACCGCTTCCCCCGGCGGTGGCGGAAACAGTGCCGGAGCGCCGGATCCTTCCCGTTTCATACGGAACCTCCTTCCCGTGCGGCGGAGATCAGCGCGAACGCCTCGCGGTCGGTCAACCGCTTCCCGTCCTTCTCAAACGGCAGGCGGAACGTGCAGCCGTCCTTCCAGCCGGAACAGCCGTAGGCGGTCTTTCCCTTGACGATCGCCTTGCCGCAGAGCGGGCAAACCGGCACGCTCTGCTTTTTCGGTTCGCGGCGGTCTGGGAAAACGAACGTCGCCTTTCCGCTCTCGTCCAGCCGCAGCGACGCCGAGAACGGCTGCCCGGTTTTCTTCGAGCGGAACCCGTCGAGCACGCCGGTCTCCTCCCCCGAAAGCAGTTTCCGCAGGGCGTCCGTCGGGATCACACGATCGCAGATATGCGTTCTGACGCTGAATTTACAGCCCTCGCGGTAGTTCGCGCACCCGTAAAAATCGCGCATCCGGCGCACGTCCCCGCCGCAAAGCGGACAGGAACCGACGATCTCGCCGAAATACCCCGTGTCGCTGTCCGCCGGACACGCCGAAAACGCCGCAGAAATGCGTTCCTCGGCAAGGCGGACGCTCTCGGACACAGTCATGACCCCGTGAAAGACGTCCTTGAGCGCCTTGCCGAGTTCGCTGGTCCGATATTTGTCCATCACAATCCCCAGCTCTTCGAGCGAATTCACGAGGAATTCCCCGTCCGGCAGGATCGTGTAGACGTCCTTTTTCAGCTGGATATAGTTGCTTTTCCGGGCGTTGTCGATGATGCCGGTCCGGGTCGCTTCCGTGCCGAGTTCAAGCCCCTCGAAGATCGCCCGATATTCCTCGCGGTCGTCGGCATCCCCCGCGGCGTCGGCGTCGTCCGCCCCGTCGCGCTCCTTCGCCGCCGCCTTCTCCTCGCGGAACGGGTTTTTGAGGTAGTTGTTGAGGGTTTCGATGGTGTAATGCTTGGGCGGGGAGGTTTCCTTTTCGACCGGGCGAAAGTCGATGCAGACGGTTTCCCCCTTTTCGAGCGGGGGAAGTTCCCGGTCCTTCTGCGTCCGTTCGTCGAATTTGGTCCAGCCCTTTTCCCGCATGACGGTGCCTTTGAGGGTGAATTCCTCCAAATCCCCGACGGAAATGACGATTTCCGTCCGCTCGACGACGCAATCCTCGGCGCAAAACACCGCGACAAACCGCCGGAACACCGCCGCATACACCAGCGTCTGCCGCTCGGACAGCGCGCCCTTCGCGGGGATCTTATAGGTCGGCGTCAGGGCGGAATGGGACTCGATTTTGCTGTCGTCGAAGATGTTTTTCCCGTCCTTGAAGCGGACCGGATAGCCGAGTTTTTCACAGGACGCGAGGATCTTGCGGACCTTTTCCTTTTCCGCCGTGGCGAGGTATTCCGAATTGGTGCGGGGGTAGGTCAGGTAGCCCTCCTCGTACAGTTTCTGGACGACGTCGAGGGACTCCTGCATGGACATCTTGTATTTCTTCCCGAGGAAGCTCTGCAATTTGGAGAGCGAGAACAGCTTGCCCGGGGAGAGTTTTTCCTTCTTGCGGCGGACGGACTTGACGGTCGCGCCGGCTTCGTTGTACCTGCGGCAGAGCTCCTCCGCCTTCGTGCGATCCGCCGGCTCGAATTTCTGCTTGGAAACCAGCTCGACCGTTTCACCGTGCGTACATTCCTTGCTGACCGGCGAAAGGTAGACCCCGGGGACGAAATTGCGGATGGCGAGGTCCCGCTCGTAGATCGCCTTGACGATCGGCACGATGACCCTGCCCACCCTAAGCAGCAGCCCGGTCCGCAGCGTGGCGTAGCGGGTCAGGTTGACGCCGTAGAGCCAGTCGATATAGGTGCGGGCGAAGCCTTCGTCGGCGAGGCGGTCGTACGCCGATTCGTCCTGCAGGTTTGCGAGAGAATCGCGAATGGTCTGCGGGGTCTGGTCGGGAAGCCAGAGCCGTTTGAGCGCCTTGCCGCGGCATACGTCCCCGGCGTTCGAGATGCAGAGCCGCACGATGATCTCCCCTTCGCGGTCCGCGTCCCCGGCGTTGACAATCGTATCCACGTCCTCCCGTCCGCACAACGCGGAAATGACGCCGAACTGCTTCTGCACCCCGGCGTCGACCGTCTTTTTATCGTCCCCCTTCCGCAGGGTGAACCGAAATTCCTCCGGAAAGCAGGGCAGGTGCTCCATCGTCCAACGGCCGCCCGCCTGCTCCCCGGTATATTCCTCAATGTCGCACAGGGAAAACAGGTGCCCGAACGCCCATGTGACGAGATACTCCTCCCCTTCGAGGTACCCGTCCCGACGGCGAAGCTGACCGATCGCGGAAGCAATGTTACGCGCAAGGCTGGGTTTTTCCGCGATGATGAGAACCATGTTTTCCCCTTTCCCGGTCGGACGTTCAGCCGACCTGTATGTCAAACGTCATTTCAAACGTGCGGTTCCACGGGTAGCGGAAATTCGAAACCGTCACTTCCGCGTGTCCGCGCTCCGCGTAAGGCGAAAACGACGTGACGATGCCGCTCCCGTTGAGCACGCGCAACACCTGCGGCACCGAGCAGGGGTAGCCCTCCCGCTCGATCCCGTCGATATTCGCGTGGAAGAGCTTGTAGCTGACGTCCTTGATGTAGCCGAACGTCATGCTCTTCAGGAAGCCCTCGTTCGCTTCCGCCGTGGATTCCGGCACGCTCTGCAGGTACGCACAGCGGGAAATCCCCTGCGAAAGGGCGATGCCGGTGGCGTTCGCGACCGTGTTCCAGCAGGAATAGCCGAGCAGTTTTCCGATCGGGACTTCCCCGTCGAGCAGCGTCCGGGCGAATACCCCGGCGTCGGTGGACGCATCGATGAGCATGGTCGGCACGCCGTTCGACAGGTTGCTCTTGATTCGGTTCAAAAGCGATTGGCGGTCGCTCGAGGAATTGTTCCTCGTCAGCACCAGCACCTGCAGGGCGTCTTTCGTGTCGTCGGTTTTTTCGACGTTTAGGCAGACGAGGTGCGTTTCCAGCATATCGTCCAGCGTCCCGATGTCGAATTCGTCCGCCGGCAGGTCCTTTCCGCCGCCGAAATAAGTCAAATGTACCTTCGGCGCGCCGTAAAGCAGGGTCGCCATGCGTGTCAGACAGCAAAGCCCGAGCTCGTCCGTCGCGGCGCTCAGCACGCCCTTGTCGCCGAGCTTCGCGGTCAGGTAGTCGATTTCGTTGGTCTGAATGGTCTTTTGCGGGGAGGAATCGTCCACCCCGATGTAGAGGAATTCCGCGTCCCCCAAAACCTTGTCGAGCAGTCTGTCCGCAAGGCGCAGTTTGCGCTCGCGGGACGTGAGGTAATGCCGCAGGATCTCCTCGCCACGCGAGAACGGGATCTCCCGCCCGTTCGCGTCATAGCGGTAGCCCGCGACGATGTTTTCGACGGTCAGTTCGTCACCGCTTAACGACCGACGCGCGACTGCGCCGTAGCCGCGCAAGGCGTTGTAGGTGTCCAGATCCAGCCCCTGATAGCCCGACGTGGACGCGAGCCGCATGACGGTATCGAACAGAATGACCGTGTTGTGCACACACAGGTAGGCAATCTCGTCGATGATCTCGTTTTCCAGGGAAAGGTCGGTATTTTGCAGCCAACGCGAGCCGACCAGACCGCCCGAAAGCGCCTGATCCACCGAAAGCACGAACGCGTCGCAGGTCTCGTCGGCTTCCTTCATCCATTCGAGCAACGCTTCGCGGTTGCCGATGGTGCTGCCGTCCGGGTTCGGCTCCATCGTGTCGAGCGCCGTGCGGTAGAGCGTTTCCTCGGGCAGGACGAGTTCGATGCCGACGGACTGCGAGAGGTAGACCGCACGGTCCTTGTTGACAGGACGGTTGTCCAGCGGCAGATAGGCGACCCGTTTCGTGTTTGCGGTTTCCATTCCGTTCACCTCCGTGCCGGAAAGATATTGTTGCAGCAGTTCGGCGTCCTTTTCGTTCCGTTCACCGTCCCCGTTGAGGTCCGCGCGGGCGAGGGCGCGGTCGGAAAGCGAGGTTTCCCCCGCGAGGTATTGCAGGTAGAGCGTCAGGTCGTAGGCGGACAGCGCACCGTCCCCGTCGAGGTCGCCCGGCATTTCGCGGGAGGACGTCGAACCGACGGCGAGGGATACGGACATCAGGCAGACGACCGCCAGAAGCGGCAGGCACAGAAGCGCCGGCAGAAAGCGTTTCCTGGTCATTATGAAAATTCCCCTTTCCCCTTGAGATCAAACGGTCGTTGCAGCATCCGCGTGACCGCGAGAACAGTATACCATACTTTTCGCAAAAAAGAAAGGGGGAACCGAAAATTTTCTCGGTTTCCCCGACTATTTTGCACAGCTCGTTCGGCTTCTACAACCTAAAGGGCTTTGATATACAAGCATCTTTGGCGTCCGTCTGCTTTCGTATAGATACGCTCCAGCTCAAACCTAAGTTTTTCGTGCAACGCCCTGCTTGCCGTATTGTCCGCTAAAACGTCGCCGACCGCTATCGTATAGCCTTTCGATTTTGCAATTTCAAGGGCCATTTTCTCCGCCACATAAGCATATCCTTTTCGCCGATGCAACGGCTTGATTTCAGGACCGCAACTGATGATGTGTTCCGTGTGCGCGAACAAAATCATAAACCCGACGATCTCCCCATCGGCAATCACCTTGAAATTTTCAAAGTATTTCCCTTTGCATTGTTTCCGCATAGACGCGTGAATCATTTCGAGCCGTTCTTCGGTAGAGGCGGTGTCGTCCAGCGAGGCGACGTCCTCTTCTTCGATCGGTTTTACTGTCAGCATAAAAATCCTCCTGAAAACGATAGAGAAAAGAACACCGACTTTGCGTTTGCCTCAAAATCGGTGTTCAAATGTGGTGGAGAATACGGGGATCGAACCCGTGACCTCAAGATTGCGAACCTTGCGCTCTCCCAGCTGAGCTAATCCCCCACATCAAGCGGGTTCCCACGCGGAACAAATTGATTATAGCACGTTTCCCCCGCTTTGTCAAGGGCTTCCTACAATTTTTTTCGCCTTTTTCGGATTTTTTCGCGCGGACGCTCAATAGGTGAACGTCCCGTCGTACACGCTTTGCGCGTTCCCGGTCAGCAGGACGCGTTCATCCGTGTAATTGACCGTCAGGTCGCCGCCGGGCAGCCGGACCGTCACGTCGCTCCCCTTTTCGCACAGCCCGTTCTCCACCGCGGCGATCACCGCGGCGCAGGCGCCGGTCCCGCAGGCGAGCGTTTCGCCGTTTCCGCGCTCCCAGACGCGCACGCGCAAGCTGTGACGGTCGACGACGCGGACGAACTCGGTATTGATACGCTCCGGGAAACAGTCGGCGTATTCGAACTTCGGACCGAGCGTTTCGAGCGGAAGGCTGTCCGGGGACTCGCAGAACACCACGCAGTGCGGATTGCCAACCGAAACGCAGGTCACCTCGTACGCCTTTCCGCCGACCGTCAGCGGATATCGGACCATCCTCTCCGTGTCGCAGAGCGCGGGCAGGGACTTCGGTGAGAAGTCCACTTTCCCCATATCCACCGTGACCGTATTCACCTTGCCGTCGCGCAGATAGAGCTTCAGCCGACGCACGCCGCCGACGGTCTCGACCGTCAGCGTTTCGCTGCGGACGTAGCCATTGTCATAGAGGTATTTCCCGACACAGCGAAGGTTGTTGCCCGCCATTTTCCCCTCGCTTCCGTCCCGGTTGTAGGTACGCATCTTCGCGTCCGCGACGCGGGAGCGCTCGATGAGCACGATGCCGTCCCCGCCGATGCCGTAGTGCGGTCGGCAAAGGTCGACGCAGAGGGATTCCGGGCAGGTGATCGCCCCGTCGAAATTTTCAATAAAGATGTAGTCGTTCCCGCAGGAATTCATCTTCGTAAAGCGGATCTTCTGCCGCCAGAGCCGCATATTGTTGAGGTCGACCAATTCGGTATTGCCCGCGTTGTACCGTCCGGCGATCATCTGCGCGAGCGCGGAAGCGGTATCGAGGGACGTCAGGCACGGGATGCCGAGCTGCATGGCGCGGCGGTGCAGGGCGATGTAGTCGCCGACCGTGCCGTCCCGGACTGCGCCGGTGTAGATCAGATAGGTCAGCTTGCCGCTTTCCAGCAGTGGAAACAGTTCCTCCCGCTCCACGGTCCGCACCTCGATGCCCAGCCGTCGGATCGCGTCGGCGGTGCCGGACGTCGCGTAGAGCGGCAGACCGAGGTCGTGGAACCGGCGGGCGAGGGACACTGCGTCGCCGTAATCGTCCTCCTCGACGCTGAGGAACACCCCGGCACGCACACGCGAAACGGCGGACGGCAGGACGAATCCGGCGGCGGTCAGCCCCTTGAAAAGCGCCTCCGCCATGGTTTTGCCGATGCCGAGCACCTCGCCGGTGGACTTCATCTCCGGGCCGAGAATGGAATTCGCGTCCCCGAGTTTTTCAAAGGAAAATACCGGCACCTTGACCGCGTAGTACGGCGGCGTGCGGTACAGTCCGGTCCCGTAGCCGAGGCTTTCGAGGTCCGCGCCGAGCATGACCCGCGACGCGAGGTCCACCATCGGCACCCCGGTCACCTTGCTGATGTACGGCACCGTGCGGGACGCACGGGGATTGACCTCGATGACGTAAAGCTCGTCCTCCCAGATCAGGTACTGGATATTGACAAGTCCCTTCGTGCCGAGCGCCTTCGCCAACCGCTCGGATGCGTCGCAGATGCGACCAAGGAACTTGTCGCTGAGGTTGTACGGCGGGTAGACGGCGATGGAATCGCCGCTGTGGACCCCGGCACGCTCGATATGCTCCATGATGCCGGGGATCAGGACGGACTTCCCGTCGGAAATGACGTCCACTTCCAGCTCCGTGCCGGGCATATAGCGGTCGACCAGCACCGGGTTTTCGATCCCCCCGGAGAGAATGACCTCCATATAGCGTCGCGTCTGCTCCGCGTTGCGGGAAATGGTCATATTCTGCCCGCCGATGACGTAGGACGGGCGAAGGAGCACCGGGTAGCCGAGCGTTTCCGCCGCGCGGAGCGCCTCGTCCATGGTGCGCACCCCCATGCCCATCGGACGGCGGATCCCAAAGGTTTCGAGCAGTTTGTCGAACCGCTCGCGGTCCTCAGCGAGGTCGATGCCGTCGGCGGACGTGCCGAGGATCCGAATGCCCTGCCGATCGAGGAACTGCGTGAGCTTGATGGCGGTCTGCCCGCCGAAGGCGACGACGACCCCGATCGGGCGTTCGACCTGAACGATCTGCAAGACGTCCTCCGGGCAGAGCGGCTCGAAGTAGAGCCGGTCGGCGGTGTCGTAGTCGGTCGAGACGGTTTCCGGGTTATTGTTGACGATGACCACGTCGTAGCCCATCTCCCGCAGCGTCCAGACACAATGCACCGAGCTGTAATCGAATTCGATGCCCTGCCCGATCCGAATCGGGCCGGAACCCAGCACCAGCACAACCGGCTTGCCCGAACGCGGGAAGGCACGGGATTCGCAGAATTCGTCGGCGGTGGAATAGAAGTACGGTGTTTCCGCCCGGAATTCCGACGCACAGGTGTCCACCATCTTGTAGGCGAACCGACAAGCGGGAAGCGTTTCCGCCCCGCTCAGGCGGCGGATCGCCGAATCGGGATAGCCGAGCCGCTTTGCTTCCGCGTAGTCGCCGTCGCATAGTCCGTCGGACTGCAGATGCAGCTCAAACCGGGCAAGGTTTTGCAGTTTTGCGAGGAAGAAGCGGTCGATCTTCGTGATCTCGTGAATTTCCTCGACGGAGACCCCGCTTTTGAGCGCCTCAAACACCGTGAACAACCGCCGGTCGTTCTGCTCACGCAGCCGTTCGCGGACCGGGCGGTCGGAAAGCGGCGGGGCGTCAAGCGTGTCGAGCGAAAGTTCCGCTCCGCGGACGGCTTTCAGAAGCGCCATCTCGAAGGACGGGGCGATCGCCATCACTTCCCCGGTCGCCTTCATCTGCGTCCCGAGCGTCCGGCTGGAGCCGGCGAACTTATCGAACGGCCACTTCGGGAACTTGACGACGACGTAATCCAGCGCCGGTTCGAAGCAGGCGCAGGTCTTGCCGGTGATCTCGTTCTTCACTTCGTCGAGCGTGTAGCCCAGCGCGAGCTTGGTGGACAGTTTGGCGATTGGGTAGCCGGTCGCCTTCGACGCGAGCGCCGAGGAACGCGACACGCGCGGATTGACCTCGATGACCGCATAGCGGAAGCTGTCCGGGTCGAGCGCGAATTGGCAGTTGCAGCCGCCGACGATGCCGAGGGCGGAAATGATGTCGAGGGACGCGGAACGGAGCATTTGATACTCCTTGTCCGCAAGCGTCAGCGCCGGAGCGACGACGACCGAGTCGCCGGTATGGATGCCGACCGGGTCGACGTTCTCCATCGAGCAGACCGCGACGACGTTGCCCGCCGCGTCCCGCATGGTTTCAAATTCGATCTCCTTCCAGCCGGCAATGCACTTTTCGATCAGCACCTGCGTGATCGGGGAAAGCTCCAGACCGACCTGCGCGATCTCGCGAAGCTCAGCTTCGGTATGCGCGATGCCGCCGCCGGAGCCGCCGAGCGTGTACGCCGGACGGACGATTACCGGGTAGCCGATCTCTGCCGCCGAACGGACGGCGCTCTCAAGGTCGTTCGCGATCTCCGACGGAACGACCGGCTGACCGATCTCCTGCATCAGCTTGCGGAACAGGTCGCGGTCCTCCGCCTTTTCGATCGCGTCGATGCCGGAACCGAGCAGCCGTACGCCGTTCCGCGCCAGCGCCCCGGAGCGGGAAAGCTGCATGGCGATGGTCAGTCCCGTCTGCCCGCCCAGCCCGGAAAGCAGTCCGTCCGGGCGCTCCTTTTCGAGGATGCGCTCGACGGTTTCGGCGTTGAGCGGTTCGAGGTAGATCTCGTCCGCGAGATGCTTGTCCGTCATGATCGTGGCGGGATTGGAATTGACCAGCACGACGTTGACGCCTTCCTCCCGCAGAACGCGGCAGGCCTGCGCCCCGGCGTAGTCGAATTCCGCCGCCTGTCCGATCACGATCGGGCCGGACCCGATCACGAGGACCTTGCGGATGCTGTTGTCTTTCACGTCCTCATACCTCCATCATCGAAAGGAACCGATCGAACAGAAACGACGTGTCCCGCGGACCCGCCGCCGCTTCTGGGTGGAACTGCACCGTAAAGCAGCGCATTCCGGGGTAGCGCAGCCCCTCGCAGCTTCCGTCGTTGGCGTTGATATACGTTTCTTCCGCGACCCCCGCGAGGCTTTCGCCGAGGACCGCGTAGCCGTGGTTCTGGCTGGTGATATAGGTGCGGTTGCCGCCGACTTCCCGGACCGGCTGGTTCGCGCCGCGATGTCCGTAGGGCAATTTGACGGTCTTTCCGCCCATGGCGAGCGCCGCAAGCTGATGTCCGAGGCAGATGCCGAACACCGGCAGTTTGCCGAGGAGTTTGCGCAGTTCGGCGATGCAGGCGGTGTTCTCCGCCGGGTCGCCCGGTCCGTTCGACAGCATCACCCCGTCCGGGGCGCTTTGCAGAACGGTTTCTGCGGGCGTATCGAACGGGTAGACCGTCACCTCGCACCCGCGCGCCGTCAGCGAACGGACGATGTTCCGCTTTGCGCCGTAATCCAGCAGCGCCACGCGGAAGCGGGGCTTTCCGCCGTCGGCAGGATACACCTCGGTTTCCCGGCGGCTGACCGACGCGACCGCGTCCCGCACGGCGTAGGTTTGCACCGCCGCGAGGTCCACGTCCGGGGTCGGGCTGATGATCGCGTTCATCACGCCGTTTTCGCGGATCTGCCGCGTGATCTGGCGGGTATCCACCCCGCAGATGCCGCAGACGCCGCGCTCCTTCAAAAAGCCGTCCAAAGCCCCCTCGGAACGGAAATTTGACGGCGCATCGCACAGTTCCCGCACGACGTACCCCTTCACGGCGCACGTCCCCTCGAAATCCGGCGGGATCACGCCGTAATTCCCAATCAGCGGAAAGGTCTGCACGACGATCTGCCCGGCGTAGCTCGGATCGGTCAGCGTTTCGAGATAGCCGACCATGCCGGTCGTAAAGACCAGCTCGCCGACGCTCTCACCGGCTCTGCCGATCTGCCGCCCCGCGTAGACGGTGCCGTCGCTCAGGATCAAATAGGCGTTCTCCATGGGTCTGTTCCTTTCCATCGGATTTTGTCGGTTCACGCGAGGGTCGCCGCCATGACGGCTTTGATCGTGTGCATACGGTTTTCCGCTTCGTCGAACACGATGGAGGCCGGGCTTTCAAACACCTCGTCGGTGACCTCCATGCAGTCGATCCCGTAGGCGTTTCCGATTTTGTCGCCGATGGCGGTCTTTCGGTCGTGGAAAGCGGGCAGGCAGTGCATGAACCGGCACTGCGCCCCGGCGAGTTGCATCAGTTCCGCTGTCACGCGGTAGGGCGACAGCGCCTTGATCCGCTCCGCCCAGACCTCCTCCGGCTCGCCCATCGACACCCAGACGTCCGTGTACAGCACGTCCGCGCTGCGGACTGCTTCTGCCGGGTCGGTACAGAACGCGACCGAACCGCCGGACTGCGCGCACAGCTTTTCGCAGGTCTCCCGCAGCGATTTTTCCGGGAAATACGCCTCCGGCGCGCAAGCGACGAACTGCATTCCGAGCTTCGCACAGCCCACCATCAGGGAATTCCCCATGTTGTAGCGCGCGTCGCCGAGATAGACCAGTTTCCGCCCGGCGAGCGAACCGAAATGCTCGCGGATCGTCAGAAAATCCGCCAAAATCTGCGTCGGGTGGGATTGGTTCGTCAACCCGTTCCAGACCGGCACGCCGGCGTACTTCGCGAGTTCCTCGACGATCTCCTGCCCGTATCCGCGGTACTCGATTCCGTCGAACATCCGCCCGAGCACCCGTGCGGTGTCCGGGATACTCTCCTTTTTGCCGATCTGCGAGCCCTGCGGGTCGAGGTAGACCGGGTGCATACCGAGGTCGGACGCGGCGACTTCAAAGCTGCAGCGGGTGCGCGTGCTGGTCTTTTCAAAGATCAGGGCGATATTTTTGCCTTCGCACAGCCGGTGCGGGACGCCGGAACGCTTCTTTTGCTTGAGGTCCGCCGCCAAATCGAGCAGATACGTCAGTTCCTCCGGGGTGTGATCCAGCAGTTTCAGGAAGGAACGCCCTTTTAAGGATACAGTTTGCATGGGATTTTTCTCCTTTCGTCAGCAGTCCGCGCAGACGGACAGGAACCGCTCGAGCGCGGTTTGCAGCAGTTCCGTCGGAATGTTCAGGGCGGGCAGGAAGCGGACCTTCTCCTTCGCCGTCAGGCAAAGCACGCCCTTTTCGAGGCAGGCGGAAACGATTTCCTTCGCCGGGCGGACGGTTTCCACGCCGATCATCAGCCCCAGCCCCGTGACCGAGCGGACGCCTTTCGCGCCCTGCAGCATCGAGAACGCCAGCCGGCTCTTTTCCCGCACGGACGCGAGGAACGGCTCGTCAAGGCGTTCCAGAATGCTGTACGCGCCCGCACAGCAGACCGGGTTCCCGCCGAACGTCGAACCGTGGTCGCCGAAGCTGAGGACGTCCTTCGCCTTTTCGCCGATCAGCGTCGCGCCCAGCGGCAGACCGCCGCCGAGCCCCTTCGCGGTCGAGACCACGTCCGGGCAAATGCCGAACTGCTCGTACGCGTAGAGCGTGCCGGTCCGACCGTTGCCGGTCTGCACTTCGTCGACCATCAGCAGAACGTCCTGCTCCGCGCACAGCTTCGCAAGCCCCTGCACGAACGCCGGGTCGAGCGGGACGACCCCGCCCTCGCCCTGGATACACTCGATCAAAATCCCGGCGGTCGGATGTTCCCGCAAAAGCCGTTCGACGGCGGCAAGGTCCCCCGCCGGCGCGTGGCAGAAACCGGGGGTCAGCGGTTGGAACAGCTCGTGGTAGTGCTCCTGCCCGGTCGCCGCGAGCGTCGTGAGCGTGCGCCCGTGGAAGCTGTTCTCCAGCGTCAGGATCGCGCTGTACTGCGGCCCTTTCCTTTCGGACGCGTACTTCCGCGCGACCTTGACGGTGCACTCGTTCGCCTCCGCGCCGGAATTGCAGAAGAACACCCGCTGCATGCCGGTGCGCCGGCAGAGCAGTTCGGCGAGCTTCGCGCAAGGCTCGGTATAGTACAGGTTGGACGTGTGCTGCAGCTTGGTCAGCTGCTCCGTCACCGCGCCGCACCAAACCGGGTCGGCAAATCCGAACGCGGTCACGCCGATGCCGGAACCCATGTCGATGTACGCCTTCCCCGCTCCGTCATATGCCAAAGAGCCCTCGCCGCGCACCAGGTCCACCGGGAATCGCGCGTAGGTATGGGCGATGTAGGTCTGGTCCAACGCCCGCAGCCGTTCATTCATGTTTTTCGCACTTCCTTTCCTTCCGCGACCACCGTGCCCGCGCCCTCGTCCGTCAGCAGTTCCATGAGGATCGCGTGCGGGATCCGCCCGTCCATGATCGTGACGTTGCGGACCCCCCGGTGGATCGCCTCCACGCAGCATTCCACCTTCGGGATCATGCCGCCGCTGATGATGCCTTCGGAGAAGAGCGCCTTCGCTTCCTCCAGCGTGACCGACGGGATCAACGTCGTCGGGTCGTTCTTATCCCGCAGAATGCCCGCCGTGTCGGTCATCATGATCATTCGTTCCGCACCGAGCGCCCCGGCGATGTGCGCGGCGGCGGTGTCGCCGTTGATGTTGTAGGTGTTCCCGTCCCGGTCGCAGCCGAGCGTGGACACCACGGGGATGTACCCCTTTTCGAGCAGGTCCTCCACCGCGTCGATGTTCACGCGGTCGATTCGCCCGACGTAACCCAGCCGCTCGTCCTTCGGCGACGCTTCGATCAGCCGTCCGTCCATGCCGGAAATGCCCATCGCCTTGCCGCCGTGACATTCGAGCAGGTTGACCAGCGTCTTGTTGACCTTCCCGGCGAGCACCATCTGCACGATGTCCGCCGTCTCCTTGTCCGTCACGCGAAGCCCGTCGATAAAGACCGGCTCCTTGCCGAGCCGCCCCATCAGGTCGCTGATCTCCGGCCCGCCGCCGTGCACCAGCACGACCCGCACCCCGACCAGCCACAGCAGGACGATGTCCTCCATCACCTGCTCCTTGAGCCGCTCGTCCACCATCGCGTTCCCGCCGTACTTGATGACGACGGTTTTGCCGTAATACTTCTGAATGTACGGAAGCGCCTGCGTCAGCACCTCCGCCCGCTGCGCGTTTGAAAACTGATTCTGCATGGATTTCTCGCTCCTGCTTTATGTACGGTAGTCGCCGTTGATTTTGACGTAGTCGTAGGTCAGGTCGCAGCCCCAGGCGGTCGCTTCCCCCGGTCCGTCGCCGACCGTGACACGAATTTCGATCTCCTTTTCGAGCAGGATCTCCTTCGCGAGCTCCTCGGAGAACGGCACGCCCGCCCCGTTCCGGCAGACCTCCACGCTCCTTTTCGCCGAAACGAACGACACGCCGACGCGGTCGATACGGATGTCCGCGCCGCTGTAGCCGAGCGCACAGAGCACCCGCCCCCAGTTCGCGTCCGCGCCGAACATCGCCGACTTAACAAGGCTGGAACAGATGACGCTTTTTGCCGCAACGCGGGCGGTTTGCGTGTCTTTCGCCCCGCGAACCGTGCATTCGAGCAATCGCGTCGCGCCTTCGCCGTCCCCGGCGAGCATTCGGCACAGGCAGACCGTGACGGTGTTGAGCGCCCGCATGAATGCCGCGAACGACTCACCCTCCGCCGTGATTTCCGTATTCCCGGCAAGCCCGTTGGCGAGCAGGACCACCATGTCGTTGGTCGAGGTGTCGCCGTCGACGCTGACCATGTTGAAACTGGAAGAAACGTCGGTCCGAAGCGCTTTTTCGAGCATTTCGGGCGAAACCGCCGCGTCGGTCGTCAGGAAAACCAGCATCGTCGCCATGTTCGGGTGGATCATGCCGCTGCCCTTGGCGATCCCGCCGAGCCGACAGGGCTTGCCGTCCAGCGTGAATTCGACGGCGACCTCCTTGGCGACCGTGTCCGTCGTCATGATGCCCTCCGCCGCAAGCCTGCTCCCGTCCGGCGAAAGCGACTGCACCAGCGGGGGGATGCCAGAGCGGATGGGCGCGAGGTTCAGCGGCTGCCCGATGACGCCGGTGGACGCGACCAGCACGTCCGCCGCCGAAAGCCCCATTTCCTCCGCGAGGGATTCGCACATCGCTTCCGCGACTTCCTCGCCGTCCGCGTTGCAGGTATTGGCGTTGCCGCTGTTGCAGAGCACCGCCCGCGCCTTGCCGTCGGCGAGGTGTTTCTTCGTCACGGTCAGCGGCGCACCCTTGACGCGGTTGGTCGTATACAGCGCCGCTGCGTTCGCCGGGACTTCGCTGTACAGCAGCGAGAGGTCGCGCTTGCTTTGATTCCTGCGGATGCCGCAATGCACCCCGCCTGCCAAAAAGCCCTTCGCGGCGCACACGCCGCCGGGGATCTGTCGAATGGTATTCACGTTCAGAGTTCCTTTCTTCCCTGCAAATCTACAGAACCAGCCCCGCTGTTTCGTCTTGCCCGATCAGCAAGTTCAGGTTCTGGATGGCGGCGCCGGAAGCGCCCTTCCCCAAATTATCGAACCGGGCGACCAGAAGCAGCCGTTCCGCGTTCCCACAGACCGTCACCTGCAGATCGTCCCGCCCGTCGAACGCCCCGGCGGACAGGAAACCGCCCTCCGCCTCCGCCGCATCCGGGTCGAAACGGATCACCGGACCGCGGTAGCAGTCCGCGTACACCGCGCGCACGTCCGAAACGCTCCCGCGCAAATCGTCCGCGAACAGCGGAACGGTCACCTCCATGCCGCAGCGGAAATCAGCCACGACCGGGCAGAAAAGCGGCGGGATCTCCAGACCGGCGTACAGCCGCATCTCCGGCAGGTGCTTGTGCGCCTGCGTCAGCCCGTACTGCCGGGGCGCGTCGAGCAGGACGTCCCGCTCCGGCGCTTCATAGGACGCGATCATCGCTTTTCCGCCGCCGGAATAGCCGGTCAGCGAAAAACAGCTCAGCTTCGCGTCCGCCCGCAGCAATCCGGTCCGCACCAGCGGCGCGACCAGCGCGATGAATCCGCTCGCGTGACAGCCGGGGTTCGCGACCCGTTCCGCGCCCGCGAGTTTCTCCCGCGTGCCGGGCAGTTCCGGGAACCCGTAGACCCAATCGGGCGACGTGCGGTGCGCCGTCGAGGTGTCTATCAGGCGGGTGTTCGTCCCGTCGGCAAGCGATACCGCCTCCCGCGCCGCCGCGTCGGGCAGGCAGAGGAAGGTCACGTCCGCGTCCCGCATCGCGTCCCGCCGGGACGCCGGGTCCTTCCGCAAATCCTCCGGGAGCGTCAGCAAACGCAGGTCGTCCCGGACGCGCAACCGTTCGCGGATACGCAACCCGGTCGTTCCGGCGCTGCCGTCGATGAAAACCGTCGTCATTTCCGTTCGCTTCCCTTCCGCAGCTGCTCGCGCACATACGCGATCTGCCCATCCACCGAGCGGGCGGACGTGCCGCCCTCGGAGATCCGCTTTTCGACGCAGTTCTCCAAGCGGATCTCGCCGTAGAGGTCCTCGCCGAACAGCGGACTGTAGGTCTGGTACACCTCCAGCGGCAGCGTTTCCAATACGCACCCCCGCCGCAGGCACTCCGCGACCAGTTCGCCGGAGAGTTTATACGCCGAACGGAACGGCAGTCCCTTGCGCACCAAATAATCCGCGAGGTCGGTGGCGTTGAGGAAGCCGGTCTGCGCCGCCTGCAGCATTCTGTCGGCGCGGACGCGCATCGTGTGCACCATCGGCGTCAGCACGCGCAGGCATTGGTGCACCGTTTCGAGCGCGTCGAACACGCTCTCCTTGTCCTCCTGCAAGTCCTTGTTGTAGGCGAGCGGAAGTCCCTTTAGGGTTGTCAGCAGCGCAAGCAGGTCGCCGTAGACGCGCCCGGTCTTTCCGCGAATCAGTTCCGCCATGTCGGGGTTTTTTTTTGGGGCATGATGGACGAGCCGGTCGTGTATGCGTCCGAAAGTTCCACAAACTGGAATTCCCAGCTCGACCAAAGGATCAGTTCCTCGGCGAACCGCGAAAGGTGCATCATCAGGAGCGCACAATCGCTCAGCAGCTCGACGCAAAAGTCCCGGTCGGACACCCCGTCGATGCTGTTGCGGCAGATGTCGTCGAAGCCGAGTTCCTTCGCTTCCATGCGGCGGTCGGTGTCGTAGGTCGTGCCCGCCAGCGCACAGCAGCCGATCGGCGAACAGTTGATGCGCTTGCGTCCGTCGCGCAGCCGGTCGAGGTCCCGCAGCAACATCATCGCGTAGGCGAGCAGGTGATGCCCAAACGTGATCGGCTGCGCCCGCTGCAGGTGCGTATAACCCGGCAGGATGGTCGCGCGGTGCTGTTCCGCCTGTGCGAGCAGGGCGTCGAGCAGGTCCCGCACTTCCGCGTCCAGCGCGTCGCTTTCCTCCCGCAGATACATCCGCATATCCAGCGCGACCTGGTCGTTGCGGCTCCGCGCCGTATGCAGCTTCTTGCCGAGCGCCCCGAGCCGGTTGGTCAGTTCCTGCTCGACGAACATATGGATATCCTCGCACGACCAATCGAACGCGAGTTTTCCGCTTTCCAAATCGGAAAGGATCCCCGCAAGCCCGTCGATGAGGGTTTGCGCCTCCTCTTGCGTCAGGATACCCTTCGCACCCAGCATCGCGGCGTGCGCCATGCTCCCCGTGATATCCTGCCGGTACAGCTTGCAGTCGAAGCGAATGGAAGAATTGAAATCGTCCGCCAGACGGTCGGTTTCTCCGGCGGTGCGTCCCGCCCACAGTTTTGCCATCGTTTTACTCCCTTACAGAACGGAAAATCCCCGCGCGGTCTGCCGACCGCGCAGGTCCTTCCGCAATTCGTCGGTTCAGTTGCCGGAATTTTTCTTGTCCACCAGCGCCTGCACCTTGATGGGCAGGCCGTACAGGTTGATGAATCCGGCGGAATCCCGCTGGTCGTAATCGCTCTCCCCGAAGGTCGCGATCTCCTCGCTGTACAGCGAATACGGGCTCCACACCCCGGCGTTGATCATGTTGCCCTTGTAGAGCTTCAGGCGGACCTTCCCGGTCACCTTCTCCTGCGTTTTCTCCACGAACGCGCTCAGCGCTTCGCGCAGCGGCGTGAACCATTGCCCGTTGTAGACCAGCTCCGCGAACGTGATAGACAGCTTCTGCTTCTCGTGCATGGTCATCTTGTCAAGACAGATGCTCTCCAGAACGCTGTGCGCCTTGTACAGAATGGTTCCGCCCGGCGTCTCGTAGACGCCGCGGCACTTCATGCCGACCAGACGGTTCTCGACGATGTCCAGCAGCCCGATGCCGTTTTTGCCGCCGAGTTCGTTGAGCTTGAGAATGATCTCCTTCGCCGACAGTTTCTGCCCGTCGAGCGCGACCGGGTTCCCCTTTTCAAAATCGAGGGTGACGTAGGTCGGCTCGTCCGGCGCCTGCAGCGGCGAGACCCCCATTTCGAGGAAGCCGGGCTTTTCGTACTGCGGCTCGTTGTCGGTGTCCTCCAGATCCATCCCTTCGTGGGAGAGGTGCCAGAGGTTCTTGTCCTTGGAATAGTTGGTTTCCCGGTTGATTTTGAGGGGGATGTTGTGCGCTTCGGCGTAGGCGATCTCCTCCTCGCGGGATTTGATCGTCCATTCGCGCCACGGGGCGATGATCGGCATATTCGGGGCGAAATGCTTGATCGCAAGCTCAAACCGCACCTGGTCGTTGCCCTTCCCGGTGCATCCGTGGCAGATCGCGTCCGCGCCTTCCTTCAGCGCGATCTCGACAAGCCCCTTCGCGATGCACGGGCGAGCGTGGCTCGTGCCGAGCAGGTATTCCTCGTACACGGCGCCCGCCTTCATCGTCGGGAGGATGTACTCCTCGACGTACTCGTCCGTCAGGTCCAGAACGTACAGCTTGGACGCGCCGGTTTTCAGCGCCTTCTCCTCAAGTCCGTCCAGTTCGTCCGCCTGCCCGACGTTGCCGGAAACCGCGATGACTTCGCAGTTGTTATAGTTTTCCTTCAGCCACGGGATGATGATCGACGTGTCCAATCCGCCCGAATACGCCAGCACAACCTTTTTGATGTCCTTTTTTTCCATGTTCCCTGTTCCTTTCCCGCCGGGTCCGCCGGCTCCGCTTGGATTTATGATGTAGTTGTATTATATACGAATATTTATTCCTTGTCAAGGGGTAAATACAAATATTTTTGGTTTATTTACGGATTATTTGCTGTATAATATGCACATATTTGCATATCTAATCATTTTACCGCAAACACTCCGCCCTTGCCGCGCAAAACCGCCGCAGACCGTAAAGTCTGCGGCGGTTCCAACAAAGCGCCGGAAAGCGCCCTATTTCGTTCAGCGTCTGACTTTAATGACCGTCACGGCGCCCGCGAGCGCGAGAATGCCCATGACCGCGAACACGAGGATCCCGGCGTCACCGGGCTTCCCGGACTGGCTGGTCGAGTCGGTCGATTCGCTGGAAGACGAACTGTCGTCGGAAATGGTGGTCGAAGCGACCGTAGAAGACCCGTTTCCATAGTAGGTCGTCGTCGTGGAGGAGTTGTCGTTCGGCACATAGAGCGCGGAAATGCTGCCGGTCGGCACATAAGCGCCGCCATAGGTATTCAGCAGCTTCATTTCAAACGTGAAGGTCAGCTCGAGCGTGTGCGAAGCGTCCAGAGCGTGCTCCGGCGTCGCGGTCACGAAACGGACTTCAACGTCGCCCGTGGTCTTTCCTTCTTCGTCGAAAACTTCCTGCGTCAGGTTTTCCCAAGAATCGTACGGCAATTTCGTCGCGCAATCCAGCACGTCGGCTTCGCCTTCCGCATCCGTCTTCAGCGGGGTGACAAGACGCATCCGGGAGTTGTCATAGTGGAAGATAAGATCCAGTCCATGGAAGCTGACGCCTTCCTTGATATCCTTGATCGTCATCACGACCGTCATGATGATCTTACCGGCGTCATTCTGCGCGATGGTGGACTGCAGATCGACCGTAAAGCTCGGATCCGTAAGCGGTTCACCGACCTTTTCGGCCATTTCCTCGCGGTACGCGACCGTCGGATCCTGCCCTTCCGTGTAGGTGCCGAGCTTCGCATCCTTCGCAGCAAACTTGAAGTACGGAGAAAGGTTGGTATTGCCGGAATAATTGGTGATATAGCCGGCGTCATTCTTTTCCGTGTCCGGATTGACGATGTGAATCGCCTGATAGGTAGCTTCCTTGTCGTCAACCTTATCCAGGTTCGTGCTGTAGGTGACATACAGGGAGTAGTCACCCGTCACCTTGAAGTCCGCTTTCTTGAAGGAAATTTCTGCAGTCAGGGTGCCATCCGCATAGCCGATCTTATATTCCGGCTTGAAATCCGCCAGTTTGACGGATATCGCGGGATCGTCATAAATCAAACGAACGACCGTCCAGCCCTTTTCTTCGCCAAGGTACTGAATGTCAATACCGTAACGGTAGCTTTCATTGTTGCGGATCCACACGCGAAGCATGGACGCGGAAGTCTGACCGTACCCGGCAATCTGCGTTCCCGCTTCGTTCGGGGTCAGATCCGGCGCATAATCCGCAAGCGCATTCGGTGCGGGAAGCCCCTTCAGTTCGACCGCAACATACACGTTTTCATCGTCGGTACGGGAGGTGAACTTGCCGGAAGCGTTTTCAATCGTCGGGGCGTTGCTCTGCTGCCAGAGAACGTCGTTCACCCAAGTGGCCTTGTTATAGCCGGTGTCGTCCAGAACGCCGTCGACCTTGACCGTTTCAACCACTTCGGTCGGCTCGGACGGATCGTTTTCCTTCGGCGGGTTGTTCGGATCGAACTTCGCATAGGTCGCCGTGCAGATGTACGTGCTTTCCTTGCCGTCGGCGGTCTTTTCATACCATGCCTTATCCGGCGTGGTCGTCGGAAGTTCGAGACCCGCAAGGTCCAGACCGTTGATCACGAAACGGTCGCCGACCTTCCAATTGCCCATCGCAGAGATCATCGTGTTGACGCCCGGGTTGGTATAGTCCGGGTCGTTCGCGTTGCCGGCATATTGATCCGGGTGATCCTTATAGAGCTGCGGCCAGTTGTTGCCGGTATTCACCGCGTAGACAAAGCCGCCCTGCGGGATCGCCAGAATGGTCGCGTGTCCGTCGGCAATGCCGTTGGAAATCTCCACGACCTCGTAAACGGTCTTGAAGCCCTCGACCGGCTTGAAGGAAACATGAAGCCACCAGCCGGTATACGCAGGCGCAGACTTTCCTTCGCCGTCCAACTTATTGTCCGACACTTTGTAATCGTCCTTAGCCTGCTCCGAATCGGAATCTTCCGCCGTAAATACGACGCCGGCTCCTTCGACAAAATGGTCGTTATAGTGCGTCAGCCAGAAAACATTGACCTCTTCTTCCGCCGAAACGGAAACAAGAGCGACGCCGACGCAGGAAAACACCATGACGAGCACGAGCAAAGACGCAAGAATCTTTTTCATGTTTGTGTCTCCTTTTTCGATAATCTTTCACGATACTGGCATCATTTTATCACAAAACTGAAACGCTGTCAAGAGGTTTTTCTATAAAATTTCAACCATTTTTTGCACTTTTGCAAAAACTTTTTCGGAAATCAATGGTGGAACAGCCGCATTCCCGTGAACGCGAGGACAACGCCGTGACGGTCGCAGCATTCGATGACGTCGCCGTCCCGTTTCGAGCCGCCCGGCTCAGCGATATAGCGCACGCCGCTGCGGCAGGCACGGTCGATGTTGTCGGAGAACGGGAAGAACGCGTCCGAGCCGAGGGACACGCCCGTGACCGAGGAGAGCCATTCCGCGCGTTCCTCCGCCGTCAGTTCGTCCGGGCGGACCGTGAACAACCCCTGCCACGCACCGTCCCGCAGGACGTCGCCGCAGTCCGTCGGGGAGATGTAGAGGTCGATGGCGGTATCGCGGTCGGGCTTGCCGACGTCGGCGCGGAACGGGAGGGAGAGCACCTTCGGATGCTTGCGCAGGGAGTAGTTGTCCGCCTTGTTGCCCGCAAGACGCGTGCAGTGGATGCGGGACTGCTGTCCGGCACCGATGCCGATGGCCTGTCCCTGATAGGTGTAGCAGACGGAGTTGGATTGGGTGTATTTGAGCGTGATCATGGCGACGATAAGGTCGCGCACGGCGGTATCGGGCAGCTCCTTATTCTGCGACACGATGTTCGTGAACAGCTCCGCGTCGATGCGGTAATCGTTCCTCCCCTGCTCGAAGGTGATCCCGAAGATTTCCCGCGTTTCGGAAGCGCCCGGCACATAGGACGGGTCGATCTGCACGATGTTGTACGCCCCCTTGCGCTTGGACTTGAGGATCTCGAGCGCACGCGGAGTGTACCCCGGCGCGATGATACCGTCGGAGACTTCGTGCTGCAGGAACAGGGCGGTTTCCTCGTCGCAGACGTCGGAAAGCGACACCCAGTCGCCGAAAGAACTCATGCGGTCCGCGCCGCGAGCGCGGATATACGCCGTCGCAAGCGGGGAAAGCGGGTAATCCGGGGCGAACAGCATCTGCTTTTCCACGTCGTCGAGCGGGAACGCGACGGACGCGCCGGCAGGGCTGACGTGCTTGAAGGAGGTCGCGGCGGGAAGCCCGGTCGCCGCCTTCAGCTCCCGCACGAGCTGCCAGCCGTTAAAGGCGTCCATGAAGTTGATATACCCCGGCTTGCCGTTGAGCACCTGGATCGGCAGTTCCCCTTTCTTGACGTAGATGCGGGCAGGTTTTTGGTTGGGGTTGACCCCGTATTTCAGTTCCAGTTCCGTCATGATTCGCAGTTCCTTTCCTATTTGGTATTCTTGTTATACAGCAGCGTCTTGCTCGTCCCGTCCGCAAGGGAAACGAAACGGGCGAACAGGGACACCTTATTCTCCGGGTTCAACGCATTCCAAACGCCGTCGCCGATGGCTTTCAAATCCGAGCCGACGCCGAACGCGACCGGCTCGCCGCGGAAGGACGGGATCGGGTTCCCGTCGCAGGCATAGGTGTGGATCAAGTGCCCCACGCCGTTTGCGGGGGTGTCGTACTCGAAGAATTGCCGGTCGCAGCCGTCCCCGCCGGTCGCACGCTTGAGGATAGAGAGCGCATAGTGCGCCTTGCTGTCCGCGACGTCCAGCATCCCGCTGATACGGGGGGTGAAGTTCGGCTCGTCCGGCTCGTAGGTCCGCGTGCGGAGCGCATCGGCGAAGCTGCCGCCGGCTTCGACGGTTTCGACGATCGTGTCCGTCTGGTCGCCGTTGGTGACGACGGTGCGGCTGCCGTTCGCGCAGGGGGACTTCGCCATGCGCACCGGCGCGTAAATGATCAGGGACGGGTCGGACAGCTTGGACGGGTCGAACGCCTCCGTGCGGATCCCGTCGCCGAGCGGTTCGGCAAACGGAACGAACACGCGGTTGCGGCTGTTGACGCTCCGCCCCATGATGAAATAGAGGATCACGGCGTTTTTGCCGTCCGACGTCTGCCCGATGGCGACGCCGCGTCCGGGATAGGGGTTCCCCGCAAGGTACTCGTAAATGCTGGTCATAAATCTGCTCCTTCTTTGGGCGTTTTGGTTCGGAAAAGAAAAACGGACACTCCCCCGCGCATACGCGGGGAACTGCCCAGACGGACGGCACGCACGGGACGCAAACCGCCCGCACGCTCAGTTCGGAAAAGCGGCACACTGTGTGAACGCACATGAACCGTCAGCACCGCTCCCGTTTCGGTTTTTACGGGATTACTTTAGCATATTTTTCGGCACTTGTCAAGGGTTTTCGCGCAAACGTCTTGCATTTTGCCGGTTTTTCTATACCGAGCAGAATCAAACGGAAAAAACGCAGACGGCTAAACGAATTATATCAAACGGTTAATCAAAAACGATATGAGCAAGAGCGGCAATTAGTGCGTTCTTTTCGACATGAGTTCGGTGAGTTTGCTTCTATCCCAAAGAACGATACCGTTGTTTTGCGCCAAATCCTTGGCGGAATTTGTGAAGTATCTGTTCGTGAGTACGATTCCAACGTGGCATTGGTAAAAACTTTTGCCGGAATAGGCTTCCTGCACAGCTTTATTGCCAACATCGGACGCGTAGCACTTGCATTGGATACCGTACTTTACGCCGTCTTTATACGCTATAATATCAATGCCTTGGTCGCCGCTCCCGGAAGTGACACTAACATCTTTGTACCCGTTCTTCCGTAGCAAGTCGGCACAGAAGGATTCAAATTCATAGCCGTCCATGCGGTCGATGTCTTTCTCGGCGGTCGTTTCAACGGAAACCGTTTCTTTTTCTTCATCTTCGGCATTAAAAGACAGCGGCACGTCAGAACTATACTTTTCTGGAATTTCGCATACGCATTTCACAACAAGAGAGCAACTTTCTTCTTTTTCATTATAACGCGAAAACAGCCTGCCCTTGCTGTCTGTGTCTTTCCAAACATACGGAATTGTGTGCCATTCATCTTTTATTCTGTTATAAATCATCGGGATAACCTTTATCCCGTCGTATGCGGCGGACGTTTGCAATTCTGAAATGAAGATTTCGTATTCTTTGGCATGAGATTCATCTATGGAAAATGTAGCCTCCCGTCCAGGCGCGTTTGCGATAACATTAGGAGAAGCGTACGAAAATACTTCTTTCATATTTTTTACAGATTTTGCCATATATTCATACGGCAAATTGACAATGGTAGAAACGTATCTTTTGCCGTTTTCCTCAAACGATTCCGCGTTCTCCGCCTTGGCAAGCAAACTGTCACGAATTTTGTTGAGAGTTTCTTCCGCTTTTCTCGAAGCAATATCGCGACAGATAGCAAGTTCCTTTTCCGATACTTCGTCTTTTGTTTTCAATGTTCCCTTGAGCGAATCCTGAAATGCGGTGCGCTCGGAAACCTCCATTTTAGCCAATTGTTCCGCGACAAGTGTTTCCGTTTGAAGTGTTTCTTCTTCAATCGGTTTGGGTTCTTGCGTAGGTGGTGCTAAATATTCTTTTTTGATTTTTTTGCACCTGTATACAAGGTAAATTACTTCAATATAAATACTGGCAATAGCGGGTATGATGATAAAAAACGCATTATACCGATTTATAAGAGGCGCCGCAAGAATGAGACTACAGTAGACCATGACAATATATGGGATGCAGATTGCCAAGAGAGTAGTTCTATACTTCCTTGCATCTTTAATTTTCGCGGCGGCGACATGAATCAAAAAGACGATGAGAGAAAAAATTCCCAAACTTATACTTGCCACCAATAGAGAAATCAGAAACCCCTCAAGCATAATTACCCTCCTAAAATGTATGATGAAAAGAACAATACAATGCCAAGGAAACCGTATTCAGATGAAGAAAAGAAAGATTTCCGAAAAGAATGAATATCCACACCATGTGACACACCATGTGAAGCACAACGGTTACTTATATTATACTATTTAGTCATTTTTTGTCAAGGCGTTCCGCAAAATTTGAAAAAGAGAACGTGTCTGTGTTACAATGATGTGTGACAAAAAGCAAAAAAAGAGTGGCGAATAGGAGAGACCTGTGGTAAGGTTAAGTT
>CANRIX010000020.1 GCA_947630765.1 uncultured Clostridia bacterium | reverse complement strand
CTTAACTGGTTCTCTCCTAAAGATGTCCTCTTTTCTTTTCCTGACTTTGTAACACATCATTGACAAACCTACAATTTCGCTTTTTCTCTTGACGAAATCTTATTTTTATGGTATGCTGAAGGTATAAAGGAACCAAAACGGTTCAAAGGAAAGGGAATATGATGAAAAAATCTGTCCTTACCAGAGTACTTTGTATTCTGCTTCTGCTTTCGCTCGTCGCGGCTTTCGCGGCTTGCGAGGAAACGGGCGAAACCTCCGGCGCGGTCTCGACGCCGTCCGAGACGACTTCCGAGACCTCCGAAGCGTCCCTGTTCTCCAATTTGCCGGAAACGACGTACGGCGGCGTCGATTTCGTCATACTGGTCAACGGGGACTGCTACGATCAGTACGCGTCCGCCGAAGTCCTTCCGCAGGAAAGCTCCGACTCCGGTCTTTCGACCGCCGTCAAAGCCCGCAACGACCTGATCGAGGAAAAATTCGATATCACTCTCAAGGAGCAGCGTACCGAAACGACCGCGGATATGCTCGACTTCCTGCGGAATAACGCCGCGGCGGGTCTGAGCGAATACGATATGGTCATGCCGTTCATGAGCGAAGCGGCGACACTCGCGACGGAAGGCATGTTCCTCGACCTCGCCGAACTCGAAAATATCCATCTTGACGAGGATTACTATGACCGCGACGCCGTCGATGGGCTTTCCGTCGCCGGGAAGAACTATTTCGTCACGGGCGACCTTTCGCTGCTCTCCTTCGCCTGCACCCACGCGATCGTCTTCAACGAGAACATGATCGAGGACAACTCGCTTGAGGACCCGTACGAACTGGTCCGTACCAACAAATGGACCATCGACAAACTGCAGGAAATGGCCCGTGTCGCGACCGCCGACAGCGACGGCACCCCCGGCATGAGCTACACCGATACCTACGGCTTCCTGGTCAACGGCAACTTTGCCAGCAGCATGTTCATCGGCTGCGGACAGCGTTTCACGACCAAGGACTCCAGTGACGAGCCGGTTCTTGCGATCAACGCGTCCGGCGCGGTCTCCGCGATCGATAAGATCACGTCGCTGATCAACGATCAGTCGGCGACCGGGCAGATCGTCGAAGGCAGCAGCTTCTACGATACGGCGATCGCCGCTGGCAAGAATGTCTGGGAAACGGCGACCGAGTCGGTCGCGAACAAGCGGACCATGTTCCGCGCCATCGCGCTGATCGACCTGTTCGATATGGGTCAGTACGACTGCAAATTCGGCGTCCTGCCCACCCCGATGTTCGACGAATCGCAGGACCGTTACTACAACCGCGTCTCGACGCTGTACGCGTCCTGCGTGGCGATCCCGTTCAACGTCAAGAATCAGGAGATGTCCGCCGTCATCACCGACGCGCTGATGCAGGCGTCCACCGACACGATCAAGAACGCCTATTTTGAAGTGATCCTCAAAGGGCGTAAGATCGCGACTTCGTCGTCGGACGACAGCCTTGAAATGCTGGACATCATCTTCGACACCCGTGTCTACGACCTCGCATCCATCTATAACTGGGGCGGCGCGAGCGAGTACGACGCAAATTCCATCACCGGCTTCCTCAACAGCGTCGCGTTCGACAGCACCAAGGAATTTGCCTCCACCTGGGAGAGCATCGCGAATATGGTGCAGTCGGATATGGATAAAACGCTCGAGTCCTACCGTTCGCTCGACGATTGACGGGGGAAAACGGTATGAAATTCTCCCGTTTGCTCGTCTGCTTCCTGCTGCTGTTCGCCATCGGCATGCTTGCCGCCTGCGAGGCGACAGAGGAAGCCCCGGTCAGTTCGTCCTCGTCGGAGGTCTCGAGCGAGGAATCCCGCCCGCTGTTCTCCGACCTGCCGGAAAAGAAGTACGGCGGGGAAACCGTCACCTTCCTCGTCGAAGGGGACTACCAAACCACTTATATGTCCGTGGAGATCCTGCCGAAGGAAACTTCCGACAGCCGGTTGCAGGACGCGATTTCGGCACGCAACGATCTCGTCGAGGAGGCGTTTGACGTCGTCATAGACGAGGTCCGCGCTGAGGATTTCGGCGATCTTGTCGAACGCGTCCGGCAGGACAACGCCGCCGGTTCCTGCGAATACGACGTCGTCATGCCCTATATGAGCGACGCGGCGACGCTCGCGCAGAGCGGTTTGCTGTACGACCTGCGCACGCTTGAAAATATCCACCTCGACGAGAGCTGCTACGATCAGGGCTCCGTCCGCGACCTTTCCATCGCCGGGAAGAATTACTTCGTCACCGGCGACATTTCGCTGCTGAAGTGGGACGTCACCCACGTTTTGGAGTTCAACAAGGACATGATCCGGGATTACCAGCTGGAGGACCCGTATGAGCTTGTTGAAAGTGGACGCTGGACGATCGACAAGCTGCACGAAATGGCGCAGGCGGTCACGGCGGACACGGACGGGGAACCCGGCATGGGGCACATGGATACCTACGGCTTCCTCGTCAACCGCAACTTCGTTTCCAGTATGTTCATCGGCTGCGGGCAGCGCTTCTCCGTCAAAAACGACGAGGACGAGCCGGAGCTCGCGGTCTATTCCACGGCGAGCACCGCCGTTTTTGACAAGATTTTTGAACTCGTCAACGACCAGTCGGCGACCGGCATGATCGACAACGACGCGTCCGGCTTCTCCATCGGCGCGAAGGAAGCGGGCAAGACCGTCTGGCAGGCGGCGGACGAATCGACGGCGAATAAGCGTGCGCTGTTCCACGCGGCGTCCCTGCACGGGATCCTCGGAATGGGCGAATACGACTGCAATTTCGGGATTCTGCCGACGCCGAAGCTGGACGAGGGGCAGGACGATTACTACTGCCGCGTGTCGACGCTGTACGCCTCCTGCATCACGATCCCGCGGGCGGTCCGCGACGCCGAGATGTCCTCCGTCATCGCCGACGCGATGATGCAGGCGTCCACGTCGACGGTCCGCGACGCGTACATCGACGTCATCATGAAGAAACGCAAGATCCAGGACAGCGAGAGCGAAAGAATGCTTGACATCATCTTTGAAAGCTGCGTTTACGATTTCGGTTCCATTTACAACTGGGGCGGGACCAGCGAATACGACGTCAATTCCATCACCGGATTTGTCAACGACGTCGCGTTTTCGGGCGTCAACGATTTCACGTCCCGCTGGCAGGGGATCTCCTCCGCCGTGCAGAGCGCACTGGATACGACGATTAACACCTACCGCGAGCTTTCGTGACGTGGGAGTGCGGATAATCGAGGTTCTGAAATGCCTAAAAAGGGGCAATTGACGAGGATCCTGCCTATCGTTATGGTGATTACGATTGCGGCAATGGGAACCCATATCCTTGTGAATAAGATCACCGCCGACGGCACAAGAAACGGTACGGTCAGCGATAAAATGTTGAACTTGCGATCTCGGCGTTGCGCACAAATGGAAAGATCTCTATAGATAAATGCGAACAACGTTCGATTTCACAGAATTGCCCAATCAATCGGTACCTTATATCATACGCGAGTCATAACGGTGGACCCGGATCAGAAACACTTTTCTGTACACGAGGACAAGAAGGTTGAACCGATTGTAGCGTTTGACCTTTATCCCGACAGATATGGCGGAACTCCCTGCTAAATAAACGAAGTGTTATTATACCACGGTCCTTCTTTTCGACGACGGATCCGCAAAAGTGAGCCTGTCAAATCCCATCTATAACTCGGTAGTCTGAAAACTTGATGTTTCAATGTTTGGCACCATAATTGACGTCAAAGATTGCGGAACGGCATTTAATCGAATCCTTCTACTGTAAGCCATAATTTCGGTCTCGTTTCCTCGGCGGATCGGGTCGGGCAGGGGGGATGGATGGTCATTCCATGGCGTCGAGACTTTTTGTGTTTTTGTAACGGAATGAGGCAATGTCGATGTGATTGCCAAACAGTCGACATTATCGGCATGTTTGTGAAAAGAGCCGTTTTTACGGCTCTTTTCTGAATATAATGGCGCACCGCGCCGGCAAATAACACCGAAACCCGTACCGCCCGTCCGCGACCTTCGCCGCACGGTACACATACGCTCCGTCCACGCGGCCGAACCCACCGAACCGCTCGTCGTCCGACGAGAACAGCACGCGGTACTTTCCTGCCGACGGCGTTGGGATAAAGCAGGACGCGAAGGACTGCGTCGGGTGGAAATTGAAGGCGAACAGCACTTGCCCCTTCGCGTAGATGATGCGCTTTTCCGCCTGCGAAACCTCCAACCGCTTCGTTTTCCTTTCCAGAATCCGCTCGTCGCGGAGCAGAGCCGTCATTTCCCGGTCGAACGCCTGCAGCTCCCCGTAGCGCAGGAACCCGTTGTCGGCGAGGCTCCATTGGCGGCGGCAGTAGGCGTAGGACCAGCCGTTGCCCTCGCGGGGGAAGTCGATCCATTCCGGGTGTCCGAACTCGTTGCCCATGAAATTGAGGTAGGCCTCCCCTGCGAGCGTGGCGGTCAGCAGGCGGATCATCTTGTGCAGGGCGACCCCACGGTCGATGACCGCGTTCTGCGACCGCTTCTCCATGCCCGTGTACATCTCCGCGTCGCACAGGCGGAACAGCAGGGTCTTGTCCCCGACGAGTGCCTGGTCGTGGGATTCGCAGTAGCCGACGTTCTTTTCCCCCGGGCGGCGGGTGGTCAGCTCGTACCAGAGCTTTTCCATGTCCCACTGTTCGTCCCGCAGGTCGGTCACGAATTTTACCCACACGTCCGGCACGCCCATCGCGAGCCGGTAATCGAACCCGATCCCCCCGTCGCGGATCGGCAGGCACATCCCCGGCATGCCGGACATATCCTCCGCGACCGTGACCGCGTGCGGATTGACCGCGTGGACCAGTTCGTTTGCGAGCTGCAGGTAGGTGACCGCTTCGGTGTCGGTGTTGAGCGAAAAGTAGCATTGGTAGTCCGTGAACGCCCTGCCCAGCCCGTGGTCGCGGTAGAGCATGGACGTCACGCCGTCGAAGCGGAAGCCGTCGAAGTGGAATTCCTCCTGCCAGTATTTCAGGTTGGAAAGCAGGAAGTGCAGCACCTCGTCCTTGCCGTAGCGGAACAGCTTCGTCCCCCACGCCGGGTGGTCGCCGTCGGGACCCTCGCGGAAGAACTGGTTTTCCGTCCCGTCGAACTCGTTGATCCCCTCGTTCGTGTTCCGGGCGGCATGGGAATGCACGACGTCGAGCAGGACGGCGACGCCCATGCGGTGCGCGTCGTCGATGAGCGCTTTCAGGTCCTCCGACCGTCCGAATCGCGAGGATGCGGCGAAGAAGTTCGTGACCTGATAGCCGAACGAGCCGTAGTACGGGTGCTCCATGATCGCCATGATCTGCAGGGCGGTGTAGCCCGCGTCCTTCACGCGGGGGAGGATATTCCTTCGGAATTCGTCGTAGCTGCCGATCCCCGCTTTCTCCTGCGCCATGCCGACGTGGCATTCGTAGATGAGCAGCGGTCCGTGCGGGCGGAAGCCCTCGTCCGTCCAGGGGAACGGTCGCTCCGGCTCGTCGATCTCGGCGCACCAGAGGGTGGTTTCCGGGTCCTGCACGACGCGGTGCGCGTAGAGCGGGATGCGACGGAGCCGCTTGCCGTCCCGTTCGACGACCGTCTGCACCTTCTGCCCGTTCCGCAGAGCGTCCTTGCCGTCGAAAAAGACCTCGAACACCCCGTTTTCCAGCCGTTCCATCGGGCAGGCCGTCGGGTCCCAGCCGTTGAAATCCCCGGTGAAGTACAGCCTGTCCGCCCCTGGCGCCCATTCGCGGTAGACCCAGCCGGTCTCGGTGCGGCGCACGCCGAAGTACAGATACCCGTTCGCGAAGTCGGACAGGGTCCCCTTCGCGCCGAGCAGGCGTTTTTTGGTTTTGCGGTAGTTTTCCATGCGCAGGTCGATGTCCGCCGCGAACGGCGAAAGCGCCGGATCCAGCTTCAGGATGCGGTACACGGGTGCGCCCCCTTTCCGTTTGCACCATTCTACCACATTTCGCGGATTTTGTAAAGAGGGGGACTTGCTTTTTCGTCCTTTTTCGGGTAAAATGAAAAAAAGTTTGCCCCATTCGCCAACCTTTTGCCCGCTCCCCCGCACTATACAGGCAAACGGAAACCGAACGGCTCGGAGGGAACCATGGAAAAACCGCAAGCGGACCGCATCATCGAGGCATACCTCCCGAAACTCTACGGCTTTGCTGCAAAGAAATCCTTTTCCCCGCAGGAAACGGATGACCTCTGCTCGGACATTCTGCTGGAGGTCTACCGCACCCTTCTGCGGAGCGAGGAAATTTACAATCTGGAGGGCTACATCTGGCGCATCAGCGAACGTACCTACGCCAAGTACGTTGCCGAAAAGAAACGGCGAGAAGGGCTTTCGCTGGACGGCATGACGCCGGACGCACTGCTTTCGTACCAGGATGCGGACCCGTTCGAGGACGCCGACGAGGAGTACCGTCGGCTCCGCCGCGAAGTTGCTTTTCTGACGGAGAAGCGGCGGGAGGTGGTTTTTCGGTTTTACTACGAGGGAAGGTCCGTATCCGCCATCGCGTCGGAGTTGGGCTTGCCGGTCGGGACCGTCAAATGGCACCTGAACAAGGCGAAAAAAGAATTGAAGGAAGGACTTACTATGGAAAGAAGCATCGGAAAATTGGGGCTTTCGCCGGTGGAAGCCGAAAGCATCGGACACAGCGGAACACCGGGAGCGAACGGGGGACCGGAGCAGTTCCTTGGCGACAAGCTGAACCTCAACATCGTCTACAGCGTTTACGACGAGCCTCGCACCGTCGAGGGCATCGCCGGGGAGCTGGGCGTGACCCCGGTCTACCTCAAGGACCGGGTGGACCTGCTCGAAGCGAACGGGTTCCTCGTGCGGACGGCGGGGAAAAAGTACACGACCTACGTTCGGTTTTCCCCGCTGACCTATTCGCTGGAGGAGCGCGAAGCGCTTCTGAAGATGCAGATGCAGGTCGCCGAGGAACTGGCGGAAACCTACGTCCCGCTGGTCCGCAAGGCGGTGGAGAACGTGCGGGAGGTGTACCTGCCGGACGGGAATCGGGAGCTGCTGGAAGCGTCGGCGATCTTCTACGGCGTTTCGGGAAAGTGTAACATCCATTCCAAAATCGACTGCTCCCGCTATAGCATCCGCACGCTTGACGGCGGCGAATATGCTGCAAGCGTCGAACTGAAGGACAAGTGCGAGGACCCGGATTACGTCCCGACGCTGGGTCTGACGAATTACTGGACCTGCGGGTCCATGAACCGTAGGTCCGGAAAGTACCCGGTTTTCTCGTGGTCGGTGGATTCGCGGTACGACAGCCGGAAAGGGACGTGGCGGAACAACCGTTTGTCCGATTACGAGTCTCTCTACGAATACATCACCGGGCAGATCGCCGACGTCCCGGCGAACGCCGAAAAGTTCGCCCGCTTGCGGGAGCGGCAGTTCCTGACGGCGGACGGGAGGGTCAATATCCCGTTCGTCAAAGGGGATCAGGACGCGTTTTTCGGGCTTCTCCCGTCCCTGCACGAGGAGATGGAGCGCAAGTTCGCCCGCACGGCGCTGGATTGCGCGATGCAGAGGGCGAAGCGCTATCCGCAGCAGATGCGCGACTTGGTGGTCTGTGACGGCGTGCAGGGGTTCATCGGCAACGCGGTCGGGCTGATGGTGCTGGACATCCTCTACGGCAACGGCACCTTCCGCCCGCTGACCGAAAACGAACGGGTCGGCATCAACCTGCTGGTGTTCAGCGACGTCCTGCCCGAAACGAAATAGGCAAAGGGCGGCCCCGTGCCCTTGACAGGCGGGGAAAAACGTGCTATACTGACCAAAAACGGGCGGAAGGCGTGCCGGGAAGGGCGCTTTCCGCCCCCGGTCGGAGGGACGTACATGAACCGTTTCGCAAAGCAGCACCCGTTCGTGCTTTTCGTGTATTTCCTTTCGGTCCTGCTGGTCGCGATGCTGGTCTGGAACCCGGTCCTGCAGGCGACGGCACTGCTCGGCGGGGCGTGCTTCCTGCTGTTGTTGCAGCCGGGGAAGGAAAGTCTGCGGGATCTCGGGTTCTACCTCCCGTTCTTCGCGCTCGTCGTCGTCACAAACCCGCTGTTCTCCCACAACGGCGTGACCCCGCTGTTTTTCCTCAACGGCAACCCGGTCACGCTCGAAGCGTTCCTCTACGGACTCGCAATCGCGGGGCTGACCGTCGCCGCCCTGCTCTGGTGCCGGTGCTATACGGCGGTCATGAGCAGCGATAAGGTCCTCTACCTGTTCGGCAAGGTCCTGCCGAAGCTGTCGCTGGTGCTGTCCATGGCGCTGCGGTTCCTGCCGCTGTTCAAACGGCGGATGCGGCAGGTGAAAAGCTCGCTCCGCGCGATGGGGCTGTACAGCGCAGACAGTTACGTCGAACGCGTTCGCGGCACGCTGCGGGTGTTCCGCGGGACGGTCGCGTGGTCGCTCGAAAACGCCGTCGAAACGGCGGACGCGATGCGGGCGAGAGGGTACGGGTTGCCCGGGCGGAGCCATTTTTCGCTCTTTCGTTTCCGCGCGGCGGACGGGTGGCTGCTCGCGTCGAACCTTTTCCTGCTCGCCCTGACGCTCGCCGGCGTCGCGTTCGGCGAAACCGCGTTCCGCTACTATCCGCGCGTCAGCCGTTTGCGGTTCACCCCGTTTTCGGTCGCCGTGTACCTCGCGTTCGGTCTGCTCTGCTTTTTACCGTTCCTGCTCGAAGCCGCGGAAAATCTCCGCTTCCGCCGAGCGCGTGGAAAAATAAAGTAAGGGTCCCGCCAGACGACAGGACCTTTTTGCTTGCTGCCCTCTCAGTTGAGGCAAAAATACAATAAAATTCCGTTCCGTAGGCGGGCATGTAACCGCCCGCTCCGAACACAATGTGTTCGGAGCAGAACACCTCAAGAGAAAACCGGCGAAGGCGGCGTCAGGATTGGCGCAAGCCGAGCCAATTTTTTGACGTGCCGACCTTGTCGGCACGTCCCGAAAGGGGGGTATTTGGGGGGAAAACGCAGAGCGAGACAACGCGAAGCGGTGGCGATGCGATTGCGTTTGCCCCCCCGAAACGCTTTACAGCGTGTTTACGACGCCCACGAACAGCGGAAGCCCGCTGTCCCCGGTGATGCAGAACAGGAACGGACGGTCCAAGACGAAGTCCACTTCCTCCTCCGGCGGCATTCCGGTGGTGACGGTGCGCAATACTGTAAACGCGGCAGCGGTGCAGCCCTCCTCGTCGATCGTCACGCGGGACGCGTGGTTCGCCACCTTAAGATAGGCCTCGATGTCGGTGGTCATGGCGGAAAAATTGGCTCGCTTTCGGTCGAATACGTCGGTGACGCCGAGCTGTTCCAGCCCGTCCTGCAGGTCAAACTGGGAGGATACGTCGAATTTCGGGATTGACTTGTTCACAAGGAGGTCTGTTTTGTTTTCCCAATTGTCGCACGAAAAGAGGAATTTCATCGCTTCCTCGTCCGCGAGCAGCTCCTCCGGCGTGACGCCCTCGTCCGGCAGGAGGAACCACATCTCGCCGCCTTCCGCAAAATTCTGACTGACGGCGGAAAATTTTTCGCCCCAGTAGTAGGTTTGCGCATCCCTTTGATGCAGGAAGTCGGTCTCCACGTCGCCCTGCGGACTGTGGAAGGTCTGTCTGTCCGTGTTGTTCGCGGAGAATTGATTCGCCCATTTCGCTTTGAAATAGACGGTGGTCGCCAGCGCAAGGACGGTGTCCCTGTCCATCTCGACCTGACGTGCCTGCTCCGTGAGAAGCCCGCCGGTCTGCCGGTCCAGCCATTCCTGCAGCGCCTCGTTGTATTCGTCCGAACCCATTTCCCCCCGGTAGGAGGAGGCGTAGAAGTCCCGGGCGAGGACGTCCATGGTTTCCTGGTTGTAGTTGATATTCTGATCCAACCATACGGAGGAGGCAAGAATGGAGGTCAGCAGTCCGTCGTCGCTGTAATTCGCGTTCCACACGTCGTTTGCCTGCTTGCGCAGGGCGTCGATGTCGCCGCTTCCCAGAAGATTCAGGATCTGTTCGCGGCTCTCGCCGCCCGCGAGCTGCGCGAGCATGGACAGCGCCATATAGACGTTCAGCGGGGAATAGACCTTGTTCTGCCCGTCCGCGTCCGCAAGAAACACGGCGGTGCTGTCCCGGAAAAAGGTCTGCAGGGCGGAAACGTCGCCCAAATCCCTCTGCTGTGCGCGGACGCTTTCCTGCCATGCGTCGTATGCCGGGGTGCCGTGTTCTTCGGTGTAGGGGGCCATTTGGGGGTATTCCGCTTCCGCCAAGGCGTAGGCCGTCACCCCTCCGCCGGAGCTGAAAAAGGTCACGCCGAGGACGGCAAACGCCAGCACCGCCGCGACGGCGCCGAACCACCACGCTTTCTTGCGCCGTTTCGGCTTTTCGGGGGAAACTTTCGCCCCGTCGATCAGGTCGTCCCGTATATCGGTGACGCCGTCATAGAGATCTTTTGCGTTCATTGTGCGACTCCTTTCGATTTCAGAAACATGCGCAGCTCCTTCCGCAGTCGGCACAGCCGTTGGGAGCAGGTGTTCGGCTGTTCGTGGAGCGCCGACGCAAGCTCCTTGACCGGGTCGGCGTACCAGTACCGCCGGAGAAAGAGCCATCGGTCCCCGCGTTCCAGCGTGTCCAGCCACGCGCCGATCTCCTCGGCGAGCATTTTGCGCTCCACGGTCGCTTCCACGTCGTCGGGGGACGGCACGCACTCCTCCAGCTCCGCGAGCAGGACTTCCAGCCCGTCGTTCCGCTTCTGCGCGTGCTCCCGCCGCCACCGGCTGACGGACAGATTGCGCGTGATACGCCCTAAGAAAGCGCCCAGCGACGCGGGACGTTCGGGGGGCATTTTGCTCCATGCGGCGTACCAGGTGTCGTTGACGCATTCTTCGGCGTCCTCCCGGTTTTCCAGCAGGTGCAGGGCGATCGACCGGCACATTCCGCCGTATTTTCGGTCGGATTCGGCGATGGCCTGTTCGTCCCGCTTGTGGTAGAGCTCGATAATGGCAAGGTCGTCCACGGTACACCTCCATAGAAATTTTTTCGGGGCCCTTCACCTATAGATGTCGCAAAACGGCAAGAAAAATGACAAACGATCTTTCGGATTTTGCCGAAAGAGTTTGTCATTCCGTCCCGTAGGCCGCAAATTCCGCCGCCGTGCCGTTGAAAACGTCCAGGTCGATGAACTTTTCGACCCCTTCGTATCCGTCCAGCGTTTCGCGGTTCGTGTACTGCCAGAACGTCCAGTCCCGCCCGTCCGAAAGGTGCGGGGACGTGTAGACGCTGCGGATCCACAGGTCGTTTTCCGGGAAGCAGCCGGCGATGTAGCGCTCGTAGCATTCCCGCGTCGTGTAGAGGATCGGCGGGACGCCGTAGGCGGTTTCGAGCGCGTCGAGCAGGTCGTTCAGCTGCGTGCGCACCGCGTCCGCACGGGGCGGGTCGCTCGCTTTGTCGCCGTAGAATTCCACGTCCACGACCGGCGGAAGCATCCCGTCGAAGCGCGGGACCGTCTCGATGAAGTGTTCCGCCTGCGTCAGCCCCGGGGAATCGAAGCTGAAGAAGTGGTACGCACCGACGCGCAGGTCGGTCTCCCGCGCCTGCCGAAGGTTGTAGGAAAAGAACGGGTCGACGTAGAGCGCCCCCTCGGTCGCCTTGAGGAATGCGAAGGACAGCCCCTGCCCGGCGAGCGCCTCCCAGTCGATCAGCCCTTGGTAATGCGAAACGTCCGCACCGCGCACGGGGTAGTCCTCCCGCGAGGGGTTGTTGAACTGCAAGATCCCGTTCCAGAACAGCAGGGAAACCACCGCCCCCGCCGCGAGCAGCACGGCGCAACACACGAGCAGACGCTTTCCGCGCTTTGTCAGGCGTTTCATACGATCGTCCCGCCGCCGACGACGGTTTCGCCGTCGTAGAGCACCGCCGCCTGCCCTTTCGCCGCCGCACGCTGCGGTTCGTCGAAATGCAGGACGAGCGTGTCGTCGTCCGTCTGTTCGGCGGTCGCGGGCTGCTCCGGCTGGCGGTAGCGCAGTTTGACCTTGGCGCGGATCGGGCGGTCCAAACGGTCGCAGGGGATCAGATTGACCCCGCGAACCGTCACGTCGCGGGTATAAAGCCCGCTCCCGTTTTCCGCGTGGGAGAGGGTCACGGTGTTCGCCGCCGGGTCGATCGCCGTGACGTACAGCGGGCGGTCGGAGGAGATGCCGAGCCCTTTGCGCTGTCCGACCGTGTAATGGATGATGCCCTTGTGCGTCCCGAGGACGTTCCCGTTTTCGTCGAGGAACGGGCCCGGGACCGCTTTGCGCCCGGTAAATCGCTCGATGACGGCGGCGTAATCCCCGTTCGGGACGAAGCAGATGTCCTGGCTGTCCGGCTTGTCCGCGTTGGAAAACCCGCTTTCGGCGGCGATTTTCCGCACGTCCGGCTTGGAAAGTCCGCCGAGCGGGAAGCGCGTTCGGGCGAGCTGCGCTTGCGTCATGCCGTAGAGCACATAGCTTTGGTCCTTCGACGGGTCGAGCGCTTTGAGCAGCAGCCGGCGCTCGCCGTCCCGCCGGATGCGGGCGTAATGCCCGGTCACGACGTACCGGCAGCCGAGGACGTCCGCCCGGTCGAACAGTCGCCCGAATTTCAGGTATCGGTTGCACGCGATGCAGGGGTTCGGGGTTTTCCCCTCCTCGTAGCACCGCACGAACCGCTCGATGACCTCCCGCCGGAAGTCCTCGGTCAGGTTGAACACATAAAACGGGATGCCGAGCCGGTACGCGACGGCGCGGGCGTCCTCCACGTCGTCGAGCGAACAGCAGGTCCGCGACGCGGCTTTTTCCCCGTCGTACAGCCGCATCGTGCAGCCGACGCAGTCGAATCCTTCTTCGAGCGTCAGCTTCGCCGCCACGGCGGAATCCACGCCCCCGCTCATCGCGATCAGCGCCCGCTTTTCCGCGCCGTCCATGGTCGTCACCCGCCTTTCCGTCCGTTTTTCGTTACGGTCAGCATACCATATTTCGCCGGTTTTGTCAACCGCTCGCGTGAAAAAAGCTCAACCGAGCGCCACGTCGAGCAGCATCATCAGCGCAAAGCCCAGCGTGATGCTGACCGTTCCGAGCGCACCGCCCAGACCCGTCCGCGTCCCCGCCTGCGCTTCCGGGATCAGCTCCTCGACGGTGACGTACACCATCGTCCCGGCGGCAAACGAGAGGATGTAGGGCAGGATCGGGGTGATCAGTGACGCGAGCGCGAGCGTCAGCAGGGCGCCGACCGGCTCGACCGCCCCGGAAAGAAAGCCCCGGAAGAACGCCCTGCGGCGGGAAAGTCCGTCCGAAAGCAGGGGCATTGAGATGATCGCTCCCTCCGGGATGTTCTGGATCGCGATGCCGACCGAGAGCGCGAACGCCCCCGCGGCGGTGACGGCGGCGCTGTCCGCCGCGAACCCGGCGAAGATGACGCCGACCGCCATGCCCTCCGGGATGTTGTGCAGGGTGACGGCGAAGAGCAGCAGGGAAGTCTTGCGCTTCTCGGGGAGGGTGTCGGGGCCGACCGCCCGTTCGCAGTGCCTGCGCAGCACCGGGGCGAGCGCGTCCAGCACCAGCAGGAAGCCCACGCCGAGGAAGAACCCCGTGACCGTCGGGATCCACCCGGCGATGCCCTGCTCCTCCGCCATTTCGACGGCGGGCAGCAGCAGCGACCAGACGGACGCGGCGAGCATGACCCCGGCGGCGAAGCCGAGCAGGGCCTTCCCGAGCGACGCGCCGGGCTGCTTCTTGAGCAGGAACACGGCGGCCGCGCCGAGCGTCGTCCCCGCCAGCGGGATCAGGATCCCCAGCGTTATTTGCAGGATGGTTTCCATGAAGAATCGTTCGTTCCTTTCGTTTTTGCGTTCTGGATAGATATCCTGCTTTCAGCATATGCGCAAAAGCGCGGAAACGAGCGGATTTTGTCGCCGGGCGCGAATCCTACATGGAATTGACCGAACGACCGCTGTCTATGTCACGGCGTGCGGCGGTTCTTCGGGTCTTTCCGATCGGATTCTCCGAAGCTCCTTTGGACCCCGGAAAGAAACCGTTCGGCGATCGGCGTGAAGGTCTGGTACTTGTTCCAGATGAGAAAGAGCTTGGTTTCGAGCTTCGGCGTGAGCGGTCGAAAAACAAGTCCGCTTTCCGGGGCGGTATTCACAAGCCCTGCGAAGGTCAACTGATAGCCAAGCCCCTCTTTTACGAAAACCGACGCATTATACGCAAGCCGGAACGAGCCTTCCAAACGAAGGTCATGAATGCGTTCCCCGCACCATTTTGCAATATCGTTTTGCCACCCCTGTTCCGAGGAAAAGAGCGGCAGCCCCACAAGGTCGTCCACGGTGACGGCCTTTTTCTTTGCAAGCGGAGCGTCCTGCGGCATCACCACACCCCAAATATCCGCCTCCGGGAACGGAAGATACTCATATTTCCGTGCGTCCGGCGTATCGCACACGACGGCAAAATCTAAAAGTCCTTTATCCAGCTTTTCGGTGACCTGCTCGGTGTCGCCGCTTGTGATGTGGTAATTCAGTCCCGGATATACCGTTTTCAGCTTGCGGATCTCCCTTGCAAGATAGCGGATCTGATAGGATTCCGCCAGCCCCAAGTAAAGCTCGCCGCCTGTGATGTCGTCCAGCGACAGGAACTCCTTTTCGATCTTGTCCGCCATGGTGACAAGGCTTTCCGCCCGGTCACGAAGAAGCATTCCTTCCTCGGTAAGCGAAATGCTGAAGCTGTGCCGGGTAAACAGCTTTTTCCCAAGCTCGTCCTCCAATGCCCGCAGCGTTTTGGACAGCGTGGGCTGTGTGACGTGCAGGATCTCCGCCGCCTTGGTCATGTTTTCTTCTCTCGCAATGGCGAGGAAATACCGCAGAGTACGAATTTCCATACTGACTCCTCCGTGATATTCCGAAAAAGAATATCACGATATTCATTATAACCATTAGCGGAGAAAAAGTCAATATGCTATACTGGTGATGTCAGAAAAAAGTCGGGCTCGGAAAGGGTGAGACAATGAGAGAACAAACGGAGAATCTGTTCACGGGAATGGCCGACGCGGGATGCACGGCGGAGGAAATCGAGAAGGCCGAACGTATCCTGCAAGCGGGCGACCTTGGCGAACTGACAAGATTCCTCAAGCAGTGCCGTTGCGGGTTGCTTGACCGAATGCACGAAAGCCAAAAGCGGGTTGACCTTATGGATTATCTGATTCGGCAAACCGAAAAACAATCAACAAAATAACGAAAGGATGGCAAACATCATGAAAAAGGAAGAACTGAAACTGACGGCGGAATGGGACAAAACCTTCCCAAAGAGCGAGAAAGTAGACCACAGCAAGGTGACCTTTGTGAATCGCTACGGTATCACGCTGGCGGCAGATTTGTATGTGCCGAAAAATGCGGAAGGTAGACTCCCGGCGATTGCCGTTTGCGGCCCCTTTGGGGCAGTCAAAGAGCAGGCGGCGGGGCTGTATGCGCAGACGATGGCGGAGCGTGGATTTCTGACGGTTGCCTTTGACCCCTCCTTCACCGGCGAGAGCGGAGGAAATGTCCATTACATGGCGTCCCCCGACATCAACACCGAAGACTTTATGGCGGCGGTGGATTTTCTGTCCCTGCACGAGAAGGTCGATCCCGACCGCATCGGCATCATCGGTATCTGCGGCTGGGGCGGTATGGCGCTGAACACGGCGGCGCTGGATACGAGAATCAAAGCGACAGTCGCCTCCACGATGTACGACATGACGAGGGTGAACGCCAACGGTTATTTTGACGCCGAGGACAGCGAGGAAGCCCGATATCAAAAGCGGGCGTCCGTGTGCGCCCAGCGGCTTGCGGATTTGCAGGCGGGAGAATATGCCCTCGGCGGCGGTGTGGTCGATCCGCTGCCGGAGGATACGCCATTCTTTGTGAAGGATTATTATGATTATTACAAGACGAAGCGAGGCTATCATCCCCGCAGCCTCAACTCCAACGGCGGGTGGAATGTGATCGGCTGTGAGTCCTTCCTTAATCAGCCCATTCTCAAATACAGCAATGAGATCAGAAACGCTGTGCTGATTATGCACGGAGAAAAGGCGCACTCCTGCTACTTCTCAAAGGACGCATACGCCAATATGACCAAGGACAGCAAGTACACGGATAACAAGGAACTGCTGATCATCCCGGACGCCGTTCACACCGATCTCTATGACGGCGGGGGGAAGAATGCCATTCCGTTTGACAAGCTCACGCAATTCTTTACGGAATATTTGAAGTAAAAATCATGCGAACAGAAACGGAGGGATGAAGGTGAAACGGCTGATTTCGGCGATCCTCTTGTTGACGTTGCTCCTTAGCTGTACCGCCTGCAGCGAAAATGCAGAACAAACGGAAATCGCAAGCGGGGAGACTGCAAGTAGCGAAAGCACAGCGCCTACTTCCAATCAAGAGAAGGAATCGAAAGAAGACGACATAAAACCGAACGAAACGACCGGTTCCGCCGAGGTCGGCAAATTCGACTTTGAAAAGAAAACCGTACTGCTGAACAGCGGCTATGAAATGCCGATCCTAGGGCTGGGAACCTACAGCCTTTCGGATGAAGAATGTTACAACTCGGTGACGGCACTGCTCGAATCCGGCGGGCGGCTGATCGACACGGCATATATGTACGGCAACGAGGCGGCAGTCGGTCGGGCGGTTCGCGATTCCGATGTACCGAGGGAGGAGATCTTCGTCATTACGAAAATCTATCCCGGCGAGCAGTTTGCGAACCCCGAAAAGGCGATCCAGGATGCGCTCGACAAGCTGGACATCGGCTACATCGACATGATGCTGCTCCATCACCCCGGCGAAAACGACGTGAAAGCCTATCTTGCGATGGAAAAATTCGTAGAGGACGGAAAAATTCACTCGCTCGGGCTGTCAAACTTCTATGTGGAGGAACTGGAGGAGTTTCTGCCGCAGGTGCATATCCCCCCGGCGCTGGTGCAGAATGAGATCCACCCGTACTATCAGGAAAACGACGTGATCCCGTATATCCAAAATCTCGGGATCGTCGTGCAGGGGTGGTATCCCTTCGGCGGCAGAGGACACACCTCGGAATTGCTCGGCGACAGCGTCATTTCCGAGATCGCAGAAGCGCACGATGTTACCTCGGCACAGGTGATTTTGCGGTGGAATCTGCAAAAGGGCGTGGTGGTCATTCCCGGTTCGAGCAACCCCGACCACATCCGGGAAAATCTCGACCTGTTTGGTTTTGCACTCACGGACGCGGAAATGCAGCGGATCAACGAACTGGACAGACACGAAAAACACGATTGGTACTAAAAAATCACGAAAACAAGGGAAATGCCCTTTGCTTCAGAAAAGAACGAAACACGATTTTGCATAGGGAAGCCGGTCAAACTCTGCTTTCCCGCAAAAAAGCGCCGTGCATCATGCACGGCGCCTTGCGTTTTTTGCTTTACGCGTCGGGAAGATACTCCGTAAGCGTGTAGGTGGTCTTGGACAGGAGGAACAGGGACGCCAGCGCCAGATAGGCGGCGACGCCGTAATGCCCGGAAATTTTGTACCCTGCGGACGGATTGTGCCGCCCCGGGGTGACATATTCGATGACCTGCGCCTCCAGCAGCGTCAACAGGAGCGGGTCCAGACGGGAAGGCAGGATCCCGCTTTTCTCCGCAAGCGCTTCTTTTTCGATGGCGGTCCCTTCCCGTGGGAAAAGGGAAAGCAGTTTCATACAGTCCTCCGTGCATAGGGTCTGCATGATCGCATACGAACGGTCGTCGAACTGGTCCAGACGGTCGAACAGCCGGTTATCCACGACGGCGACCACCCCGTCGTCGTCCCAGACTTTCATGCCGAAATCGCTTTTGATGCGGAGGTTTCCTTTTTCCTTGTCCTTTTTCTGCACTTCGCGGTTGCCGGTTTCGATGAAGTAGATGCCTTTCCACAGCTTCAGCAGGTCCGCACCGAGGTCCCGGTGTGCGCTTTTCTGTCCGTTCCACGCGGGACCGTCGTAGCGCCCCAGCTCGTTTTGCGTCCAGACGTATTCGTCCGCGAGCTGCTCGATTTTTGCCGCCACCCGCTCGATGTCCTTGGACGTTTCCGTTTCCAACAGCAGATCCGTCGAAATGCCGTACAGTTCGCTGACCGCGGCCAAATTGAAGCAGTCCGGCAGGCATTCCCCGTTCTCCCATTTGGAAATCGCCTGTGCGGACACGCCGACCTTTTGCGCGACCTCCTCCTGCGAAAGACCGAGGTTTTTGCGGTGATTCCGGAGCTTTTCTCCGAAAAGGGTTTGATCCAACATGACGTGATTCCGTCCTTTCTGTTTGCAATTCGCGGGAATCGCCGGCGCCCTGCGCTCCCGGTACTGCCAGTATAGCAAAGCGAAATTCAATTTACAAGGGTATATTTGTTGCGTTTTGCCGCCGTTTCGCAACCGTAGGTTGTATTTCTGGCGAAAAAACCGCCCCCGACAGCATTTGTCGGGAGCGGTTCAGGGGATCGGTTTACAGTCCCAGTTCGTCGAGCAGGGCTTCCTTCGGCAGGTAGCCGACCGATTTCGCGACGTCCGCGCCGTTCTCCATGCGGATCACCGTCGGAATGCTCGATACCCCGTACCGGGCGGCAAGCTCCGCCTCCTCGTCCACGTTGACCTTGCAGACCTTCCACTCCGGGTGCTCCTCGGCAATCTCCGAGATGACCGGGGCGAGCATGCGGCACGGACCGCACCATTCCGCCCAAAAGTCGATGAGCACGAGGCGGTCGCTTCGCAGCGCCTCCTTCTCAAAGTTGGATCCCGTCAGTTTGATTTCCGCCATGCCAAATGACCGTTCCTTTCCTTATTTTTCTTTGTAGTAGAGCATACAGTGGCAGTATCCCTCGAAGTCCGGGTCGGCGATCTGCTCGCGGAACTCCTTGCACATGCACTTGATGTCCTCGCTCTTGCCGACCCTGCACGGGCAGTATCCGCCCTTTTTTGCGAGCCCTTCACGGACGGTGCGGACGATCTCTTCGTCCTCGTTGAGACGGATCTTCATCGGGGAACCCTGCCTTTCTGCCTGTATTGTACCACGTTTGAACCGAAAAAACAAGGGGAATTTGACGAAAAAATACAATGAAAATATCGCCCCGTAGGCGGGCGTGTACCGCCGGAGGGGCACCTTAAGAGAAAACCGGCGAAGGCGGCGTCAGAAGTGGCGCAAGCCGAGCCGGTTTTCGACGAAAAGGGGGCATTGGGGGAAAAACGCAGAGCGAGGCGGCGAGCGACAAAGTCGCTATCGACGACGATGCGATTGCGTTTGTCCCCCAAAACGTTTACTTTCCGTAATACGCGTCGAGGTACATCTGCTTGATCTCGCTCATAAGCGGGTAGCGGGGGTTCGCGCCGGTGCATTGGTCGTCGAACGCCTGCTCCGTCATCTCGTCGAGCCGGGCGAGGAAGTCCTGCTCGTCGATCCCGTAGGCCTGGATGGACGGCTTGATCCCGACCTTCGCCTTGAGTTCCTGGACCTTCGCGATCAGCCCTTCGAGCTTCTCTTCGTCGTTCTTGCCGGAAACCCCGAGCGCCTCGGCGATTTCCGCGTAGCGGCGCAGGGTGTGCGGGTGGTCGTACTGCGGGAACGTGCCCATTTTGGTCGGCGCTTCCGCCGCGTTGAACCGCAGGACGTACGGGAGCATCAGCGCGTTCGCCACGCCGTGCGGCAGGTGGTGGAAGGAACCGAGCTTGTGCGCCATCGAATGGCACACGCCGAGGAACGCGTTCGCGAACGCCATACCGGCCATCGTCGCCGCATTCGCCATCTTTTCACGGGCGATCGGGTCGTTCGGACCGTTGTCGTAGGCACGGGGCAGGTAGGAGAAGATCATCTGCAGGGCGCGGATCGCAAGCCCGTCGGTGAAATCCGTCGCCATCACGGACGCATACGCTTCCAGCGCGTGGGACACCGCGTCGATCCCGGATGCGGCGGTCAGACCCTTCGGGGCGGTCATCATCATGTCCGCGTCGACGATCGCCATGTCCGGCATCAGCTCGTAATCCGCCAGCGGGTACTTGGTCGACCCGTCGGTGATCACGGCGAACGGCGTGACCTCGGAGCCGGTACCGGCGGAGGTCGGGATCGCGATGAAGTACGCTTTTTCGCCCATCTTCGGGAAGGTGTAGACGCGCTTGCGGATATCCATGAAGCGCATCGCCATATCCTGGAAGTCCGCTTCGGGATGCTCGTACAGCACCCACATGATCTTCGCCGCGTCCATCGCGGAACCGCCGCCGATGGCGATGATGACGTCCGGCTCGAACGCACGCATCTGCGCGACGCCTTCCTCGGCGCATTGCAGCGTCGGGTCCGGCTCGACGTTGTAGAACGTCGTGTGGGTGATGTTCATTTCGTCCAGTTTGTCCGTGATCGGCTTGGTGTAGCCGTTCTTATAGAGGAAGGTATCCGTGACGATGAAGGCACGCTTCTTCGCGAGCACCGTGCCGACTTCGTCCAGCGCGACCGGCAGGCAGCCCTTCTTGATATAGACCTTTTCGGGGGCGCGGAACCAGAGCATATTCTCTCTCCTTTCGGCGACGGTTTTGATGTTGAGCAGGTGCTTGACGCCGACGTTCTCCGAGACGGAGTTCCCGCCCCACGAACCGCAGCCGAGCGTCAGGGACGGCTTGAGTTTGAAGTTGTAGATATCGCCGATGCCGCCGTGGGAGGACGGGGAATTGACCACGATGCGGCACGCCTTCATGCGGTTGGCGAAGGCGTCCAGCTTTTCCTTCTGCGTCAGCACGTCGAGATAGACGGAAGCGGTGTGCCCGTAGCCGCCCTCCTCGATCAGCCGTTCGGCCTTCTTCATCGCGTCCTCGAAGTCCTTGGCGCGGTACATCGCCAGCACCGGGGACAGCTTTTCATGGGCGAACGCCTCAGACGGTTCGACGCTCGTGACCTCGCCGATCAGCACCTTCGTGCCGGCGGGAACCTCGATCCCCGCCATTTTCGCGATGGTTTCAGCCGTCTGTCCGACGATCTTGCTGTTCAGCTTGCCGCCGGGGAGGATGGTCTCCCGGACCGCGTCGAGCTGCTTCTTGGGGATGAAGTAACCGCCCCGCGAGGCGAATTCGGCGCGGACCGCGTCGTATACGGCGTCGAGCACGATGACCGACTGCTCGGACGCGCAGATCATGCCGTTGTCAAACGTCTTGGAATGGAGGATCGAGCTGACCGCCAGCACCGTGTCGGCGCTGTCGTCGATGACGGCGGGGACGTTGCCCGCACCGACGCCGACCGCCGGTTTCCCGCTGGAATAGGCGGCTTGGACCATGCCCGGACCGCCGGTCGCGAGGATCAGGTCGGACCCCGACATGAGTTGGTTGGTCAGTTCCAGCGTGGGTTCGTCGATCCACGCGATGATGCCCTCCGGCGCACCCGCCTTGACCGCCGCATCCAGCACGATCTTGGCGGCCGCGATGGTGGACTCCTTGGCACGGGGGTGGGGGCTGATGATGATGCCGTTGCGGGTCTTGAGCGCAAGCAGGCACTTGAAAATGGCAGTAGAGGTGGGGTTGGTGGTCGGAATGACGGCGGAGAGGACGCCGACCGGCTCGGCGATGGTCTTGTAGCCGAAAGCCTTGTCCTCCTCGATGACGCCGCAGGTCTTGACGGATTTGTAGGCGTTGTAGATATACTCGGAGGCGTAGTTATTCTTGATGACCTTGTCCTCCACGCAGCCCATTCCCGTTTCTTCGACCGCCTGTTTGGCGAGCGGGAGCCTTGCTTTGTTGGCGGCGAGGGCGGCGGCCTTGAAAATGGCGTCGACCTGCTCCTGCCCGTAGGTGCCGTACGTTTGCTGGGAGGCGCGAACCCTCGCAAGGGTTTCGCACAGCGTTTCCGGCGAGTTGACAATTCGTTCCGTTTTCATGTGCATTTCTCCGTTTGTTTTTTTGGTTTTTGCAGAATACGACAGGATCTTCCTGATTCAGTAGTATTATATCGTATCCGAACCGAAAAAACAATAGGTAAAAACGAGACTTTTCGCGGAATCTGCGGTGCGCTTTTGGTGATATTGCAGAATCCGACGCCGTTTTGGGGGTCGAAAGCGTGTACTCCGCAACAGCAGACGCTTTTTCCTGTGGCGAAAATCCGCAAAAACGGTTCATTTTTTCCGGCGTTTCGCCCGTCGGACGAGCGCGATGGCGGCGAGGGTCAGCAGGTAAACGGCGGAGAGGACGGGGAAGAGGCTGCTGGTCATTCCGAATAGCGTGTTTCGCCCGCCCGTCGGCAGTTCGCCGTACAGGACCGCCTGTTCGAGCGGTTCGGTCTGCCGCAGGACGCGCCCTTTCCCGTCGAGCAGGGCGGAAACGCCGGTGTTCCCCGCCCGCAACAGCGCCCGTCCGCTTTCGGCGGCACGCAGTTTGGCGTAGCGCAGGTGCTGGTAGACGCCGGGGCTGTCGCGGAACCACGCGTCGTTGGTCGCGACGACCGAAAAGTCCGTCCCGCCGCCCGCCTGCTCCCGTCCGCCGAACACCGAATCGAAGCAGAGGAAGCAGCTCACGCGGTATGCCCCGCAGTCGAGAGAAGCGTCCGTCGGCGAAACGGTCAGCTCCTCGCCGAGGTTCAGCTCCGCGAGCGGCGGGCAGACCGCCTGGATCAGCCCGCGGAACGGCAGGACTTCCCCGAACGGGACCGGGTGCTGCTTGTCGTAGTAGCCGCGTACCAACCCGTCCGGCAGGACGGCGGCGAGGCTGTTGTGCAGCCGCCCGTCCCCGTCCCGCCGCAGCACGCCGAGCAGGATCGTGCAGTCGTAGGTCTGCGCGACGGACGCGAACGCTTCGTGCAGGGATCCGCCCTCTGCAAACGGGACCGGCACGGCGCTTTCCGGCAGCAGGATCACCTTCGCGCCCCGCTTCGCCGCCTGTTCGGTCAGGTCGCGGTAGGTCGCAAAGCCGTCGAGCAGCGCTTCGTCCTCCCATTTCTCGTCGGTCGACAGGTTGCCCTGCACCGCCGCAGCAAGGACGGTCCCGTCCGCCCCGTCCGGCAGCGCGAGCAGGATTCCGCCCGCGAGGAACGCCAGCGCGAGCAGACCGCTCCCGCCCGCGAGCAGGCATTTCCGCCCGCATCGGAACGCTTCGGCGCAAAGCGCGCACACCGTCACGCACAGGAACGCGAGCCAGTCCGCCCCGAACAGCGAAACCGTTTCCAGCAGCGGCAGGCAGCCGGTCTGGGAAAGCGCGATCGTCCCCCACGGCAGGGCGAGCGAACCGAACGCGAGCAGCTTCTCTGAAAGCACCCACAGCGCCCCGCAGCCGACGGCACGCAGGAATGGCGACGCCCCGCTCACCCCGTCCGGCAGGAACCGGGCGAACTGCAGGACCGCCGCCTGCACGGCGGCTTGCAGAAGCGGGATACCGATACAGCACAGCGCCACCACCGCAAATGCCGACGCGTGCGAAAGCCCGGTCGCCGAAAGCGGATACAGGGCGGAAAACCAGGTGTAGAGCGGGAAAAGAAATCCCAGCAGGAAGCAGAAGAACGGCCGGAACGCCATCTTCCGCACCTCCGCCCGCCCCCGCAGAAAGAGGAACAGTCCGAGCGAGAGGTAGGTCAGGGGAAAGAGCGGCTCGAAAAAGTACGGCAAGGAAAAGACCGCGCCGGAAACCGTGCAGAGCAGCAGGTTCCCGCCAGCGGTCAGGCTTCCGCGCGGCTTATTCCGCGCAGACATGACGAACCATCTCCCGCGTCGCCTCGTAAGCGGTGCGGAAGGCCTCGAAAGGCGTCGAAAACGTGTATTTGTGGCGGATATCCTCCAGCTTCGAGAGGGAGGACAGCCCGGTGAATTCCATGAGGTGGGGCTCCATGGTCAGCACGACCTCCTCGCCCGGTCGGTCGTTCGCGACCTGCGCGAGCAGCGGTTCGAGCCCGGCGACGCCCTTTCCCGGCGGGACGATGACCCCGTTTTCGTCGGCGTCCTTGATGTGGAAATAGCGGATGTAGTCCTTTAGCAGCGGATAGGCGGGGGAGGGGTCCATACGGCAGAAGGCGAAGTTGCCGGGGTCCAGCACCGCGCACAGCCGCCCGCCGAAATGCCGCAGCAGCGCAGCTTCTCGCGCAGGGGAATCCCCGTAGATGTCCTTTTCGTTCTCGTGGCAGAGCGTAAAGCCCCGCCGGTCGGCTTCGTCGAGCAGTTCCCCGAGCCGCTCGAACACCCGCTGCTCAAACGCTTCCGGCGCAAGCGAACCGGGGTAGAAGCTGAACACCCGGATCCGGGCGCATTCCAGCCGCTCGCCGAGGTCCAGAACGCGGTCGAACAGCCTGCGGTGGGCGTCCCAATCCCCGTCCGCGTCCAGCTTGCCGATCGGCGAGCCGAGCGCCGAAAGACCGATGCCCGCGTTTCGCAGTTTCCGCTTGACCTCGTCCGCTTCCGCGTCCGTCAGCAGGGTGAAGCTCTTTCCGTCCACGCCGCGCAGCTCCAGCAGCGGGATCTCCAGCTTTTTGAGCGCTTCGAGCTGTCCGTCAAAATCCGGCGTGATCTCGTCCGCGAACGCGGAAAACCGAAAATGCGCCTTGCGTTTCTCCATGGTTTGCCGTCCTTTCGTTATCCCTGCGTGCCGGGGAGGGGCTGGCTGACGTCGCTCGTCGTCCCGGCTTCGTTGTACACCGCGACGATGATCCCCGCCTCGAAGTATCCGCGGTAGGTCTTGTTCCCGTTCCCCGTCACGGTCGTGTAGTAGGCGATGCTCCCGTGGGAGTAGGTCCCGTCCGAACCGATGATGAAATTGCCGTCCGAATCGACCAGACGGGTGTCCATCAGGTTGTTGCGGAAGGTCCCGGTGTAAGAGGTCCCGTCCGCCCAGGTGTACTGCCCGTTTCCGTTCCGCATATCCTGCGCGAAGGCGCCCTCATAGACGTCGCCGTTTTCAAAGGTCATCTTGCCGCTTCCGCTCTTGACGTCGTCGGCGAACGTCCCGACGTACTGTGCGCCGGAGCTCCAGGTGAAGGTCCCCTGCCCGCTCATGACGTCCTTTTCGTAGTTCCCTTCGTAGGAATCCCCGTTGGCGAAGCGGAACACCCCGTAGCCGTTCTTCATGGATTCGAGCATCCCGCCCTCGTACACGTCGCCATTGGCGTAGGTCATTTTGCCGTTGCCGCTCATCTCGTCGTTGACGAACCCGCCCTCGTACACGTCGCCGTTGGAAAAGGTCATTTTCCCGTTGCCGTTGCGGAACAGACCGCTGATGTCCCCTTCGTACACGTCGCCGTTGTCATAGGTGATGGTTCGGTTCATATAATCCAGCTTCGCCGAACTGCCGTCGGGGTAGTGGATCACGCCCTCGGTGGGCTGTCCGTTGCTGGATTTCCCGACGTACTTCACGCCGTCCTCGGTGAGGTAGCGGTACCCGGCGAGCAGGACGATAACGACCGTCACGAGCACCAGCGCGATCGCGATGCCGACCGCGATGTGCAGGGGATTTCTTCTTCTCATGCGGGTGTCTCCTTTCGGTGGGATCGTTTAGCCGGCGGCGAGATAGCTGCGCAGCCAGTCGGAAGCGATCGGGTACAGGTAATGGAACAGCAGACCGACCAGCAGCAGGCCGGCGATCGCAAACAGAACCGACAGGAATCCGTGTCCTTCCTTGCGGTACTTTGCCTGCGCCTTGTCCAGATGGGCGGGGGAGAGGTAGTACAGCGTCCCCCCGTCCTCCGACGGCAGGGAGATCACCAGATCCTGCAGCCCCCCGCCTTCCCGCAGCGCGAGGCGCAGCGGCGGGGTCATGCGGCAGTGCAGGGTCTCAAGCGAGACCGCCGTTTCCGGCGAGGTCGCGTCGATCTCCAGCAGTTTCCGAACCAGCTTGCCCGGAAACGTGCGTGAATACCAGAGACATATGGTGGCGACGCCGATGCCGATGAGCGTCAACCAGACGATTGAAACGACGGAACCCATCTCAGCGAAGCTCCGTTTTTCCACCCATATACGGGCGGAGCACTTCCGGGATCCGGACGCTCCCGTCCGCCTGCAGGTTGTTTTCGAGGAAGGCGATCAGCATACGGGGCGGTGCGACGACGGTATTGTTGAGCGTGTGCGGCAGGTACTTGCCGTCGGAACCGTTGACGCGGATGCGCAGACGGCGCGCCTGCGCGTCGCCGAGGTTGGAGCAGCTCCCGACCTCGAAATACTTCTGCTGCCGGGGGGACCACGCTTCGACGTCCACCGAGCGCACCTTCAGGTCCGCCAGGTCGCCCGAACAGCATTCCAGCGTCCGCACCGGGATATCCATCGAACGGAACAGATCGACCGTGTTCTGCCAGAGCTTGTCGAACCACATCGGCGATTCCTCCGGGCGGCAGATGACGATCATCTCCTGCTTTTCAAACTGGTGGATGCGGTAGACGCCGCGTTCCTCGATGCCGTGAGCGCCCTTCTCCTTGCGGAAGCAGGGGGAGTAGCTGGTCAGCGTCAGCGGGAGGGAGGGTTCGTCGACGATCTGGTCGATGAACCGCCCGATCATGGAATGCTCGGACGTGCCAATCAGGTAGAGGTCCTCGCCTTCGATCTTATACATCATCGCGTCCATTTCCGCGAAGCTCATGACCCCGTTGACGATGGCGGAACGGATCATGAACGGCGGAATGCAGTAGGTGAAGCCGCGGTCGATCATGAAGTCCCGGGCGTAGGCGAGCACCGCCGAATGCAGGCGTGCGACGTCCCCCATAAGGTAGTAGAACCCGTTCCCGGCGACCCGCCCGGCGGCGTCGAGGTCGATGCCGTGCAGTCTTTCCATGATCTCCGTGTGGTAGGGGATCTCGAACGGCGGCACGACCGGCTCGCCGAACCGCTGCAGTTCGACGTTCTCGCTGTCGTCCTTGCCGATCGGGACGCAGGGATCGATGAAATTCGGGATCCGCATCATGATGCCAAGAAGCTCCTCCTCGACCTGCTTTTCCTCGGCGGAAAGCTCGTCGATGCGGCCGCCGAGGGACGCGATCTGCTGTTTGAGCGCTTCCGCTTCCTCCCGTTTGCCCTGCCCCATAAGCATGCCGATGGACTTCGAGCCCTTGTTGCGCTCGGCACGCAGGGCTTCGACTTCGCTCTTGACGGCGCGGTTGCGCCCGTCCAGCTCCAGCGCCCGGTCCACGAGCGGGAGCTTGTCCTCCTGAAACTTTTTGCGGATATTTTCCCGGACCGCCTCCGGCTGCTCGCGCAGGATCTTGATGTCGATCATTTTCCTCTATCGTCCTTTTCTTCGTTGATATCGTTTGGTTTTTTGACCCTATTCGGAGAGGTCCTCGAACAGTCCGTCCCCGCAGAGGGTCTTGAGCAGTTCCTCCAGGTCCCCGGCGGACGCGAACGCGAGCGACAGTTTCCCGCTCCCGTCTTCCGCGAGCCGGATGGCCGCCTTGCGCCCCGCCCGTTCGCTGACGCGGCGCTCCAGCCGTCGGTAATACTCCGCCTGAACCGGGTTTTCCGGCGTTCGCCCCGTCCGCCCGTTCCGCAGGGTGCGCACCAGCGCTTCGGTCTGCCGCACGGAATATCCCGCCGACGAGACCTTTTCCGCGAGCGCCAGCAGCTCCTTCTCCGAAACCTGTTCCGCCAGCGGAAGCAGCGCACGCGCGTGCCCGTAGGACAGTGCGCCGGATTCGACCAACCCCAGCACCGCGTCCGGCAGCTTCAGCAGCCGTAGCAGGTTCGCGACCGCTTCGCGGGATTTCCCGACCTTGCTTGCCGCTTCCTCCTGCGTCAGGTCGAACCCGTCGATCAGATCGCGGTAGCCCTTCGCTTCCTCGACCGGGTTGAGGTCCTTGCGCTGCAGATTCTCGATCAGCGAGAGCAGCGCGGCCTCCTCGTCGCTCAGCTCCCGCACCAGTGCGGGCAGCTCGTTCAGCCCCGCCATGCGGGCGGCACGCCAACGGCGTTCCCCGGCGACGATCTCGTAATAACCGTTCTCCTTCCGCCGCACGACGATCGGTTCGAGCAGCCCGTGGGCGGCGATCGAGCCGGCAAGCTCGGCGAGCGACTGTTCGTCGAAGCGCTTGCGCGCCTGCTTGCGGTTGGGTTCGACCTCCGAAAGCCGCAGGGTGACCAGACTGCCGTCCGCTTCCGTCCCGTCGGTTCGGTTGTCGGAGATCAGGGCGTCGTATCCGCGCCCGAGCCCTCTTCTTGCCATCAAGTCCTCTCTCCTTTCACGCGGTCGGTGCGCACCGCTCCATCAGCTCCCGTGCGACCGAAGCGTAGGCGGCGGCGCCCTTGCCGTTGCGGTCGTAGTCCAGAATGGACATCCCGTAACTCGGCGCTTCGCTGATGCGGACGGAACGCGGGATCGGCGTGCGGAACAGCTTGCCGGGGAAGAACTTCTTGATCTCCTCCAGCACGCTGACCGTCAGATTCAGCCGCCCGTCGTACATATTGATCAGCACCCCGACCAGCTCCAGCGACGGATTGAACCGCTTGCGAATGAGCCGGACGGTGTTGGAAAGCTGGGAAAGCCCCTCCAAAGAGTAGTATTCGCACAGCATCGGAATGACTACCCCGTCCGCCGCGACCAGCGTGTTGATGGTTATAAGCCCCAGCGCCGGGGGACAGTCGACGAGCAGGTAATCGTATGCCGAACGGAGCGGTTCGAGCGCTTCCTTGAGCCGGTACTCCCGCTTTTCCTCCTCGGCGAGCTCGATCTCCGCCCCGACGAGGTCGATCCCGGAGGGGAGCAGCGACAGGTTCGTGACGTTCGTGCGGACGACCGCCGCCTGCGCCTGCGCACGCCCGATGAGCACGTCGTACACCGTAAGCCGCACGTCCTTCTTGCGGACGCCGATGCCGGTCGTGGCGTTTCCCTGCGGGTCGGCGTCCACGAGCAGGACGCGCTTTCCCGCCCGCGCGAGGCAGGCGGCGATGTTCAGCGCCGACGTGGTTTTTCCGACGCCGCCCTTCTGGTTGGCAAAGCAGAGGATCTTCCCCCGTCCCATCGGCACCCCTCCTTTCACATCGACAGAAATCTCTTTCAGTCCAGTATACCTTTTCTTCGCCCGCTTGTCAAGAAGTCTGCGGCAGAAAATCTGTGGAAAATTTGTAAACCTTTCCGTTTCGTCCTTGACAACCGTCCCGTGGGCGGTTAAAATGAAGAAAAAAAGCCCGGAGGCGTTTGGTCATGCTCGATTCCGTTCTGCAAAAACTATTGAATTTCGCCGTGTCCTACGGCGGGCGGCTGGTCGTCGCCGCCGTCGTGCTGTTCGTCGGGTTCCGGCTGTGCGGATTTGTGTCCAAGCGGCTTCGCGGCGGCAAGTTCTCGCAAAAGATGGACAACTCCGTCCTTTCCATCCTCCTGCGGATCCTGAACTTCGTCATCAATGCCGTCCTCGTCGTCACCGCCATCAGTATCCTCGGCGTGCCGATGTCCTCGGTCATCACGGTCATCGCGACGGTCGGCGCTGCGGTCGGTCTTGCGCTGCAAGGCTCGCTGTCCAACCTTGCGGGTGGGATCATGCTGCTGATCTTCAAACCCTTCCGCGTCGGCGCGCTCGTCGGCACGCAGGAGTACGTCGGGACGGTCAAGGAGATCGGGCTGTTCTACACCACCCTCTGCACGGCGGACAACAAACGCGTCACCCTGCCGAACGGCACGCTGATGAACAGCTCCGTCGTCAATTACACCGGCTACGAGGTCATTCGCGCGGACGTGACCTTCGGCGTCGCCTACGACAGCGACATCGACCGCGTCAGAAGCGTCCTGCTCGCCGTCGCGGAGGCGCACCCGCAGGTGCTTTCCGACCCTGCGCCGAGCGTCTACCTGACCAAGCAGGACGAGAGCGCCCTGCTCTTCACGCTCCGCGCCTGGTGCAAAAGCGAGGACTACTGGACCGTGCAGTGGGAGCTGACCGAGCTGTCCAAGCGTGCCTTCGACAAGATCGGCGTCGTGATCCCGTTCCGCCAGGTCGACGTACATATCCGCGAGCAGGGCTGACGCGGTGGACGGATCCGTTTTCACCCCGGTCGCGGTCATCCGCACCGCGTTCCCGACCAAGTTCGGCGTCCCGCGCCAGAGCGGGTTGGTCGAAAAGCCGTATGCACGCGTGGTGTTCGAGCCGCCCTACCGGAACCCGGACGCCCTGCGGGGCATCGATGGTTTTTCCCACCTCTGGCTGCTCTGGCTGTTCTCCGAAAACCCCCGTTCCGGCGGTTCGGCGACGGTCCGTCCGCCCCGGCTCGGCGGAAATGTCCGCATGGGGGTCTTTGCGACCCGTTCGCCGTTCCGCCCCAACCCGATCGGGCTGTCCTGCGTGCGCCTGATCCGCGTCGAGGGCTGCGACCTGATCGTTTCCGGCGCGGACCTCGTCGACGGTACGCCGATTCTCGACGTCAAGCCCTATTTGCCCTATACCGATTCGCGCCCGGATGCGGTCGCGGGGTTCGCCGACGATGTCAATCGGTCGGATTACCGCTTGTCCGTCGGCGTCCCGCCCGAACTCGCGTCCGTATTGCCGCCCGACCTGCTCGAGCCGCTCCTCGCCGTCCTCGCGGAGGACCCGCGTCCGTCCTATCAGTCCGACCCGTCCCGCGTGTACGGGTTCCCGTTCGCCGGGTACGAGGTGCGGTTCCGGGTGGACGGCGGTGCGCTTACGGTGGTTTCGCTGGAGAAAATCGACCCGTAGGGAGAGGGATGTCGCTCCCCCCCTGCGGAATGCTTTCGCACTGCTCCCATCGGTTTTTTGCCTGACGACGGTTTTTACGACGGTTTTTCGGAGACGGCTTCGTTTTGCAAAATCACAGAAAAAATAAAAGCCCTTGTGTAACAAGGGCTTTTCATGTTCGGAAACTATCAAAAATCGGCATCAATAGGGCAAAAGTGAGACGTGAAGAAGGAAAAATCGGCAAACTCCGTTTGCCGATTTTTGGAGCTGATGGCGGGATTCGGACCCGCGACCTCATCCTTACCAAGGATGTGCGCTACCACCTGTGCCACATCAGCATCGCAAGGGAAATATGGAGGCGCCACCCAGAATCGAACTGGGGAATAAAGGTTTTGCAGACCTCTGCCTTACCGCTTGGCTATGGCGCCGTTCACCACAGGCGGCGTTTGGAGCGGATTACGGGGGTCGAACCCGCTACCTCAACCTTGGCAAGGTTGCGCTCTACCAAATGAGCTAAATCCGCATCTGATTGAAAAGCCGCACCGCGGGGACGGACGCGGGGAAACCCGCATCCGATCCTGCCGCACTGCGCTTTTGGTGCCTCCGGTCGGAATTGAACCAACGACACGAGGATTTTCAGTCCTCTGCTCTACCAACTGAGCTACAGAGGCGAGTGGCGACTCGAAGGGGACTCGAACCCCTGACCTCCGCCGTGACAGGGCGGCGTTCTAACCAACTGAACTACCGAGCCGTTTGACACCGCAAGGTATTCCTCACGGCACTTGTTTATCATATCATATCCTGACGGATTTTGCAAGCCCTTTTTTGCAAAAAATGTCTCCAAATTTCGGTGGATTTTTTGTGCTTTTTGCCGTCACACCGTCAGGTCGTAAAACCCGCTCCCCAAAAAATCGCAAAGCTGTTGCGGATCGACCTCCAGCTGCAGACCGCGCTTCCCGGCGCTGACGAAAACGGTTTCAAACAGGGAAGCGGTCTCGTCGAAGAAGGTGGGGAACTGCTTCTTCATGCCGACCGGCGAGCACCCGCCCCGCAGGTATCCGGTCAGTGGCAAAAGGTCACGCATCGGGATCAGCTCCACCCGCTTGTCCCCGGCGGCGACGGCGCACTTCTTCAGATCCAGCTCCTCGGCGACCGGGATGACGAACACCAGAAAGCCCCGTTTTTCCCCGTGCGCGACCAGCGTTTTGAACATCTGCGCCGGGTCGAGCCCGAGGACTTTTGCCGCGTGGACGCCGGAAAGGTCGCTCTCGTCCACCTCGTAGGAGCGGGTGGAAAACGGCACGCCCGCCGTCCGCAGCATACGCATCGCGTTCGTGGTTTCTTCGTGCGTCTTTGCCATGTCAGTCGATCCGCTCCAGTTCAAAGTCCGCGACCCCTTCGCCGTTTTCGTCGCTGACGACGACGATCTCGAACTCGTACAGGATGCCTCCGATGCTCACCTTGTAGTCCGCTTCGCTCGCCGGGCTGCCGTAATAGTCGTCCTTGTCCCAGTCAAGCCGGGTCAGCGCACCGACCGTGTTGGCGGGGTCGCAGACGCCCCATTGCTCGTAGCGGGCGTAGTGCCGCTCCATCTCGGTCTCCGAGAAGTATCCGCTGTAATCCGGGTGGGCGAGGGACTGCAGTTTGGAAGTGTCTTTGGCGACGACGGCTTCGAGGACGTCCTTCGCGTAGGTTTCGACGGCGTCCTTCGACGGGTAGGATGCGCACCCGGCGAACGCCGCAAGGCAGAACGCGAGGAGCAGGCAGACGGCGACGATCTTTTTCATGGAAAAAACTCCTTTTCTATGGATTTTTTGAAAGGATCACGGCAAAAGCTGCCCGATGACGGCGTTGGAGACCCGCCAGCCGCGTTCGGTCAGCGCGACGCGGTCGCCCTGCCGCCGGAGCAGTCCGAAGGCTTCCAGCCGGTCCACGCGGTCCGCCGGGACGATCCGCGCAGGGATCCCCTGCGCCGTACGCAGCCCGAGCAGGACGGTTTCCTCGAGCTCCTCCGCTTCGGAGATGCGCTCCGCTTCTGCGTAGTCGTTCGCGCCGGTCGGGTCGGCGAGGTAGGCGCCGAGGTCCGGCGTGTTCGAGAACCGCCGCCGGTCGCGGAAGGAATGGGCGGCAGGTCCGAATCCGAGGTACTCCCCCCGCAGCCAGTAGCGCAGGTTGTGGCGGGAAAAATGTTGGTCTTTGGCGAACGAGGAGATCTCGTAATGCTCGTATCCCCGTTCGGCGGTCATGGCGCACAGCAGGTCGTACTGCGCTTCCTCCTCGTCCTCCGAGGGGAAGGAAAGCGTCTGCCGCTGCTTATAAAAGACGGTGCCCTCCTCCAGCTGCAGGGAATAGACCGAAAGATGGGTCGGCGAGAGCGAGAACGCGTCCGCGAGCGACCTGCGGAACCGCCCGACGTCCTGCCCTGGCAGGGCGAACAGCAGGTCAAGGCTCACGTCGTCGATGCCCGCGTCGTGCGCGTCGGAAACGCACCGCACGGTATCCGCGAACGTGTGCGTCCTGCCGAGGAACGCGAGCTCCCCGTCGTCCGACGACTGCATCCCGACGGACACGCGGTTGACCCCCGCGTCCGCGAGCGCGCGGAAGAAGTCCCCGTCCGCCGTCGCGGGATTGACCTCGACGGTGATCTCCGCGTCCGGGAGCAGGGAAAAACCGTTCCGCACGTCGTCCAGCACGTCGCGGATGCGGGATGCGCCGAACAGGGACGGCGTTCCGCCGCCGAAGTAGACCGATTCGACGGCCCGACCGTCCGCCTCCGCACGGGTGTGCGCACAGAGCGCGTCGCGGTACGCGTCGAACGTGTTTTCGTCCGTCCGCGCGAGCGAATAGAACGCACAGTAGCGGCATTTCCGCGCACAGAACGGGATATGGTAGTAAAGCGAGATCGCCTGCGGCAGCATGGCGGCACCTGCCTAATCGTCGTCGTCCGGCTTGAGCACCGCCATGAACGCCTCCGACGGGATCTGCACCGAACCGAATGTCCGCATACGCTTCTTGCCTTCCTTCTGCTTCTCCAGCAGCTTCTTCTTGCGCGTGATGTCGCCGCCGTAGCACTTCGCCAGCACGTCCTTGCGCATGGCGCGGACGGTTTCCCGGGCGATGACCTTCCCGCCGATCGCCGCCTGCACCGGCAGCTCGAACAGCTGACGCGGGATATTGTCGCGCAGCTTTTCGACCAGCTTGCGTGCCCGCGCATAGGCGTGGTCGGCGTGGACGATGAACGAGAGCGCGTCGATCAGCTCCCCGTTGAGCAGGATATCCAGCTTGACCAGATTCGACTTGCGGTAGCCGATCGGTTCGTAGTCCAGCGAGGCGTAGCCCCGCGTCTTGGACTTGAGCGTGTCGAAAAAGTCGTAGACGATCTCGTTGAGCGGCAGCTCGTACAGCAGTTCCGCACGCGTCGGGTCGAGGTATTTCATATCGAGGTAGATCCCCCGGCGGTCGAGACAGAACTGCATGACCGGCCCGACGAACTCCGTCGGCGTGATGACCGACGCCTTGACGATCGGCTCCCGCGCTTCGGAGATCTTCGCAGGGTCCGGGTAGTCCGCCGGATTGTCCACCCGCACCGTCGTCCCGTCGGTCAGAACGATCTCGTACACCACGCTCGGCGCGGTCGTGATCAGGTCGAGGTTGAATTCGCGCTCCAGCCGCTCGTCGATGATCTCCATGTGCAGAAGCCCGAGGAATCCGCACCGGAACCCGAACCCGAGCGCGGCGGACGTCTCCGGCTCGAACACCAGCGACGCGTCGTTCAGCTGCAGCTTCTCCAACGCTTCCTTCAAGTCGCCGTAGCGGGCGCCGTCGGCGGGGTAGACCCCCGAAAACACCATCGGCTGCACCCTCTTGAACCCCGGAAGCGGCTCGTCCGCCGGCTCCTCCCGCAGGGTGACCGTGTCGCCGACCTTCGTGTCGCCGATGTTTTTGATGGCGGCCGTGAAATAGCCGACCTCCCCGGCGTACAGGCAGTCCCGCTTATCCAGCGAGAACGCGGAAAGCGTCCCGACCTCGACCACGTCGAATGCGGCGCCCGTGTGCATCATTTTCACCCGGTCGCCCACCTTTAAGCACCCGTCCATGACGCGCAGGTACACCACGACGCCCTTGTACGCGTCGTAGTAGCTGTCGAAGATCAGCGCCCGCAGGGGCTTTTCCGGCGACCCTTTCGGGCAGGGGATGTCCCGGACGATCCGTTCGAGCACCTCGCGGATGTTGATCCCCATCTTCGCTGAAATGCAGGGGGCGTCAGACGCGGGAATGCCGATGATGTCCTCGATTTCCCGCTTGGCGGTCTCCGCGTCTGCGCTCGGCAGGTCGATCTTATTGATGACCGGCAGGATCTCCAGATCGTTGTCCACGGCGAGGTAGGCGTTCGCGAGCGTCTGCGCCTGCACGCCCTGCGTCGCGTCCACGATCAGCACCGCGCCCTCGCAGGCGGTCAGTGAGCGGGAAACCTCGTACCCGAAGTCCACGTGCCCCGGGGTGTCGATCAAGTTGAGCTCGTAGGTCTCCCCGTCGTCGGCCGTGTAGGGGAATCGGACGGCACGGGCCTTGATCGTGATGCCCCGCTCCCGTTCGAGCTCCATATTGTCGAGCAGCTGCTCCTCGACCTGCCGCTTTTCCACCGCGCCGGTGTACTCCAGCAGACGGTCCGCGAGCGTGCTCTTGCCGTGGTCGATGTGGGCGATGATGGAGAAATTGCGGATTTTTTTGATGTCGTACATGTCCTTTTCCTTCCGGCGGGTTGCGGGAACGCTTTCCCGGATAACAAGGCGGGCGGATCGCAAACGGACCCGCCCTGTCGTCTATTGGAACTTATCCTTTGCTCTTGCGCTTCTTTTTGCCTTTCCCGATACGAATGAAAGACAACGCGTTCCACAGCATCCCGGAAAGGAACACCGAGGAGAACAGACCGGCGACGATACCGATGATCAGCGTGCCGGAGAAGTCACGCAGGTTGCCGAGGTTGGAAGTCGGCGAGACCGCGACCGTGATGGCGCAGGCGACGAAGATCGCGCCGATGGTCAGCAGGGTGGTCAGCGTCGTGTTGAACGAACGCCCCATGGTCTCGTGAACGCTTTCGTTGACGACCTCCTCGAACGGCAGCTCCGCTTGGCGCTTGCGGTTTTCGCGGATGCGGTCGAACACGACGATGGTCGCGTTGATCGAATAGCCGAGGATGGTCAGGAACGCGGCGATGATCGACGAGGAGATCGGGATCTGGAACAGGGAATAGACCGTCAGCATCACGAACAGGTCGTGCAGCAGGCAGATGATGGACGCGAGCCCGGACGCGATCTCAAATCGGAACGCGATGTAGACGAGCATCAGCACCACGGCGATGATGACCGCGAAGAATGCGTTGCGCATCATGTGCGCACCGAACCGCTCGGACGTGACGCTCAGGTTGACGTCGCGGCTGAGGTTCGGGTACTGCTCCGCCAGCACGTCGAGCAGATGCGTCTGCTGTTCCGTCTCCATGCTTTCCTTGCTTTCGATCATGATGGAGGTGCCGTTGTAGGAGGTGGACGAAACGTAGTCGTCGCCGAGTTCCGAGTCGTTGCGGATGATGGATTTGACGTTTTCGGCGATGTCGTTGGTCACGGTCTCGCCGAGATCGACGGTCAGTTCGTAACCGCCGGTGAAGTCGATGTCGAGGTTCAGCCCGCGGATGGCGAAGGACAGGACCCCCACCACCAGAACGACCGCGACGATGATCAGCGTGATCTTCTTATTTTTAATGAAGTGAAAATTTTTAAGCAGCATCGCGTTTTCCTCCGAATCCGGCCTTGTAAGCCTTGACGCTCCCGATGCCCATGCCGACACCGAGGTTGAGCAGTGCGCGGGTCACGAGCAGCGCGGTGATCAGGGAGATGACGACGCCGATGGCAAGCGTTGTCGCAAAGCCGCGGATCGTGCCGGTGCCGAAGAAGTACAGCACGACGCAGGCAATAAGCGTGGTGATGTTCGCGTCGAGAATCGCCCACAGGGCGCGCTTGTAGCCGCTCTTGATGGCGCTCTTGACGCTCTTGCCGACGGCAAGCTCTTCCTTCATACGCTCAAAAATGACGACATTCGCGTCCACGGCCATACCGATGGACAGCACGATGCCGGCGATGCCGGTCAGAGTCAGGTTGAACTGCCCGATCGCGAGCACCAGGAAGAAGATCGCCATGTAGCACACCAGCGCGACCGACGCCCACAGACCCGGCACGCGGTAGTACACGGTCATGAACACCATGACCAGCGCAAGCCCGATGGCGCCCGCGATCAGCGAGATGCGCAGCGCGTCGCCGCCGAGGGAGGCCATGACCGTCGTCTGGTTCTCCAGCGAGAGGTTGTAGTCCAGAGCGCCCGCGTCGATGTTGTTGGCGAGGGCTTCGGCTTCTTCGGCCGTGAACGAGCCGGAGATCTCCGCGCTTCCGCCGGTGATGCCGGTCGACGAATATTCGGAGGAGACCTGCGGGGAGGAGATGACCACACCGTCGACCTTGATGTCGAGCGTCGTGTTGTTCTGCGCACAGTACTTCGTCGCCTCGGCGAATTTCTTTTCGCCTTCGCTGTTGAATTCGAGGTTGACGACGTACTGCACGGCGCCGGTGGTCTCATCCTGCCGGTACCCGGCTTGGGCGTGCTCGACGTCGTCGCCGGTCAGCTCCGGCTCGGTCTGTCCGTTGATGCAGAATTCGAGGTAGGCGGTCTGCCCGAGCGTTTCCGCCGTCGCCGTCGGATCTTCGACGCTCGGCAGCTCGACGACGAGCATATCGTCCTCGTAGAGGTAGGCGAGCGCTTCGGTGTAGCCCGCGTTGTCGAGACGGTTGCGCATGACTTCCAGCATGCCGTCCATGCCGCTGGAATTGACGTCGGTGCCGTCCTTGCTTTCCGCACGGTAGGTGATGGAGGTGCCGCCCGCGAGGTCCAGGCCGAGGCGGACCGTACCCTCCTCGAAGATGCCCTTGAGCTGCGTGCCGTCGGAGATATACACGCCGAAGATGGAAAATGCCAGCAGCAGCGCGATGACCAGCAACAGCAGGACGAAGCGCGCAGCGCTTGTCGCTTTTGTCAGATTCATTTGCGTATATCCTTTCCTTTCTTTCTCACCTGTCAATTATACACGGAAAAAGGGAATCCGTCAAGAGGTTTTTTCGTTTTTCAGGACCGCAACGGCAGATTTTTCTACACGAATCTCGCACAGCGGCTCTTTTCCGCCGTCTTCGCCGTCCAGCGACCAGGCGCACGGCTCCGTCGCGGTGACCTGGCAGGAGGTGACGTGGCGCAGGTGCAGCAGCGGGTCGTCGATCTCCCCGTTGAGCAGTTTGGCCGTCAGCCGCCCCGCGTCCTTCAGGTTCGCCGGGTACCGCACCAGCAGCAGCTCGAATTTTCCGTCCTGAAAATCCACCTGCGTCCCGTCCAGCTTCACCATGCCCGCCACGCTGCGCGTATTCGCGACCGCGCAGAACAGGAACGACCCCGCGAAGTCCCCGTCGTCGGAATGCACCTCCAGCTGCAGCGGATGCAGCTCGGAGAGGGCCGGCAGGGCGCTGAACAGGTAGGCGGTGTGTCCGAGCAGGTTCTTGAGCGACTGGCTCGTGTGGAACGAGGTTTCGGCGAACGCCCCGCAGCAGGCGATATAGGTGAACGGCTTGCCGTTGAACAGTCCGACGTCATGCGGGATCGGCTCCGCCTGCAGCAGCGCTTCCGCCGCTTCCCGCCAATCGGTCGGGATGCCGAGCGAAGCGGCAAAATCATTGGTGCTGCCGAACGGGAGGTACCCGATCGGGAGCTTCGTCCCGGACCGCAGGACGCCGTCGACCGCGAGGTGCAGCGTGCCGTCCCCGCCGCAGGCCGCCGCAAAATCGAACCGTCCGCTCTGCAGCAGGGAAGAGATCTGTTCCGGGGTCTTTTCGCCCGGCTTGGTCGGCAGCACGGTCACTTCGCATCCGCCGTCGGTCAGCAGTTCGATCAGTTCGAGCAGGTGGCGCTTCGCGGCGGATTTCCCGGCACGCGGATTGACCACCAGCAGCAGTTTTCCCGTCATCGGCGTTTCTCCTTTTCACTTGCGTACGGTATCGACAAACGGCATATACGAAAGTATATCACGTTCCTTTGGAAATGTCAACCCTTTCCTTAAGGAATTCCGGGGTCCCGTTGTCTGTGTTACAATGATGTGTGACAAAAAGCAAAAAAAAGATTGGCGAATAGGAGAAACCTGTGGTAAGGTTAAGT
>CANRIX010000019.1 GCA_947630765.1 uncultured Clostridia bacterium | reverse complement strand
TTCCCTAATCTTTTTCCCATTCTTTTTCCAATCAACTCCCGCGAATCCTTTTCACGCGGCGCACCCCTGCGCCGCCCCGTGTTTTTTACGACGGCACCGCGCTTCGTCCACCTGCCGTGCAATCTACACCACCGCGTCGTCAAATATCCGGCATTATGTCAACCTCCTGCCGCTCCCACGGAGCACACGTTATAAGCAGAAAACTCCTTTTTCTGCCGTTCTCTCCACTACCTGCCTCGTTTTATATCCAATCAACTCCCGCGAATCCTTTCTACGCGGCGCACCCCTGCGCCGCTCTATGTTTTTGTGCCCGCGTTTGAAAAAAACGTCCATTATGTACGGTCGTACCCCTGCACCCTCGCATTCGATTGCCGTCGAATGCGGGGGTGTGAATTTGTGAACACCCCTGCACCTGCCCTTTGCTCTTTCACAATCTTCGCTTTTCCTTAATCTTTTTTCTGTTCTTTATCCAATCAACTCCCGCGAATCCTTTTCACGCGGCGCACCCTTGCGCCGCCCCGCGTTTTTTACGACGGCACACGCGCTTCGTCCACCTGCCGTGCAATCTACACCACCGCGTCGTCAAATATCCGGCATTATGTCAACCTCTTGCCACCCACACGGAGCACACGTTATAAGCAGAAAACCCCTTTTTCTGCCGTTCTCTCCACTACCCGCCCCGTTTTATACCTAATCAACTCTCGCGAACCGCTTCCACGCGGCGCACCCCTGCGCCGCCCTATGTTTTTTACGTTCGTTTATGCCCCCCGTGGTGCGCATTCGACTGTCGTCGAACGCGAGGGTGAAAATTTGTGAAAGTCCCTGCGCCTGCCCTTCGCTCTTCCCTAATCTTTTTCCCATTCTTTTCCAATCAACTCCCGCGGACCCCTTCCACGCGGCGCACCCTTGCGCCGCCCCGTGTTTTTATGCCGGCACACGCAGGGCACGCCCGCCACGCCGCTTTTTTATTCATTCACCACATTGCGACCAAGCTTTAGGCATTATGTAAACCTCTCGCCAAACTAAGGGGTGGAAAAATTGTGCTTTTATTTTTTTCATTCTTCCCAATCAACTCCCGCGAATCCCTTTCACGCGGCGCGCCCCTGCGCCGCCCCGTGATTTTTGCGACGGCACACGCAGGACACGCACGCCCGCAAGACGTGTCACGCATTCACGTCCCCGCGCAGCACGGCATTTACCCCCGCACGTCGCCGAATTTTTGGCATTATGTCAACCTCTTGCCCCACCTACGCGGGGAACGGCGACATTTTTCGCGTTTTCCCTTGACACAGGCGGGAAAAAGGCGTATAGTGGGGTGGAAGGAACTTTTTTGAAGGGGAGGCGGTCGCGGCGTGAAAAAGAGAAGGGTTCTCGCGTTGGTGCTGGTGCTTGCGATGCTGTGCATGGCGTGCGCACACGACGCGAACGAAGGAACGGGCGCGGCTTCCGGGTCGGAATCCAGCCTGTATGATCAGAGCGTGTCCGTCGCGGAAACGGATACGGACGCGAGCGCGGAAAGCACGTCGAGCGCGGACGGAACGTCCGGCGAAACGTCCACGGAAAGCACATCGAGCGAAACGTCCACGGAAAGCGAAGCGTCCAGCACGACGACGAGCGCCGAAAGTGATACGTCGAGCGAAACGTCCACCGGGACGGAATCGAGCGCGACGAGTTCGGACGCGTCCACGTCGAGCAAACCCGCCGAAAACAGCGAGAGTAGCAAGCCCACCGAAGGTAGCGAGAACGGCGGTAGCGTCGATACTTCCAGCGGTTCGGGCAACCCGTCGCAGACGGCGCACAAGCACAGCTACAAAACGACGGTCGTGAAACCCACCTGCACCGAAGACGGCTACACGCTTCACAAGTGTTCTTGCGGCGACAGCTACAAGGACAATGAGGTCCCCGCGACGGGACATCGAATGAGTTACGAACTTGCAAAAGCCGCCGGTCTTTCCGTGGGCTATGAAATCACGAAAGCGCCTACCGCAACCGAACGTGGAAAGCTGCTTGACCATTGTGCGAACGCAGGGTGCGACTACAAAGTGGAACGCGAAGTTTACTCGTGGAACGAAATCGCAAAGATTGAAGAAGAACGCATTCTGTACTGGATTAACAAATACCGTGCCGAGGAAGGTGCACCGACGCTGATTATGTCGGAAAAGTTGACCGAACTCAACGAGGTTCGTTGCGAACAGTCGCTTCAAGGCGGTGAGCACAAAGGACATAATCTGGACGATATTGCAAAAGCCGCAGAAGCAACGAAGTGCGGAACCTTTCATGACTATTTGTATATTGACCCGTATGGAAGGGGTAATCTCGAACCTCATTGGGAAGCACCCGGACAAGAAGCATGGATTGGAACGAGTTACTGGACAGAAACTACTGTAGATGATGCGGATGCGGAATCTCGAATTGATACCTATGCAAAATATATCGTAGACGCGTTCCGCGCATCCGCAGGGCATTGGGTGTATGTTGGTGGGAAAGGTGCAGGTTATAAAGATTATGTCTACGTCGGCATCGGCATCGGTCCAAAGAACTGTTACGTTACCGTCTGCCGCTACAACCCCGACGAAAAAGGTTACGAGCATATCACCTTGGACGAAAACGGAAACGAACACATTGAGTGGGTAAAAGACTGAAACCCAAACACAATTAAATACCAACCGAAAAGGACTTGAAGAACCGCGCAAACTCAAGTCCTTTTCATTTCTAAAAAAGTAAAAAACGAAAACAAAACTAACAGAAAGGAAAGGAACGAAAACAAATGAAAACCAAAGTAAAACGCCGTTCGTTCAGTCGTTTCGTATGTGTCCTGCTGACAGTACTGACGGTATTCGGCGCCATGTCATCGCTGTTCATAGCAGGACCGTTGGAAGCAAAAGCCGCATCGAGCTGGTACACCATTGTAAAATCTTCCAGCGAAGTTATAGGAAGTTCGATTTGGTACTATGGCTACGACTATAAGAACAAACAAGCAGATGCATTGCTTGAGTTCGAGTTCACATCGGGGTACGTAGTCGAATACGGCGATCAAACCTACTATGCGTCTTGTGCACAGATGGGATATATGCAACCCACGAACCGCGTAACGCTAAAAGGATTATTGACAATCGACGCCAATGGAATACATACTGATAACTTTAACAACAGCGAAAAATACGGCGCCCATTATCTCGGAACCGAATCGGACCCGACGTGGCGCAAGGGAAGACAAATCCCCTACGATTTCATCTTCCGTTGCTTCTACTATGCACATAAATTACATCCTAACGGAGTAGATGGGACTTCCGTTTTGTGGACCAACGGATTTATGGAAGAAGCCGTTTCAATTGCGTATCGGTACGAATGGGACACGCGATTGATGCAATACGTGACCGGGCATTTCGTCGGCAACACTTGGACGCCATACGCCATGTCCAATTGGACCCAAAATAAGAATTTTAACGGCTTTCTTCCGTCGCCAAATCAAGAGACCTCAAAGAAGCTCGTAGAAGTCGCAGACGAGATTTTGAGAGCCGCACTCACGGATGCAGACCACATAAGCGGGAGAATCACAAACGAAAACCCTGATACCGGGAAAACTGATAATTACGGCATCTATCTCAAATTTGGTAACGACGTCCATGTGCTTCGTCGTTTGGACACAGCGGATATCAACGACGGCGCAGACGCGAATTATCAGGACCTGTTCCTGTACGCGGTCAACGAAAACCCGCCGGAAGAATTTTACAAAATCAACCTGACAAAGGTTGACAAGGACGACCATGCCGTACCCCTTTCCGGGGCGAAGTTTAGCCTGTATCGAAAAGCAGGTAGCGTCTACGCATCTTATAAAACAGGAACTACCGACAGTAGCGGACATATCCTTTGGGATTCGCTTCCCGCCGGTGATTATATAGTAAGCGAAACGTCCGCCCCATCCGGCTATGAACTGAATAGCACAGACATCTATATCACCTTGCCGGGGTCGGGGCATAGTGGTGTGCCGGGTTCATATGACATCGTATACACGAGCGATGGCTCCGAAGTCACCGTATATGACCCGCACGAGAGTTATAAAGTCGCGGTGCAGAAAGAGGATGAACGGTACACCGAACAAAGGCGGTATCTGACGGGCGCGTGGTTTGCGCTGTACAAGGATAACGGCACCGGGACGTATGTTCAATATGGAACGGAACAAGAAACCAAGCAACGTGATGGAATCGGCTTGTGCGCGTACTGGTCGGATCTGCCCAAAGGGGACTACTACGTCAAGGAAACAAGGGCGCCGAGCGGATATGCGCTGAATGATACGAAGGTGTATTTCTCCTTGCCATACACGGACGCCGACGGCGAAAGGGGGTCCACATACAGAATCAACCAATGGGACGGTAGCAACGCGGACCTGTTCATATCCAACCCGAAATACGGCACCCTCAAAATCAAGAAGGTCGATATTAAAGGTGACCCGATTTCAGGCGTCACCTAACCTTTGCGACCGCATGTGAAAATGATTTATAGCCGCAGGATGCGGTTTCAGGCTATTTTTTGAGGAGAAGCGGGGTGCGCAGCCTCGCCGAAATGACGGTGCGATTGCCGTTTATAAATATGAATAAAAAATGAACTCGTGCGGAGAGCGGGATTCGCACGGGTTTCTTTTTCGTCCCAAAACAGAACAAATGTTCTAATATTTTGCGGATTAGGGAAAACAACCGGCAACAAAACGGGAGGAAACGAACGTATGTTTGCAATCGAACAAAAATGCGACAAAAACGAGATGAAATTTCCGAACAAATGTGTTATCCTATTGACAGAAAGGAGCGATGAAGCGATGAAGAGCAAAAACAGCGTGCCGTTTCGGTCGCGGGAGGACTGCGCCGAGAAGCTGCGGCAGTATTTCGAGGAGTACCTGCCGGCGAGCGGGGAGGTCGCGGACGTGGAGGGGCTTGCCGATTTTTTGGGCACGACGCGGGCGGACCTGACGGCGTGCGCCGCGCACAAGCGGTACGGCGAGGCGGTGCGGTGCGCCTGCAATCGGATCGCGAAGATCAAGAAGCAGCTCGCGTTCGCCGGGAAGCTGCCGGCGGCCGTGCTCGCGTTCGATTTGAAGAACAACCACGGCTACCTCGACCGCCCCGACGACCAGCTGCCGACGACGCAGACGGTCGTTTTGAAGGGGCTCGCGGACGGCTGGACCAAGTGACCGTTGGTCGTTTGGGTGTTGGCGTGAGGGTGGTTTGTGGTTGACATAATGTGGTTGCGACGCAGGGGAGGGGCACGACCGCAAGGGGTCGATTCCCCAAGCGTGGAGCCGTGCGGCGTGTGTGCGGAAACGCGGGGCGGCGCAGGGGCGTGGCACGTGAGGGGTTCGCGTGAGTTGCGTGGGGGATCGCATAGGAAATGGCTGTCGCGTTCTTTCTGTTCTGCTCCGTCCGTTTGGAAGGTGGTTGACATAATGTCGTCGGTGACGGCGCGGGGGCGTGACAAAACCGCAAGACGGGTTTTCCCACAAGCGTGGAGCCGTGCGCTGTGTGCGCGGAAACACGGGGCGGCGCGGGGGCGCGCCGCGTGGAAGGGATTCGCGTGAGTTGATTAGAAAAGGACGAAAAGAGAGTGGCTTTTAGGTAGCAGGAGAAGGCGTAGCGTTCGTCCGCTTCGGTTCGTCCGGTCGGAAAGCAGTTGACATAATGCCGGCGGTGACGGCGCGGGGGCGTGACAAAACCGCAAGACGTGGCTTTTCCCGAAAGAGATGATGCGAACGAAACTGAGTGCAAAAACACGGGGCGGCGCAAGGGTGCGCCGCGTGAAGTGGCTTGCGGGAGTTGATTGGAAGAAAAAAGCGGAGAGTGAAAAAAGCAAAGCGTGGAAGTTCGGGACATCGGTGCGACCGCAAGGTGGGTTTCCGCTCGAAAGTGGGGCACAAACGCACAGAACGAACGGTTTTATAAGTGCGCAAAAAACACGGGGCGGCGCAGGGGTGCGCCGCGTGAATGGATTCTCGGGAGTTGATTGGTAAAAAAAGCGCCAAGAGCGGAAGCTGGGGACATCGGCATGACCCAAAGGCGGGGTTTCCCCAAGCGCGGGGGCGTGGAAAGGCGGCGCGGAGGCGTGAAAAGGCGGAGCAGGGGTGTGGCATGACCGCAAGGCGAGATTTTCCCCGAAAGAGAACGCAAAAACACGGGGCGGCGCAGGGATGCGCCGCGTGGAAGGGATCCGCGGGAGTTGATGATGTTTTAGATGACGACGTACTGTTTCGTGGAACGACGTGGGATGTATCGCGGGGATAAAAATTGAAGCGAGAAGGCGAAAAACGGAAAGCCGAACGCAGGTGTGTGAAACGTGGGGCGGCGCAGGGGTGCGCCGCGTGAAGGGATTCGCGGGAGTTGATGATGTTTTAGATGACGACGTACTGTTTCGTGGAACGACGTGGGATGTATTGCGGGGATAAAAATTGAAGCGAGAAGACGAAAAACGGAAAGCCGAACGCAGGTGCGTGAAACGTGGGGCGGCGCAAGGGTGCGCCGCGTGAAGGGATTCGCGGGAGTTGATTGGAAGAAAAAAGCGAAGAGTGGAAGTTTGGGACATCAATACAACTGAAAGACGAGATTGCCCTCGAAAGTGGGAACGCGAACCGAAAGCGTGGTCCATGAAACGGAAGTAGCACGGAAGCAAGAGCTATTTTTTCCGAGAGAGGGAACGCGAAGTGGGGGAGCGGGCTGCGACAGCAGTCTGGCGGATTTTGTGGGGTACAACCGTACAGAATGGACTTTTTTCCAAACGCGAGCATAAAAAATGGGGCGGCGCAGGGATGCGCCGCGTGGAAGGGATCCGCGGGAGTTGATGATGTTTTAGATGACGACGTACTGTTTCGTGGAACAGAGTATGACGTATGTGGTGATAACCCACCGTGTGCAAGGACGAAAAACGGGAAATCGAACGCAGGTGCGTGAAACGTGGGGCGGCGCAGGGGTGCGCCGCGTGAATGGATTCTCGGGAGTTGATTGGTAAAAAAAGCGCCAAGAGCGAAAGAAAGGGCGTAGAGCGGGTGGGAGTGTTACAGGAGCTCCAACCTTCGTGAGTGAAAACGCGAAGTGGGGGCGCTGGCTCGAATTTCCACGGTTTGCTGTTCTGCGCGTCGCGCAAAGCGGCAAATGCGGCTCGCGGCTGAGCCGCAAGTGGAAACTTCGGCGTTCGCAAAAGTCAAGGACTTTTGCGAATTGCGACAGCAGTCTGGCGATTTTGGGGGTGACAGTCCTTTGCGGCAGTGTGAAGTCCAGCTGACGTGTCATGGGGGAAGCCGGTGCGTCGCAAAATCGGCAGACTGTTCCCAATCCCCGAACGCGAATGCAAAAAACGTGGGGCGGCGCAAGGGTGCGCCGCGTGAAGTGGCTCGCGTGAGTTGATTGGCTGAAAAAAGTGTCAAGAGCAGAAGTTCAGGACATCGGTACGACCGCAAGGCGGGGTTCTCTTCAAAAGCGAGTACAAAAACACGGGGCGGCGCAGGGGTGCGCCGCGTGAAGTGGCTCGCGGGAGTTGATTGGGCAAGAGAGGAAAAAAGAAAGGGCGAAGAACGGTTGAGATGTTACAAATTTCAATTTCCCCTTGAATGCAACGACGGATGACTTCGCGATAGCGATAGAGCCAACACATCACGAGAACAACCAAAACGTTACAGAATCCCCAACTTTCGAGAGAGAGTGCGAAGTGGGGGTGCTGGCTCCGACAGGAGCCGGGCGAATTTGGGGGTGACGGTCCTTTTGCGGACGGTGTGAAACTCGGCTGACGCGGTTCAAGTCCCCCCCGAAATCGACAAGGTCGATTTCGCGCTACGGGGGGTGTGGGGGACGCGACGTCCCCCACCGTACCCTTCCCCCCGTCCCGTCCACAAACCCACAAGGAAAGAAGGTGACAGACATAGAGATCCAGATCCAACCGAACGAGAAGCAGCGAGCGTTCTTCGAGTCGCAGGCGCGGTACACGGCGTACGGCGGTGCGCGAGGCGGCGGGAAGTCCTGGGCGATGCGCATGAAGCTGGTACTGCTGGCGCTGGGCAACGACGGGGTGCAGATCCTGCTGCTGCGGCGGACGCTTGGCGAGCTGCGGGAGAACCACCTGCTGCCGCTCCTGAAGCTGCTCAACGGCGTCGCGAAGTACGCGGCGACGGAGAAAGAGTTCCGATTCCCGAACGGGTCGCGGATCCGGCTGGGCTACTGCGACAGCGAGGGCGACGTGCTGCAGTTCCAAGGGCAGGCGTACGAGGTCATCGGGCTGGAGGAAGCGACGCACTTCACGGAGAAGCAGTTCTTCGCACTGACCGAATGCAACCGCTGGTCCGGCAGCATGGCGACCCCGTTCCGGCCACGGATGTACCTGACCTGCAACCCCGGAGGCGTCGGGCACGAGTGGGTCAAGCGGCTGTTCGTCGACCGGCGCTACCGCGAAAACGAGCACCCGGAGGACTACCTGTTCATCCGCTCGCTGGTGTTCGAGAACGCCTACCTCATGCAGAACGACCCCGACTACGTGCGCACCCTGCTCGCGTTGCCGGAGACACGGCGACGTGCGATGCTCTACGGCGACTGGTCGGCGTTCGAGGGCTGCTTCTTCCCGGAGTTCGACTACGGCAAGCACTCCTGCGAGCCGTTCGAGATCCCTCGCGAGTGGGTGCGGTTCCGTGCGCTCGACTACGGGCTGGACCGTACGGCCGTCCTCTGGCTCGCCGTTGCGACCGACCGCACGCTCTACGTCTACCGCGAGCGGACCGCGTCCGACCTCGTCCTGTCCGACGCGGGCAGGCTGATCGTCGATTCCACGCCGCCCGGTGAGCAGATCCGCTACACGGTCGCGTCGCCTGACCTCTGGAACCGGCGGCAGGAGTCCGGCAAGAGCGGGTTCGACATCCTCACCGCTGCCGGCGTGCGGTCCCTGCTGCGTGCCAACAACGCACGGATCCCCGGCTGGCGCGTCCTGCGCGAGTACCTGCACCTGTCCGCGTCCGAGCAGCCGCGGATCGTCATCTTTCGCACCTGCACCGAGCTGCTCCGCTGTCTGCCCCTCCTGCGGTTCGACCCCAACGTCGCCGAGGACGCCGCCGACACGCCGCACGACTTGACCCACGCGCCCGAGGCGCTCCGCTACGCCGTTATGTCGCGCGTGCCGCCCAACCGTCCGCGTGACGTGTTGCCCCGCGAGTCGATCTATTCCTTCCCGCCCCCGCGCATTCGCCGTAAGGACGACGATTTCAGCGAGTGGTTGGCGTATTAAAGGGTACGTTGGGGGTTGTGACAACCCCCAAACCCCCGCAGTGCGAAATCGACTTTGTCGATTTCGGGGGGTGGAATTTAGAACGCGTCGGCGCAAATTTGTATCTTTATGCAAAAAATATCGTCACCCCCAAGTTATCGTGATTGCTGTCGCAATCAGCGCCCCCAAGTTACGTCCTCGGCTCGTCAGAGAATAGGCGTTGCGTGCAAAAACGCGGGGCGGCGCAAGGGTGCGCCGCGTGGAAGGGGTCCGCGTGAGTTGATTGGTTAAAAAGGCGCGAAGGAACGGAGAAAGAGCGAAAAGCGGAAGTTCGGGGAATTGGAACGACCGCAAGGCAGGATTCTCCCCAAGCGCGGGGCGTAAAAAGGCGGCGCGGAGGCGTGAAAAGGCGTGGCGTGGCGCGACCGCAAGGCGGGATTTACCCGAAAGCGAACGCAAAAACGTGGGGCGGCGCAAGGGTGCGCCGCGTGGAAGGGATTCGCATAAGTTGATGATGTTTTGACGACACCGGACTGTTTCGTGGGACGTATCGCGGGGATAAAAATCGGCTCGCAGTTGAGCGAATCTATCATTCCTGCGTTTCCTGCGGGCGGGCGAGGACGGTTCGCAAGTGCGGACCGTTGGAGCAGGCGAACTGCGGGTCGCGAAGGCAAAAAACGAGAAAGCACCAAGCATACACCCCAAGGCGGGAAGGGAAACCCAAAGCAGGATTCGACCAAACACCAAACGAAACCCCCGGGGCAGGGAGGAAAAATGCAATCCTTGACCTCCCCCCGAAGTCAACGGAGTTGACTTCGCACTGCGGGGGCGTGGGGGTTGTCACAACCCCCACACGTTCCCCACAACCATCGTAAAACATACAAAGGAGGAAAAACCAAACAATGACACACAGAAAAGCGTCCTGCACGGAGGACTGGAAGCTGTACGAGCAAGGCAAGGACTACCACTACGCGATCGGGCTGTACGACCGGGTAAACGCGAACGAGCGGTTTTACCGAGGCGACCAATGGGACGGGATCCAGTCGGGCGGGCTACCGACGCCGGTGTTCAACCTGTTCCGGCGGATCATCGACTATTTCACGTCCACGGTGCTGTCGGGCGCAGTGCGGATGCGGTTCACGCCGGACATGCCGACGCGGGACGCAACGAAAGCGGCGACGATCGCGGAAAAGCTGAACCGCGTTACGGAGTACCGCTGGGAGCGCCAAAAGATGGACGCGATGCTGGCGGACGCGCTGCGGGACGCAGCGATCTCGGGCGACGCGGTGTGCTACACCTACTGGGACCCGACGGTGCGGACCGGGCAGGCGTACACGGGCGACTTCGTGAGCGTGCTGGTGGACAGCACGAACGTTTTCTTCGGCGACCCGAACACCCGGTCGGTCGAGAAGCAGCCGTACATCCTGCTTTCCATGCGGGAAACGGTGGACAGCCTGCGGCGGCAGGCGAAAGCGAACGGCAAGGACGGCACCGACCTCGACCGCATCGTCCCGGACGCGGAAACGCAGGCGCAGAGCGGCGACCTGTCGAAAACCGAGCCGGCGGACACGCGGTGCATCTCGCTCGTCAAGCTCTGGCGCGGCGACGACGGGTACATTCGGTTCCGCAAGTCCACGCGGACCGCAGTCGTGCAGGAGGAGACCAACCTCCGGCTGACGCGCTACCCGCTCGCCGTCATGAACTGGACGCCGGTCAAGGGCTGCTGGCACGGTGCGGCGGTCGGCAGCAGCCTGATCGAGAACCAGATCTTCATCAACAAGGCGTTCGCCATGGTCATGAAGCACATGATGGACACGGCGTTCTCCAAGGTCGTCTACGACTCGACGGTCATCGAGGAATGGACCAACCGGGTCGGCGAGGCGGTCGCGGTCAACGGCCCGGTCGAGAACGTCGCGAAGATCCTGCCCGCGGGGCAGCTGCAGGCGGGCATGCTCGACGTCATCCGGCTCGCCATCTCGTCGACCAAGGAGTTCATGGGTGCGACCGACGCGGCGCTCGGCGACGTCGTCCCGAACAACACATCCGCCATCCTTGCGCTCCAGCAGTCCTCCAACCTGCCGCTTGAGAACGTCAAGCGTGCGCTCTACCAGTTCGTCGAGGACATCGGGCTGGTCTGGCTGGATTTCCTGTTCGCGTACTACGACGACGGGCGGCTGGTACCCGCCGCTTCTGCGGACGCGCTGCCCGGCGAAGTCGTCTACGAGCCGTTCGGGCTGTCTGCGGGTCGTGCGATGCTCTTCTCCTGCCGCGTCGACGTCGGCGCCGGGACCTACTGGTCGGAGATCGCTACCCTCAACACCCTCGATAACCTCCTCCAGCTCGGCCAGATCACCCTCGCCCAGTACCTCGAACGTCTCCCCGACAACCTCCTCCCCAAACGCCGGGAACTCCTCGACGAACTCGGGGCCGGGGCTATGGAAGGCGGAGAGGGGAACGAGGAGGGGTACGTTGGGGGTGCCAGCACCCCCAAGCCCCCCTATCTCGAAGTCAACTCCGTTGACTTCGGGGGATAGGACTTAGAACACGTCGGCTCGGATTTGCACCTTTGTGCAAAAAAGCCGTCACCCCCAAATTCGCGTGGCTCCTCTCGGAGCCTTCGCCCCCAAGGTTGCGTCTCCTTTTTGAGAGGGAGCGACGGGGGCGTTGCGAAAAATCTGTACTTGCGAGGGTTTGGGGGATTTGCGGAACCGTAAAAAAAGGGAAACAACAAAAAAGAAAGGAAGAAAAAACGACCATGAAGAAACCAATGACGAATGACGCGATCCTGGACGTCATCTACGACATCGCGGACGCGCGAGGGATGCGGATCGACGATTTCCTCGAGCTGTTACAGAGCGACTACGCCGATTCCCGCGTCGCCTACGACGACGGCACGCTCCCGCCCGAGGTCGTCGAGGAGCTGAACAGCGCCAGGGCGCTCCGGCGCGAGATCCGCGAAAGCAAGCGCAAGGCGGACGAGGACGCGTCGCTCAAGGCGGATATCGCCGCGTTCCGCGAGCTGTTCCCGGACGTCAAGACCGACGAGATCCCGAAAACGGTCTGGGACGAGGTCTCCGGCGGCACGGACCTGCGGCACGCCTACGCGCTCTACGCGCTGACCAACCGTGCGGAGCAGGCGAACCGCGATGCGGCGTCCCGGAGCGGTGCGGCGGCGAGCGACGTGACCGGCAGCACCGAGCCGTCCTTCACGCCCGAGCAGATCGAGCGGATGTCCGTGCGCGACATCGCGAAAAACTACGGCAACGTCGTCCGCTCCATGAAAAACTGGCGGTAAAACGGGCGTAAATTGGGGCGCCCTTGCCTCGTGGCATTTCGGCAAATTGGGGGCGCAGATCGCGGAGCGATCACGCGAATTTGGGGGTGACAAAACGCAAGAAGCAAGGCAGGAACGCCGTCCTTTGATGCGTCCCTATCATATCCCCCGAAGTTGACAGCGTCAACTTCGCGCTGCGGGGGTGTGGGGGTTGTCACAACCCCCACCGTACCCCTCGTACCCCCGTCCCACGCGCGATGCGACGCAGGACCGGCGAACGGTCGTAAAAAAGAGGCATCCGATGCGCGGGAGGCGGGGTGCGGCGCAAAGAAGTGACAAACACACCGAAAACACACCGAAAACACACACCAAAAACAGAAAGGAATGGATGAAAAGACTATGGCGAATTACAACAGCATCGAGAAGATCATCAGTGCAGAGATCATCCGAAGCAACGAAGACAACCTGCTGGCGAACACGGTCTGCAACACGTCGTTCGTCGGCGACATCAAGAACAAGGGGGACGCGGTGACGTTCGTCGGGCTGAACGACCCGGCGGTGTACGACTACGAAGGCGAGCTGACGTACGAGGACGTGAACGACAGTGCGACGACGCTGTACGTCGACCAGGACAAAGCGTTCTCGTTCAAGGTGAAGGACCTCGACGAGCTGCGCTCCTGCATCGGGCTGGCGGACAGCCAGACGCGGCGTGCGTCCTACCTGCTCCGCAACGAGGCGGACGCGTACGTGTTCGGGCTGTACGGCGACGCCGGGACCAAGCTGACGGACACGACGGTCACGTCGGACAACGTGCTTTCGCTGGTCGCGTCGGTCAAGCAGAAGCTCGAGGAGCAGAACGTGCCGGACGGTCGCATCTGGATCGTCGTCCCGCCGTTCGTCAAGGCGAAGCTGCTGCTCGCAGGCGTCAAGTTCCAGATCAACAACGGCGTGCACGGCACCGGCGCCGTCGGGTTCACCGACGAGCTGGGCTGCGACGTCTACGTGTCCAACCAGCTCGCGGTCGCAGGCGGCAAGACCATGATGCTCGCCGGCTCCTACTCCGCCATCGCCTACGCCGAACAGGTGCTGGAAACGCAGGTCATCGACCGCATGGAAAAATCCTTCGATAAGGCGGTCCGCGGTCGGCTCGTGTTCGGCGCGAAGGTCATTCGCCCGAAGGAGCTGGTCTGCGCACCCGTCACCGAAGGCGACAACTGATATATAACAATAGGAAAGGAAAGATTGCTATGACGACTTATGATTCTTCGGTTTTCACCTACGCGGAAGGGAGACAGAACGTGACCATGACCAAGGTCGCCGCCTCCGGGGCCAGCGACGAATGCTGCGCGGACATCAGCGCGGGCGGCGCCGGTCCGGCGCTGCTGCTCATCGACGCGACCTCGGCGGGTGCGACCATCACCGTCACGCTCCACGCCGGCGACGGGCCCGCCGCGGCTGGCGACGTCGCGTTTGAGCTGGATCAGCAGAAGTTCGCTGCGATCCCCGTCGACACCGCTGCGTTCGTTCGCGCCGACGGTAAAATCTACTTCAAGATCGAGGCGGAATCCGCGCTCGCGAACACCAACGCCCGCATCGGCGTCCTCCTCCAGCGCAACGTCACCGCGTATTGAGCGCGTAAAGGGGGAACGGGGGGAGAACGAGGGGTACGGCGGGGGTTGTGACAACCCCCGCACCCCCGCAGTGCGAAATCGACTTTGTCGATTTCGGGGTGGGAATTTATAAATGCGTCGGCTGGGATTTATTCCTTCGTGCAAAAATGTTGTCACCCCCAAATTCGCGTGGCTCCTCTCGGAGCCTGCGCCCCCGATTTGCGTTCCCGGCTCGTTAGTGGGTGGGCGTTGCGCAAAAAACGCGGGGCGGCGCAAGGGTGCGCCGCGCAAAGGGATCCGCATAAGTTGATTGAATAAAAAGGACGAGCACCGGGGAAGAAAAAATCTGCGCAAGCACCAAACGCAAATTTGGGTGCGAGCGAGGACGGTCCGCGAGTGCGGGCCGTTGGAGCTGGCGAATTGCGGGGCATGACGGCAAAAACCGAGTAAGCACCGAACGAAACCCTCGGTGCAGGGAGAAAAAATCAAAGCACAACCAACCAAGCACCAAAAACCCACGAGGCAGGGAGGCGGATACAAGACCCACCCCCGAAGTCAACGGAGTTGACTTCGCGCTACGGGGGGTGTGGGGGACGTGACGTCCCCCACCGTACTCCTCGTACTCCCCGTACCCCCGTAAACCTTTTCCAGAAAGGAGAAAACCATGACAGGAAACGAAGTATTAGACACAGCGCTGGACCTGTGCGGGCTGGCGCGCGGCGGCGAGCGCGGCGAAAGCGAGCTGCGGGAGGACCTAAAGGACCTGCAGAGCCGGTCGCTGGGGCTGCTGAACCTGCTGATCACGGAGCTGACGCCGCTGAGCGAGCGGGTGGAGCGTTCGACGCTGGTACCGAAGCGACTGAAAACGCTGGCGGACGAGGTACCGCTGCCGAAGAACGTGACGGAGACGCTGCTGGCGTACCGGCTGGCGGCGGCGCTGATCGCGGAGGAGGACCCCGAGCTGGCGGGCGCACTGCTGACCTATGCGCGGGAGTCGCGTTTGGCGCTGCTGGCGGACGGCAAGAGCAAAACGCATAGCATCACCGAGGTGTACCCATGAACGGCGCACTGCGGGCGACGGCGTTTCGCGGGCTGGACGAGCGGCTGCGGTTCAGCGACGACCTTGCGACGGCGCAGGAGCTGACGAACTACTGCGTGACCGAATCGCGGACGCTGCGGAAGCGACCGGGGCAGCAGGTGGTGCTGACGGCGGGCGCGCCGATCGACGGCATGTGGAGCGGCTACCTCGGCACGGAGCACCACTTCCTGTTCGCCTCGGCGGGCAAGCTCTACCGTGCGAGCGCGGACTTCACGGAGCGCACGACGCTGGGCAATATCGGGAGCGGGAAATGCGTCTTTTTCGAGTTCAGCAAGAAGGTATACATCAAAACGTCCAGCCGCTACTGCGTGTACGACGGCACGTCGGTCCATGAGGTCGTGGGGTATATCCCGCTGGTCGTCATCGGCAGCACGCCGGAAGGCGCGGGGGAGCCGTTCGAGGACGTGAACATGCTGACCACCTACCGCCGGGTGCAGTTCGTGACCAACGCGACGGACACGGTCTACCACCTGCCCGAAAAGGGGCTCGCCTCGATCTCCGGCCTGTCGCTCGACGGGAAAAACGGCGCGGTCGCGCCGTCGGCGGTCAGCAGCTCAAACGGCACGATCACATTTGCCGAACCGCTCGGCGACGGGCATATCCTCGAGGTCACCTATCGGACGTACGGCGACAAGCGGGCGACGATCCTGCGGTCGACTGGGGTCATGCTGTTCGGCGGCAGCACCGACGGGCACGTGTTCCTCTGGGGCGACCCCGAACAGCCGAACGTCCGCTACCACTCCGAGCTGGCCGACGGTCAGCCGTCCGCCGAGTACTTCCCGGAGAACAACTATACCGTCATCGGCGACTCGGAGATCACCGACATCGTCTCGCAGTACGACCGGCAGCTGATCTTCACAAAGGACCGTGCGTTCTACTCCTACTGCGAGCTGCAAACCGACACGTTAGGCAACACGTATGCGTCGTTCCCGGTGTATAACCTGCACGGCGAGAAGGGGAATCTGCTGCGGAACGCCGGGTGCATCCTGGAGAACGACCCGGTGACGCTTTGCGCGGACGGGCTGAACCGCTGGAGCTCGACGACGGTGGAGAACGAGCGGAACGCGAAGTGCTTCTCCGAGCCGGTCGGCGAGACGATGCGGGACGCGATCGCGCACGCCGCGTACGACGAGATGTGCCTGTTCAACCTGCGTGCGACGGGGGAGCTGTTCTTCTTTTACGGCGGCACCGGCGCACTCGTCTACCGCTACCGCGTCGGCGCGTGGTATAAATATGTGGGATTGCAGGCGAAGTACCCGGTCGAGTACGGCGGCAAGCTGTACTTCGCGACGGAGGCGCAGATCGTCTGCTTGGACCCGGACGTCGGGACGGACGTCGGCGTGCCGTTCGACGCGAAGTGGGTCAGCCCGTACCTGACGGTGAACGGCGAACGCGTCAAGCCGTCGCGGCTGGACTGGTCGATCCACGCGTGCGGGGAGGTGCGGTTGCTGTTCTCGCTCGGCGGCGAGCAGCTGCCGGCGGGGGTCACGGCGGGGTACGAGCACGTCGACCTGTCCTGCGGCGCAGGGCGGGTGATGAGCGGGTCGCTGCGGTGCGGCGGTCTGCCTACGGCGGACCGCGTGCGGCTGTCGGTGACGCAGACGGACGAATCGACGGATTTTGAATTTGGCGAGCTGAAGCTGCTCGCGACACGGAAAGGAAGGTATTTGAGACATGGCATCCGACACGCAATATGAGGAAGCGATCGCCCGTGCGAAAGCGGCGCTCGAAAGCTATTCCGCCGAAGCGGAGGAGCTTGCGAAGCTGTACGAGACGGCGCGGCAGAACGCGCAGGCGCAGTACGAGGCGCAAAAGCGCGAAAGCGCGTCGCAGGCGGCGGAGCAGAAGCGGCAGGCGGGGATCGAAATGCGGCGGGCGGAGCGGAACTACGACCAACGGCTCGCGTCGCGCGGGCTCTCGCTGTCCGGCGAGAACGCGCAGACCAGCCTCGACCTGCTCGTCGCCCTGCGCAACCAGCTCGCCGGGATCGACAGCGACCTGCGGAGCCGCGACGCGTCGCTCGACGTGGATCTCGCGAACAAACAGCACGAACTCGACCTCTCCTACGCGAAACAACGCGCGGACAACGCCGAAAAGCGGGCGGACCTCGCGTCCGAGCTCGCGTCGGCGGAGGCGAATCAGGCGGCGGCGAAAGCGGCGCAGGAAGCGGCGGCGGCCGCCGCGAAGGCCGCGTCCACGGGCAAAGGAGGCTCGTCCGCGGGGAAGGGGAGCGCTACCGGCTCGGAGGAGGAAACCGGCAAGGGGCTTTCCGATTTCCTCGCCGAAAAGGGGCTTTCCGGCGCGGCGGCGGACCCGAAGGGGTTTGGGCAGACGCTCGGCCGTGCGGCGGGGAACACCGTCGGCTCGCTGTCCGGGAAGAACGCGACGGCGGACGGCGTCCTGTTCGGCTCGGCGATCGACCCCGAGATCAAGGCGGCGTCGCTCGCGAAGCAGCTCGTCTCGTCCGCCGGCGGAAGCGGCAAGGGGCTGACCCTGCGCCAGCAGGCGGCGGTCAAGGAACTGCTGGATAACGTCCTCGCGAACTACCGCCTGAGCGACGCATACGAGACGGAGCTGCTATTCAACCTGCGGTCGATGGGGTACGACCCGGCGACGGCGGCGACGGCGGACAGCGTGACGGAGGAGCTGCGCAGGCAGGCGGAGAAAACCTACAACGTCAGCTACCGCGCCGCGTACAACCTCTACAATCATTCCGGCTACACCGGCGAGGACGTCGCCGCGAGGGCGCAGCGCAGCGCCCGCAACACCCAGCTGCGCTACCTCTACGAGCACAGCCGCGACGAGGACCAGTTCGAGTACGTCGCGGGCGTGCTGGGGCTTTCCAGCCTCCTCAACTCGTTCTATCGGCAGGCGGCAAGCAACGGACTTCAGCTCGGCAGCGCATTGAAGTAATGCGAATTATGTAAACTTATAGAAGGAGGGAAAACCATATGCAGATCGACCTGACCGACTACCTGCGGGGCGAGCTGTTTGCGCTCGTGCCGGTGCTGTACGTCCTCGGAATACTGCTCAAACGCAGCCCGCTGCGGGATTGGCTGATCCCGTTCGTGCTTTGCGGCGCGGGGATTTGCGCCTGCTTCGTCTACTTTTGGGGCGAGGGCGTGGGGCTGCTGCAGGCGTTGTATGCGTCCGTGACGCAGGGGGTTCTGTGCGCGGCGTGCAGCGTCTGCGCGAATAACTTCGTCAAGCAGTTCTCCAAGCGCAACGACAGCGGGGAATGAGTTATGTTAACCTGTAGAGAATCGGAAGGAAGGGGGAAAACGACGTGAACGGGACGCTGCTCGACCTGTTCGGGGTGATCGCGGCGTCGACCGGACTGCTCGGCGCTGCGGTCAGCGGCGTGCTGGCGTTCCTGCTGCACCGCGCGGCGGGCGACGCGGAGCGGAAGCACGCGGAACGGATCCGGCTGGAGCTGGAGCGGCTGGAGGGGGAGGAGCTGCAGTCCGCGGTCCTGCTCGCGCTCGCGGACCGGGTGACCGCGTATATGCCCGGCGCGCCGGACAGCGACGCGCTCACGCAGGCGCTGCGGGCGTACAGCGACCACCTCGCCGAAACGCGCCATACGCGCAACGAACTGCTTAGCAGGTACACGGTGAAATAATCTTCTTTCGAAGGGGGAACACGATCGCGGCGACTTCGCGCATTTCATGCGCTCCGCCTTGTTCCGTGTTCCCCCCTCGAATACTCCCCCCTCGGGACGTGCCGGCAAGGTCGGCACGTCGAAAAACGGCTCGGCTTGCGCCAATCCTGACGCCGCCATCGCCGTTTTTCTCTCAAGGATGTCACTGCACCGAACACAAAGTGTTCGGTGCGTGCGGCTGCATGTCCGCAGATTTGACGTCATTCTGTGCGGGGAGGGTTTTCGCGGAGCTCGGGTGCGCATCAGAAAACGGCGTTTGTGCAAATCCCCCTTTTCCAATCGCACGTTTGGCTAACCGCCTGCGGGGCGTTATTTTATTGTAAACGCTTCGGTTTGGGGGGCAAACACAATCGCGTCGCCCTCACCGTGGGGCTTTGCCCTAAACCCGGACCGCGCAACGCGCAGTCCCTTGAAGATCCTCAAAAACTTTTCCTCTTGGTGTCTAAAATAGAGCAGATCCGCCTTCGCGCCTCGGCTCGGCGCAGTATAAAACGCTTTTCACCGCACACCGAATTTTTTCCGCTCGCCGGGGCTGTCTAATCCAGACAGCTCCGGTTTTTCGGCGGGCGAGGATTCACGCAAAAAAAACGGAGACGCTTCGCGAAGCATCTCCGCTCGTAAGGCTGCGGCAAGGGCACCGATTTTCACTCATTTGCGGGTCGTTTTTTTCTGAATCGTTCGTTTTGCCGCGCCCAAGGTCGCCGATGTGACTTGCTTTACCTTTTCCTTTTGCATTTCTCGTTTGGCGGCTTTTTCGGCTCTTTGACGCAACTTGACCCGTTCGTTTTCCTCGAAGAGCCGTTGGCTTTCCTCGATGACCTCCTGCGTGATGTACTTTACGGAAACACTTGACCCCGGCGGCACTTTTTGCTTGGATTTCGGCTCGGAGGATATGACTTGGGAATTGAAGCAGTTTCGGTATTTGGGACGCGCGTCTTTTGCGGACGCTCTTATGAGCGTGGCGGTCAGTCCGCAATTTTTGAGCCGCTCGACGGCTTGCTCGGCGGTTAAGGGAAACTGCTCGGAACACAGCGTGGGAACGGGTACGAATTTTTCCCGTTCTTCGATTTTCCGATTGACGAGGTCGATCATTTTGGGCAAAACGATTGGAATCACCGCCACCGCCGCCGTAAGGATGCCCGCCGATTTTCCGCTTGAATTTTTTTCGCCCATGATGGGGGTCTCCTTTCCGAAAAATGCGTGCTTTGTCGAAAGACGCACCGAAAAAAGCAAAATCTCTCTGTTGCCGCACGTTCTGCCGGTAGCCGTGGGGTCCACGGGTTCGTTCGCTTGTTCGACGATGAAAGTATACCACAAAATTCGGGGGAAGTCAATATCTTCGGAGGGATTCCCCTGCACGTTCTCCCCGTACTCCTGTTCCTCCGTCCTCCGTTCTCCTCGTCCCCCGTACCCCCCGCCCGGCGTTCACGAAAAAAAAGCTGCCCCGGGGGGACCCGAGGCAGGTTTTTATGCGTTTTTTGCGTAATTTTATGCAGTCGGGAGCTTATACGTCCCGAGCACGGCGCGCTTGAGCAGCATATAGTCGGTGGCATTGACGCTGCCGTCCTTGTTGATATCCACCACCGCAATCTGATCGGCGGTCAGCTTGAAGGTGTGCAGGACGTGCCGCTTGAGCATCATGTAGTCGTTGGCGTTGACCTTCCCGTCGCCGGACGGGTCGCCGAGTATAGCGGTCTTTTCGGGTTCGTCGGGCTCGTCGGGTTTGTCGGGCTCGTCGGGCGTTTCAGGTTCGTCGGGCGTTTCAGGTTCGTCGGGCGTTTCAGGTTCGTCTGGCTTTTCAGGCGGTTGGCAGCCCCATACGACGGCCACTTTTCCACCCTTATAATCCAACCGATCCCAGGACATGTTCCAGCCGACCGGCTTCTCTTCCGCTTCGCAGTAGACGGTCAACGCGCTACAATCCCCAAATACTTCCTCTCCCATCTCCGTGACGCTTTTCGGAATGAAGGCGCTCTCCAACGCCTTGCAATAATCGAACGCGAGACTTCCGATCTTCACGACACCGTCCGGAATCTCGATGCTCTTTAAGCTTTCGCAGAATGCGAACGCATTACTTTTGATCTCTGTGACGCTGTCCGGAATTTTGATGCTCGTCAAGCTTTTGCAGAAGTGGAACGCTTTTACTCCGATCGTTACAAGCCCGGTCGACAATTTGACGTTCGAAAGGAAGCCGCAGTTCCAGAACGTACTATCCCCGATTTCTTTGACGCCGTTCGGAATCTCGATGCTCGCCAGGCTACTACAGTTATTGAACGCACCTTCTCCGAGCGTTTCAAGCGCGGTCGGAAGCTTGACGCTTGTCAGATTGTTGCAGTATTCGAATGCGTTTCTTCCGATAGACGTGACGCTATTGGGAATCGTAACGCTTGCTAGTTTTTTACAGTTAGAGAACGCGTAATTCCCAATCGTTTCGAGATTGTTCGGAAGCTTGATGCTCACCAGATTGCTACAGTATGCGAACGCGTAAGATTCAAGCTTCTTGACGCTGTCCGGAATCTCGACTCTCTTGAATGACGAACCATAACGGAACGCCTGTCCGATTCCTGTAACGGGGTATCCACCGAGCGTGGACGGGATGACCACTTCGTCGCTGGATCCGTACCAGGTGTACATCGTGATGGTCGCCTCACCGTTTTCGACGGTGTACCAGAAATGACCGTCTATGAATGTTTCTGCCGCCCCGACGGGCAGGCAGGCGAACACGCCGAACAGCACCGCGACGGTCAAAAGGACGGACAGCGTGCGCAGGGGTCTCTTTTTCATTTTCATGGCTTTCTCTCTCCTTTACAATATAGTATTGTAAGCACAGTATACCCTGCTTTCACAAAAAAGTCAATACCTTGAAACAGATTTTCACATTTTTTCAAAGAAAAACCAAAAAAACGGCTTTTTCCTGTACCCCCGCCACGCACGACCGAGCGGGAAGGGGTATGCGGAAAAGGTCGTGACGCACCCGTCTCTCGCTCCCCGTTTCCCGTCCTCCCAAGGCGGAAAGGCAAGTTTGGGGGCGCACATTCGCGTTCGCAAAAGTCCTTGACTTTTGCGAATTGCGATAGGAATGACGCGGATTGGGGGGGATGGGTCGCCCCGACGGACGGGACCGCAAATTTTTCACCCGGGTCGCTCCCCTCTATTCCCCCACCCCAAGGCAAAAAGGAAAACCGGGGGCGCAGATCGCGGCAGCGATCACGCGGATTTGGGGGTGACGGGCAGATTTCCCCACCGGGGGACGGGCGGTGACCCCTTCCACGCGATTCCTCCCGATTTTTTCGACCCGCTTCGGGGTCGAAAAATGCGGCTCCATGACGAGCCGCAAGGGAGGAATCGCCAAAAACGGGGGACACACGGCGGGGTGCAGGGGAAGTCACTTCCCCTGCGCGTCCTCCCCGTACTCCTGTTCTCCCCGTCCTCCCGTTCCTTCGTACCCCTCGTTCCTCCAAACCGCCTACGACAACGACTCCTCGGCGAATTCGACGACGCCGCGGTTGACGAGCACGTCGTCCGCACCTGCGGAGAGCCCACGCGCGGAGAGCCCGCGCACGACCCCGTCATTCTCAAAGAGCGGCATGGGCTGGCCGGTGCGGTTCACGGTGACCACGCCGTCCAGCACCAACCGATCCACGACCGCGTTCTGCCCCACGAATAACGTGCAAATGGGGTTGATCTCCTCCTCGCGGAACACGTCACGCAGGACAAGCCCGTCCACGCGGACGTTTTCCTCGATCCAAAAGAGCGGAAAGACGTAGGAATCCGGGAACGGGTAGACGTCGCGGACCGCCTTCGACGCGAAGATGTGGTCCAACACGATCGCCTCGAACCCTGCTGTTGTTTCCGGCGGATAGTACTTGCTCAACGCCACGCAGTACTGGTAGTACGTCCCGAACACGTTGCAGACGAGCACCCGCTTGACCGGCTGCTGTACCGAGAGCATCCGCACCGCACTGTGGCAGTGCTCGGCGAACAGCCCGTCGATCAGCACGTCCGTTATCGGTCCGCCCGACCCCTCGTCCGCGTTCAGCGCGACCAGGTCGTCGTAGACCGCCCCCTTCAGGTTGCGAATGACCCCGTTCCGGCAGTTCCCGCAGACGTGCACGCCGTCCATCGTCAGCGGCATCGGATTGCCGAGGTTGTAGTCAAATTGCACATCTTCGACCGTGAAATTGGTCACCCGGTCGAGCAATATGCCGTAATTCGTCGGATCCTTGACGGTCAGGGCGGACAGCTTCAGCCCGTCGACGCCGTAGAACATCAGACCCATGCCGGAGAATTCGCGCGGGGTGTAGTCGAAGGACTTGACCGGGTTGGGCTTCTGCCCAAGGTTGTTGCAGTTCCAGATCCCGCCGCAAAGCTCGACGTCGCGGGTGTTCACCACCGGCGCCCAGTCGTCGACGTAGGCGTACTGGTGGCGCGTCGGTTCGTCCGCCCAGTCGGGCAGCCGGTTCGCATGCGACGCGACCGTCGCGGTTTTCAGCATCGGGCAGTTGGAGCCGTCCGCGAGCCGGATCTCCGCGCGTCGCGGCAGGACCAGCCGGACCCCGGTCGGCAGGATCAGCGTGCGGGTGATCGTGTACCGCACCGCCGGTTCCGGGAGCGCGATCTCCCGTTTTCCGCTGTCGAGCAGCTCCTGGATGCCGTCCGTGTCGTCCCGCACGCCGTCGCCGTAAAGCATTGCCATTTCCGTTTCCTCCCTGTTAACCTTTGTGCAAGCTCACCACTGGATCCCCTCGTCGTCGTCCTTGTCGTCCGGGTCGTCCGGGCCCGCGTCGTCCTTCGGGGGCGGGGGCGGGAGGCGGTAGGACGGGTCCTTCCGCGCGGGGTCGTGAAAGACCCGGTCGGCGTTGTAGAACTGCAGGATCGCGAACCCGCGGAACAGGAGATCGACGATCTGCGTCACGCGGAAACCGTCGGACGCGATCTGGGGGAGGGACTCGACCAGCAGGAAGTACGCGCTGTCGAGCGCATACAGGGCGAACAGGACGCGCATGGCGGGGAAGCGGTCGGACCGATAGGACAGCACGGCGCACACCAGGTACGCGAGGTACAGCAGGACGCACCCGGCGACCCACCACACCCCGGACGGTTCCTGCGCGGCGAGCGCGCCGACGCCGTTCACCAGCAGCAGGCGCGGCAGCCACGCCGAAAGCGGGAAATACAGCCCGAACGAGAAGGCGGCGAGCACCAGATTGACCGTCGTGACGATGATGACGGCCCAGAGCGCCCACTGCCCGTCGTGGTACGCCACGTAGGGCGTTTTCTTTTTTCGCATAGTCGTTTCCCCCCGTAAACGGCGGAAGGAAGGCATAGCTTCCGCGTACCTTCCTTCCCGTTTTTTGTCGGTTGTTGTCGAGCGACAGCGAGCGAGCTGAATTGCTCTTTTTAACGCTTGCTGAACTGGCTCGCACGGCGTGCGGCCTTCAGACCGTACTTCTTGCGTTCCTTCATACGCGGATCGCGGGTCAGCAGACCCGCCTTCTTCAGGATCGGGCGGAAGCTGTCGTCCGCCTGCAGCAGCGCGCGGGAGATCCCGTGCCGCACGGCGCCGGCCTGGCCGGACAGACCGCCGCCCTTGACCGTGCAGACCACGTCGAAGCGGCCCTCCGTGCCGGTCACAGCGAACGGCTGCTTGAGCAGCAGAAGCAGCGTGTCAAGCCCGAAGTAGTCCTCGGCGGGCTTGCCGTTGATCGTGTACGAGCCCGTGCCGGGCAGAACGCGGACGCGGGCGACGCTGGTCTTGCGGCGGCCCGTGCCGTAAAAATAGGGGACAGCTGGTGTATACGTCATTTCCTTTTACCTCCTTAAACTTCCACGGGCGTCGGCTTTTGGGCCGTCTGCTTGTGTTCGGGACCGGCATAGACCTTCAGCCGGGCGAAGCTGTTGTCGCCGATGGAGTTCTTCGGGAGCATTCCCTTGACCGCCAGTTCCATCGCACGTTCCGGCTTGGTCGCCATCAGCGTGCTGTACTTTTCGGCCTTCAGCCCGCCGATGTAGCCGGAATGGTGGTAGTGGACCTTCTGCTGGAGCTTCTTGCCCGTCAGAACGGCCTGGGCGGCATTGACGATGACGACGCAGTCCCCGCAATCGACGTGGGGCGTGTATTCGGGGCGATGCTTCCCGTTGAGGATCGTGGCGGCGAGCGCGGCGACACGACCGAGCGGCTTGCCCGCCGCGTCGATGAGGTACCATTCGCGCTTGACGTCTTCCTTCCGCAGCATGGTTGTGGTTGTAGACATGGTTCGGATTCCTTTCTCTTTCTTTCACTGCTTCCCAGTATACCATAAAAAAAGCATTTGTCAAGCGTTTTTTTTAATTTTTTTGCGTTTTTTTCGTTTTCGTGCGATTTTCTCTGTTTTCGCAGCGCTTCGCGCGCCGTTCGGACGAAAAAAACACTTGCGGTTTTCCCCGCGTTGTGGTAGAATAGCCACATAGAAAGGGGGAAAACGCGATGAAACGGCTTCTCGCCGCCGCCTGCGTCCTCGCGCTGGCGCTGTGCGCGTCCTGCGCCGGGACGTCCGAACCGTCCGAACCGCCCGAATCGTCGGTCGTTTCGGAAGCGTCGTCCGCGCCGTCGGAATCGTCGGCTTCCGCGGAAGGATTGCTCCCGCCCGTCGAGACGATCCTGCTGGTCTATACCGACTATATCACCGCGCAGACGACCCAGAACGGCATCGCCTATACCTATACCTACTGCTTCGACGGAGAGGGGAAGGTGTTCAACGCCGAAGCGGACCTGCGCTTCCCGGACGAAGCGTCGTCGCTGCGGGAGTACCGCCGCCTTCGCGCGCTCGCCTACCCGAACCTCGAGCGGGAGGGGACGACCGTCCACTTCTGCTTCCCCCGCAAGGAATGCCCGTTCTACGGCGTTTCCTACCGTGCGCTGGAGGTCCTGCTCGCCGAGGAGACCGTCTACGAGGTCGTCGACTGCCATCCCCCCGAGCCGCCGACGCCTTCCGAAAGCTCCGCCGCGTAAAGCCCGCCGGTTTTTCCGAGCCCGCCGCCACCCGGAATTTCCGTCGCATAAGCCCCATTTCCACGCCCGTTTTGCCCCTTGACAAGCCCCGCGGTTTGTGGTATACTGTTCACAATAGAACAAATGTTCGTTTGTGAGAGGAGCGTGGGAGAGATGGGGAAGGACGAAACGGCGCTGGCGCGGGCGGAAGCGCTGCTGCGGCGGAAGCGGTATTTGGAGGCGGCGCGGACGGCGGGGTATACCGGGGCGCGTTCGCGGGCGCGGCAGGTCCGCGCGGAGCGGGAATTGACGCTGATCGCGTGCGGCTACGGGGTGCTGACGCCCTACCAGCGGGACCTGCTGGAGACGTTTTTCGTTTCCGGCGAGAAGTACTGCGCCGACCGCCTGTGCGAGCGGTACTATAAGGAACGTTCCGCGCTCTACCGCGACCGCAAAAAGGCGCTCTCGGAATTTGCCAAGGCGGTGTTCGGCGCCTGACCCGCACATAGGTACGCATTTGCGGGGCTTTGCCCCGGACCCTTCAAGGGCTTTTTGAAAAAAATCCGGGAGCTTTTCAAAAACGTTCCCTAAAATCCCCCAAAAACGTTTCGGTCTGCAAACGTAAAAAACACCGTCCCGACGAAAACCTCTGTCGGGACGGCTTGCTTTTTTCTATACCCCCCGCATTCGACGACAGTCGAATGCGCACTACAGGGGGTGTGGGGGAACGAGTTCCCCCACCGTACTCCTCGTACCCCCGTACCCCTCGTACTTTACGGGTCCAAGGTGCCGAGGTCGCCGAACGTGCCGAGGACGTGCCGCTTGACCAGCATGTAGTCGGATGCGTTGACCGCCCCGTCGCCGTTCGCGTCGGCGCAAAGCGCGCCGACACCGGTCAGCTTGAAGGTGTGCAGGATGTGCCGCTTGAGCAGCATATAGTCGACCGCGTCCACGTCGCCGTCGCCGTCCGCGTCACCGCGCCGGTACTCGATGGGCATCGGGGCGACATAGTCCGGGCTCGCTTCCTTCACCAATTCGTCCTGCAGCAGGGCGACCAGAACGTCGAAAATGCGTTCCTCGCCCACGTCGACCGCGACGCAGAAGCCTCCGTCAAAATACGCGGACAGCGCGTCACCGCTGACGGGGATGCCGTAGCGTTCCAGCATCCGTTCGACCTCGTCCCGCGTCGCGCCGTCCCGGAAGATGATGAGGAGCTTCCCCGGCGAACGGTCTTTCGCGAGCATCTCGGTCGCTTGCTCCTCGACGGTCTGTCCCTCCGCGACCGCGGGCATCGCGAAACACCCGAAAAGCACCGCGGCGCAGAGCAAGATGGAAAGAATCGGTTTCATAAGCGTTTTCTCCTTTCGATGACGAAATGTGCGGAAACGGACGCCCTGTCAATTTCCCGCGTAGATCCCCATGACGACCGGCAGAACCGTTTCCCGCTCGACGATCAGATACACGAACGGCGACTCGAGGTGCAGCCATTCCGGCGCGGACGTCATGGGCGCATCCGTGACGGTGCTCGACACCGGCGGCTCGACGGGGATGAGCCGGTCGGCGGCGAGCGCTTCGGTCCCCAGCTCCCCGACGGATACGGAAAGCGTCTGCACGGCGGCCGACAGCGACGCGTCCCCGCTGACCATCGCGGGCAGGGCGCCCGCCCCGAACAGCTTTTCGACGCCCAGCGCGGACAGCGTTTCCTGCAGCGGCGTTTCCGCGTGCGCCGTGAACTTCGGGAGCATCAGGTCGACCCAGATGGGGCTGCCCTCCGCGATCGCTTCCGCGACGGCGGACGGCGTAAGCGCGGACGCGAAGTCGTACACGTCCGCCCACCGACCCTCCCACGGCTGCAGCAGCACAAAGTCGTACCCCTCCGCGTAGGGAAGCACTCCGCCGTAGAACCCGTCACCGATGAGGTACGACATCCTCCGCTCCTGCGACAGGTACTGCACCGCCTGCTCGGTCCCGTCGGCGGCGTGGAACACCCCGTCGACGACCTCGTCCTCCCGCAGGAACGGTGTTTCCCACGTCCCGGAGAACGTCATCTTCCCGTATAGGGCGACCCCGCTGTCCGGCAGCTTCAGCGGTCCGCCCGCCCAGTCCGCGAGCGTCTGCAGCGTCTGCGCGTCCGCGAACGACCCCCGGTAGGCGGCGCCGCCGAAGTAGTCCGCGTTGACCTGCAGGAAGTCCTCGTACACCCCGACCGGCTCGTCGAACCACAGCCCCGCGTCCAGCGTCAGCGCTTCGTCGGCGGTCAGCCGCTCCCGCAGCGTGCGCAGCAGGCGGTTGAGCCGCGGCAGGGACGTCTCCCCGAGCAGCTCCGTCAGCTCCTCCGGCGCGTCCGCGCCGTTCGCCGCCAGCGCAAGCGCCCATTCCGTCGAAAGCGGGGACACGGCGACGTCGCTCCCGTCCGTCCGCCGCGTTGCGGAAGCGCGGAACAGGGCGTAGGCGAATTCCCGTTGGGACGCGAGGAAGGCTTCGTCCGACGCTAAAAGCTCGACCGGGTTGGCGGTGAACCCCTCCATCAGGTTGCGGTTCCCCATCGCGACCAGCTTGCCGGTGTCCCATGTCGGACTCGACGGCTCGACGGACGGCTCGACGGACGGCTCGACCGACGGGGCGGAACTGTTCTCCAGCACGGCGGGAGAGGACGTCACTTCGGACGTTTCTTCCGACGACACGTCCGACGGTGCGACCGTTCCGCGCCCGAAGGACAGCCCGACGGCGAGACTCGCCCCGACCGTCACTGCCGCGGCGACGCACGCCGCCGCCAGCCAACGCGGGCGCACCCGCGACCGGCGCTTCTGCACCTCCGGCTGCGCTTCGACCTCGGCGAGGAAGCGGTCGTCCACGTCGCCGAACGCGTCCAGCAGCTCCCACGCGGACGCCGTTTTCCGTTCATTCATCTGCATTCCCCCCAAAATACCCCTGTTCGGCGAGCGCCGTCCGCAGCTTGCCCCGCGTGCGGTGCAGCATGCTCTTGACCTTGCTTTCGGTGAAGCCGAACCGATTCGCGATGTCCGCGACCGGCTCGATGTACCAGTACCGGCGCAGGAATACGCTGCGCTCGGTCGGCTCCAGCCCGGCGAGGAAACGGTTGAGCAGCTCGGTCAGCGCCTTGCGTTCGAGCGTCTGTTCGACCCCGTCGCGGTCGGGTACGCATTCGGCAAGCTCGTCGAGCGCCAGCGGCGTTTCGCCGCCGCCCCGCTTCTTCGCGCTGCGCCTGCGCAGGCGGTCGATCGCGATGTGCCGCACGATTTTCCCGAGGAACGCGCCCAGTGCGTCCGGCTTCTGCGGCGGAATGCGGTTCCAGACGTCCAGATACGCGTCGTTCACGCATTCCTCCGCGTCCTGTTCGCTGTGCAGTACGCGCAGCGCGATCGCGCGGCAGTACGACCCGTACCGCGCTTCCGTTTCCGCCAGCGCCTGCTCCGACCGCGACCAGTATAACGCCACGATCTCCCTGTCCTCCACGTCTGCCGTCACTTCCTTTCATCTATATAGGCGTTTTTTTCTCGGAAACGTCGCACGGTTTGGGGAATTTTGTAAAAAAATATCGTTTCGGGGACGAATCTGCAGGGGCGGCCTTAAGAGAAAACCGGCGATGGCGGCGCCGGAATTGACACGCAGACCAAGCCGGGTTTTCAAGCCTGCCGACGGTGTCGGCAGATTCCGAAGGGGGAGCCTTCGGGGGCGTGTGGGCGTTCGGCACGCGAAACCGCCCGCAAAACGGAAAAACATCTTTGCAAAATCCCATCCCGACGGAACCCCCTGTCGGGACGGCTTGCTTTTTTATACCCCCCGCATTCGACGGCAGTCGAATGCGCGGAATGGGGGCGTGTGGGCGTTCGGCACGCGAAACCGCCCGCAAAACGGAAAAACATCTTTGCAAAATCCCATCCCGACGGAACCCCCTGTCGGGACGGCTTGCTTTTTTTATACCCCCCGCATTCGACGGGAGTCGAATGCGCGCTAGGGGGGCTTGGGGGTGCTGGCACCCCCAAACGTCCCCCTCGTAACTCCTTATTCGACCTTCACACCGCCGACCCAGACGGCTTTCAAGTTGAACAGGCTGTCGAGCAGCATCAGGTCGGCGTACTTGCCGACGGCGATGGACCCGAGACGCTTGTCCAACCCGGCGGCGCGGGCGGGATTGAGGGACGCGAGCCGGGACACATCCGCGAGCGGGTAGCCGTGCAGGAGCAGGTTGCGGAACCCCTCGAACAGGGAGCAGACGCTCCCCGCGATGACCCCCTCCTCGGTCCGGCAGAGCTTGCCGCGCACGATGCGCTTTTTGCCCTCGATGACGTATTCGCCGTCGCCGAGCCCCGCCATGCGCCCGGTGTCGCTGACCATGACGATCCCGTCGAGCCCCTTGGCGCGGATCGCGAGATCGACCGCGACCGGGTCGTTGTGGACGTAGTCGCAGATCAGCTCGCAGATCAGCCGTTCATCCGTCAGCGCCGCACCGACCACGCCCGGGTCGCGGTGCTTGAACGGCCGCATCGCGTTGTAGAGGTGCGTGACGCGGTTCGCGCCCGCGTCCGCCGCCGCGAGGACCTGCTCTGCCGTCGCGTCCGTGTGCCCGATGGACGCGCTTGCGCCGGAGGAACGGACGGTTTCGATCAACGGCAGGACCCCCGGCAGCTCCGGGGCGACCGTGATGGATAACAGGTCGTTTCCGCAGGCGGAAAGGATCTCGGCAAGCGCTTCCGGCGTGGGCGGCGCGAGGTTCTCCGGCCGCATCGACCCGATCCGCGCGGGGGAGAGGAACGGCCCTTCGAGGTTGATGCCGAGGATCCGCGCCCCGAACGGCGCACGGGACTTCTCCCGCCGAATGTTCGCGACCGCCGCGAGCAGACGACCCTGCGGCAACGCCCGCACCGTCGGCGCAACAGCCGTCACGCCGCACTTCGCGAGCGCGAGCAGCCCGCCGTCGAACCGCTCGTCCGCCGAGGCGAACTCCGTCCCGCAGAAGCCGTGGTTGTGCGTGTCGACCAGCCCCGGCACCAGCAGCCCGCCCGCGAGGTCGTACTCCGCCGCACCTTCGCACTGCGGACCGTCGATGTGCGGCTTGACCGACGCGATCTTCCCGTCCTTGATCAGCACGTCCGCCCCGATGAGCCCCATTGTCTCGCTGAGGACCTGCCCGTCGCGTAAGATGACGTTCATTTCTCGATCTCCCCCAACATGCGGTGCAGGTTCTCCATGCTGATCTCGATGGCCATGAGGTTTTCCTCGATGCCCTCGAATTCCAGCGAGTAGTACCCGTCGTAGCCGGAATCGTGCAGGATCTGCAGGCACTGGTAGGTCGGCACGTCGCCCTGCCCGAAGATGGTCGCACGGCGGTAGTTGCCCGCCCGCGTGCGGTTCCAGCCGCGACCGGGGTTCGGAAGCATGCCGCTCCGCCAGAACGCGTCCTTGACGTGGACGTGCGCGACCAGCGGGAGCAGCTTCGAGACGGAAACGGCGCAGTCCTCGTCCACACCGCCGAAGTTGCCGATGTCGCAGAGGTAGCGGTAGTTCGGGTGCCCGACGGCGGCGAACACGGCGAGCATGCGCTCCGCGTCCTGCACGATGCGCCCGTGGTTCTCCGAACAGGTCGTCACGCCCTTGCTTGCGGCGTATTCCGCGACCTCCCGGATCGCCGGCGCGACGACCGGGAGCACCGCGTCAAACGTGCGCGGACCGTCGTAACCGGGGTAGAACCCCGCCGTCACGTCGTGCCGCATCAGCTTGATCCCGCAGGCGGCCGCCAGATCGACGTGCCGCTTGACCCGGGCGATCTCCTCCTCCGGGTCCGGCTGGAAGAAGTTCGCCCCGGTCGTGTAGATCGGGACCTCCAGCCCCAGCATCCGCGCTTCGTCCGCGAGGTTCATCCAGAAGTCGCCGAGGTCGCTCCCGTCCGGCGCAACGTCGTCGACGACGAATTCGATGCCCGTGCAGCCGAGCTCCTTCGCCTTTTCGAGCATCCCGGGGTAGGTGATTTTTTTGTCATAGAACGCCTGCGAGAAGCTGTAGGTGCTGATGCAGGTTTTCATGCGAGCAGGACCTCCTTTCCCTGCGCGGCGGACTCGTAGATCGCGTCGAGCATCCTCTGCATGGTCACCGCCTGCTCGATCGGGTAGCGGGTCGGCTTGTCGTGCAGGACGCAGTCGGCGAAGTGCGTGATCTCCGCGAGGAACTTGTCGTTTTCCCCGACGCTGACCTTGTCGTCGCTCAGGTAGCCGTCCCGCTCGCCGTAGATGGTCAGGCTGTTCAGGTCCGCGCCCGCCTTCGTGCCGAACACCTGCGTGTCCGTGTGCGGTGCGCCGTTGATCGCCCACGCCGCTTCGAACAGCAGCATCGACCCGTTCGCGAAGTGGATGACGCCGGCACCCATGTCCTCGGTGTCAAACTGGTTGTCCGGGCAAGGCGTGCCCTGCCAGCGGTCCACGCCTTTGGTCTGGTAGTCGCCGATGCGGTAGGACGTGAACGCGGAGACCCGCGTCGGCGTCGGGCAGCCCATCAGGTACCACGCCGCGTCGATGCCGTGCACGCCGATGTCGATGACCGGGCCGCCGCCCGCCGTCTTTTTGTCGGTGAACCAGCCGGACGGCGTGCCGCGACGGCGGACGTAGGCGGTTTTCGCGAAGTAGATCTCGCCGAACGCGCCGTCCGCGATCTGCTTGTGCAGGTACTCGTTGCGCGAACCGAACCGACCCGGCACGGCGAGGAAGAACTTCACGCCTGCGTTCTGCACCGCGTCCCGCACCGCTTCCGCGCATGCGTCCGAAACGGTTAGCGGCTTCTCACACAGGATGTGCTTGCCCGCCTTCGCCGCCGCGATCGCGACCGGGGCGTGCCCGTTGTTCCAGGTGCAGACGTCGATCGCGTCCACGTCCGCCTTTTCCAGCAGCTCCTCGACCGAGCCGTATGCCGCCGGGATGTTGAACCGCTTCGCCGCGGCTTCCGCACGCTCCCGGTTCAGGTCGGCGATCGCCACGACCTCCGCGTTCGTGCATTTTTCGTATGCCGGCAGGTGCGAGCTGCACGCGATGTTCCCCGCGCCGATCACGCCTACCCGTAGTTTCTTTTCCATGTCGTTGTCCGTCTCCTTTTTTGTCACTTTTTCGTCCACCCCCAGTATAGCACGTTCTTTTTGCTTTTGCAAGATTGACAACAGGAAAATTTTGTGGTATGATAAAATTTGTGGTATCATAAAAAAGTACGGGGTTACGTTGGGGGTGCCAGCACCCCCAAGCCCCCCTAGCGCGAAGTCAACTTCGTTGACTTCGATAGAATTTATAAATGCGTCTGTCAAAACTCTTCCGTTCACGGTGAAAAACCGCTCGAACCTCGCGAGGCTTCTATCGAAGCCAGCGCCCGTCCCATACGTTTTATTTTGTGATAAAATTTCTTTTCGCGACGTAATATGGGGGCGCAGATTGCGGATGCAATCACGCGAATTTGGGGGTCGCCGGGAAGGGCGAAAATCGGGGCGCAGAGGGCGCATGATCCGAACGAATTTCCATGATTTTGCCGTTTTGCGGCAAATGCGGGGCGCGGTTGCCCCGCAAATGGAAATTCGCACAAAACGGGGCACGACGATAAGGGGGCGGGGAACGGAGTTCCCCGCGCGTACTCCCCGTACTCCTAATAAAAAAACACACATATATAGTGAATAGGAAGGAAGATGAAAAGATGTTCCCGAAAATCGACGAAAACAAGGCGTACCTGCGGGCGTTGGTGGCGGCGCTGCGGGGGAAGTACGCGTACGCGAGCGTGTTAGCGGTCGCGGACGACAGCCGGGCGTGGCAGGTGTCGCGGAGCGGGAGCGCGATCCGCACGAGCGGGGTCGGCGGCGGCAGCGGGTACGTCGTGCGGGTGTTCGACGAGGTCGGCTGCGCGGAGCACTCGTTCAACGAGCTGCCGGACAGCGTGGACGAGCTGACGACCGCGATCGAGAAGCGGCTGGACGCGCAGAAAAAGGCGATGCCGGTCGGCGTGACGCCGTTGCCGACGCCGCTGCCCCCGGACGACCCGGCGACGCTGTGCGAGACGTCCGCGTGGCGGGTGCATCCGCGCGATTTGGGCGACGAAGCGATCCTGGCGAAGCTGCGCGAGGTGCGCGAAGCGGGACTGCAACTGGACGACCGCGTGCTGGACGTTTCCGTCAACGTGTCCTACCGTTCCTGCCGCAAGCTGTTCCTCTCAGAGCACCGCGACCTCGACCAGACGCTGCTGTGGACGACCGCGAGCGTCTTCGTGCTGTGCCGCCGCGGGGAGGAGATCAAGGACTACTACCGCCCGTACTCGGCGCTCGGCGGCGCGGAACTGCTGGACGAGATCGGCGCGGACCTGCCGGAGATCGTCCACGCGGCGACGGAACTGCTGGACAGCGAGCCGATCCCGCCCGGCGAGTACGAGTGCGTCTGCGACCCGGCGACGACCGGCATGATCGTCCACGAGGCGTTCGGTCACGGGGTGGAGATGGACATGTTCGTCAAGGACCGTGCGCTGGCGCGTCAGTTCGTCGGCGGCAGAGTCGCGAGCGACCTCGTGACCATGCACGACGGCATGGCGATCCCGGAATCGGCGAGCGCCTGGTTCGACGACGAGGGCACGCTGACCGGCGACACGACGGTCATCGACCACGGCACCCTGCGGGGCGGTATGTGCGATCTGCTGTCCGCCCTGCGCCTGGGCGTGCGCCCGACCGGCAACGGACGGCGGGAGAGCTACCGCCGCAAGGCGTATACCCGCATGACGAACACCTACTTCGAGGGCGGCGAAAGCACCCCGGAGGAGCTGATCTCGTCGGTCAAGTACGGCTTCCTGCTGGAAAACCCGTCGAGCGGCATGGAGGACCCGAAGAACTGGGGTATTCAATGTATGGTCACAATTGCCCGTGAGATTCGCGACGGCAAACTGACAGGCAAGGTGTTCTCGCCGATCGTGCTGACCGGGTACGTCCCGGACCTGCTGAAATCGGTCACGATGATGAGCAAAACGCCCGTCCTGAGCGGTTCCGGCTACTGCGGCAAGGGCTATAAGGAATGGGTCAAGGTGTCCGACGGCGGCCCGTACATGAAGGCGAAGATTCGATTGGGTTGAAAGGAGGCGTAACAAATGGAACGAAACGAAAGTTATCAACGACTGCTGAACGCACTCGCTGCGGAGGGCATTTCCACCTGGCGCGTCCGCGAGAGCTGTGAAAAATCGTCGGAGCTGTTCTTCGTCCGGCGGATGCTGGACCAGCGCCGTGCGACGGACTGCCGGACGTTCACCGTGACCGTGTTCCGCGACGGCGAGGGGCAGGACGGACCGACCCGCGGGTGCGCGGACGTGACGCTGCTCGCGTCGGACGGCGAACCGGCGATGCGGGAGGCGCTGCGCGGTGCGTACACGGCGGCGGGCTGCGCCGCGAACCCGTTTTACGAGCTGCCGGACCCGGTTTCCGCCCCGTTCATCGCGAAAACCGGCGAATTGGCGACGCTGCCGCCGGAGGAATGTGCCGCACGCATGGCGGAAGCGCTGTTCGCGGCGGACACGCGGGAGGACGCGTTCCTGAACTCGGCGGAGGTGTTCGTCACGCGGACGACCTGCCGCATCACCGCCTCGAACGGGACGGACGTGTCGTTTTCCGACGCGAAGGTCAAGGGCGAGTTCGTCGTGCAGTGCCGCACGCCGGAGGACGTCGAGCTGCACAACACGTTCTCCTACGGCGAGCTGGACGTCGACGCGCTCCGCGAAAAGGCCGCCGAAGCGCTGACCTTCGTCGCCGACCGCGCCAAGGCGACGCGGACGCTCCCGAGCGGGGTGTACGACGTGGTGCTCAGCGGCAACGCGCTCTCGACGGTGCTGTCCTTCTACGCCGAGCGCTCCTCGGCGGGCATGCTCTACGCGAAGTATTCGACGTGGAAGCCCGGCGACGCCGTGCAGGGGCGCGACCTGCGCGGGGACGCGCTGGACCTGGTGCTGTTCTCGGACGTGCCGTACGACCGCGAGGGCGTGCCGCTCCGGGAGCTGCCGCTGCTGTCCGGCGGGACCCTGCAGGCGGTCCACGGGTCGAGCCGGTTCTGCCGCTATCTCGGCGTCGCGCCGACCGGCGACTGCGGCGGTCTGCAGTGCGCGAACGGTGACGTGCCGTTCGAGGCGCTCAAGCGTGCGCCCTGCCTGTGGGCGGTGACCTTTTCGGACTTCCAGATGGATGCCTTCACCGGGCATTTCGGCGGGGAGATCCGGCTCGCGTACCTGATCGGCGAGGACGGGAGCGTCCGCCCGGTGACCGGCGGCTCGGTGAACGGGAGCCTGTTCGACGTGCAGGGCGACCTGCGCTTCTCGGCGGAGCGGTACGAAACGTCGTCCTATCACGGTCCCTACGCCGTGCGCCTCCCCGGCGTCAGCGTCTCCGGCTCGGACGGCGACGCTTGACGGGTGTTTTCCGGGCGCTTTTCGGGGGACGCCGTCCCCCGAACCCCCTGCCAAAGGGCGTCTGCCCTTTGGGATCCCCTCTTTTGGGGAAAAATAGGGAAGTGACGGGGCTTGATAGTGCGTTCCGGGGCTTTCCTGTACGCTTGCCGGTGGCTTGACGGGGTTTGATAGCGCGTTCCGGGCGTTTTTCGGGTGCCCCGTCCCCCATGACCCCAAATCCCATCTTTGAAAAAAGGAGAGGTGCGAAATGAATTACCTCGTCGGCGGGCTGGTACTGGACGCGGACGACAAGCCGCGCGTGCGGATTCGATTCTCGGACGGCAGGGAAGTGACGGCGACCTATATCGGCACGTTCGGCTACAACCACACCTTCCGCACGGACGCGGGCGGCGAGCTCCGCCTGTCGAACCACTTCATGCACCTCAAGGACATCCGCGTCACCCGCGAAGCATAAAAAAACCACCCGCACGGCATCCCCTCGCAAAGGCAAAGGGCGGCACGAAGCGCAAAAACGCTTTCCGTGCCGCCTTTTTTCCTGCCGCAGGCGGGAACCCCTTGACTTTTCGCGTTCCGTTCGGTATAATGGGAGACAACGATCGCGAAGCGTACGTCAGAAAGGAACCTTTCGTCATGAAGAACATCATAGAGGGCATCACCGCCGACATGCGTCGGGCCTTTGCGGCCGCGGGATATGACGAGGCCTACGGGCAGGTAACGGTATCGGACAGGCCGGACCTATGTGAATACCAGTGCAACGGCGCACTGGCGGCGGCAAAGCGATACCATTGTCCGCCGACCGTGATCGCAAAGGCGGTCGTCGAACGGCTAAGTCCCGATCGGTACGCTTCGGCGGAGGTCGTGACGCCGGGATTCATCAACCTGAACGTGTCGGATTCGTTTCTTGCAGAGTATCTGGAACAGATGCGGACCTCCCCGCAGTTCGGGCTGGAAAAAACCGGGGTCGGAAAGACGGTCGTCGTCGATTACGGCGGGGCGAACGTCGCCAAGCCCTTGCACATCGGGCATTTGCGCTCCGCGATCATCGGGGAGGCGTTGAAACGGTTGTATGTGTATTTTGGGTATACGGCGATCGGGGACGTTCATTTGGGCGACTGGGGTCTTCAGATGGGTTTGATCATCGCGGAACTGCAGGAAAGAAACCCGGACCTATGCTATTTTGACGAAGGGTATGACGGGGAATACCCGAAGGAACCGCCTTTTACGATCGGCGAACTGGAGGAACTGTATCCTTGCGCATCGAAGAAGCAGAAAGCGGACCCTGCGTTTGCGGAAAAAGCGCATCTTGCGACGTTTGCGTTGCAGCAGGGAAGGCGGGGGTACAGAGCCTTATGGAAACATATATTATCCATATCCGTTGCGGACCTGAAGAAAAATTATGATCGGTTGCACGTCCATTTTGAGCAGTGGCTGGGCGAAAGCGATGCGGACCGATATATCCCGGATATGATTCGGGATTTGCGGGAGCGAGGGTACGCGGTCATGAGCGAGGGGGCGTTGGTCATTCCCGTTTCGGAGGAAGGGGACAAAACGGAGCTTCCGCCCTGCATCCTCGTCAAATCGGACGGCTCTTCCCTCTATGGGACGACGGATCTGGCCACGATGATCCAAAGAATGCGGGATTTCAAGCCCGACAAAATGCTGTATCTGACGGACAATCGGCAGGCCTTGCATTTCGAGCAGGTGTTCCGTGCGGCGAGAAAAACGGGAATTGTCGACGATACGGTGGAACTGGAGCACGTCGGGTTTGGCACGATGAACGGAAAGGACGGCAAGCCGTTCAAGACGCGCGACGGCGGCGTCATGCGGCTTGAGCGTTTGCTTGACGACGTGACGGAATTTGTCCTGGAGAGAAGCGGCGACGGAAGGAAGCTGACGGAAAGCGAAGCGTCCAAGATCGCGTTGGCCGCCTTGAAGTATGGGGATCTGTGGAACCAGCCGTCCAAGAATTACATTTTCGACATGGATCGCTTCACCGCCTTTGAAGGCAACACGGGACCCTATATCCTCTATACCATCGTCCGCATTCGGTCGATTCTGGAAAAATACGGCGAGTACGAACGGCTTCCGATCCGAAAGCCCGCAAATTCGGAAGCCAAAGAGGTCATGCTTGCGATTGCGAAGCTTTCTTCCGCATTGGAGAACGCGTTGAAGGCGTCCTCTCCGAGTCTGATTTGTGCGTATATTTATGAATTGGCGGGCTCTGCGAATAAATTCTATCACGACACCAAAATTCTCACCGAGGAGGACGCGGAAGTCAAGGAGGGTTATATCGCCTTGATCGGTCTGGCCAAGCGGATCCTGGAAACCTGTATCGACATCCTCGGGTTTGAAGCGCCCGATAGGATGTGAGGTCCGTCTGTCCTGTGCAGGAAGCATTTGGGGGGCTGCAACGGAAAACTCATGCCCGATCATCGGTCCCCGCATGAATGCAAGTTTATCGTATCAAAAGAGGGAAGGCGCAGCCTGCAAAACTGCACCTTCCCATTCCATTTGCGCTTGCTTTCGTTTCCGCCCGCCGACTTTCCCCGCCCGGCAGGGTGTTTCGTGTGCAAGAGAAGAAAATACAATAAAAATATTGTTCCGTAGGCGGACATGCGCCGCCGGAGGAACTCCTTAAGAGAAAACCGGCGATGGCGGCGTCAGAAGTGGCGAAAGCCGAGCCGGTTTTCGATCAAAGGGGGGTATTCGGGGGGAAAAGGCAGAGCAAGGCGACGCGTAGCGGCGACGCCGCGATTGCGTTTGCCACCCGAAAGTATGCCGAAGCGTACCAAACGGTTATGGCGGTTGCCTCCTCTCTGCAAAGAAAAGGAGGTTTCTTACAAATGATCCTCCTTTCCTCGCGCAAAAAAGGAGGTGATGCGATGTGTACATGACGCTGACGGAATGCCTCGGCATCCTGAACCTGATCGTACAGGTCGTCGCGCTGATGATCTTGTTTCATCAAAGCAATAAAAAGAACTAACCGCCGACTCTCCCAAGTTATCGGTTAGTTCCATACTGGAGGAGTGCGACCGCTATCCGGTACGCTTCTCTTGTTTTTACTATACCACATTTCCCCCTGTTTGTCAAGCCCTTTTTGCAAAACGTCCTTGACAACCGACAAAAAACGTGATAAAATGACCCCGAAGCGTACCAAACGGTTATGGCGGTTGCCTCCTCACTGCAAAGAAAAGGAGGTTTCTTACAAATGAGCCTCCTTTCCTCGCGCAAAAAAGGAGGTGATGCGATGTGTACATGACGCTGACGGAATGCCTCGGCATCCTGAACCTGATCGTACAGGTCGTCGCGCTGATGATCTTGTTTCATCAAAGCAATAAAAAGAACTAACCGCCCACTTTCCCAAAGTATCGGTTAGTTCCATTCTGAGGGGAGTGCGACCGCTATCCGGTACGCTTCTCTCTTATCTTTATTATACCACACTTCCCCCGGTTTGTCAAGCCCTTTTTGCAAAACGTCCTTGACAACCGTGTCTGTGTTACAATGATGTGTGACAAAAAGCAAAAAAAGAGTGGCGAATAGGAGAAACCTGTGGTAAGGTTA
>CANRIX010000018.1 GCA_947630765.1 uncultured Clostridia bacterium | reverse complement strand
CTTAACCTTACCACAGGTCTCTCCTATTCGCCACTCTTTTTTTGCTTTTTGTCACACATCATTGTAACACAGACAATCTTTTTACAGCATTTTCCGCCGCAGTCCTTGACTTTCCGGCATTTTAGGTTTATAATATGAAAGTTAAGATGTACTCGTTGAAAACCGGCCCTGCCGGGATCAAGAAAGGATACCGCGAACCGTTATGAATTTTGCGACCCTGCTGTTCCTGTTCGTATTCCTGCCGCTCTGCGTCGGCTGCTACCTGTTCACGGAGAAGATCCGCTACCGCAACGCGGTACTGCTCACGTTCTCGATGATCTTCTACGCGTGGGGCAATCCGACCAACCTGCTGCTGCTTTTGCTGAGCGCCGCGGTCAACTTCCTGCTCGCCCGCTCCATCGACGCGAACCGGGGCAACCGCTGGTGCAAGGGCTCGCTCGTCCTCGCGCTGGTCTACAACATCGGCATGCTCGCGGTGTTCAAATACACCGGCTTTGTGGTGGAAAACATCAATTCCTTCTTCGGGACGAGCCTTCCGCTCGTAAACGCGAAGGAACTGCTCCCGCTGGGCATCAGCTTCTATACCTTCCAGATCCTCTCCTATGTCATTGACGTCTACTGGGAAAAGGTGCCGGTGCAGAAGGACTTTTCCAAGCTCCTGCTGTACATCTCGCTCTTTCCGCAGTTGGTCGCCGGACCGATCGTGCGCTATTCGACGATCGCGGACGAGATCGACTGCCGCGAAAGCAAGCTGACCGACCTGTGCGAAGGGTTTTCCCGCCTGATCGTGGGGCTTGCGAAGAAGGTCGTGCTGGCGAACACCCTCTCCTACATCGCCCAGACCTACCTGACCGACACCATCGGGACAAGCTCCGTCGTCGCGACGTGGGTGGGGGTCATCTCCTACTCCATGCAGGTCTACTTCGATTTCTCCGGCTATTCGGACATGGCCATCGGCATGGGGCGGATCTTCGGCTTCCACTTCGACGAAAACTTCAATTATCCGTTCATGTGCCGCTCCATTCAGGAATTCTGGCAGAGGTGGCACATCTCGCTGGGCAGCTTCTTCCGGGATTACCTGCTCTACCTGCCGATCTTCGGCAAGAGGCGGCAATGGCTTTCGCTTTTCCTCGTCTGGTTCACGACCGGGCTTTGGCACGGGGCGAGCTGGAACTACATCGCATGGGGTCTGTACTTCGGACTGTTCATCTTCATCGAGCAGAAGTTAGGCAAACGGGTGCTCAAGCGCATCCCGGACGTCATCATGCACATCTACAACAAAATCGTCATCCTCATCGGCTTCGGCATCTTCTACTACGAGGATTCCAAGACGCTCGGCAGCTTCTTTTCGAGCATGGGGACCTACTTCGGCAACCTGTTCGGCTTTTCCGGCAACGGGTTCTACCGCGCCGGGGAATTCACGAGCGGTCCGTACAACGAGGACCTGCTTTCGTCCGTGTACCTGATGAAGTTCATCTGGATCTTCCTGCTTGCGCTCCTGTTCTGCTTCCCGGTGCTTCCGGCGGTCAAGAAGTGGGTCAAGCAGTGCAAAGGGTCGGTGCAGGCGGTCGCGCAGGTGGCGTCCGCCGTCGCGTGCGTCGGGCTGCTGGCGCTGTGCGCGGTGATGCTGATCTCGTCCAAGAACAACCCGTTCCTGTACTTCAATTTCTAAAAGGAGGAAACGCTTCGTGAAATCCCCGAAAAACAACCGTCCCTTGCTGTTCGCAAGGCTGTTCAGCCTGTTTTTGATCATCATAGCGTTTCTGACGCTGCTCTTTTTCACCGTCTTTCTGCCGCGGACGGAGGTTTCGGACTACGACAAGCTGACCCCGATGCCGACGTTTTCCGTCGGTTCGCTGCTGGACGGGAGTTATTTCGCCCAGCTCGGCGACCATTTCACGGATACGGTTTTCAGCCGTGACCGCATCAAAGACCTTTACAGCCGGATCACCGACCTGTTCGGGAAGGAGACCGTTACCGTCAATGATAAAGGGCACACCGAGGTAGACATCGGTCCCGGTCTGCCTTCCGACGACAACTCCAACTTCGACCCGGGGTATGATACCCCCTCCGACACGACCACGCCGGACACGTCTGCCGGCACGACCACGCCGGATACGTCCACCGGCACGACCACGTCCGACACCTCCTTCGGCACGACCACGCCGGACACCTCCTCCGACACGCCGAGCGGGGACACCTCCTCCGGCGGTGCGCCAAAGCCGGAGATCGAGGTCGAGGGGATCTTCATCCTCGACACCCGGGCGATGGAAATCTATTACGGCGATTCATCATTGAAACGGATCCCGTCCTTTGCCGAAGCGCTCAACGGGTTTGCCGCGTCGATGCCGGGCGTGAACGTCTACTCCATGCCGATCCCGAAGGCGTGCGCCTTCTATCTGCGGGACGCATCCGAAGCCAAGCGGAATCAGGAAGGCAACACCCTGCGGGACCTGAAAGCGATCGAGGAACGGCTTTCCACCGACGTGCATGCCGTCAATATCTACGACACGCTCAACGCCCACCGGGACGAGGACATCTACTTCCGCACCGACCACCATTGGACTTCCCTCGGCGCCTACTACGCGGCGAAGCAGTTCGCAAGCGACCTCGGTCTGCCGTTCCAGGACCTGTCCGTTTACGAGCGGGAAGTCCGTCCGGGCTTCCTCGGGACCATGTACAAGTACACGAACATGAACGCGATCATCCGCGACAACCCGGAGGACTTCGTCACCTACAAGCCGCCGGTGAGCTACACCGCAACCTTCTACAACCAGAGTTTCCAGAACGGCTTTGACCACGATATTTTCTTCCATTTCGACGACGACCACCGTTCCATGTGGTACAGCACCTTCATCAACGGCGACGCGTACGCCGTGCAGATCAAGTCCGGCGCCTGCTCGAACGGGCGGAAGCTGCTTCTCGTCAAGGACAGCTACGGAAACGCCCTCGTGCCGTTCCTGTTGTATTCGTTCGAGGAAGTCTACGTCGTCGACGCACGGGTGTTCAATCTGAAGCTGCGGGACGTCGTGTCGCAGTACGGCATCACCGACGTCCTGTTCGCGGAATCCCTGTTCTCCTCCGTCGGTTCGGACTATATCAACTCGCTGAAGGGGATTTGTCAGTAATGCGGAAAACCTTTGTATTGCTGTTGCTGCTGATTTCGCTCGCCCTGCTTTTCGCGTGCGTCCTGCCGCTCGAGGAAACCTCTTCCGGCGTCCCGTCCGACGAAACGTCCTCGCTTTCGGAGGATTTCGGCGGAAACGTCATCGAGCTGCCCGCGTCGGTTCCGTCGGCGGTCGAAAGCGTCTCTTCGCCGGTTGCAAGCAGTGAACCGCCAGTCGTCAGCAGCGAGTCGTCGGTCGTCAGCAGCGAACCGCCGGTTGCAAGCAGTGAACCGTCGTCTGTCAGCAGCGAGCCCCCGGTCGTCAGCAGCGAACCGCCGATCGTCAGTGACGAGCCGTCTGAACAGCCTCCGTCGACAGAACCGCATATCGTCAACGGGTTCCTGGTCTGTAACTACCGCGCCATGGAGCAGTTCGGCGGGACCGCCAAAAGCGGGCAGCTGACGGCGGATCTGCTCAACCGCTTCAAGGAAAGGGTCGGCGGAAACATCAACGTCTACGCCATGCCGATCCCGCTCGCTTCCGCGTTCTACGCGCCGGAGGGGTACGAGCGCAGCATCACCAACACGCAGAACTGCTTCTACGGTCTGCGGGACGCGCTGGACGGGGTGCGGTTCGTCGACGTCCTTTCGGCGCTCCGCCCGCACACGTCCGAGGACATCTACGCCCGCACCGACCACCATTGGTTTGCGCTCGGCGCGTTCTACGCCGCCGAAGAGCTCTGCAAAACGGCGGGCGCGGACTTCGCGCCGCTGACGCAGTTCGACCGCTGCTCCTTTGACGGGTTCCTCGGGTCCGCCTACTCCTCCTACGGGGTCTCGGAGCTGAAAAAATACCCGGAAACCTTCGTCTGGTACGAACCGAAGCAGTCCTGCACGGTCAATTATTACACGCAGAAATTCAAATTCTCGTCGACCGGGTCGCTTTTCTCCTCCTCGAAGGGCTACACGAAGTTCATTCGCGGGGACGGCAACGCCGTGCAGATCCAGACCGGCGTGCAGAACGGGCGGAAGCTGCTCGTCGTCAAGGACAGCTTTGGCAACGCGCTCGCCCCGTTCCTGCTCGCCGGATTCGAGGAAGTGTATTTCGTGGACATCCGGGACTTCGCTTGCAATATTCTCACGTTCATACAGGAACACCAGATCACGGACGTTTCCTTTTCGGTTTCCGCCTTCACCGTCGCCGGTTCCAAGCGCGACAACATCACGCGCCTGATGAACCTCTGAAAGGAGCCATGCCATGCCACACCCTTCCCTCTCCTACCCGTTTGACGGCAAGGAACTGCTGGAAAACAAGAAATCCCTGCGCCGGGAACTGCTCGCGAACGGCGAAAAGCGCATTCCCAAGCGCATCGCGGTGCTCGGCGGTTCGACGACCAACGATTTCTGCAAGATGCTCGAGCTGTTCCTGCTCGACCAGGGCATCGAACCGACCTTCTACCAGTCCGAGTACGCCCAATTCTGGCAGGACGCGATGTTCGGCAACCCGACGCTCGACGAGTTCCACCCGGACGTCATCTATATCCACACGTCCTTCCGCAACCTGCAGAACGACCTGCCGGAAATGGACTGGACCGAGGACGCGGTCGAGCAGTCGTTCCGGGACGCTTACGGGCGGTACGAAACCATGTGGAAGCGCCTGCGGGAGGTCTACCGCTGTCCGATCCTGCAAAACAATTTTGAATTTCCGCCCTACCGGCTGCTCGGCAACCGCGACTGCTGGGACCCGCACGGTGCGGTCCGCTTCGTCAACCGCATGAACGACGCCTTCGCCGCCTACGCGGCGCGGGAGGAGAGTTTCTACCTGTGCGACCTGCAGTACGTTTCCGCCTGCTTCGGGCTGGACCGCTGGCTGGACGACGAGGTGTGGTACCTGTATAAGTACGCCTGTGCGCTGGAGGCGATCCCGCATTGGGCGTTCAACGTCGCAAGGGTCGTCAAGTCCCTGTTCGGGCGCAACAAGAAGGCGCTCGCGCTGGACCTCGACAACACGCTCTGGGGCGGAGTCGTCGGGGACGACGGCGTCGAGGGCATCGAGATCGGCGAGGAAACGGCGACGGCGGAATGCTTCCGTGCGTTCCAGACCTACGTCAAGAAGCAGAAATCCATCGGGGTCATGCTGACCGTCGCGTCCAAAAACGACCTGCAGAACGCCCTCGACGGGCTCAACCACCCCGACGGCGTGCTTCGCCCGGACGATTTCATCGTCATCAAGGCGGACTGGGAGAACAAGGACCGCAACCTGCTCCTGACCGCGTCGCAGATGGACCTCGGCGTGGACTCCTTCGTCTTTGCCGACGACAACCCGACCGAGCGGGCGCTGGTCGCGGCGAACGTCCCCGGCGTCGCCGTGCCGAAGCTGACGGACCCGAGTTCGTATATCCGCACGCTCGACCGCAACGGGTATTTTGAGGTGACCGTTTTTTCCGCCGACGACGCGAAGCGAAGCGAGATGTACCGCGCCAACGCTGAACGGGCGGAACTGGCGGCGACCTTCGGCGATTACACCGAATACCTGAAAAGTTTGGATATGCGGGCGGATATCCTGCCGTTCCCGGAGGTCTACCTCGCCCGGATCACGCAGTTGACCAACAAATCCAACCAGTTCAACCTGACCACACGCCGCTATACCGAGGAGGAGATCCGTGCGTCTGCGTCCGACGGCAGGCACATCTGCCTGTACGGCAAGCTGTGGGACCGATTCGGGGACAACGGCGTGGTGTCCGTCGTCATCGGACGGCTGGAGGGCGAAGAACTGCATATGGAACTTTGGCTGATGAGCTGTCGGGTGTTGAAGAAGGACATGGAGTTCGCCATGCTCGACACGCTGGTCGAGGAAGCGAAGCAAAAAGGCGTCCGGCGCATCGTCGGCTACTACTTCCCCACCGCCAAAAACGGCATGGTGAAGGATCTGTACGGCAGGTTCGGCTTCACGAAACGCTCGGAGGACGAGGCGGGAAATACGGTTTGGGAGCTGTCGACCGAGTCCTACCGACCGCAGAATCACGTCATTCGCGTTAATTCCAACGAATCATAAAAAGGACGGTATGTAATCATGACGGAAACAGAAATTTTCACCCGGCTCAACCGCGTATTCCGCAAGGTGTTCGACGACCCGAGCATCACGGTCACGCGGAAAACCACCGCGAAGGACATCGAGGACTGGGACAGCCTCGAACACATCACGCTGATCGGCGCGGTCGAGCGCGAATTTCGGATGCGTTTCACGATGAAGGAAGTCAGCTCGATGAAGAACGTCGGCGAGATGGCGGACATCATCGCGTCACGCGCAAAGTAACACGGGATAGGAACGCTCCGGACGCGGACGAGACCGCCGGAGCGTTTTCTATGCGATGCAGACTTTTTTTGCATTTTCTCTTGACAAAATCGAAAATGTGTGATATTCTATATATGCTCCAATAAGATCATATCACAAATACGGAGGTATTTTATGGAAACAAGCGAAAAGGTGTCCGTCAATATGAACATCGCAACACTATCTCAAATTGACCTGCTAGTCGATAAAGGATATTATTCCAACCGAAGCGATTTTATCAATCAGTCTGTAAGGCAAGCGCTTAATGAGAAGAAATCGGTCGTCGAGGAAATGAGCAGGCAACAAAACGATCTGGATTTCAGATGGTTTATCGGTGTGATGTCTCTGGAAAAAGAAGAACTGCTAAAAGCAAAAGAAAACCAGATTAAGATAAAAATCAAGGGCTATGGACTTTTGGGTATCGACAGCGTACTTGATGACATTGTGATTGAAAATGTTGAAAGCATCACCGTTAAAGGCAAAGTTGTATGTTCCGACAGGATAAAAAAGCATTTTAAGATACGGTGAAAAACCCTTTCGTAACAAAAAGGCGCACAGGTACATCGGTCCGGCGACCATGTATCCGTGCGCAAGCGCATAAATACGCGACGAGGTTTCTTCTCTGACGGCAGAAAACCGCCCGTCAGTCCTTTCTTCTCCGCTCCAGAATGATCGTGTCCCGCCACACGCCGAAGCGGTCGCGGACGATGCGCTCCCGACGCCCGACGACGCGGAACCCACACTTGCGGTGCAGGGCGACGCTCGCTTCGTTGTGCGAAAAGATCGCCGCATACAGCGTCCAGTAACCGCACTTTTCGGATTCCGCGAACAGCGCGTGCAGAAGCGACGTGCCGACCCCCTGGCGTTGGTACGCGTCGTCGACGTAAATGCTGACTTCCGCGACGCCCCAGTAGGGTTTCAGCGTCGAAGTCGGACGGATCGCGGTCCAGCCGACGACTTTTCCGTCCCGCTCCTCCACCAGCCGACAGTCGGGGAGGTATTCGCCGTCCCATTCCGCGAAGGTCGGGCAGTCCGTCAGGACCGTCGCCGTCCCGTGTTCGATCCCCTGCTTGAAAATTTCCTCGACCCGTTCCCAGTCGCCGTCCGTCATTTGCCGCACCATGTTGCCCTTCCCGCCTTTCCGTTTCTTTCGACAGTATAGCCGGTTTTGCCGAAAAAGTCAAGGTTTCCCTTGACAAATCCGCGAAAATGCCGTATCATGGAAAGGAAAAGAAGCCGAAAGGGGTTTTCCGTATGCACAAGCCCGCCCTCTCTGCCGAAGCGGCGAAAGAAAAACTCAAAGCCGGGAACGCCGCGTTCCTCGGCGCGTCGCGCAACCCCGGCGACATTTCCCCGTCCGTTCGGGAACGGACCTGCCGCGAAGGGCAGCGTCCCTATGCCGTCGTCGTCACCTGTTCGGATTCGCGGGTGACGCCGGAAAGCATTTTTTCGTCCGGTATCGGCGAGCTGTTCGTCATTCGCGTCGCCGGCAACGTGCTCGACCGCCACCAGATCGGCAGCGTCGAGTACGCCGTTTCGCACCTCGGCTGCCGCCTTGTCGTCGTGCTGGGGCATACGCACTGCGGCGCGGTCGCCGCGGCGCTTCAAAACGACGCCGACGGGTTTATCCGCACGATCACCGACGAGATCCGCCTCGCCGCCGGCGACACGACCGACCCGGACGAAGCCTGCCGCCGCAACGTCGTTCACGGCGTCGCCCGCCTGCGCGAAGTCCTGTCGGACCCGGACGTGCAGGTCTGCGGCGCGATCTACGACATCGCGGACGGGACCGTGCGCTTCCTGTGACGGGTTCGGCGCAAGATGTACCAAACCAAAATCCGGCATCGCCGCGTCCTTGCGGCCATGCCGGATCTTTTACGTCAAATTTCCCGCTTTTCAGTCTTCCCTGCCGATGAAAGCACCTGCGTCCGTCAGGGTCTTTTGGAGCGTCGGAACATCCACCCTGCCGACGGAAACGCCGGATCGGACCGCAAGCGCGGCCGCCGTGCCCGCCGCTTCGCCGAGCGTGCAGACGATGGGCATGATGCGGATGGACGCCTGCGCCTCGTGCGTCGTCGAGATACAGCGTCCCGCGACCAGCAGGTTTTCCGCGTTCTTCGGGACCAGACTGCGGTACGGGATCGTGTAGTACTGCCCGTCCGGGAAGAAGTAGTGGGACGTGCCGGAGCCTTCGGGGTTGTGAATGTCGATGTCGTAGTTCCCGGCGGCGATGCTGTCGTCAAAGCGCGTGCAGGCCACCAGTTCCTCGGCGGTGAGGATATGTTCCCCGTCGATCATGCGGCTTTCCCGCACGCCGGTCTGGACCGCGGACGAGAGGATCCGGCAGTCCGCGCACCCCGGCACGAATTTCCGCAGGAATTCCCACAGCTCCACTTCCTGCTCACGCGCTTCGATGTCCGCCTGCGTGACGTCCCACGCGTCCACCGGGTTGCGGCGGATCACGCGCGTCGCGTTGAGGCGAATGACCGACGGAATGGTGGTCTGGAACACCATGATGGTGTCCATCGGGTTTTTGATGTAGCCCTTTTTCTGCTCCGCCTGCCAGAGCGGAATGATGCTGTCCTGATTCTTCTCGAACAGCTCGTGGTTCACGCCGCCGATGAGGAAGCAGAGCGTCATCGGCTGGCAAAGTCCGTCCGAGGGGCGACCCAGCCGGGTGGGAAATCCCGCGAGGGAAGCGACGTCCGCGTCGCCCGTGCAGTCGATGAAAACCTTCGCGCCGAAGGTCATTTGCCCGGATTTATTCGCGACCGTGACCGTGGTGACCCGGTCTCCTTCGCGCTCGGCGGAGATCGCGTAGCTGTTGAACAGCAGGTCCGCGCCGGCTTCGAGCAGTTTGCGGTTGAGCACGATCTTGAGCCATTCCGGGTTGAAGCGGTTCGCGATCATTTCCCCGGCGTCGCGCATCGCCGTGACGAGTTCCTCGAAGATCCCGCGTGCGAGGTAAAGCGTTTCCCCCGTTTCGGGGATCCGGGTGAAATACCGCATGAACGGGTTGATCGCCATCGTCGCGGGCGCACCGCCGAGGGCGTTGATCCGCTCGATCAGCAGGGTCTTTGCCCCGTTCCGCGCCGCCGCCAGAGCCGCCGCCGACCCCGCGAATCCGCCGCCGACGACGACAACGTCATACGTCCGTTCCACTTGTTTGCTCATTTGTAATATTCCTCCTTCTTGATGAAAAAGTTCTGAATGACCATAACGACAAGCCCCACCGCCGCGAGCGCGACGATGATCCAGAACACCGGGTGCGCCCCGCTTCCCGCAGCTTCCGAAGCGCTTTCCGCGACGGACGACAGGTCGCTGACCGTCGATTCCATGCCATTTTCCCCCTTTCATCGGACAGTATAGCACTTTTTTCCCGCAAATGCAAGGTTTTTCTTGACATTTTGTTCGCGTGGCGATATAATGGTAGACAGGAAAAAAGGAGTGTGCAAACGGAATGGAAGCAATGCACGAGGACATCAAGCGCGTGCTTTATACGGAAGAACAGCTCCGCACCCGCGTGCGGGAGCTTGGGGAGCAGATCTCCCGCGATTACGCCGGGAAAAAGCCGATCTTCATCGGGATCCTCAAGGGAGCCATCATTTTCTACGCCGACCTGCTTCGGGTGTGCGAACTGCCCGTACAGCTGGAATTCATGGCGCTTTCCTCCTACGGAAATGGCACGACCTCCGGCAAGCTGGTCTTTAAGAAGGACACGGACGCGGACCTTCGGGGGCGGGACGTGCTGATCGTCGAGGACATCATTGATTCCGGCAACACGCTCTACCTGCTCCGGCAGGAACTGCGGAAGCGCGAGCCCGCGTCTATCCGCATCTGCGCCCTGCTCGACAAGGCCGCCCGACGGACGGCGGACATCTCCGCCGATTACGTCGGATTCCACTGCGAGGACGAATTTGTCGTCGGTTACGGGCTGGATTTCGCCGAAAAATACCGCAATTTGCCGTACATCGGCGTGCTGAAGCCGGAAATTTACGAGACATAAGGTCCCGTCATACGGGGCGACTGCGGCGGAAAGGAGCGACGTATGGACTTTTTTGACGCGCTGACCATGCTCGGCGGGCTTTGCCTGTTTTTGCTCGGCATGAACCTGATGAGCACCAATCTGGAGCTTTGCGCCGGAAAGCGCATGAGCGGTCTGCTGGTGAAGGCGACCGAAACGCCCCTGCGTGGGTTTTTGCTCGGTTTCGCGGTGACGCTGGTCATTCAGTCCTCGTCGGCGACGACGGTCATGGTCGTCGGGTTCGTCAGCGCGGGCATGATGACGCTTCAGCAGTCCGTCGGGGTCATCATCGGCGCCAACCTCGGCACGACGATCACCTCCTGGATGATCGCCCTGACCGGGCTGGAATCCGACGTGTTCCTCCTGCAAATGCTCAAGCCGTCCTCGTTTTCCCCGATCCTCGCGCTGGTCGGGATCATCCTTCTGACCGCCTGCAAGGGACGCCGCAAGAAGGAAGCGGGACTGGTGCTGCTCGGTTTTACCGTGCTGATCTTCGGCATCGAGACCATGTCCGGCGCCGTGTCCGGCCTGCGGGATTCGCCGCAGTTCGGGAAATTGCTCGTCACATTTTCCTCCCCGTTCGTCGGGGTGCTGTTCGGAACGGGGCTGACCGCGATCATTCAGTCCTCCTCCGCTTCCATCGGCATCCTGCAAGCGCTCTGCTCGACCGGGCAGGTCACGTTCGGGCTTGCCATTCCGATCCTGCTCGGGCAGAACTTCGGCGCCTGCGCCACCGCCCTGCTCGCCTCGCTCGGCGCACCGCGTGACGCGAAACGGGCCGCCCTCGTGCATCTCTATTTCAACCTCATCGGCAAGACCCTTGCCGTCGGCATTTTCTACCTGCTCAACGCGTTCCTCGATTTCCCGTTCCTCGGGTCGCCCACGTCCGCCGCGGACATCGCGCTGATCCACACGGTCATCAACCTCGGCGCCGCCCTGCTCCTGCTGCCGTTCAGCAAGCTGCTCGTCGCGCTCACGAAGGTCACCGTGCGGGACGAAGCGGTCCCGTCGCGCTTCCAGAAACTCGACGACCGCCTGCTTGCCACGCCGGCGATCGCGCTTTCCAATTGCGAGGAAGTCGTCGGGGAGATGGCGTCGCTCTCCGTCGAAGCGATCCAGGATTCCCTGCTTGCGTTTGACGGCTATACCAACGAGCTCGCCGAACGCGTCCGCGAAAAGGAGGACCTCGCGGACCAGTACGAGGACCACATCGGCTCCTACCTGATCAAGATCTCCGGGCATCAGCAGCTTTCCGAAAAGGAAGGCAGCGAAGCGACCAAGCTGCTGCGCGTCATCGGGGATTTCGAGCGGATCTCCGACCACGCGGTCAACCTGCTCGAATCCGTCGAGGAGATTCGCGAAAAGAAGATCCGCTTCACGCCGGAAGCGGACGCGGAGCTGCGCGTTCTCTGCGGCGCGGTCGGGGAGATCCTTCTGCTCGCGCGGGACGCTTTCCGCGAGAACGATTTCGCGGCGGCGCAGGACGTCGAACCGCTCGAACAGGTCATCGACGACCTGCGGCAGGAGATCCGTCTGCACCACACCCTGCGCCTGCAAAAGAACGAATGCACCATCGAGCACGGGTTTATCCTTTCGGATATCCTCACCAACCTCGAGCGCGTGGCGGACCACTGTTCAAACATTGCCGGCTGCATCCTGGAATCCCGGCACGACGAGCTGGATATGCACCGCTATCTGTCCGACGTGCGCACGGAAAGCGAGGACTTCCGGCAACGCTACCGCGATTATCGAAAAAAATATTCACTCGGCGACTGAAAAGCAAAAAACCGACGAAACATTTTCGGGTGGCAAACGCAATCGCGGCGACTCCGCTACGCGTCGTCTTGCTCTGCCTTTTCCCCCCGAATACCCCCCTTTATTCGAAAACCGGCTCGGCTTGCGCCACTTCTGACGCCGCCATCGCCGGTTTTCTCTCAAGGTGCCCCTTCGGCGGCGCATGTCCGCCTACGGGGCGATATTTTATTGTATTTTTGCTTCCGTTGAATTTTTTTCAAATTTCCCTATGAAACCCTCGAAAACGAAAGCGGAAACAGCTTGCCGTACAGCTCCCGCAAGAAGTCCTCGTCGCTTCCGACGATCCCTTCGACGGAGGCGACTTCCCATTCCCGGATCGTCAGCACGTCGTCCTCCAGCGCATAGACCGCGTGCCGACCGTCCTCGGCGTGGCTTTCGCCGTCGTGCAGAAAGAGCTTCCCGTCCGAAACGAACCAATCGCCCGACGAGCGCAGGGAGCCGGAAAGCTGGTCGAATCCGCTCATCACGTCGTCCAGATAATCGTCCATGGAACGGTACCCGATGGACGAAAGGATGTCCTCGACGGTGATGTCGTACCCTTCTGCGGAATCCAAGAAATAGCGGGTATAGCCCGCACGGAACTGCTCGCGGACCGACGAAAGCGCCGCATCGAGGGCGTCCGCGTCCGGGGAAAAGTCGTAAGTCGCGTCCTCCCGGAACGTGAAGCGCACGGGGAACGCGAAGCCGTCGACGCGCAGGTAGCTCCCGAGGGCTTCGTCGCTGTGGGAAATGACGCTGTTGAGGAAATCGCTAAGCTCCCACGTCGCCTCCCATTCGCCGCACAGCTTTTCCGCCTGCGTCTGCAAGGGGAGCGTGACGGTCCCTTCGGACGAAACGCTTTCCACGCCGGACGAAGCGCTCTGTTCGGTTTGTATGCTTTCGGGCGACGGAGCGGAGGAAGTGGGGTCGCTTTCGTCCTCGCCGCAGCCCACCGCAAGCGGTGCGGCGGCAAGCAGGCAGACCGCGAGAAACAGGCCGGACAGCCGGTTCGACAGGTTCATGATACGCCCTCCTGAATGGTTTTCCTGCCTGAAATTGTACCACAGTTTCCCGGTTCTGTCAATCCCTTTCGCGAAAACGGGGTGTTTCCCGGTCAACAACGGGACAGATAGCGCTTCAGTTCGTCCACGTAGCAATTGCCGATCTCGGTCAGGACCGCATTCTTCCTGACGATATAGCCGATCTCCATTTTCCCCTCCGAGCCGTCCCCCGCGAAGGGAATGACGGTGTAATCGGGACCGTTCAGCTCCTCGCAGATGATCCCCGAGCAAAGCGTGTATCCGTTCAGCCCGACCATCAGATTCAGCATCGTGGCGCGATCGTTCGCCTTGATGACGCGCGGATACGCCGCCGTGCTGTAAATTTCTTCCGCGTAGTAGAAGGAGCCCTCGGCCCCCTGCTCGAAGGACAGGCAGGGATAGGGGGAAAGCATCTCGAGCGTCGCGCTTTCGCTCCCCGCGAGCGGGTGCCCCTTCCAGACGTACACGTACGCGTCGCAGTCGATCAGCTTGTGGAAGGTCAGGTCAGCGTCGTCGAACAGGTGCGTGAGCACCTTGTGGTTGAAGTTGCTACGGTACAGCACGCCGACTTCACTTCTCCCCGTGCGGACGTCCTCGATGACCTCACGCGTCTTGGTTTCGCGGATGACGAATTCATAGGTCTGGGTGTTGTACCGCTTCACCAGTTCCACGAAACTCTTGACGGCGAAGGAATAGTGCTGGGTGGAGATCCCGAATTTCTTTTTGCGTTCGCCGGTCCCGAGGTATTTCTCCTGCAGCATTTCATACTGGGAATAGACCTGACGCGCGTAGGCGAGGAATTCCAGCCCGTCGTTGGTGGGCGCCATGCCCTTTCCGCTTCGCGAAAACAGCGCAAACCCCAGTTCGTTCTCCAGATCGCGTACCGCGCCGGTCAGCGACGGCTGCGCGACGTACAGGATCTCCGACGCCTTGCTCAACGAACCGACCTCCGATACGGTGAGCACGTAATGCAATTGCTGCAACGTCATTTTCGTCCCGCCTTTCCGCATTTTGAAAAATCTTTCGACGGACTCTTGAAAACCTGCCGCATCTATGGTATGATGGGTACGGAAAGGTTCGACCACAGGGATTTTCAGGAATCCTATCTGTTTTATCGGTATTATAGCACGCGGAGCGAATTTTGTCAACCCGTTCGGTTAAATTTTGCGGTCCGCTTCCGGGCAAACCGGGGGTTCCGCATCGGTTCAAATACAAAAAAGAAAGGAAATATCAATCATGACGAGAGAAAATGCTTGGGAATTGCTCTGCCAATGGAACAAGGAGCCGTTTCACCGCCGGCACGCCGTAACGGTGGAGGGCGTGATGCGGTACTTCGCACGGGAACTGGGCTACGGCGAGGAGGAAGATTTCTGGGGGATCGTCGGTCTGCTTCACGATCTGGATTTCGAGGCGTACCCCGAACAGCACTGCATCAAGGAGCAGGAGATCCTGCGGGAACAGGGCGCGGACGAACGGCTGATCCATGCGGTCGCCAGCCACGGGTACGCGCTGACCGTTGACATCAAGCCGGAGCACGAGATGGAAAAGGTGCTCTACGCGGTGGACGAGCTGACCGGGCTGATCGGCGCGGTGGCGCTGATGCGTCCGTCCAAAAGCATGTCGGATCTGGAACTGAAATCCGTCAAAAAGAAATTCAAGACCGCCAATTTCGCCGCCGGCTGTTCCCGCGAGGTCATCGAACGCGGTGCGGAAATGCTCGGCTGGACGCTGGACGACCTGATCAGCCGCACGATCCTCGCCATGCGAAGCTGCGAGGACGTTTATTCGCAATTCTGACCGCGTAAAAAAGCCAAAAGGAAACGGAGGGCGCGTATGCCGGAACAATTTGCAAGGACCGAGCTGCTGTTCGGGCGGGAAGCCATGGAGCGGCTTGCCGCGTCCCGCGTCGCGGTATTCGGGGTCGGCGGCGTCGGCGGTTACGCGGTGGAAGCGCTCGCCCGTTCCGGCGTCGGTGCGCTCGACCTGATCGACGACGACAGGGTCTGCCTGACGAACCTGAACCGCCAGCTGCACGCCACGCACAAGACCGTGGGGCAGTACAAGGTGGACGTGGCGGCGGAACGCGTCAAGGAGATCAATCCCGACGCGAAAGTCACGGTTTACAAGGTCTTTTATACGCCCGAAACGGCGGAAACGTTCGATTTCACGAACTGCGATTACGTCGTCGACGCCATCGATACCGTGACGGGAAAGATCTCGCTCGCGGTGAACGCGTCCCGCGCGGGAACGCCGATCATCAGCTCGATGGGCGCCGGCAACAAGCTCGACCCCACGGCTTTCGCGGTGGCGGACATCTACGAAACGTCGGTCTGCCCGCTGGCACGCGTCATGCGGCGCGAACTGAAGAAGCGCGGGATCGAACGGTTGAAGGTCGTCTACTCCAAGGAAAAGCCGCTGACGCCGACGCCCACGCCCGAAACGGCGGAGGAAAGCGTTCGGCGGCAGGTCCCGGGCAGCACCGCCTTCGTTCCGTCGGTCGTGGGTCTGATCATCGCGGGCGAAGTCGTAAAGGATTTGACAAATATACGATAATTTCGAGGGGGGGACCACAATCGCAGCGTCGCAAGCGACTTTGTCGCCGCTTCGCGTTGTCTCGCTCAGTGTCCCCCCTCAAATACTCCCCCTCGGAACCTGTCGACACCGTCGACAGGTTTGAAAACACGGCCGCGTCAGCGCCAATGCTGGGCGCCGCCATCGCCGTTTTTCCCTTAAGGAGTTTTGCTCCAAACACGGTTGTGTTTGGAACCGGCAGGCGCGTGACCTCCTCTAAAACGATATTTCATTATATTTTTCCGTAAGCATTTCAACAAATAGACGCTTTCCGCACAAGGCGAAAAGCGTCTATTTTATTCTTTGTCAATAAAACGTTGCGACGACGGGATCCGGCGCGGACGCGGCTTCGACATCGATCGCCGTCAAAACAGGACCGCGTGCATCGTACAGCTTGTGGTAGGCGATTTGGATCTTCCCCGTAATGACGACCCAATCGCGGGTCTTGAGCTTCTTCTTCGACCAACCCGTGCAGACCACGCCGCGATAGGTGATGTCCGCCGCACAACAGGTCATCACGTGCCGCCCGACGGCGAACGCCTCGTCGCGACCGCCGCTTCTGGCGACCATGCCCTTGAAGTGGACGGTTTTCCCGTCGTACTTCTCCATTTCCTCGGAGAGATCGCGGTACCATTCCGCGTAATCCTTGTCCTCGATCTCGATGATCGGGGCGTCGATGTCGAACGGAAGCGGGTCCTCGATCTCGTCATACTGGATCCGACCGTCCGTGTACTCGTACGCGATGGACGCGCCGCGGCTGATCGCACGGACCAGTTGGTGCAGTTCCATGATGTCCTGCTCGGGTTTGACCCGGTTGAAAATGACGATCTCACAGCTTTGCAGCTTGTCCACCATTTGCGTGCGCATATTGGTGTTGTAGGACTTGACCGTCGTCGCGTCGACGAACAGCATTTCCTGATAGACCGCCCAATTCTCCGGCAGGCTGCGGTAGAACAGGTCGAGCATCCACATGCCGTTGTACTCGACGACGACCATCTGCGGGGCATGCTTCTTTTCATACGAGCGAAAGAGCGCTTCCGACAGGTCGCCCGGGTCCTCGACCGTTTCGATCTCGACGTTCGGGTGGGCAAACCCGCTCGGGTCGTACTCCTCGACGCCCTCCTCGCAGCAGATCAGCAGGATCTTCTCGCCGGTATTGAACTCCTTGTCCGCCAGCGTTTCCTGAATGGTCCTGGTCTTGCCCGCTTCCAGGAAGCCGGTGAACAGATAAACGGGAATTTCCATGTGTCAAGCCACCTCAAACAGACGCGCGAGCTTTTCCTGCTGCAGATCCGAACCGATCACGCACAGCCGACCCGTCACGTCCGCACCGCCGGTGCGCACGTCCGATTCGCCCGGAACGTAGTCGAAGTGCAGCCACGTGCCGTCCTTCGCCGGAAGGATACCCTTCGCACGGATCACCGAGCCGTATTCGCTCTCGCGCAGCAACTCGCCGAGCATCTGCGTGAGTTCCTCGCGGGTATACTTGCGGGCGGTCTCCACGCCCCAACTGACGAACACCTCGTCCGCGTGGTGGTGGTCGTGTCCGCAGCTGCAATGCCCGTGTTCGTCGACGACGTGTTCCTCGTGGTCGTGATGGTCGTGGTCGTGGTGGTCATGGTCGTGGTGGTCATGGTCGTGGTCGTGGTGGTCATGGTCATGAGCGGTCTCCTCCGCGAGCAATTCGAGCGCGTGGGCGACCGTGTTGCGGCGCTCCATCGCGTCGAGCAGTTGCGCGCCGGTCAGCTGGTCCCACGGCGTCGTCACGAGCGGCGCGTCCGCGTTGCGCGAACGAAGCAATTCGACGCATTTCGCCAGTTTTTCCTCCGAAAGCCCGTCGGTATGGCTGAGCACGATCGCGCCCGCGTGCTCGACCTGGTCGTTGAAGAATTCCCCGAAGTTCCGCATATACATCTTGCAGCGGTTCGCATCCACGACGGTCGTGAAGCTGTTGAGTACCGCGTCCTCGGTCTGCACGCTGCGCACCGCGCGGATCACGTCGCTGAGCTTGCCGACGCCGGACGGCTCGATCAGAATGCGGTCGGGCCGGAACTGCGAAAGCACCTTGCCGAGCGCTTCGGAGAAATCCCCGACCAGACTGCAGCAAATGCACCCGGAATTCATCTCGGTCACCTCGATGTCCGCGTCGCGCAGGAACGCGCCGTCCACGCCGATCTCGCCGAATTCATTCTCGATCAGCACCAGTTTCTGCCCCGCATACGCTTCCGCAATGAGTTTGCGAATGAGGGTGGTCTTTCCGGCGCCGAGGAACCCGGAGAAAATGTCGATTTTCGTCATGCCTGATACACTTCTTTCCGTATTGAGCGGCGCACGCTCCGTCCCGCAGAGCTTGCGCCGCCGTTCTTATCTTATATTATATCGCGCATTTCGCAAAAAGTCAAGAATGAATCTTGAAATCTCTGCAGAATTATGGTAAAATAGAAAAAAAGATTCGTGCGAGGTTTTCAAAGCAGATGGAGATACAGATTTTTCCGTTTTCCGACAGCCGGCTCGGCCCGGTGGACGGGTACCGTCTGCGCGACGGTGATTTGACTGTGACGGTGCTTTCCCTCGGCGCGACGGTTCAGCAGATCCGCTACCGCGGAAAGGACTTAGTTTGCGGGTTTTCCGACGCGGACGCCTACCTGAACAGCACCTGCTATTACGGCGCGACAGTCGGGCGGTGCTGCAACCGCATGTCCGCCCTGCGGCTGGGCGGGACCGCATACCCCCTCTCCCGCAACGAGAACGGGACCAACCAACTGCACGGCGGTTTCGCCGGTTTCGACCGCAAATTGTGGACGGCGACCGCGACGGCGGACGGGCTGACGCTCTCCTGCGTTTCCCCGGACGGGGAGGAAGGCTATCCCGGCGAGCTGCGCGTAAGCGTCACGTTTTCCCTGCGGGACGACACGCTTTCGCTCCGCTATGAAGCCATTTCCGACAAGGACACGGCGGTCAATCTGACCAACCACGCCTATTTCAACCTCGACGGACCGGGCGGGACGGTGCTGGACCACACCCTGTTCCTCGACGCGGACGCCGTCAGCGTGTGCGACGGGCTGCACCTGCCGACCGGGGAACACCTGCCCGTCGACGGCACGCCGTTCGATTTCCGCGTGCGGCACCCCATCGGGCGGGACATCGCCTGCGCCCACCCGCAATTGACCCCGTGGGGCGGTTACGACAACAATTTCCTGCTCCGCAAACCCATTCCGCACGCCTTTTCCCTCGCCGCACGGGTCGAGGGGAAGGAAATCGGCATGGAGCTTTTCACCGACCGCTCCTGCGTCCAGCTCTACACGGCGAACGACGAACACCCAGAGCCGATGGTCGGCATGGAACGCCAGATCCGGCACCGGGCATTCTGCCTTGAAACGCAGGAGGAACCGAACGCCTGTAACTTCGATCCGCCGTCGGACGCGCTTTTTCTGAAAGCCGGCGAACGCTACGAAGCGCGTACGAGTTACCGATTCTACCCGATCGCAACCCAAGAAACCACCTGAAAGGAAAAAGTCTGAAAAACGGGTCGTTTTTCAGACGGAGGTTTTGTGACTTAGAAGTCATTCTGACTTCTATTCCGACATTCGTCGGAACCGCACAAAACTTCCCAAACCCATAGAAAGGATACTTATTGAGCATGGAACTTTACATCATCCGACACGGCGACCCGGACTACGCGAACGACACCCTGACCGAAAAGGGCTGGAAGGAAGCCGAGGCGCTCGCGCCGCGTCTGCTCCGCATACAGCCGACCGACCTGTACGCCTCCCCGCTCGGACGGGCGCAGGACACCGCCCGCCCCTCCTGCAAGGCGCTGGGCATGGAATTCACCGTCGAAAACTGGATGGTCGAAAGCATGGACTACATGAAGCGCTGTGCGCTCGACGACCCGACCCAGACCGACGCGGGCTACACGGTCACGTTCGCAGACGGACCGACCCTGCAAAAGGACTTCGCCCCGGAACGAGCGGCGACCGTCGAGCAGATGATCCGGGATTCGGACGCCTTCCTCGCACGGCACGGCTATGTGCGGGAAGGGTACCGCTACCGTGCGGTCGAGGAAAACGAGCGGAAGGTCTGCTGCTTCTGCCACGGCGGATTCGGGTCCGCGTGGATCGCGCACCTGCTTGGTATGTACCCGGTGTTCAATTGGCACCAGTTTGCGCTCCGCACGACCTCGGTCACGCACTTCCGCTTTCACGCAAGCGAATCGGGCTACGCCGTTCCGATCGCGATCTATATCGGCGACGTTTCGCACCTGTGGGACACGGGACTTTGACGGACGGCAAAAGAAAAACGGGCGTTTTCGGATCCGAAAGCGCCCGCTTTTTGCTTTATGGCTTTTTGTGCTGGACGATCACGTCGCAGAAGCAGTCCGGCGACGGCGGGGGGACGGCGCCCGTCCGTTGGATCTGGCGGGCGATTTCGTCGTACATGCCCATGAACAGCGCTTGGCACAGCCGGTCCGCGTCGTCCGAAAGGTAACGTGGGAACAGCGCCTTGTACCCGGCGACGAAGCGGTCGAGCATTTCGTTGTAGGCGGGCATCAGCGGGGCGAGGTGGGCGTCGACGATGCCGCCGAATCGGACGTACTGCTCGTTCGTGAAGAACGGAATGGTCACGAACAGACTGCCGTCCTCCCGCCGGCGAATGTAGCCGCCCCAGATCGCGCCCGTCTCCGAACGGACGTCCTCCGTCCCGCCTTTGCAGAGAATGTCCTCACAGGCGTTGATACACAGAATATCCATCATGCTCCGTCCGGCAAACCCGTTGAGGTAAAAAACGGTATGACTGCAATTCCCCCGACTATGCCGGTTGGCGCTGTACTGGGTGTCGCACCGAATCCGCCGATACTTCCCGCTCTCGATACTTCCGAAGTAGCGCCACGCGGCTCCGTCGTACGCCTTGGGGATCGGCGGGTACGGCAGGGTACAGCATTTATTTTTCATGCAGAAAAACGCCATCGCGCCGTACAGGTAAAAGAGGTCGGTTTCGCTCCGTTCCGCCGTGTAATGCCCGAGCTTCCCCGCGTCCTCGGCGACGCGTTTCAGGGCGTCCGTCAGGTCTTGCAGCAGCGGGCGAAGCAGTTTTTCGCCGTTTTCCTCGCAATACTTGCCGTATCGGTCGTCGAAAATGACGAAGTCCGTGCGGTACTTCCCGCCGACCTCGACCACCGCCTCCCGCTTCAGCAGGTTTTGCAGACTGTCCTCGATGTAATACGCCGGTACCCCGCACAGCTTCGCGAGTTCCTCGACGCTTTTCGGGCTGTCGTAACACCCGCACAGGATATTCTGCGACAGCGCATCCTCGACGTACACCGTCGGGAACGGGATGTTCCCGCCGTAATTTCTGACGCCGTAGATGTCCAGCCGCAATTTGACAGGACGCAACGCGGTTTCTTCCATTTCCATGCACCCCTTTCTCAATTTTCCGGCTTTTTGTACTGAACGATCACGTCGCAGACGCAACCCGGCGACGGCAGGGGGACGGCGCCCGTTCGCTGGATATGGCGGGCAATTTCGTGGTACATGCCCATGAACAGCCCTCGACACATTCTGTCCGCATCGTCCGAAAGGTAGCGCGGGAACAGCACCCTGTACCCGGCGACGAAGCGGTCGAGCATTTCGTTGTAGGCGGGCATCAGCGGGGCGAGATGATTCTCAACGATATCGCCGAAACGGGCAAACTGCTCGTTCGTAAAGAGCGGAATGGTTACGAACAGACTGCCGTCCTCCCGCCTGCGAATGTAGCCGTCCCGAATCGCATCTGCCGCCGAACGGACGTCCTCCGTGCCGCCTTTGCAAAGGATATCCTCGCAAACGTTGATACATCTGTCAACCATCATACCCCGCCAGGCAAACCCGCTCATAAAGAATACGGTATGGCTGCAATTGCCCCCGCTGCCCAGGTTGCCGCTGATCTGGGTTCCAATCCCGATACGGCGGTATTTGCCGGTCTCCGTAATGCCGAGGTAGCACCACGGATTCCCGTCGTACCGCTTGGGGATCGGCGGGTACGGCAGGGTGCTGTATTTGGTGTCCAGGTGGGAAAACGCCATCGCGCCGTACAGGTAAAAGAGGTCGGCGTCGCTCCGTTCCGCCGTGTACAGACCGAGTTGCCCCACGTCCTCGGCGACGCGTTTCAGGGCGTCCGTCAGGTCCTGCAGCAGCGGGTGAAGCAGTTTTTCGCCGTTTTCCTCGCAATACTTGCCGTATCGGTCGTCGAGAATGACGAAGTCCGTGCGGTACTTCCCGCCGACCTCGACCACCGCTTCCCGTTTCAACAGGTTTTGCAGGCGGTCCTCGATGTAATACGCCGGTACACCGAACAGTTTCGCGAGTTCCTCGACGCTTTTCGGGCTGTCGTAGCACCCGCACAGGATATTCTGGGACAGCGCGTCCTCGACGTACACCGTCGGGAACGGGATGTTCCCGCCGTAGTTGCCGGTGCCGTAGATGTTCAGCCGCAATTTGACAGGACGCAACGCGGTTTCTTCCATTTCCATACACTCCTTTTTCAGTTTGTTTCGCGCCTCCGACAGCCGCCACCGGACGGTACCTTCCGGGATGCCCAGCCGGTCGGAGATGGCTTTGGTCGAAAGGCCGTCGTAGTAATGCAGCACGACGACGTCGCGGTACGTCGCGGACAGCATGGCGATCTTCGTTCGCAAGGCGTCGTAGAGTTCCGCCTGCTCGTCGAAGTATTCGTCCTCGCACGGGATCTCCAGCGTGTCGTAGGCGTACAGCTCCCGCCGCTTCCCGAGCGTCCGCCGAAAGGTCCTCGTCACGTTCTTCGCGATCCCCCAAAGCCACGGCTCGAACCGTTCCTCCTCGCGCAGCTTCGGCAGTTCCTTCAACGCCGTGAGCAGGATTTCCTGTGACAGTTCCTCCGCCTCCTCGTTGGAATAGGTGCGCTTTACCGCGTACCCGTAGACCTTTTCAACGTACCGTTCGAGTATTTCGGGCCGCATGATCTCACCGCCTTTCGCTTAAGAAGTGTCGGAAAATGGGGGTTTGTTGGGTGGTTTACGCTTTTTTTGCAAAAAAATTTGGAAAAGGAGGCGCTTTGCAACGAAAACGCCCCCGTTCTCATAAAAATCACACGGGAATCGACTGGTCGTACAAGCAGAGGTTCAGCAAGTATTCCTCGTAGTCGCCCCGCGCGAACAACCGCTCGGAATGCGGGTCGCCGTACTGCCCGGCAAGCTCCCCGACGGTTCGGTTCCGCGCCACGCAAAGCGCGGGAACGTCCTCCTCCGCGACACGCCGCACCAATTCGTCCGGCGCGTCCGTTTTGAGATTTCCGATTTTCCACCGTTCGGACATCTCGAAAAAATTGAAGTACACGTCGAACCGGTTGGAAATCTGCAGGACGATCCGGTCCACATTGTGGAAGGTCACGTGCGAAAAATCGTCCCACAAGCGTTCCACCCATTCGCGCTCCGACGCGAGCCGGTCAAAGTCCAGATAGTACGGCTTGAGTTCCGCCGGGACGTCCCCTTTGCAGATGCGGATCCCGTAGAGCTTGCGGTTTTCGCCGTCGCAACTTCCCTCGTGGACGAAGAACCGAAATTCCTCGCCGAACGCTTCGCACCGCTCCCGCAATTGCAGGGTTTCGGAAAGACGTAGCAGTTCCACAAGTTCGTCTTTGTTTTCCTCGTTGATGAACGCCTGCCAGCGAGGGGCGATTCGGTGCGCAAGCAGAAGCTCCGTCGCCTGCAGAAGTTCCCGAAACGTGCCCTTGCGTCCGACGTACCTGTCCGTCAGCGTCTCCAGGCCGAAAAAGGTCAGTTGCACCCCCCGAACGCCGACCTCCCTGAGGAACGGGACGTACGGATACGCCAAAAACTCGCCAGTTCGAACCGCTTCGGGACCTCGTTGACCGACAGACGCAAGTCCTTCTCCCACCGTTCCCGGTAATCGTCGCAATAGTCCGGCTCCCGTAACCAACTGTAAAAGGCGATACGGTCGAAAAAAGTCGACGATGAATCGGTCGTCCCCGTCCCGCATTCGACGATTCGGCATATGCCCGATCCAGCAGTGCAGGCAACGATTCGGGCATCCGTACAGATCCAAGACCAGGTCCAACGGTTTTGGCATCACGTTTGAAACTCCTTTCGTTCGCAAAATGCCCCTGTTTTTGCAGGGGAGGGTCAACCTGTTGAAAAACAAAATTACAATGAAAATATCGTCCCGTAGGCGGGTGTGTAGTCGCTGGCTCCAAACACGAATATGTTTGGGGCATGGGGGACAGCATCAAAAGAAAAACGGAGGCGGCGTCAGAACTGGCGCAAGCCGAGCCATTTTTCGATGAAAGGGGGCCTATGGGGGGGAAAACACAGAGCAAGGCGACGCGACGAAGTCGCTGACGACGCCGCGATTGTGTTTGCCCCCATAATAACTTATATGAAATATTCCACCATATCCGGGTCGTTTCGGAAGTAGGTCAGTTCGTCCCCGCAGTTGGAAACGGTGACGGAATCCTCGGTGTAACGTATCACAGATTCGACGATGACGCCCTGCGGGGAATCGTAGGCAAGCCCGTCCCTGCCGTCCGGCGCGGGGATCGACGGGAACGGGTCGTTCAGATGTGCGAACGAACACGCAAAATCGTCGGTATTGTCCTTCCAATTGCGAATGCGGAAAGCGCTCTGCCCGCCGCAGTACCCCAGCGCGAACGGCTGAAACGGAACGACACAGCAGTAGATGTTTCCGTTGTGCAAAGGATTCATATGGAACATATATTCCCTTCCGCCGATCCAGACGGACGCGAGCAGATTCCCCTCGCGGCAATAGAACCGCGTCCCCTTCCGCCAGGTCTCCAGGCAGGTCTTGAAGCCCGCCTGCCCGACCGTCGGCAATTCCCGCCCGCCGTGATCGACGAAGAAGGTCTCGACCCGCTTCATGCCGTCGAGCGGGGCGCGGTCGAACGGTTTTCTGAGTTCGCCGGCAAACTCCGGGCTGGAAACGACTTTCCCGGCATTGTCGGCATAGGCGTAGACCGCTTTCTTGGCGGTCAGATCGAACGAAACGGTCGCACGCAGGGTCTTTTCCCACCCGAATCCCTCGTAAAGCTCCGACACGAGGTAATCCCCACGGTCCGCATACACGATCGCGAACCGCTCGGTTTCGACGATCAGCAGATCCCGCCCGCGGTAGACCCCGCAGGGGAACGCCTCAAACCCATCGTCGAAGGTCGAAATGCCGTCGAGCAGGAGCGAATCGGTCGTCACGCCGAACAGACGTGCGATGCGGACGATCTTTTCGATTTCCGGGAGCGCAAGGTCCAGCTCCCAGCGGGAAACGGTCTGACGGGTGGTGTCCAGCCGCTCGGCGAACGCTTCCTGCGAAAGCCCCGCGTGGGCGCGAAGTTCAAGGATCCGATTTCCGAATGTCATGGTCTTTTCCTCCCTGTTTCTGTCTGCCCATAGGATAGCACAATTCGCCCCCGTTTGTCTACCGCGCCGGAATGGAACTTCGGCACCCGCCGCGTGACAGGGACGGACAGAACCCGAAATACGGTCTTACGCCAGATAGGACGCGAGCAGGTTCCCCGCGACGGCAAGCCCGGACGGAATGCTGTCCGGCAGGAGGTATTCCTCCGTCGAATGGGCACCTCCGCCGTCCGCAAGCCCGATGCAGACCGCCGGGATGCCCATGGAGAGCGGGAGGTTGCAGTCGGTCGAGCCGAGCGTCCGCGCAGGGACGGGCAGACCGGCGCGTCGGAACGCGTCGTCCACGCGACAGAGCAGAGCCGCCTGCGCCGACGGGTCGAGGTCCCCCGTGCAGGGGCGCTCGCCGATATGTTCGACGGTCACGTCCGCCCGACGGGCGCGAAGGGATTCGACGGCGGAAACGAAATTTTTCCGCATGAACGCGAGGTTTTCCGCGCGGTCGGCACGGTATTCGTAGAGCAGCGACGCCATCTGCGCGATGCTGTTGACCGTCGTGCCGCCCTCGACGTGTCCGAAATTGTAGGTCGTGACCCCGGTCGACGGCAAGGGCTGCGCGTCCAGCCGCGCAATCAGCGACGCGAGCAGTGCAATGGCGTTCTCCCTCCCGAAATCCCGGTAGGAATGCCCGCCCGCACAATGCACCGTGATGCGGAACCGCGAAGAGCCGATCGCGCCGACGTTGACCGTCGAAAGTCCGCTGTCGAACGCGATGAATTCCCGCAGGCGCTCCCCGTACCGCTCCATAAGCGCCCGGCAGCCCCGCAGGTTGCCCTGCCCTTCCTCGCCGGTGTCCGCCGCGAACACGAAACGGACCCCGGCGGGCCTTTTTTCCTTCGCCGTCCGCCGTGCGCAGAGCAGCAGGAACGCTAAATGCACCGTGTCGTCGAAAATGCCGGGGCAGAAGAGCTTTTCCCCCTCCCGACGCGGGACGAGCGGCACGGAGGACGGGAACACCACGTCCGTGTGCGCCGCGAACAGCACCGTCGGGTCGTCCGCGCCGCCGCATTCGACCAGCACGTTCCCGGCGTCGTCCACCTCCGGCGAAAGACCGTTTTGCGCCAGCCAGCGCTTGCAGAACGCCGCCCGTTCGCCTTCCTCCCCGCTCGGCGCAGGGATCTTCGCGAGCGCGAGCGTCAGCTCCAGCAGTTCCTTTTCGGTTCCGATCTCCATGCCCTCATTCCCCCGCAAACAATTCTTCCGCGTAGCGGACCGTCGCCATCGCGTCCGGCGAATACGCGTCCGCCCCGATGGACTTCGCGCACGCCTCGTTGAGCACCGCCCCGCCGACGATGACCTTGCAGTCCGGCGCCTCCCGCCGCAGGGCGCGAATGGTCTCCTCCATGTGCGGGACCGTCGTCGTCATCAGCGCCGAAAGCCCGACCAGCCGGATCTTCCGTTCACGCGCCTCCCGCGCGACGGTTTCCGGCGGGACGTCCTTGCCGAGGTCCACGACCGTAAAGCCGTAGCTTTCCAGCAGCACCTTGACGATATTCTTGCCGATGTCATGCACGTCGTCCTTGACCGTCGCGAGCAGGACCGTACCCTTGCTCGCCTGCGCCTGTCCGCTCGCGCGGATCGCGTCCTGCACGACCGCGAAGGCCGCCCGCGCCGCGTCCGCGCTCATCAGCAGCTGCGGCAGGAACAGCTTCTTCTCCTCGAACGCCTTCCCCACCCGGTCCAGCGCCGGGATCAGCTCCTCCCGCACGAGGTCGAGCGGCTGCCGGTCGGCAAGCAGGATCTGCGCGAGGGCTTTCGCCCGTTCCGGCAGTCCGCGTTCGACGGCTTCGGCAAGCGTGGCGTCCCCGCCCTGCGCCGATTCGGTTTTCCGCGCCTGCGCCGGCTGCCCGAGCGGGGTGACGCCGCCGATGTAGCGCAGGCAGTTTTCGTCCCAGCCGCAGAGCGCACACGCCGCCAGATACGCGTTGCGGACGACGGCGGAAAGCGGGTTGACGATCGCCCCCGAAAGCCCCCGCTGGATCGCGAGCGTCAGGAAGGCCGCCGTCAGCGTTTCCCGCTCCGGCAAGCCGAACGAGCAGTTGGAAACGCCGAGCAGCGTGCAAAGCCCGAGTTCGGTCCGCACTCGCTCCATCGCGTCGAGCGTCACGAGCGCCGCACGGTCGTCCGTGCCGATCGTCATGGTCAGCGTATCGACGAGCAGGTCCTCCGGCGGAATGCCGTAGGAAGCGGCTTCGTCGCGGATGCGCTTCGCGATGGCGACGCGCCCTTCGGCGGTCGGCGGAATGCCGTTTTCGTCCAGCGTCAGCGCGACCACGCACGCGCCGTACTGCTTCACCAGCGGCAGCACCGTTTGCAGCGAATGCGCCGAGCCGTTGACCGAATTGACCAGCTGGCGGCCGTTATAGACGCGCAGCCCCCGTTCGAGCGCTTCGGGCGACGCGGAATCCAGCACCAGCGGCAGGTCGCAGACGCTCTGCACCGCGCGGACCGCCTGCACAAGCAGGGTCGGTTCGTCGGTTTCCGGCAGTCCGACGTTCACGTCGAGCAGGTCCGCCCCGCAGTCCGTCTGCGCGATCGCCTCGGACAGCAGGACGTCCATGTCCTTTTCGCGCAGCGCCGCCTTCAGGCGGGGCTTGCCGGTCGGGTTGATGCGCTCGCCGATGACCAGCGGACGCCCGCCGAAGGAAACCGTATGGGTATAGGAGGAAACCAGCGTCCCGCGCACCGGGCGGACCGGTTCGGGGGCTTGTCCGCGAAAATGCGCCGTCAGCGCGGCGATGTGTGCCGGGGTCGTGCCGCAACACCCGCCGAGCAGGGACGCCCCGCCCCGCACGAATCCCTCCGTCGCGTGCAGGAATTCCTCCGGCGAAACGCGGTAGACGGTTTTGCCGTCAATCAGTTCCGGCAGACCCGCGTTCGGACAGACGGAAAGCGGCAGTCCCGCCTGCTCACGCAGATCCGCAAGCAGGTCGGCGACCTGCGCCGGACCCAGCCCGCAGTTGGTTCCCACGGCGTCCGCGCCCAGCGAACGGGCGAGCAGGAACGCCGTGCGGACGTCCGCGCCGGTCAGCAGTTTGCCGCTTTCGTCGAAGATGTAACTGACGACGACGGGCAGGCGGCAGTTCTCCTTCGCCGCGAGCAGCGCCGCCTTCGCTTCGTACAGGTCGGTCATGGTTTCGATCGCGATCAGGTCCGCGCCGGCTTCCGCGCCGATGCGGATCTGCTCCGCGAACGCCGCATACGCGTCCTCGAACGACATCGTGCCGAACGGTTCGAGCAGTTTCCCGGTCGGTCCGACGTCCAGCGCGACGTATGCCGTGCGTCCGCAGGCGGAAACCGCCTCCCGCGCAAGCGTGATCCCTGCGCGGAGATATGCCGCCGGGTCGGTATCGAGCTTGACCCGGTTCGCGCCGAACGTGTTGGCGCACAGGATGTCCGCCCCCGCGTCGAGATAGGCGGCGTGAATGGCTTTCACCTGCTCCGGGTGGGACAGGTTCCAGCTTTCCGGCAGTACGTCCCCGCGCAGCCCGCGGGACTGCAGTTCCGTCCCCATGCCGCCGTCCCAGAACAGCAATTCCTTCCCGAGCCGGTCTTTCAGTTGCTTCATACGTCCTTCCTTTCCGTCTGCGCGACCCCCACGAACGCCGTGACGGATTTCATCGGGGTCATCAAAAAACTCTCGGACAGCGAGACACCCAACCGCTTTGTGACCGGCAGAAGGCCGAAAAACGCCTTCTGGTCGGAAAGCAGCGTGTCCCCGTAGCCGAGACTGAAGCGCGGACGCAGGATCTCCCCGGGGGAAAGCGTCTTGCGCAATTCTTCTTCCGCGCCGTCGCACGCACGCTCGATGCGCTCGGTCAGCACCGCCTGCATCACCGCCGCATACGCGGAGCCCCGCCCGGACTCCCGCCGCAGCAGCAGGTCCGCCTCCGCGCCCAGCGTCACCGCCAGCAGGAACACCCGCCCGCACGGGCGCAAATTCCGCGCCAGCGACTTCCCGGCGAAATACACGCCGCCGACCGTCGCGCCGTCCCCGTCCGTTTCGCACCGATAGACCCCGTAGAGCGAACGCGGACGGACGGTTTGGTCCGCGAGCGCAAGCGCCCGGTCAATCCAAGCGTCCAGCTGCTCGGCAGGCATGTCCCCCGCCGCAAGGTAGCGGCGGATCTCCGCACGTTCAGCGTTCATCAGGCAGAATGGAGGAGAGGTTTTCAAAGATGCGGGCCGCGATCTGCGGACGGTTCATGGTATAGATATGGATATGTTCCACGCCGTTGGCAAGCAGGTCGATGATTTGGTCGGTCGCGTAGGCGATGCCCGCCTGCTGCATGGCGGCGGGGTCCTCCCCGAAGCGTTCGACGATCATGCGGAACCGCTGCGGCAGGACCGTGCCGGACAGGGCGCAGATGCGTTTGACCTGCTTCGCGTGGGTCACGGGCATGACGCCGGCGATGACCGGGACGTCGATGCCGACCCGGTAAAGTTCCAATAAGTACCGATAGAAAATCGTGTTGTCGAAAAACATCTGGCTGGTCAGGAAGGACACGCCTGCGTCGACCTTGTACCGCAGATTCTCGATGTCCTGCCGCAGGCTCGGCGACTCCGGGTGCCCTTCCGGGTAGCACGCCCCGCCGACGCAGAAATCCCCCGCTTCCAGCACGGCGGACGCGAGGTCGCTCGCGTGCCCGTATCGGTCGTCCGGCGGCGTCACGCCCTCGACGCGGTCCCCGCGCAGGGCGAGGACGTTCTCGATGCCGTGCGCCTTGAGTTGTTCGAGGACCGACGCGACCTTCCGCTTGTCGGAAGAAAGGCAGGTCAAGTGCGCCAGCGCCGGCACGCCGTTGCGGTTCTGCACCTCGTTGGCGATGTCCACCGTATAATCGCTGGTCCCGCCGGACGCACCGTAGGTCACGCTCATGAACGACGGGCGGACCTTCGCCATCTCCGCGACGACGCGGTGGTAGTCGGACAGCTCGCTTTGCTTTTTCGGCGGGAACAGTTCACAGGAAACCGTGATGCCCCGGTTCAGCAGGTCGATGATCTTCATTTTATTTCCGTTTCCTTCTTTTCATCGTCTTTTCGCTCGTACAGACCGTTGACAAGGTCGGCGACGGTCACGCTGCTCAGGTATTCGTCCATGCGGCGGTAGAGCTCCTCCCACATGCGGATGGTCCGGCAGTTCGCCAGCCGGTCGCAGTTGTTCGGCGTGTTCTCTAAACAGCCGATGGGCGCGTAGCTTTTTTCCGTCGCGCGAATGATCTCGGCGACCGTGCATTGCTCCGCCGGACGGGTCAGGCGGTATCCCCCGCTCTTCCCGCGCTGGGCGTCCACCAGCCCTTCCCGGCTCAGCATGGAGACGATGCTTTCGAGGTATTTTTCGGAAACCTCCTGCCGTTTGGCGATCTCCGAAAGCGGCAGGCAGCCGCCCTTCCCGTTTTCCGCCAGATCCATCATAATCCGCAGGGCGTACCGCCCCTTCGTCGAAACGAACATCTGTCGTCGGTCCTTTCACTTTTATTTTCCTTTCCCGTCCGTCAGTTCAGGACCGCGATGGACAGGTTCAGGTACCCCGCAAACGTCACCCACAGCACATACGGCACGAACAGCCACCCCGCCGGGGCGGAAATCTCATGGAACCGCACCGCCGTCGCGAATACCAGCGCCCACAGCGCAGCGAGCCACACGAACGCGAACCAGAACAGCTCCCCCCGGAAAAACAGCAGCGGCCAGACGAAGTTGAACCCCAGCTGCAAACCGTACAGCCAATAGGCGGATCGGTCGGCACGGCCGGACGTCAGCACGAGGTAGGAAGCGATCCCCATCAGCACGTACAGCACCGTCCAGACGACCGGGAATACCCACCCCGGCGGGGAAAGCGGGGGCTGCTTGAGCGACGCGAACTTCGCCATGCTCCCGCCGGTCAGCGCCGCGGCAAGCCCGCCGACCGCCAGCGGAAGGGCGATGCAGAGCAGTAGTTTCTTCCATTGGATGCGTTTCATACAAGATCCCTGCCTTTTTTGGGTTTTCGCAGGTATTGTATGCACCGCGTCCGGGTTTTATGACATTACAGTCCCAATTTTTCCCGGATCGCGGGGACGTAATCCGTCTTTTCCCACGCAAATCCGGCGTCCTCGCGGCCGAAGTGCCCGTAGTTGGTCGTCGTGCGGTAGAACGGGCGCCGCAGATCCAGCCGCTCGATGATCGCCGCCGGACGCAGGTCGAACAGTTCCGCGACCGCCGACGCGAGTTCGCCGTCCGGCCGCACGCCGGTGCCGAACGTGTCCACGCGGACCGAAACCGGCTTCGCGACCCCGATCGCATAGGCGATCTGCACCTCGCACTTCTCGGCGGCGCCCGCCGCGACGAGGTTTTTCGCCACACATCTCGCCATATACGAGGCAGAACGGTCGACCTTGGTCGGGTCCTTGCCGGAGAAGGCGCCGCCGCCGTGCCGGGCATACCCGCCGTAGGTATCGACGATGATCTTGCGCCCGGTCACGCCGGAATCCCCGGACGGACCGCCGACGACGAACCGGCCGGTCGGATTGACGAGGAACCGGGTGTTTTCGTCCACCAGCCCCGCCGGAAGCGAGGGCAGGATGACCTCCCGCAGCACGTCCGCACGCAGGGACTCCATCGGGACGTCTGCGCTGTGCTGCGTCGAAACGACGACGGTATCCACGCGGACCGGTCTGCCGTCGGCGTAGGCGACCGTGACCTGCGTCTTGCCGTCCGGGTACAGGTAGGGCAGGATGCGCTTCTTGCGCACCTCGGTCAGCCGGCGGGACAGCCGGTGCGCGAGCGAGATCGGCAGAGGCATCAGCTCCGGCGTTTCGCGGCAGGCGTAGCCAAACACCATGCCCTGGTCCCCCGCGCCGATCTCGAGGGAATCGGTTTCGCCATTCTTGCTTTCCAGCGCACGGTCCACGCCCATGGCGATGTCCGGCGACTGGCGGTGCAGAGAAACCAACACGCCGCAGGTGTTCCCGTCGAACCCCTTCGCCCCGTCGTCATACCCGACGTCGCGAATGACTTCCCGTGCGATCTCCTGCGCGTCGAACACGGCGTCCGTCGTGATCTCCCCCATGATCAGCACAAGCCCCGTCGCGGCCGCGACCTCGCAGGCGACGCGTGCGGACGGGTCCTTCGCGAGGATGCCGTCGAGGACGGCGTCCGCGATCTGGTCGCAGAGCTTGTCCGGGTGACCTTCCGTAACCGACTCGCTGGTGAAATAGGTGATGTTTTGTTCCATGGTTTTGCTGTCCTTTCTTTGTTGCGAACCGTGTTACGAGAAAGCGAAAGCCCCTGCTCGCAAGAGCAGAGGCTTTGGAAGCGCGAAGAAACGTCAGAATCCGCATGTCGCTCATCTTTCGATCGAAATCGCTGAATTGACACCTTGCCGCACGCGGTAGGTTGTCGGGCTTCAAAGGGCAGTTCCCTCCACCACTCTTGATAAGACGTAAGACGATTCAATTTTTGTCAGTATAGCACGTTTTTTGCGGTTTGTCAAGACTTTCAAAAAGTCTTTTTCACGTCGTTTCCGTCGGTTTCTTCGGCTCCCGGCGGAAGCGGACGAGCCCGGTGCGGTTGAGCGCGACCATGACGGCGGGGATCAAAAGCAATTGCAGACAGATTCCCGGGATCGCGTTGAGCAGCGCTCCCGCGAGGAACGCTTTCCATGTGAACGCACTGCCGCCAAGCCTCAGCAAAAGGATCTCCGCAAGCCCCCAGACGACCCGCCCGGCGAGCATCGCGGCGAGCAGACTGCGATAGAGCGCGAACACGCACTGCCAGCGGGAACGGGCGTACAGCAGCCCCGCCACAAGCCCGTAGGTCAGCAGTTCCACCGACATCGCCAGCGCGTCCGGGTAGAACGCGGGCATGCCGAACCAGACGGAACGCAGCAGCGGCAGGACCGCGCCGACCACGCCGCCATACTGCCAGCCGCAGATCAGCCCGCACAGGAACACCGGGATGTGCATCGGCAGCAGCATCTTCCCGATCTGCGGGATCTGCCCGATGAAGAAGGGCAGAATCAGCCCGACGGCGAGGAACATCGCGGCAAGCGTGAGGTTCCGAAGGTGGGTTTTCAGGTTTTCCCGGCGCATTTGCCGTCCCTCCCCTTTTCCGTTATCGGCGTAAAATCACTTCAAGAGCACCCGCAGAACGTTCTCGACTTCGGAAACCCGTCCGACGACGTCCTCGCCGATCTCGCCGTCGATATCCAGCAGGGACACGGCGTAGTTGCCCTTGGAACGGTTCGCCATCGCTTCGACGTTGATGCCCGCCCCCGCGAGCACGCCGGACGCGTTGTTGATCACGCCCGGAACGTTGCGGTGCAGCAGGACGAGGCGGTGCCGGTGCAGCTTGGGCATGACGATCTCCGGGAAGTTGACGCTGTTGCGGATATTGCCGTTTTCGAGGTAGTCGATGAGCTCGCGGGCGGCCATCTGGGCGCAGTTGTCCTCGGATTCCGGCGTGGAAGCGCCGAGGTGCGGCGTGCAGACCGCGCCGTCGACCCCGAGCAGCTCGTCGCACGGGAAATCCGTCACATACGCGGCGACCTTGCCGCTCTTCAACGCGGACGCGACGTCCTGCGCGTTCGCGAGGTCCCCGCGCGAGAGGTTGACGATGCGGACGCCGTCCTTCATCTTGGCGATGTTTTCGCGGTTGATGATGCCCTTTGTTTCCGGCAGCGCCGGGATATGGTAGGTGATATAGTCCGCTTTTTCATAGATCTCGTCGTAGCTTGCGGCGCTGTGGACCGAGGTTTTCAGCGACCACGCGGCCTTGACCGACAGGAACGGGTCGCAACCGATGACGTTCATGCCGAGGCTGTCCGCCGCATTGGCGACCATGCCGCCGATCGCGCCCAAACCGATGACGCCGAGCGTCTTGCCCCGCAGCTCCGGCCCGACGAACTGGGACTTGCCCTTTTCGACCTTCTTGGAAAGCTCCGGGTCGCCCTTGAGCGTTTTCGCCCACTCGATGCCCTGCGCCACGCGGCGGGACGCCAGCAGCAGCGCCAGCACGGTCAGCTCCTTGACACCGTTCGCGTTCGCGCCGGGCGTGTTGAACACGACGATCCCGTTTTCCGCGCAGCGCTCCAGCGGAATGTTGTTGACCCCGGCCCCGGCACGGGCAATGGCGGTCAGCGACGGCGGGAACGGCGTATCGTGCAGCACGGCGGAACGCACAAGGATGCCTTCGGCGTCCGCGTCCTCCGTCGTCAGCGCGTACTTTGCGGGGTCGAACGCGTCAAGCCCGACCTGACTGATGGAATTGAAGAGACGTATGGTTTTCATGGCTTTTTTCCTGTTTCCTATCCCACGCATGGCGATAGGTCCTTTCTTTATTGGTGTCAGCCGTTTTGCTTTTCAAAGTTTTCCATGAACGCGACCAGCGATTCGACGCCCTCGACCGGCATGGCGTTGTAGATGGACGCACGCATACCGCCGACCGAGCGGTGCCCTTTCAGGTTCGAGAAGCCCGCTTCCGTCGCGTCTGCGCAGAATTTCTTGTCCAGCGCGTCGTCGCCGGTGACGAAGCAGACGTTCATAAGCGAGCGGCAGTCCTTGTCCGCCGTCGGGCGGAAGAGCTTGCTGCTATCCAGGAAGTCGTAGAGCATTCCCGCCTTCTTTTCGTTGATCTTCTGCATTTCGGTCAGCCCCCCGATGGACAGCAGCCACTCGTAGACCAGACCGGCGATATAGATCGCGTAGCACGGCGGGGTGTTGTACATCGAGCCGTTCTCCGCCTGTACCTTGTACTGCATAAGGACCGGACAGATCGGCTGCGGGTCGTGGATCAGGTCGTCGCGGATGATGACGACGGTCAGCCCGGACGGGCCCATGTTCTTCTGCGCACCCGCATAGATGAGCGCGTAGTCGGTCACGTCGACCGGCTTGGACAGGATCCCGGAGGACATATCCGCCACGAGCGGGATCTTCCCGGTCGCGGGGACGTACGGGAACGTCGTGCCGAAGATGGTGTTGTTGTAGCAGATATGGACGTAATCCGCGTCAGAATCGAATTCGGTCACATACGGGACGTATGCGAAGTTGCGGTCCTTCGAGGTTGCGAGCACATGGACTTCGCCGAACCGTTCGGCCTCCTTGGCGGCCTTGCCGGAAAACTGCCCGCTGACGATGTAATCCGCTTTGCCGCTCCCGGTCATGAGGTTGAGCGGAACGGCGGAGAACTGCGTCGTCGCGCCGCCCTGCAGGAAAAGCACCTTGTAGTTGTCCGGGATGCCCATCAGCGTGCGCAGGCGCTGCTCCGTCTCGTCGATGATCTGCTGGTAGACGGCGGAGCGGTGGCTCATCTCCATGACGGACATGCCGCTGCCTTTGTAATCGGTCATCTCGGCGGCGGCACGTTCCAGCACGGGAAGCGGCAGCATCGAGGGACCGGCGGAGAAATTGTAGATCCTCTTCAAAATAAATCCTCTTTTCTTTGGGTCGGAAACGCTCGTTTTCTTTCCATACTAATAATACTCCTTTCGGCGCGGGCTGTCAAGGGATTTTTCGGAAACTGTTGACAAAAGGAGCAATTTTTGTTAAAATGACAAAGAAAGAACACGTCGGAAAGGGTTGATTTCGTATGGAAAACCCCATCGGATTCGGGATCGTCGGCTGCGGCGTCATCGCGGATTTCCACGCGAACGCGCTCGCCGACCTGCCGGGGGACGCCCGACTGATCGGCGCGGCGGACGTCCGGCCGCAGGCCGCCGCCGCGTTTGCCGCGCGTCATAACGTGCGTGCGTTCGCGAGCGTGGAGGAACTGCTCGCCTGCCCGGACGTGGACGTCGTCAACATCTGCACGCCCAGCGGTTTCCACGCCGAAACCGCCGTCGCCGCCGCGAACGCCGGAAAGCACATCATCGTCGAAAAGCCGATGGCCATCACGTCCGCGCAGCTCGACCAGATGCAGGAAGCCTGCGAAAAGAACCGAGTGCTGCTGTCCTCCATCGCGCAGAGCCGCTTTTCGCAGGGGGTCCGCATGGCGAAGGACGCGCTGGACGGCGGACGGCTCGGGAAGCTGGTGTGCGCGGATATTTATATGAAGTATCACCGCTCGCAGGAATACTACGACAGCGGCGGGTGGCGCGGCACGAAGGCGGTGGACGGCGGCGGCGCACTGATGAACCAGGGCATCCACGGGGTGGACCTGCTGCTCTACCTCGCCGGGGACGTCAAGAGCGTCTACGCCCTCTCCAAAACGCTGTCCCGGAAGATCGAAGTGGAGGACACGCTGTCCGCCGTCGTGGAATTCCGTTCTGGGGCGCTCGGCGTGATCCAGGCGACCACGTCGGTCGGTCCGGGCTATCCGCGCCGGCTGGAGCTGAACGGCGACCTGGGCAGCATCGCGCTGGAGGAAACCTCCGTTGTCCGCTGGGACCTGCCGAACGGCGAAACGCAGAACGTCGTTTCCCCGTCTGCCACCCATTCGTCCGCGTCCGTGCCGACCGCCCTGTCCACCTACGGGCATACCCAGCAGTTCGCCGACGTGATCCATGCCCTGCGAACCGGCGAAAAGCCGCTCATCGACCTGCGGGAGGGGCGCCGCCCCGTCGACCTCATCCTCGCGATCTACCGCTCGGCGGCGGAACACCGCCCCGTCGACCTGTAAAATTTACCCCCGAAAGGACACAAACCCTATGTTGACCTACAGCGAACACCCCCTGCACGCTCCGTCCGGCTTCCGCCCGCTCGGAAAGACCTTCCTGCCCGCCGAAGGCGAACTCGCCCTGCCGTGGTGCGACAGCGGCTTTGCCTTCCGCTTCGCCGGGAGCGGATTCTTCCTCAATCTCGGCCCGTATGCCGACCCCCAGCCCGCCTACCTGCGCGTCTGGACGGACGGCGTCCCGCAGCGCTTCGCGGTCGCGAACGGGAACGAAAAACTCATCGTCGAAGGGCTGCCGGAGGGCGTGCATACGGTCCGCGTCCTGCGGGTGACGGAGGGGAACGTCTCGGTGCGCGTCGCGAGTGCCGTGCTGTTCGGGGAGTCGCCCGCGCTGCTCGACCCGCCGGCGGAGAAACCGCTTCGGCTGACGTTCATCGGGGATTCCATCACCTGCGGCTACGGCGTGGTCGGTCCGTCGACGTCGGTCGGATACAGCGTTCACGAACAGGATTCCTCCCGTTCCTACGCCTACCGCACCGCCGAACTGCTGGACGCGGAGATCCTGCTCGCCGGCGCGTCCGGCAAGGGGGTCGTCGCCAACTGCAACGGCGACCGAAGCGACCTGACCCTGCGGCAGGCGTTCCAGCGGGAAACGCCGACCGGCGGACAATGGGACCACAGCCGGCGGATCCCCGATCTGACCGTCATCAACGCCGGCACGAACGACGCGTGGGGCGGCGTGACCGACGCGGAATTTCTCCCGGCGGCGCTCTCGCTCTTGCGGGAAGTCCGCGCCGCGTACCCGGGCAAACCGATCGTCTGGTGCTACGGCGTGATGGACCAGAGCAAGTGCGGCGCGGTCCGCCAGGCGGTCGAGACCTTCGACCGGGAAGCCGGGCAGGCGTACTACCTGCAGGTGGATTCGATGTATCAAATTCCCGGCGAGACCGGCGGGGGCGGACACCCGAACGTCAATACGTCCGTCCGCGTTTCCGCGCTGCTCGCGATGGAGATCCGCCGCATTTTGGGGCGTTAACGGCAAAAAGAAAGCCGGTCGGAGGAGAAGCTCCCCTCCGGCCGGAACGGGTCCCGTGGATCCGTCAAAGATCGTCCGCATCCTGGATCGGCGTGTCGTCGTCGCGCGGATAGCCGGTATAGCTGCCGGACGGATCCGTTTCGCTGTAAAGACACATTTCGCCGATGAAATCGTCGGTCAGGTCGTAAAAACCGCCGTCGATCCGCCGGGGAGCGGACTGGATCGGATGCGTGTAGCGGTCGCCCCAATGGACGTCCGCGTTGGGACGGTAGGGCGCTTTTCGTTTCTGCGGAAATTCCATGTCGTTTGCCCTTCCCTTTCTCTTTCGTCGCCGCCTTTCGGCGGTTCCGAAGTTAGTCTGTCCCGCGTCCGCGCGGTTTATACGCGGCAAAAAACAGGAAAGAGGTTGATTTTTTCATGCGGATCGCCGGGATCGATTTCGGGGACGCACGGGTCGGGCTCGCGCTTTCGGACGAAGGCGAACGGCTCGCCTCCGCCGTCGGCACCGTGTCCGTCACGGGGCTCAACGACGCGGTGCGGAAATGTGCAGAGCAGATCAAGGCGCTCGGCGCGGAACTGCTGGTCTGCGGTTTGCCGCGCAACATGAACGGCAGCGAATCCTTCCGCGCGGAAAAGACCCGCGTATTCGGCGAAAAACTGGCGGAAGCGACGGGATTGCCGTTGGAATACTTCGACGAACGGCTGACGACCGTCGAAGCGTACACCTACCTGAACCTGACCGATTGCAAGAGCGGTCGCCGCCGGTCGATCATCGACGCGCTTTCCGCACAGATCCTGCTGCAGGCGTACTTAGATAGAAAAAATTTCGGAAAAACGCAAAATAACTCTTGACAAACGGATTTTTTTCCTGTATAATACCCTTTGTGCGCAGGAAGCGCATAGAGAAAATTCGGGGTGTGGCTCAGATGGTAGAGCGCCACGTTCGGGACGTGGAGGCCGAAGGTTCAAATCCTTTCACTCCGACCACGTCGCGGCAAGCTATAAAGGCTTGCCGCGATTTGTTTTTGCAAATCGCCGATTTTGATACGCCGGACTTCCTACGTCAGGTGCCTGTGGCCGTGTTTTAAGGAGATTTGATTATGAAACAGAAAATGATTGCGTTTTTGCTGCACAATGCGGGTCCTTCAATTGTTTTGCGCGTAAAAAAAGAAATACTGAAAGATATTTCCGAAAAAGAAGAACGGGAACTGCAACGTAAAATATTAGAGGAAAAAATCATAAAACGGATAGCGGAAAAGCAACAGGAAAACGGTTGGATCGGTCATGGATTTCACGGTTCAAGCAAGAATGCGGGGCAATACGATAATCAGGAAACCGCTACAAAATATATGGGCGAAAAAGGCTTAAAAGGAACCGCGTTATTGGACGGTGCGATCAATGCCTTTACGACGACCAAATTGACCGACCTATGCTACGAGACCAAAGGCAGATTATATAGTGAATTTGAAATCCCCGCTTTTGGACAAAACATGATACGTTGTGCCTGTATTGCAAGAGCGCATTATGATGACACCATTGATATAACACCGCAAATTGGAATCGCATTAGAATCCTTCAAACGAGTGACGGAAGTCGATTCCATACTTGACGTTTCCCGCCCGTCCAAGAAGTGCAGACTGTTTAACGAAAACGAGAGATGGCCGTGCAGATATCATCTTGAAATATTGGCATTTACGGATTCGTGGAAAAATCGTGAGAATATTGATATGCTCGCGGAAGCGTTCAAGAAGTTGATGAGAACCGATCGGCTGGAAATCATGAACACGCCGGTCGCCTGTTGGGTAGGGCATATTGTCGGACCATTATGGTATTTATCGGAAGGATATTCTATTTCTACAAATTTAGTAAACCGCTGCAGTACCGATGGTACGCGAAGAGTCAATATGGAAAAAGTCGAATGGTTAACACGGTGCGGCCTATACAATTACATTCCGCAACTTCAAACGGAGGTTGATTATATCCTTCAGAATGTCAATCGTGACGGTATTTGCGAAATAGACGTTTATGAGGATGAATTCAAGGGATGGGGACCTTATGCGGGACTGCGCTTGGAATCCGATTGGAGGTCCAAAGTCTGCAAGGCTTGCGATATAACGTTTCGGGCGTTATTGATACTGCACTATTCAGAAGCGGAATATCTAAGCGAAAACCCCTGAAATCATGGGATTTTTAGAAACTGATCAAAATAAACCGGGATTTGGAGGAACGCAGAACATGAACACCTATTGGTCACAGTACGTGCAAAAGACGGAGGAACTGTATCTGTCCCGCTCGTTGAAATTCACCCGGGGAAATATCGGCAAATGGGCGGACATGATGCAGCTGCGCGACGGAATGAAGATCCTGGAGGTGGGCTGCGCCGGCGGGCTGCTCTGCCACAGGTTGAAAGAACAGCTTCCGAACGCGGAGATCACGGGATTGGATTTTGACACCGGTCACATTGATTTTGCCCGGCGGAAATCCGAAGAATTGCACCTTCCCTGCAATTTCGTCGCGGGGGACGCGACGATGCTGCCTTTCGAGGAGAACGCCTTCGACGTTTGCTGTTCCCATACCGTAATCAATTTCTGCGATCCCGAAAAGTTCGTGCGGGAGCAGTATCGGGTGCTGAAACCGGGCGGCAAAATGGTCGTGATGGACGTCTACAACCGGGGCGCCGCGCCGGAGGAATGGGTTCCGACCGCCAGTTCCGAGGAAAAGCGATTGTTCGACAAGGTATGGGCGGCGGCGTCCGAAAACCCCAACAGCCGGATCAAACGGTACGAGGATCGGACAGAAAAATTCCCCGCGTACCTTGCGGCGCAGGGATTCCGCGATATATCCGTCGACGCGATGGCAACGGTCATCTATGCCCCGGATTTCGAGAACGTCGACGAAGAAACGGCGCGGGCGCAAATCAACGACGACCGGGTTTCGGAGCTCAGCAGTGCGGAAAAGGCGTACAGAATGGCCCCCGACGCGCTGAACGAGAGCGAATACCGTTCTTTAGTGGACCTGATCGACCGCAGATACGACAAGGAACTCGAACGGTACGAAAGCGGCGAGAAAACCTGGCATTTCCGCGTAAAGACGACCGTATTGATACGCGGCACGAAATAAACGGGACCCCGGAATTCCTTAAGGAATGTAGGTTTGTCAATGATGTGTTACAAAGTCAGGAAAAGAAAAGAGGACATCTTTAGGAGAGAACCAGTTAAGCG
>CANRIX010000017.1 GCA_947630765.1 uncultured Clostridia bacterium | reverse complement strand
CGATAACATTTGGTTCACCCATGTCGAACACCTCTCAGAGAAAGTCTATGCACGGGCGTCCCGAAGGGTGCTTTCGGGGGCTTGCTTTTTTCGGTCTGCTGTGGTATAATACCAAGAAAGGGATCGAAAGGACGGGGAAGAACCCATGAAAAAGCTCTGCTGGCTGTTGCTGCTTGCGCTGGTGATGCCGTTCGCGGCGGCGCACGTGCGTGCGGCGGAAAGCGAAAACCTCGTGCGGGGAATGGCGTACACGGTCGAAAACAGCGTTCCCACGGCACATTCCTATTCCAACTATTCCGACGGCGCTCAGAAGTACGACGTCGACGCCAGACAGCTGACGGACGGCGTGCGGGCGACGGGCGGTCCGTCGGAGGACGCGTGGTACAGGGCGTTCCGTTCGCGTTCGCGGTATGTGACCTTCGCGTTCGACGCGCCGGTCGCGGTGACGGGGCTTGCCGCCGGGTTCTATCACGGCGCGGGCTATCAGGCGCCGCGGTACGTCCGTCTGTACCTTTCCGACGACGGGGAGAACTGGTTCCTCGCCGGGGAAACGTCGCCGTCCTTCCCGCAGAGTGCCTCGGCGCAGCGGTACGACGCGGAACTGACGGTCGAGGCGTATGCGGCGACGTATGTGCGGGTGGAATTTTGCTGCGACATCTTCGCCTGCTGCGACGAGATCGAGGTATACGGGTACCGCGAGCTGACCGGCGCGGAGAAGTCCTTCGTCCCGGACGACCCGGTCGAACCGTTCTACTGCACGGGGCTTGACGGGGACGACTACCGCATCACCGACATCATCAAGCTCTACAACGGTTCCTATCCGGCGGCGCAGGAGCGCGCGAACAACACGGTCGAGGAAATGCTCCCGTACATCGCCTACCTGTCCGAAAGCGGGGAAATACAGGACACGATGTTCGACGCGGTCGCGTTCGTGCCGTGCGTGTCGGTCGCTTACCCGTCCGGCGGGTCGCTCGTGCGGACCTCCAAGTATCCGCCCGCCGTGCAGTCGGATTGGGTCTACTATACGGACTTCCTGTTTGCGGAGGGATACGAGCTCGACGCGCTGAATACGGTCGTCGGGCAGGTGTTCGACGCGCTCGGTCTGCCGTCGGACCGCAAATTCCCGGTCCTGCTGACCATGCCGTACCCCGGCGTGCTGAGCGGCGCCTTCGGCGACCTCGACGGCGACGGCACGGCGGAGTCCTGCGCGACGGCGGCGGACCGGGTCGCGATCGTGCGGTGGTACGACGAATACCTGACCGAACGGTTTGCAAACGCGGGCTTTTCCCGGCTGGACTTCGTCGGCTACTACTGGTACGAGGAGGAAATGAACGAAAGCTGGTCGGCGGACGAGCGGAATTTCACGACCGACGCGCTGCAAGCGCTGCGGGACGCGGGAAAGCAGGTCCTGTTCGACCCGTTCTACCTCTCCGTCGGGTTTGACGATTGGCAGTCGCTTGGGTTTTCCGGCGCGGTCATGCAACCGAACGTCGCCTTTTCGAACGACCGCGCCTACTTCGACACGGAGATGCTCTGGGAGTTCGCGGAAGCGGCGGGGACCTATCACCTCGGCGTGGAGGTCGAGACCAACGAGCCCTCCTTCTTCACAGGCGCCGACGCCGTCGACAACTGCCACACCTACGAGCGTTACCTGTACGTCGGCGCACAGACCGGGTATATGGACGCCCTGCACACCTTCTACCAGGGCGCGGGACCGGGCGCCTTGAGCGACTTCTGCCATGCCGATACTTCGACGGCGAATGGCAAGCGGCTGCGCAGGCTGTATGACTGCACCTATCGGTTCCTCAAGGGAACCTATGAAAATCTTCCCCCGACCGTCATGATCGGCGAACTTCCGGAGATCCTGCCCGGAGAGCGGTGCCAGATCCCGCTGACGGTGACGGACGACGACTCCTTTTACGGAGACTTGCGGGTGGAGGTCGTCGAATGCGGGCACGGGCGTGCGCAGGTTATGGCGGACCGCAGGAGCATCGCCTATATCCCCGACGCGGACTTCAACGGGGAGGACACGATCCTGCTGGAATACGACGACGGGCAGAATCCCGTGGAGGAGTTGATCGTCTGCGTGCTGGTCGGATCGCCTGCGGAAATCGTACCGTCCGGCGGTTCGGGCGGCGGGACGAACGTCCTGTTTTGGGTGTTCATCGCCTGTGCCGTCGCGGCGGTTGTCGCGGTGGGCACCGCCGTTTTGGTTCTGAAACGGAGCAAAACCGCATAAGAAAGGAAAGAACGCCGGCGGAAGCAAGTCCCGTTTGCGTTCTTTCCCGTTTTTTGTGGTTCGGCGTTTTTTCGGCGTTTACCGGCGGTTTACGCCGTCGTCGCGTTGTCGTGCAGCCCGAAGCTGACGGAGATGGCGTTATCCACCATCTGCATGGTCTGGTCGTCGAGCCTGCCCATCTTTTCCCGCAGCCGCCGTTTGTCGATGGTGCGGATCTGCTCGAGCAGGATGATGGAATTCTTGGCAAGACCATTCCGCGTCCCGCCGGCGGGCGGTTCGCTCTGCACTTCGATGTGCGTCGGCAGTTTGGCTTTCCCGGTCTGGCTGGTGATGGCCGCCGCGATCACCGTCGGGCTGTACCGGTTCCCGATGTCATTCTGTACGATTAACACCGGTCGGACCCCGCCCTGTTCCGAGCCGACGACGGGGCTGAGGTCGGCGTAATAGATGTCTCCGCGGCGAACGCCGTTTCCGCTTTGTCCCTTCAAAATAAACACTCCTCTTTGTCCCTTAACAGAATATGTTGCGGGAGGGATTCCGGCGATACGAAATCCGTCCCTTTGCCTTACGGATTTAGTTTCGCCATACGGAGGGGGTTTATACCTCTTTTGCCGGGAAAATTTTCAATTGGTTTTTACGAAGAAAGGAAGCGATGAAAGGTGCGCCGACCCCTGTCGACGCTGCTTCCGGGCGTTTCCGCTGTCGTGCGGGAGGTCCGAAGCGAGGGGGATTTCCGTCTGCGCAGGCGATTGCTGGAGCTGGGGTTCCTGCCGGGGACGGTCGTGACCGTGCGCGGACGCGCCCCGTTCGGCGACCCGATGCTGTTTTTCCTGCGGGGATACGAGCTGACCCTGCGTGCGTCGGACGCGAAGGAGATTTTGGTGGAGGGGAAGGAAGCGTGAGAGGGGCGCTCGTCGGATTGCCGAACTGCGGGAAAAGCACGCTGTTCAACCGCTTGACCGGCGCACACCAGCACATCGGCAATTTCCCCGGCGTGACGGTCGAGCGGGCGAGCGGGACGCTGCGCGGACACCCGGACGTCGAGCTGGTCGACCTGCCGGGGCTGTATTCGCTCTTTCCCTACACCGCCGAGGAAGCCGTCGCGCGGGACGACCTGCTCGAAAACCCGCCCGATTTCCTGCTGCAGGTGCTGGACGCGACCTGCCCGGAGCGGCAGTTGTACCTGACGACGCAGCTTCTGGAGCTGGGCGTTCCGACGGTTCTTGCGCTGAACCTGATGGACGTCGCGCAGGCGAGCGGGCGGACCTACGACCTGCCGGAACTGGAAAAACGGCTGGGCGTGCCGGTATTCCCGGTGTGCGCGTCCGACGGGGACGGGGTGGACGCGCTGGCGGACGCGCTGTGCGCCCTGCCGCCGGTGCGGACGGGAGGACTTCTTTCCGCCGATTCGCCGCTCGGACGGCTTCGGGAATCCTTTTGCGGGCGGGTGGAGACGCTCAGTCTGCCGTACCCGGCGGAATTCCTGTTCTCCTGCGCGGTGATGGGGGAGGAAAAGCCCCTGCGCGGTCTGCCGGAAGAACTTCTTTCCCGACTTCGCGCCGCATTGCCGGACGACCCGGTCGCCGAGCTGGTGCGGACGCGGTACGACGCCGTCGACGCGCTCTGCAAAGGGGTCACGGCGGACCCCGCCCGTCCGGCGGACACTGCCACCCGCCGCGCGGACCGCGTGCTGACCCACCGGGTATTCGCCGTTCCGATCTTCTTTCTCCTGCTTTTTGCGGTTTTTTTCCTGACGTTTCGGGTGTTTGGCGCCTTTTTGGAGGACCTGCTCGGGATGCTGCTCGCGCAGTTTTCCGGCTGGGCGGACGCGGCGATGCGGAGCGCCGGCGTGGCGGATACGGTGCGTTCGCTGGTCGTCGACGGGGTGCTCGCCGGGGTCGGGAGCGTTCTGCTGTTCCTGCCGACCGTGCTTTCGCTGTTCTTTTTCCTTTCCCTGCTGGAGGACAGCGGCTACCTCGCTCGCGTGGCGTTCGTGCTGGACCGTCCGATGCGGCGGTTCGGGCTTTCCGGGCGGGCGCTGGTACCGGCGCTTCTGGGGTTCGGCTGTACGGTGCCGGCGGTGCTGGCGACTCGGACGCTTTCCTCCCGTCGGGAGAAGCTGCTGACCGTCCTGCTCCTGCCGTTCGTCGCCTGCTCGGCGAAGGTCCCGCTGCTGACCCTGCTCTGCGGGGCGTTCTTCCCGCATTCCGCCCCGTGGGTGCTGTTTGCGCTCTACCTGTTCGGCGTGACCGTCGGACTGCTTTCGACCGCACTGCTTTCGCGGAAGGTCCTGACCGGGTCGTCCGGGGCGCTGCTGCTGGAATTGCCGCCCTACCGTCTGCCGACGCTCGGCGCGGTGGCGGCGCATACCTGGGAGCGGGGAAAGGCGTTCGTCAAGCGGGCGTTCACGGTGCTGCTGCTCGCTTCCGTCGCCGTTTGGGCGTTGCGCAGTTTCGACACGTCCTTCCGTCCGGCGCCGCAGGAGGACAGCCTGCTTGCCGCCTGCTCGCGCTGGCTTGCGCCGGTGTTCGCGCCGCTCGGGTTCGGGGATTGGCGGCTTGCTGCCGCGCTGCTTTCCGGGCTTTCGGCGAAGGAAGCGGTCGTCAGCACGCTCTCGGTCCTGTTCGGTGCGGGGGAAGGGACGCTCGCACAGACCCTGCAAAGCGCCGGAGCGCTGCCGAACCTTCCCGCCGTGCTATCGTTTCTGGTATTCTTCCTGCTGTACCTGCCGTGCTTCGCGGCGATGGGCGCGATGGCGCGGGAGTTCGGGAAGCGGCGGTATGCCGTCGCCGCTTTCGCGTACCAGCTTGCCGCCGCATGGGTGTGCGCGTTTGTCGTTTATCGTTTTGCAGTACTTTTGGAATGAAAAAAGCCGCATACCGCGGCTTTCTTCGTTCGTTATTCCTTTTCGGCGAAGCAGTCGATGCAGTCGAGCAGACCGTTCGTCGCGAGGTAGGCGTAATTTTCCGGGTGGCGCATGACGTACATGCCTTTTTTCAGCCCGTCGTAGAACAGCCCGACTCGGTCGACGGGCGTCAGACACGGGCGGCAGCGGATCCCGACGCCGCCGACGAACACGATGTCCCCGAACGGCACCCCCTCGCCGGAAAGCACGTCGAGGTAGTTTTGCGCCCGCTCGAACAGCCTTTCCTCGCTGATCGTCCCGCTGAGCCGGACGCAGAAGGAGGTCTTTTGTCCGTAATCGGTCTCGTTGTAGATGCTGTAATGCGTTCCCGGTCGAATCAGACCGTCGATCCCCAATTTATCGACGTGGAAGGTATCGTTCGGGAACGCGTCCGCGAGCGCCGAAAGGACGGCGGAAGCGGGGTCCTGCATCTCCAGCGATTCCAGAAGGGTTTTGTAGTGGTCGACGACGTAATCCCCGCTTACGAAGATCTCGCCGGTCAGGTTCGGATATTTTTCGCAGGCTGCGGACAGGGTGTAGACGCGGTGGCGGGTGTCGAAGCGCAGGACGTCGAACAGGTGCCCGCCGGTTTCGACATCGTAGGTCTGCTCGATGTACGCGTCGATCTTTTTCTGCGCGAGGGCGGCGGAGATCGGGTCGCCGAACAGCAGGGCGTTCGCGCAAAGGCAGCCGACCGCCATGACGACGCCGAGCGCGGCGGTGAGTCGTTTCTTCCGTCGGAAGCACCAGACCGCAAGCTCGACGAGCACGAAGAACACGGCTGCCGCGCCCAGGACGAACAGCGCTTCCGGGACGGTATCCGCCTCGACGAGGTTGAGAAACGCCGTCAGGGCGAGGAACAGCGTCGCACGCGCCCAGCGCTTGCCCGGCAAAAGCGCCGCAAGCCCGACGCAGACCGGGTATACCGGGAACATCATCCACCGCCCGGCGCTCGGGCGGAAGCAGAGCGCGGCGGCGCAGGCGAGCAGGGCGGTCAGCAGAAGCGGCAGGGAGCCGGCAGTCCAAAAACGCTTTGGCGATGGGGAAGCGTTCGTCGGACGCTTTTCCGCAGTCGGTTCAGTCATATTTAGGAAGCCTCCTTTGGCGTTGATTCAGGAAACGTTGTACGGGTTGGTCAGGCGAATCAGCAGGTCCGTATCGTCGTCCTGCTGGGAGCGATTGGGCTTTTCCGCCCCGCAGACCAGGCATTTATGCGTGATGAGAAACCCCTTGCGGGAATGCACGGCGACGGCGACCGGCTTCATCAGCCCGCCGCAGGCGCAGGCGCGGTCGCCCGGAAGCACGTCGACGTGCTTCGACCAGAGGCAGAACGGGCAATGGTTGCGGGACGTGTAGCGCAGGGGCGGGACGTCCTTCCCGCAATGTCCGCAGACAAAACCGCTGTCGTTTTTCACAAATCGTTTGGTATCCACGAAAAAGCACCTGAAAATTTACAATTCGTTTTTATTTTTGGCTTTCAATCATAGTATAATACAAAAATAAGGAAAAAGCAAGAACGGAAGGTGAAATTTTGAGCAAGAAAATAGAGAAAAAACAGCCCCGCGACCCTCGGCTCGGGAAAGTCGGCGGGCAGGCGGTCATGGAAGGCGTGATGATGCGCAGTCCGACGACCACCGCCATCGCCGTCCGGCGCACGGACGACGGGGAGATCGTGGTCCGCTCGAAAAAGACCCAGACCGTCCGGGATCGGTACAAAATCTTGAATCTGCCGATCATTCGCGGTGTGGTCAATCTGGTGGAGATGTTCATCCTGTCCTTTTCGACCCTGACCGCTTCGACGGAGATGATGGGGCTGGAGGAGGAGCTGAAGAGCGAGGAGCCCTCCAAATTCGATCAATGGCTGGATAAACACTTCGGCAAGGGAATGCTTTCGGTCATTTCCGCCGTGTCCGTCGTGCTGGGCGTCGCGCTGGCGCTCGGGCTGTTCATCGCTTTGCCGGCGTTCCTGACGAACCTGCTTTTCCCGAGCGGGATCGAGGGGACGTGGCGGAGCGAGGGGGAAGGGACCTCCTATGCTTCCTATGTGATGGAATTTAAGGACGGACTCTTTACGGACAGCTACGAATATGCCGACGGGACCGAAAGAACGTCCTTTGGCGAGCCTGTCCCGTACACACTCGAGGACGGGAAGCTTTTCCTCGACGGATATGAGGTCTGCTCCGCGGAGGTGAACGGCGACGAGCTGACAATGGAGCTGTTCGGAGAAACGGAGACGATCGTCCGCGAGCAGTCGTTCTGGATGAACCGGCTCAAGTGCCTTGTGGAAGGCGTCGTCAAAATCGCTATCTTCATCGCCTACCTCTACCTGACCTCGCTTATGAAGGAGATCAAGCGGCTCTATCAGTACCACGGCGCGGAACACAAGAGCATCTTCTGCTATGAGGCGGGGCTGGAACTGACGGTCGAGAACGTCAAAAAGCAGAAGCGGTTCCACCCGAGATGCGGGACGTCGTTCATGTTCGTCATGGTGTTCCTTTCCATTTTCGTCGCCATCGTGTTCATTCCGAACGTGTGGGGCTGGTGGCGGATCCTGCTGAAGGTCGCGCTTCTGCCGATCTGCGTCGGGCTGGGGTATGAATTCATTCGGTACGCCGGGAAGCACGACAACCGCCTTGTGAAGATCCTGTCCGCGCCGGGGCTTTGGATGCAGCGTATCACGACGCGCGAGCCGGACGATTCGATGATGGAGGTCGCCATCGTTTCCATCAAGTCCGCCCTGCGGGAGGAATTCCCGGATTTTGAAGTGCCGTACGAGGACGAATACCTCAAGCGGAAGCAAGCGAAAGCGGAGGAAAGCGCTGATGTTGCTGAAGGAATATCGGACGAGACTGCGTGACATCCTGCAGAAAATGAACCCGGAGGAAGGGGCGGTCATCGCCGACCTGCTGCTCGCCGCCGCGATGGAGACCGACCGGGGGACGATGCTCGCCATGCCGGACACGGAGGTGCCGGAAAAGGCGGAGGACTTCTGCGGGAAAGCGATCTACGAGCTTTCGATGGGGAAGCCCCTGCAGTATGTCCTCGGTTCCTGTTCCTTTTACGGGCAGGAGATCGCCGTCGGCAGCGGCTGCTTCATCCCGCGTTCCGACACGGAGGTCTGCGTCGAAACGGCGCTGAAGCTGCTTGGCCCCGGCGACCTGTTCGCCGACCTCTGTGCCGGGAGCGGCTGCATCGCGAAGGCGCTCGCCGCAGCCCGCCCGGATTGCAGGGGCTACGCGCTCGAACTCTCCCGCGAAGCGCTGAAATACACGCTGTTCAACCTGCGTGAGCAGAAAAATGTGCAGGTCCTGCGCTTCGACGTGCTCGACGAGGAGGAGTACGCCGCCCTTTCGCTGCAGGCGGGCAGACCGTTCGACCTGCTGATTTCCAATCCGCCGTACATCCCGACGGACGACATCGAACTGCTTTCCACCGAGGTCCGCTACGAGCCGGAGAGCGCGCTCGACGGCGGGGAGGACGGTCTGCGGTACTACCGTGCGATCATCGCGTATGCCCCGCTGCTGCTCAAGCCGGACGGGTATCTGGTGTTCGAGATCGGCTACGACCAGGCGGAAGAAGTGTCCGATTTGCTGGAAAAAGCGGGCTACAGCGTCGGGGTCGTGAAGGACTATTCCAAAAATGATCGGGTCGTTTTCGGAAAAAAAGGTTGACAAGCAAAAAAATCTGTACTATTATAAAAAGGAAAGACTTGGTACAGATTTTTTCTTTGTCGGGGTAAGATAACCATGAAACGCATTGCATCCCGGAGCAATCCGGCGGTCGTGCAGACCGGGAAGCTGTCCCTGCGCAAATACCGGGAGGAAACGCGGACCTTCTTCTTTGAAGGGGCACACCTGCTGGAGGAGTACCTGCGGTTCGGACATCGCCCGAAGACGGTGTTCGTGCGGGACGGGGCGGAAACGACCTACGCGGAGCTGCTGCGGCGGGTCCCGGAGAATGCGCTCTGCGGCGTGCCGGAATCCGTGTTTTCCAAGCTTTCTACCGAGCAGTCCCCGCAGGGGCTTTTGACCGTTTCGGGGTACCTCGACTGCGTGAGAACGGTTTCGCGTGCGGCGGAGACGCCGGGACGCGTGCTGTTCCTGTCGTCTGTGCGGGACGCAGGCAACGTCGGCACGGTCATTCGCACCGCGTCGTCGCTCGGCTGGACTGCGGTGCTGTCGCCGGACTGCGCGGACGTGTACGCGGCAAAGACGGTCCGCGCCTCCATGGGCGCTCTGTTCGCGGGGGATACGGCGGTCTGCGCGGACCCGGAGACGTTCCTGCGCTCGTTCGACGCGTCGTCGCGGCGGGTGTTCGCCGCGTTTCTCGGGGAGCGGGAACTGCGGCTGGGCGGATTCGACCTGCGGGCGGACGACTGCTTCGTCGTCGGCAACGAGGGGCAGGGGATCCCGCCGGAACTGCTCGCCGTCTGTCCGCACAGCGTGGTGATCCCGATGACCGGCAGGACCGAAAGCCTCAACGCGGCCGTCGCGGCCGCCATCATCATGTGGGAAGGGGTGCGCAAGGATGGAGGAACTGTATCCGATCTGGCTTCAGCTCGCCTGCGGCATCTGTAACCGCGTCTACGCCTATCTGTTCTCCCGCTTCCACTCGTTCAAGGATATTTACGAATGCCCGGATTATCCGTTCCTGCCGGTGGATTCCAAATGTATGCACGCCCTGCGGGATAAGAACCTCAACGAATCCTACGAGGTGTATAAGTACTGCAAGAGCCTCGGTCTGCACATCGTCCCGTACTTCGACCCGAAATATCCCAAGCGCCTTCGCGACCTGCCCACGCCGCCCGCGGTGCTTTACGGCATCGGGGATTGGCGCGACCTCGACGGTATGCCACGCGTCGCCGTCGTCGGGACGCGGCACGCCACGCGGAACGGGATGCGCATCGCGGAGGAATTCGCAAAGAAGCTCGCCGTCGGCGGTGCGACCGTCATCAGCGGGCTTGCGAAGGGCATCGACACCTGCGCCCACATGGGCGCTTTGCAGGGGGACGGGTTTACGGTCGCCGTCCTCGGCACGGCGATCGACCGCATCTACCCGAAGGAGAACGCGGAAGCGTTCCAGACGCTTTATAAGCGCGGACTGGTTATCAGCGAGATGTACCCGGGCTACAAAAGCTCCGGCTGGGATTTCGCCAACCGCAACCGGCTCGTCAGCGGGCTTGCGAACGCGGCGCTGATCGTGGAAGCCGGGGAAAAGAGCGGCGCGCTGATCACGGCGCGGAACGCGCTGGGGCAGGGGATCCCGCTGTTCGTCGTCCCCGGCGGGCTCGGCGAAGCGTATGCGGGGTCGAACCAGCTTCTCAAGGAGGGTGCGCGTCCCGCGACGGACGCGTCGGACATCCTTGCGGAGCTGGAATACCTCTATCCGCTGCAGATCCACCGCGAGCATTTCAATGCCGCGCCGCACCTGTACGCGTATGGGTTTCAGTCCCCGATTCGGGAAACCTCGGCGGGAAAGCCGGTCGAAAACGACCCGGAAGAGGACGGGCTGACCTTCGTCGACCCGGAACCGACGGCGGTCGCGCCGGAATCCACCGAAAGCGGGCAGGACCCGCCGCAGGAATCCGCGGTGCAGATCATTCTGCGTATTCTCGGCGACGAACCGCAGACCGCGGACGAGCTCGCGCAGAAGTCCGGGCTTTCGATTTCGGAACTGCTCGCCGAACTGACGATTCTTGAAATTCACGGGCAGGTGCAGTCCGCCCCCGGCAACCGTTTCATGCGCACCAAATAAACACGAGGAGACACAACCGTCACTATGAACACACTGGTCATCGTCGAGTCCCCGTCGAAAGCGAACACCATCAAGGGCTTTCTCGGGAAAGGGTATAAGGTCAAAGCGTCGAAGGGGCACGTGCGGGATCTTCCCAAAAGCAAGCTCGGGATCGACGTCGAGAAGGATTTTGAACCGCAGTATATCAACATTCGCGGCAAGGGCGACCTGATCAACGAGCTTCGCAAGGAGGCGAAGGCCGCCGACCGCGTCCTGCTTGCCGCTGACCCGGACCGCGAAGGGGAAGCCATCAGCTGGCACCTCGCTGCGGTCCTGAAGGTCGAGCCGGAAAAGATCAAGCGCATCACGTTCAACGAGGTCACCAAGTCGGTCGTCCGCGAAGCGATCAAGTCCCCGCGTGAGATCGACATGAATATGGTCAATTCCCAGCAGACCCGCCGTATCATGGACCGTCTGGTGGGCTATCAGATCAGCCCGTTCCTTTGGAAAAAGGTCAAAAACGGGCTTTCCGCCGGCCGCGTGCAGTCGGTCGCGACCCGTCTTGTCGTCGAGCGCGAGGAGGAGATCCGTGCGTTCGTCCCGGAGGAGTACTGGCTTTTGACCGCCGTTTTGCAGACCGCAGACGGGGAGAGCTTCTCCGCCCGGTACTTCGGGACCGCCGAGGGCAAGAAGGACCTCGCGTCGGAAGCGGACGTACAGAAGGTCCTTTCCGCCATGGGCGAGGGCTTCCTCGTGCAGAACGTCCGCAAGGCGGTCCGCCACCGCAGACCGCAGCCGCCGTTCGTCACGTCCACGCTCCAGCAGGAAGCGAACCGTCGGCTCGGCTTCCAGTCCGCACGCACGATGATGATCGCGCAGGAACTGTACGAGGGCGTCAACATCGGCGAAAAGGGGACGCACGGTCTGATCACCTATATGCGTACCGACTCTTTGCGCATCTCCGAAGAAGCGCGTGCCGCCGCGAAGGAAGTCATCCTTTCCCGCTACGGCGAATCCTACTATCCGTCCGTCCCGAACCTCTATAAGAACGCGCAGGACGCGCAGGATGCGCACGAAGCGATCCGCCCGTCCGACCCGTCGCTCCTGCCGGAAAGCGTCAAGGGCAAGCTCACGGCGGACCAGTATAAGCTCTACAAGCTCATCTGGGAACGCTTTATGGCGAGCCAGATGACTGCCGCGTCTTTCGACACGGTTTCCGCCGACCTGCTTTCGGGGGAAGCGGTTTTCCGGGCGACCGGCAACACGCTCCGCTTCCGCGGCTACCGCGCCCTTTACGACGACGCGGACGAGGAGGAAACGGAGAACCGCCTGCCCGAAATCAACGAAGGGGACGTCCTGCAGGCGCTCTCGGTCACGCCGGAGCAGAAATTCACCCAGCCCCCGGCGCGGTACACCGAAGGCTCGCTCATCAAGGTCTTTAAGGATAAGGGCATCGCCCGCCCGTCGACCTATTCGACGACCATCACGACCATCGTTTCCCGTGGATACGTCCGGCGGGAGGGGCGGACGCTCGTGCCGACCGATCTCGGCTTCGTCACGACCGAGCTGATGAAGAAAGCGTTCCCGGACATCGTCAACTACGATTTCACGGCGGAAATGGAGCAGGACCTCGACCGTATCGAGCATGGGAGCGAGGATTACCTCGCCGTTCTGCGCCGGTTCTACACGGATTTTGAATCGGAGCTCAAGCACGCGACCGAAACGCTCGACGGGGAGAAGGTCGCCCTGCCGAAGGTGGAGCTGGATATGTACTGCGAAAAGTGCGGTGCACGCATGATCGAGCGGGTGGGGCGTTACGGCAAGTTCGCCGCCTGCCCGAACTACCCGAAGTGCCGCAACACCAAGCGGCTGCCCGAATCGGAGGAGGACGCCCGAAGCGAGCCGGCGGAAAAACTGCCGGAGGTCGTCGCCGACCTGCCCTGCCCGGTCTGCGGCGGGGAGATGGTCGCCCGCCGGGGCGCTTACGGCACGTTCTTCGCCTGCCGCAACTATCCGACCTGCAAGGGCTCCATGCCGTTCTACCGCGACAGCGGCGTAACCTGCCCGAAATGCGGGAGCCGTCTGCTCGCCAGACAGACCCGCAAGCATAAGGTCTACTACTGCTGCGAAAAGTACCCGACCTGCGATTTCTCCTCGTGGGACCTTCCGACCGGGGAGATGTGTCCGCAGTGCGGTGCACCGCTGTTCCGCAAGAAGGGGAAGGATATCGTCTGCTGCAAGGCGGAAGGCTGCGGCTGGCAGACGCAAAAGAAGGAACAGTAAACCACAGGAAAGAGGGATTTTGTGTACGATACGGTTCTGCCGGAGGAGCTTCTGCAAGAGCGGATCGGGTATCGGTTTCGCGACCGCGCCCTGCTCGCGGAAGCGCTGACGCATTCCTCCTATTGCAACGAAAACAAACAGCAAAATCTGTCCTGCAACGAGCGGCTGGAGTTCCTCGGGGATTCCGTCCTTTCGGTCATCACGGCGGAATTCCTGTTCGCCGCCTATCCGCAGGAGAACGAGGGGTTCTTAACCAAGACCCGTGCGGCGCTGGTGTGCGAATCCACGCTCGCGGTGCTTGCGTCGGAGATCTCGCTGGGGGATTTCATGCACTTCGGGCACGGCGAACAGCATGCCGGGGGCGGAAAGATGCGCAAGAGCATCATCGCCGACGCGTTTGAAGCGCTTCTCGCGGCGATGTATCTCGACAGCGGCATGGACACCGTGCGGGAATTCCTGCTTCCCCGGCTGAAACGGATGCTGGAAACGGTCTCCCGCCGGGGAACGGAGGATTACAAATCCATGCTCCAGCGCATCGTCCAGCAGACGCCGGAGGAGCAGCTGCGGTACGAGGAACGCGGGGAGGAGGGTCCGCCGCACGACCGGATTTTCCATTTCGCCGTCTACCTGAATTCCAACCTGCTCGGCTCCGGCAGCGGACGCACCAAGCGGGAGGCGGAGCAGGAAGCCGCCCGGCGTGCGCTCATCGCGCTCGGAGAGCTGGATGAAGAAGCACCGTAACCTCCCGTTTTTTGTCCCTTTTGCGGGCTGTCCGTTCCGATGTGCCTTCTGTGACCAGGAGCGCATCACCGGGAGGTGCGACCCGACGCCGGAGGAGGAGCTTTCGTCGCTCGACCGCATGCTGGCGATCTGCGGCGATATTTCGGACACCGAAAACCAGATCGCTTTCTTCGGGGGCAGTTTTACCAACCTTCCCCGCGAACGGATGGAACGGCTTTTGCGCCGTGCGAACGATTGGATCGACCGCGGCGTCGCCGGGAGCGTCCGCGTCTCCACGCGTCCCGACTGCATCGACCGCGACGTGCTTGCGCTGTTGCGGAAATACCGCGTGACGGACGTGGAGCTCGGCGTGCAGAGCATGGACGACCGGGTCCTGTCCGCTTCCGGGCGGGGACATACGGCGGACGACACGCGGCGAGCTGCGTCGCTTCTGCGGGAGGAAGGGTTTCGGTTCGCCGGGCAGATGATGCTCGGCCTGCCGTCGTCTACGCCGGCGTCGGAGATCGCGACGGCGGAGGAAATTTGCGCGTTGGGCGCGTCGGAAGCGCGGATCTACCCGACCGTGGTCTTTGCCGGTACGGCGCTTTACCGTGAAACGCTCGCGGGGCGGTATGTGCCACTCGACGACCTGACGGCGGCTGTGCGTGCGGCGAACTGCATGGAGATTTTCCTCGCGCACGGCGTGCAGGTGCTTAAGGTCGGTTTGCAGGCGTCCGAGGGGCTTGCGGGTGCGCCGTTCGGTCCGCGCGACGGGTCGATCGGGGAGCTAGCGGCCGGGATGCTGTACGCGAAGCGGGCGGTGGAGGCGGTCGGAACCGAATGCCTTGCCGGAAAGCGGCTGACGGTTTTTGTCCCGCCGAAGGACCTTTCCAAGCTGACCGGTCACGGCGGGATCGCGAAGGAAGCGATCCGCGATTCGCTCCGCCCGGCGGAACTTTTCATTCGGACGGACGCGTCTGTCCGACCGTTCCTGCCCGTGTGCAGGGTCGACTGAACGTTTTTGCAGAAAAGGAAACACAAATGCGACTGAAAGCAGTGGAAATGCAGGGGTTCAAATCGTTCCCCGACAAAACCAAAATGACCTTTGAAAGCGGCGTGACCGCCGTCATCGGTCCGAACGGAAGCGGGAAATCCAACATTTCCGACGCGGTGCGGTGGGTGCTCGGCGAAATGAGCATGAAGAGTCTGCGCGGCTCGAAGATGGAGGACGTCATCTTCAACGGCGCTCCGTCCCGTCCCGCGTCGAACTTTGCGAGCGTTTCGCTCTACATTGATTCGCAGGAGGAGTACAGCGCTTCCCACCAAATGACCATGGAGGAGGAAGCCGCTCCCGCCGAGGACAAGCCCCGCCTGTCCGACGCGCCGGAAACGGTCATCACCCGCAAGTATTACCGAAGCGGCGAAAGCGAATACTATATCAACCGCAAGCTGACCCGTTTGCGGGATATTTATGAACTCTTTTACGATACCGGCATCGGTCGGGAGGGGTACTCGGTCATCAGCCAGGGCAAGATCGCCGAAGTGCTTTCGCAAAAGGGGGACGAACGGCGCAGCATCTTCGAGGAGGCCGCCGGGATCTCCCGCTTCCGCTACCGCAAGACCGAAGCCGAACGCAAGCTCGCGGATACCGAAAGCAATCTGCTTCGCGTCAACGATATCCTTTCTGAGGTCGCGTCCCGCGTGCGTCCGCTGGAAAAGGAGGCGGAGAATGCGCGGCAGTACCTCGTTTTGAACGAGGAAAAGACCGGGCTGGAGATCACGCTCTGGCTCAACCGGCTCGACGACCTGCGGCAGAAGCGCGCGCTGGGCGAGGACGGTCTGACCGAAGCCCGCGAAGCGCTGGAACGTGCGCAGGCGTTGGAGAGCGAACGGGAAAAGGAGCTGGACGAACAGCTCAACGAAAGCTATGAGATCTCCCGCCTGATCTCCCTGACCGAGCAGGAAAAATCCGCTTCCGAACGCGCACAGGCGGCGGCGGAAGGGGAAAAGGCGGTCTGCCAAAACGATTTGGCGCACTTCGAGCAGATCTGCGCCGAAAGCACGAACGCGATCGCGGAAGCGGAGACGCAGAGCGCCGCGACGGCGCAGGTCATCGCCGGTCTGGAGCGCACGCTCGCGGACGCTCGAAGGGAAACGGAAGAAGCGGAAAAGACCTGCTCGGAGAAGGAAGAATGCTGGCAGAAGGCGCACGAAGCGGTCGCGCAGGCGGCGGCGGAAGCCGAACAGGCGGACGAAGCGCTCGCGCAGATCCGTGCGGACAGCGCGGAATGGGGGCGCACGGAAGCGGCGCTCGGCGCGGAGCTGGAAGCGGCGAAGCGGTCGGATTCCGAAAGCGAGGAACGCATTTCGTCCGGCATGGAGCGCCTTTCCCAGCTGGAAACCGAGCGGACCGCCAAGCAGGTCGAACGGGACGAAGCCGAAAAGGCCTATCGGGAGACGCTTGCGAAGGAGCAGGAGGTCCGCGAGGGCATTCGCCGGAACGAGGAAACCGAGGCGTCGACGCGGGAGGAAACCGTCGCACTGCGGCTCAAGCTGACCGCCGCCGAACAGCGGCGGGAGAACCTCAGCCGGATGGAGCAGCTGTTAGAGGGGTATTCCGACAGCGTCCGCGCCGTCCTGCGGGACGGGAACGCCGGGAAGATCCGTCGGGCGGATGGGAAGCAGGCGGTGCTGTACGGTCCGGTCTCCAATATCCTTTCGAGCGATAACGCGTATGTGGTCGCTTTGGAGACGGCGCTCGCGTCGTCGGTGCAGTTCGTCGTGGTCGGGCAGGCGGAGGACGCGAAGGCGTGTATTCGGTATCTGAAGGAGCACCGCATCGGTCGTGCGACCTTCCTGCCGTTGGAAACCGTGAAAGGCTCGCTGTGCGACGTGCGGCAGATCCGGCAGATGGAGGGGTACCTCGGCATCGCGTCCGAGCTGACGCGGTTCGACGAAAAATTTCGGGGGATCGTGGAGGATCTGCTCGGGCGGACCGTGGTCGCCGACACGCTGGACAACGCGTCGAAGATCGCGTCGGCGGTCGGGCATCGGCTGAAGATCGTCACGCTCGACGGGCAGGTCATTCATCCGGGCGGCAGTTATACGGGGGGCGCGTCCGCCAAGAAGGTCGGCGTGTTCACCCGCGCCATGGACCTGGAGCGTCTGAGCGCGGAGATCCGCGAATGGAACGCGAGCTTGCTGGAATTGGACCGCAAACTCGCCCACACCCGCAGGGACATCGCCGACGCGGAAGCGCTCTGTGCGGAACTGCAGGCGGCGGCGGAAACGCAGAAAGGCGCCCTCGACGCGCTGGAAGGCGCCGTCAACGGGCTGACCGTGCGCATGGAGGAGGAAAAGAGCCACATCGACGCGGTCGTCCAAAGCCGCGACGCCGGTTCGGACGGGCGTCGGGCGCTCGAAGAAAAGCTGGAATCCGTCCGTGCCGAAAAAGCGTCCTGCGACGGATTGACCTCGCAGGCGGAGGAGCGTTCCCGTGCGGCACGCGAACGGGCGGAACAGGCGCGTGGGGCGGAGGCGGCGAGCTACGAATCGCTGAGCCAGTCCCGCATCGTGCTGGTTTCCAAGCGTTCGCAGGCGGACAGTCTGTCGGCGCAGCAGGCGCAGCAGACGGCGCTGCTGTCCGGCACGATGGAGCGGCTCAACAATCTGCGCGTCACGCTCGCGTCCGCCCGCAACAGCATTTCCGAGCGAAGCGGTCGTCTCGCGTTGATCGAGGAAAAGATCCTCACCGCCGGCAAGGGCGTGAATGCGGCGGAGGAGAAGCTCAAGGCGCTCTTCAGCGGGCGGGAAGCGCAGGAGAGCCGCCAGAACGAGGTTCGCGCACGGCATAAGGAAGCCCAGCAGAAGCGGGAGGAGGCGTTCGTGCGCCTGACGAACGAGGAAGCGAACTTCAACCGCATCAGCGAGGAGTTCGATCAGGTCACCGCCAAGCTCTGGGACGAATACGAGCTGACCTACTCGGACGCGGAAGCGAAGCGGCTTCCGCCGGAGAAAATGGAGAAAGCACCTTCCCGGCTCGCGTCGCTGAAGGCGAAGATCCGGGCGATGGGGAGCATCAACGTCAACGCGGTGGAGGAGTACCGGGAAGTCAAGGAACGGTACGATTTCCTGACGGCGCAGGTGGACGACCTGCAGAAGACCCGCCGCAGTCTGGACAGCACCGTCGCAAAGCTGGAAAACGAGATGAAGGACAGCTTCGTTTCCACGTTCCAGAAGATCAACGAGAGCTTCGCGCAGGTTTTCACCGAGCTGTTCGGCGGCGGGACCGCACGCATCGAGCTGCAGGACCCGGACGCCCCGCTGGAATGCGGCATCGACATCGTTCTGAAGCTGCCGGGAAAGAGCGTGCGCAGTATTTCGCTGCTGTCCGGCGGGGAGCAGTCGTTCGCCGCCATCGCGTTGTATTTAGCGCTGCAAAACGTCAATCCGGCGCCGTTCTGCATCTTCGACGAGATCGAAAGTGCGCTCGACGACGTCAACCTGACGAAGTTTGCGGAGTATATCCGTGCGCACAGCGAAAAGACCCAATACATCGTCATTACGCACCGTCGCGGGACCATGGAGCGGGCGGACACCCTGTACGGCGTGACCATGCGCCAGAAGGGGATTTCCGAATACATTCGGCTGGACCTCGCGAAGCTGGAAGAATCGATCAAGGAGTATACCAACTGATGGGATTTTTTGAGAAACTCAAGAGCGGTCTGAAAAAGACCAAGGACGCGCTGCTCAAGCCGGTCGATCTTCTGTTTTCCTCGACGGACCGGGTGGACGACGACTTTTTCGAGGAGCTGTTCGACCTGCTGATTATGGCGGACGTCGGCGGAGACACCTCGGAATATATCACCGAAACGCTTCGGCAGCGGCTGAAGGAGAAGAAGATCAAGGAGACGGCGGGAGCCCGGGAGGAATTTCGGGAGATCCTGCGGGAGCTCGTCGGCGAAGGGGAGCCGCTCGCGTTCGGGGACGGCATGACTGTCCTGCTGGTCATCGGCGTCAACGGAGTGGGAAAGACCACTTCGATCGGGAAGATCGCGCATACGCTGAAAGAGCAGGGGAAGAAGGTCCTGCTCTGCGCCGCCGATACCTTCCGCGCCGCCGCCATCGAGCAATTGGAGGTCTGGGCGCAGCGGAGCGATCTGCCGCTGATCCGGCAGAAGGAGGGGGCGGACCCCGCTGCCGTCGTTTTTGACGCCGCGGGTGCGGCGCGGAAGCAGGGCGCGGACGTGCTGATCGTCGATACCGCCGGTCGGCTGCACAACAAGAAGAACCTGATCGACGAGCTTGCGAAGATCAATCGCGTCATCGACCGGGAATTGCCGGGCGCCGTGCGGGAAACGCTTCTGGTGCTGGACGCTTCCACCGGGCAGAACGCCCTCGTGCAGGCGAGGGAATTCGGCCGTGCGGCGAAGATCACGGGGCTGGTGCTGACCAAGCTCGACGGGACCGCCAAGGGCGGCATCGTGCTCGCTATCCGGCGGGAACTCGGCATCCCGGTCAAGTTCATTGGGGTCGGAGAGGGCATCGACGATCTGCAGCCGTTCGACGGCAAGGAGTTTGTGGATGCGTTCTTCGAGGGTTCAGAAGCATGAAGAAGATCGTTCTCGCCACGGGGAATCCCCACAAAGTTGAGGAATTCAACCGTTTCTTCGTCGAACACGATTTCCCGGTCGTCCTGCTTTCCCTGCAGGAAGCGGGGTTTTCCGGCGAACTCGTCGAGGACGCGGATACCTTCGAGGGCAACGCCCACCGCAAGGCGCAGACCGTCGCGCGTGCGACGGGAATGCTCTGCGTCGCCGACGACAGCGGACTGGAGGTGGACGCGCTCGGCGGTGCGCCGGGGGTGTTTTCCGCACGCTACGCCGGCGGGCACGGGGACGACGAAGCGAACATTCGGAAACTGCTGGAGGAACTGCGGGACGTGCCGGACGAAAAGCGGACGGCGCGGTTCGTCTGCGCGATCTGCGCGGTGAAATGCGACCAGAACGGGGTCGAATCGACGCTTTTCGCCCGTGGAACCGTGGAAGGGAAGATCCTGCGGGAGAAACGCGGGGACGGGAAGTTTGGCTACGACCCGGTATTCTTCTACGAACCGCTCGGCAAGACCTTCGCGGAGCTCGACGGGATGACGAAAAATGCCGTCAGCCACCGCGGAAGAGCGCTGGAAAACCTGCTCGCGGAGGAGAAAAAGCGGAATTTCTTGCTGGACGGGGAATGAAATTTTCCCCTTTCGCTTGACAAGTAAAAGCGGATATGCTATAGTGAAATGTGACGGTTTTTCAAAAAGAGGAGGGAACGGACGTGTCTGCGGTTTTGGATTACTTCCAATATGTATGGAATCAGCTTCGCTCGATCCGCGTGGTGGACGTTTTGGATATCCTCATCGTCGCGTTCGTCTTTTATTACATCTTCCAGTTCATGCGGAAGCGCCGTGCGGCAAGACTGCTCGCGGGGATCGTTCTGCTGATCGGGATCCTGCTTATCAGCAGCGTCGCGCAGATGAAAGCGCTGAACTTCCTGCTTTCCAACGTCTTTTCCGTCGGGATCCTCTCGCTGATCGTCGTGTTCCAGCCGGAACTGCGCAGCTTCCTGGAAAAGGTCGGCGGGACGACGTTCCGCAACATTCGCGGAAAGCTCGATGCGTCGCAGAAGGCCGCGCTCGTGCCGGTCATTCGGGAGGTCTGCATCGCGGCGGAGTACTTTTCCCAGCATAAGACCGGCGCACTGATCGTGTTTGAGCGCAATACGAAGCTGGAGGAATACGTCCGTTCCGGGACCGTGCTTGACGCGACGATCTCGGCGTTCCTGCTGGAAAACGTCTTTTTCAACAAAGCCCCCATGCACGACGGCGCCGCCATCATCAGCGAAGGCCGCCTGCACGCGGCGGGCTGCGTCCTGCCGCTTTCCACCAACGCCGATATCATCAAGGAACTCGGCACGCGTCACCGCGCCGGCATCGGCATGAGTGAAAACAGCGACGCGGTGGTGCTGATCGTTTCGGAAGAGAACGGGATCATCTCCCTCGCAGTCGAGGGGGAGCTGCAGCGCGGCTTTGACCGCAAATCCCTTGAAACGGCGCTCAACGCGCTGCTGCTTGAGGACGAGGCGCTGACCGAAAAGGTGGTCAGCCGCGTCCGCGGAAAGCTCTCCCGCAAGGGGCAGGGCGGCAAGAAAGCGTGACGTTCGGGACGCGCACGCAGAAAGGACGGGTGAACGCCATGAATAAAGAGGAATCTGGGCGCAAGGGGAAGATCGCGATCTTCGTCGCGGCGCTGTTCGGCGCTCTGTTGCTCTGGCTCTATGCGATCGGGTACGACACGGAGATCGCCGAGCAGAATTTCACGGGGATCCCCGTCGAGATCATCGGGATGCACACCAACGGCTACACAGTCGCGGAGGCCGAGAGCTTTTCCCTCAATGTGGACGTACACGCTTCCGGCACCCGTTCCACGCTCAATGCGCTCGACGCGGGGGATTTCAGCGCTTATGTGGATATTTCGGGGGTCGATCAGCCGGGTCCGGTGACCCTTCCGGTCACGGTCGTCGCGCCGAGCGGTGTGACGGTGGCGAACCCGTCGGTGATGAATATCACGCTCTACGTTGACGTGTTTACCTCCCGCAATATCAACGTGCAGATCGAAAAAACCTATTCTTCCGCCTATGAGATCGGCGAAACCATCCAGAGCCTGTACACCGTGCGGGTGAACGGGCCGGAAAGCGTCATCAGCTCGGCGGAAGCGTACTGCGATTTTGCGCTCGGGGAGATCACCGGGGAGAGCGTCCACGTCAGCGGGGAGATCCGCCTGCGCAACGCGGACACGAAAGCGGAGATCTCCAATCCGTACGTCACGATGGAGAGCAGCACGGTGGACGTGACGTTCGTACTGTACGGGCGGAAAACCGTCCCGATCCGCCTTTCGCTGACCGGTGGGGTCTGGCAGGTGGAGGACGTGCAGTTCCTCAGCTCGGTCCCCGGCGTGGAGCTGCGCGGACCGCTGTCCGCGCTCGGGCAGGTGCAGTCGCTTGCCATCCGATGCGACGAAACGGGGATCGAGAACAACCGCTTGAACGATTCCGTCACGGCGGGCGAATTGCTTGAACAGAATTTGCCGGAAAGCGCGCTTTCCGCGGTCGAACCGAACGCGGAGATTTCGTATTCGGTCGTTTTGCCGGAGGTCCGTTACCGAACGGTAACGGTCCCGGTCGGTCGGATCGAAGTGTATAACCTTCCGAACGGCGGTGCGGTGAAGGTCAGCGTGCTGCACGCGGTGGAGGTCACGATTTTCGGGCCGACGGACGCCGTGCGCGCTTACAACCCGTCCGATATGACGATTCTTGTCGATTACAACACGCTGGAGCCGCAGGCGGCGGAGAACGAGTTTCTCGGCGTCGCCGAGATCAGCACGGGAAGCAGTGCGGTCTGTGTGGACGGTTCGGCGTATACCGTGGCGGTCCGCGTGATCGCCGCATAAAATGCGGTTCGCGGATGCAGAAACAGGAGGCGAAAAACAATGACAGAACGGAAATGGATCCTGCAGGAAGGGGACGAAACCGTTTGGAAACGGCTGCAGGCGGAGCTTGATCTGCTGCCCCTGACGGCGAGACTGCTTGCAAACAGAGGGCTTGATTCCGCGGAAAAGGTGCATGCGTTCCTGCATAAGGACGAAATTCCGCTGCACGACCCGTATCTGCTCAAGGACATGGACCGTGCCGTCGCCCGCGTCCGGCAGGCGATCGAGCGGAAGGAACGCGTCTGTATCTATGGCGATTACGACGTCGACGGCGTGACCTCGACGATGATCCTGCATACCTACCTGTCCGAGCACGGGGTGCACTGCGAGTATTTCATTCCCGATCGCATCTCCGAGGGGTACGGACTGAGCCTGCCGGTCATCAAGCGGATGGTCGGGTGCTTCGATATGATCATCACGGTCGATACCGGCATCACGGCGATCGAGGAAGCGAAGTACGCCAAGGAGCAGGGGATCGACATGGTCATCACCGACCATCACAGCTGTCGGGAAATTCTTCCTGACGCGGTCGCGGTCGTCAATCCGCACCGGGAGGACTGCGAGTATCCGTTCAAGGACCTCGCCGGGGTCGGCGTGGTGTTCAAGCTGCTGTGCGCGGTGGACGGGGATACCCAGCGCATCTGCGACCGATACGCGGACGTCGTCGCGCTCGGAACCATCGCGGACGTCATGCCGATCGTCGACGAGAACCGTCGGATCGCCGCCATGGGGCTGAAAAAGCTGGAAACCGTCCGTTCGCCCGGGATCCTCGCGCTCATGCGGCACGCCGGCATCATCAAGAACGGACTGCTGACGAAGAAGGTCACGTCCTCGACGGTCGGCTACGTCCTCGCGCCGCGCATCAACGCGGCGGGGCGCATCGCTTCCGCCTCCCGCGCCGTGGAACTGCTGATGACGGAGGACCCGGAGGAGGCCGACCGCATCGCGGCGGAGCTTTGCGAAACCAACAAGCTCCGCCAGCAGATGGAGCAGGAGATCTATGAGCAGGCGATCGGGCAGATCAGCGCTTCCTGCGCCGACGACTGCTTCTTCGTCCTCGGCTCGGCGGGCTGGCACCAAGGGGTCATCGGGGTGGTCGCTTCCAAAATCGCCGAGCGGTATTCGCTGCCCTGCATCCTGTTCTCCTTCGACGGCGGGATCGCGAAGGGGTCCGGGCGGAGCATCAAGGGCTTTTCGCTGATGGACGCGCTCGCGACCTGCGGGGATCTGCTGAGCGAATACGGCGGGCACGAGCTGGCGGCCGGACTTTCGCTGGACATCGACAAGATCGACGAATTCCGCCGCCGGATCAACGCGTACGCGTCGCAGTACCTGACGCGGACGGACGCGTCGCTGCCGCTTGAGGTGGAGTGCGAAGTCGATTTTTCGGATATTACGATGAAAGGCATCGAAGAAATGCAGCTGCTCGAGCCGTTCGGTCTGCAGAATCCGCAGCCGGTGCTGATGATGCGCCGCGTCGCCGCGGTGGACATCGTTCCGCTGTCCGGCGGGAAGCATTGCAAGTTCCGCCTGCGCCCGGGTAATCGCCGCTACAGCAGCGAAAAGGAGGTCAGTGCGATCTGGTTCTCGGTCCCCGAGGAGATCAAGCTGAGCGAAGGTTGCCTGTACGACGTGGTGTTCACGGCGGACATCAACGAGTACATGGGGCATCGCTCCCCGCAGGTCACCATCAAGGCGATGCGGTTGAGCTATATCGACGAGGAGAACAGCACCGAGGGCGAACGGACCTACCGCCGATTGACCGACCCGGAGGACAGGACCCCGATCTCCGAGACCGATCTGCCGGTTCTGGCGGATTTCCGCGAGGTCTATAAGTTCCTCAAGCGGGACGTGCTGGAAAGCAGCAAGCGCACGACAGTCGATGCCGTATGCAGTCGGCTGGAGCAGGAAGGGATCCGTGTCTCCTACTGCAAACTGAAGATCATCCTCGACGTGCTTTGCGACGAGGGGCTGATTTCGCGTACATACAGCGAGGACGGCAGGGTGGTCGAACTGAAGCTCCTGCCGGTCGGCAAGAAGGTCAATCTCGACCAGTCGCCGGTTCTGATCCGCCTGCGGAAGAACCACCCGCTGAATGGAACGAAATAAGGGTTGATTCATGGAATCCTATGATGTAAACGAACTTTTCGCCCGCATTGACGCCAGCGGAAGTTACGATATCGACAAGATCAAGCGCTCCTACTACCTCGCCGAGGAGCTGCACCGGGGACAGAAGCGGATTTCCGGGGAGGACTATATCGTTCACCCGATCGCGGTCGCCCAGATCGTCTACGAATGCCAGCTCGACACGAATTCCATCTGTGCCGCGTTCCTGCACGACACCATCGAGGACTGCTCCGACCGCGTCACGCTCGCGGAGATCCGCGAGCAGTTCGGAAAGGACGTCGCCGACATCGTCGACGGGGTCACGAAGCTGAATATCCCGTTTGAAACCAAGCAGGAAGCGAGTATCCGCAACCTGCGGAAGATGTTCCTCGCGATGTCGAAGGATCTGCGGGTCATCTTCGTCAAATTGGCGGACCGCCTGCACAATATGCGGACCCTTTCCGTCCGCACGCCGGAAAAACAGCGCTCCATCGCGCTGGAGACCATGCACGTCTACGCGCCGATCGCGCACCGTTTGGGAATCCAGCGCATCAAGCAGGAGCTTGAAACGCTCGCGCTCTCCTACCTCGACCCAATCGGGTTTCAGGAGATCAAAAAGGACACCGAGAAGCGCTACGGCGAAAGCAAGGACTTCCTCGCCGATGCGACGCGGATGGTCGCTAAGGGGCTGGACGCCTACGGGATCCATTACAAGCTTGAAGGACGGGTCAAGAGCATCTACAGCATCTATAAAAAGATGTATAATCAGAACAAGTCCTTCGACGAAATCTACGATTTCTACGCGCTCCGCATCATCGTCGACACGGAGCTCGACTGCTATACGGTGCTCGGGATCATCCACGAGATGTTCAATTCCGTGCCGGGGCGGTTCAAGGATTATATCTCTACTCCGAAGCAGAACCTGTACCGTTCCCTGCACACGACGGTCATCGGTACGGGCGGGATCCCGTTCGAGGTGCAGATCCGCACCTGGGAAATGCACGAGGTGGCGGAGTACGGTCTTGCCGCCCATTGGAAGTACAAGTCCGGCGACCAGGCGAATCAGGCGCTCGACGAGAAACTGCACTGGATCCGTTCGCTGCTCGAAGCGGACGCGGACGGCAACGACCCGGACGAATTCCTGCAGGCGTTGAAGATCGACCTGTTCGACGACGAGATCTTCGTCTTTACGCCGAAGGGCGACGTCGTCAACCTGCCGGCGGGCAGTACGCCGATCGATTTCGCCTACGCGATCCATTCGGCGGTCGGCAATAAGATGGTCGGCGCGAAGGTCAACGGCAACATCGTTCCGATCGACACGGTCCTGCAGACCGGGCAGATCGTCGAGGTGCTGACCAACCCGAATTCCAAGGGTCCGAGCCGGGACTGGCTGTCCTGCGTCCGTTCGAGCGAAGCGCGCAACAAGATCCGCATGTTCTTCAAGCGGGAGATGCGTGCGGAGAATATCGAGCTCGGCAAGCAGGCGGTGGAGCGGGAGCTTCGCCGCTACGGTCGCCGCTTCACCGACGCGCAGCGGGACCAGATCATGACGTCGCTCGCGCCGCGCATGGGCTTTGCCGAGGCGGACGACCTGTACAACAGCATCGGTTTCGGCGGAATGGACGCCGTCAAGCTCGGCACCAAGCTCAAGGAGGAATTCAATCGGGTGGTTTCCCCCGATCTGCCGGAGCAGAAGCCGAAGCAGCCGACGCTGATCTCGGAGCAGAGCGAGCGCGAGGAGCGCAAGGCGCGGAAGTCCTCCGAAAGCGTCATCGTGGACAACGTCGAGGGGTGTGCGGTCAAGTTTGCGAAGTGCTGTTCGCCGCTTCCGGGCGATCGGATCATCGGGTTTATCACCAAAGGATACGGAATTTCGATCCACAAATACGATTGCGTCAACGTGCAGAACGGACTCAAGCGCCCCGAGGAACGGGACCGCTGGGTGACCGCTTCGTGGACGGATCGGGCGGAGAAGCACGCGCTGGGCGGCTTTGAAGCCTTCCTGAACGTGTTCGCCACCTATACGCCCAGCATCATCGCCGAGCTGTCCGTCGCTTTGCGGGATATGAAGGTGGAGATCACCTCGCTGTCGACCAAGGAGAGCGGCGACACGATCACCATGACCTTTGGCGTGCGGTGCGGTGACACCGCACATCTCGCGTCCATCATCTCCGCGCTCCGCAAGAACGGCGCGGTGCGGGACGTCACACGGGGGAACGTATAAAGTGAAGCTTGTGGTTCAGCGCGTAAAAAGCGCCTCCTGTACCGTGGAGGGGGAACTGGTCTCGCAGATCGGTCCGGGTCTGCTCGCCTTCGTCGGCGTCGACGCGGCGGATACGGACGACGACCTGCGCCGAGGGAGCGCGAAGCTCGCGGGGCTTCGCATCTTTGAAAACGAAGCCGGAAAGATGGCGCTTTCCGCGTCCGACGTGGGCGGGGAAGCGATGATCATTTCCAATTTCACCCTGCTCGGACGGGTTCGGCGGGGATTCCGCCCGGACTGCACGCATGCCGCCCGCCCGGAAAAGGCGAAACCGATGTACGACGCGTTCTGCGACGCGGTCGGCGAGGTCCTGCCGGTCAAGCGGGGGATCTTCGGGGCGGATATGCGGATCGACGCGGTGCTGGACGGGCCGGTCAATCTGATCATCGACACCGTCGAACTGCGAAACCAGGAGCGAAACGCATGAAGGTCGTCATCGACAACAGGACCCCGTATCTCAACGATTTCTATTTCCGCACGCTCTGCATGCTGTATTTCCCGGGGGAAAAGTTCCGGGAGGACGGCGAAGAAACGGACGGCGCTCCTGCCGCCCGCTTTCTGCTCGAAGAGCGGGCGGACGGCTTTTTCTGCCGGACGGAGCTGTCCGCCGGCGGGCGGACGGAGGTCGGCTGCTTCTCGACGGCGGGGTACCGCCCGTTCGTCGAGATGACCGCGTCTGACTTCGCGTCCCTTGCGCTCGGAAAGGCGTATCTGGAAGCGGGGCGGAAGCTGTTCGGGTTCGCCCTGCCGTGGGGGTATCTGCTCGGTCTGCGGCCGGTGAAACGGGCAAAATATTATCTGGATCGCGGTTATTCCCCCGAAACGGTGGGGAAACTGTTTACCGAGGACTACGACGTCCTGCCGCAGAAGGCTTCTCTCGCCGTGGAGACGGCGCGGACCGAGATCGACATGCTGCGGGACACCCGCCCCGACGACTGTGCGCTCTACCTCTCGATCCCGTTCTGCCCGACCCGGTGCGCCTATTGCTCCTTCGTCTCCTGCGCGACGCCCCGTCTGCTCAGTCTGCTGCCCGCCTACCTCGAACGGCTGCACGCCGATGTGCGGGACAACTGTCGGGTCATTCGCGAACTGGGCATGCGGCTGACGTCCGTGTATATCGGCGGCGGGACGCCGTCGATCCTGTCCGAAGCGCAGCTGCGGGAATTGCTTTCCCTGCTCGAACGGGAGCTGCCGGGTGAGAGCATTCGCGAATTTTCCTTTGAAGCGGGGCGCCCGGACACGATCACGGCGGAGAAACTGCATATCCTGAAAGCGAGCGGCGTGCGCCGCGTCAGCGTCAATCCGCAGACGACCGACCCGGAGGTGCTGCGCCGTATCGGGCGGCAGCACAGCGTGGACGCGTTCTTCTCCGCGTCCGAGCTCGCTATGCGGGAGGGGTTCGACGTCGTCAACGCCGACCTGATCGCCGGTTTGCCCGGCGACACGCGGGAAACCTTTGAAAAGAGCCTTTCAGACGTCATGCGCATCGGGTTCGAGAACATCACGGTGCATACGCTGAGCGTCAAAAAGGCGTCGACATTGCGGTTTTCGGCGGACGGCGTGTACGATCCCGCCGGAGAACTTGCGCGTTCCTGCGTCGCGTATGCGCGGCAGACGCTCGGAGACGGCGGGTGGTTCCCGTATTACCTGTACCGCCAGAAGAACATCGTCGGGAACGCCGAAAACGTCGGATACGCCAAAAAAGGCACCGAAAACCTGTATAACGTGCTGATGATGGAGGAGTATTCGACGGTCTTTGCCTGCGGCGCCGGGGCGATCACGAAGCTGGTTTCTCCCGATCGGAACGAGATCTGCCGGATCGCCTTCCCGAAGTATCCGTATGAGTATTTAGACGCGTCCGACGGGATCCGCGAGCCGGAGATCCGCCGCTTCTTCGCGTCCTTGCAAGAAAAGAAAGGGTGAACCGTTTGAACGAGGAACTGTACGAGTCCCTGCTGCGCGACTGCGCGGAGGAAATAAGCGCGGACCGGCGGCTGAAACTGGTGCTGGTCGCGGGCGGCTCCTGCTCCGGCAAGACCACGACGACCGCCAAGCTCGCCAAGCGGATCCGTGCGCTCGGACGCCCGGTGGATACCGTTTCCCTCGACGATTACTACCGCAACCCGGAAAACGCGATCTACCTGCCGAACGGCATGCAGGACACCGAGGGGCTCGACAGCCTGCGTCTGGACCTCCTGCAGGACACCATGCAGCGCATCGCGGCGGGGGAGGACGCGCCGATCCCGTTTTTCGATTTCAAGGTCCGCCGGCGGACGGATTCCTATCGGGTCCTGCGCCCGTCGCCGGACGGGGTGACGCTTGTCGAGGGTCTGCACGCGCTCAATCCGCGCATCGTTCCGCCGGAGACTCCGCAGGAATGCCTCTACCGCATCTATCTTTACGCCGAATCCGGCGACGGACAGGACTGCCGCTTCCTGCGGCGGCTTGTACGGGACTTTCGTCACCGCGCGTCGAACGCGGCGGAAACGTTCGCGAATTGGGAGACCGTCCGTGCGGCGGAAAAGCGGAATATCGAGCCGTTCGCGCCCCTCGCGGACCGTTCGATCAACACCTATTTTGAATACGAGCGCGGCATTCTGGCGGACGCCGCCGTCGCCGTGCTGAAAGGACTTCCCCCGGAGGATCCGCACGTACCCCAAGCGAAAGCGCTCATTTCGATGCTTTCGGACGTCCCGCTTTTGTCGGACGAGGTCGTGCCGGAGGATTCGCTTTTGCGGGAATTCATCTGAAACATGGGAAATACGCAGCAGAAACAACAGAATAAGAGCTTCCTGGTCGAAGCGGGCGTCATTTCGATCTCCAGCTTCGTCGTCAAAATCATCGGGGTGCTGTTCAAGATCCCGCTCGCGCATATCCTCGGCGGCGGCATGGGCATCTTCAGCGCCGCCTATTCGCTGTACGCGATGCTGTACATGATCTCGACCAGCGGGCTTCCGGTCGCCATCAGCCGCCTGATCGCTGCATCGGACAAGCGGGGACGGCAGCGGGAAGTGCAGCGCACGTTTCGGGTCGCTTTGACGGCGTTTACCGTCGTTGGCGTCCTTGCGACTGCCGTCATGATGCTCGCGGCCTCGTGGTTCTTCCGCGTTACGGAGCACCAGGACAGCGTGCTGGCCGCCTACATCATCGCGCCGACGCTGCTGTTCGTCTGCGTCTGTTCGGCGTTCCGCGGGTACTATCAGGGCTTGCACAATATGTATCCGACCGCCGTCGGACAGCTGATCGAAGCGGTCTTTAAGATGGGGCTCGGGCTCGGCGCGACCTTCTGGGCGCGGCACATGGGCTATTCGAGCGCGGTGCAGGCCGCCTGCGCGGTCAGCGGCATCACGGTCGGTATGCTCGTCGAAATGGGCATGCTGTTCGTCTACCGCGCCGTCACGCATAAGCGCCGCCCGGCTGGGACGGACCCCGGCGCCGACCCGATCCCGGCGCTGACGAAACGCATCCTGCTCATCGCCCTGCCCGCGACGATCACGTCGTCGGCGCTCTACCTTTCCAACTTCATCGACACCGTGCTCATCAAGCGCTGTCTGATGCTCGGCGGGAGCGCGTCGGAAGTCGCCGAGGACCTGTATACCGCCTACACCTCCTATTCCACCGCCATCGCGGACCTTTTGCCGTCGACGCTGATCTACCCGATCGCCATCAGCATCCTGCCGGCGGTCTCCGCGGCGCTTTCGGTGCGGGACACCGACGGGGCAAACCGCCACATCGTGCAGTCCGTCCGCATCAGCGCGATCATCGGTCTGCCGAGCGCAGCGTTCCTGCTCGCGACGGCGCCCGCCTGCCTGTCGCTGCTCTACCGTGCACCGCTCGCGGGATACGAGCGGATCGACGCGATGCAGGTGTCCTCCGGCACCCTGCGGATCCTCGCGGTCGGGATCATCTTCATGGCGGTGGTTTCGACGACCAACGCGCTGCTGCAGGCGGTGGGGAAGATCTGGCTGCCGATGATCTCCGTCGGGATCGGGGTGGTCGTCATGGCGTTTCTCGAATTCTTCGGCGTGTCCGGCCCGTTCGGGATCTACGGCGCACCGTTCAGCTCGGTCTGCTGCTACCTGATCGCGTCGTCGCTCAACCTGTTCTTCCTGCGGCGGCATACGACCGCGCCGCTTTCCCCGGTCGGGCTGTTCTTCCGTCCGGCGCTCTGCGCGCTGCTGACCGGGCTCGCCGCCTTCGGGGTCTACTGCGGTATGACCTGCCTGCTGCCCGGCGGCGGACGCGGGACGGCGCTCGCGATCCTGCTCGTCTGCGGGGTCGTGACGGTCGGGGTGTACGTCGTGACCATGCTCGCATTTCGCGGAATCACCGCCGACGAGGTTCGCCTGCTTCCGTTCGGCGGGAGGATCGCCGCATTTCTGATCCGAAAGGGGTGGCTGCATGAATCCGTTTGAGGAGATGCGCGGGAAATCGCGCTATACGCTCGACGACCTGCGGAAGATCGTCGAACTGCTCCGCTCGCCGGACGGCTGTCCGTGGGACCGTGTACAGACCCACGAAAGCATCCGGCAGAACTTCATTGAAGAAGTCTACGAAGCCGCCGACGCCATCGACCGCGCCGACGAAGCGGGACTGCGGGAGGAGCTCGGGGACGTGCTGTTCCAGGTGGTTTTTCACGCCCGTATCGCCGAGGAGGATGGGCTGTTCGATTTTGCGGACGTCTGCGACGAGGTCAGCCGCAAGATGGTCCTGCGCCACCCGCACGTTTTCGGCGAACAGGTGATGGCCCCGGACGGGAGCGCCTTGCGCGACTGGGAAGCCATCAAGGACCGCACGCACGAGCGCGAAAGCGCGACGGACGCACTGCGGGCCATTCCGCGCACCCTGCCGGCGCTGATGCGGGCGGACAAGCTCGGAGCGAAATCCCGCAAACTCGGGTTCGACTGCGCAGACGCGCCGGAAGCGATGCGGAAGGTGGACGAGGAACTGGGCGAAGTGAAGCAGGCGCTGGAGACAGGGGACCGGGCGGACGTCGAGGAGGAATTCGGCGACCTGTTCCTCGCGCTGGTGAACGCGGCGCGTCTGTCCGGCGTGAACGCGGAGCTTGCGCTGGAACGTGCGTGCGAAAAATACCTCGGGCGGTTTTCCCTCGTCGAACGGCAGTGCGCAGAGGCGGGACGTTCGGTCGCCGAAACGCCGCGGGAGACGCTCGCCGGGTATTGGCGGAACGCGAAGGGCGATTTGACCGGTTTGACCCCAAAAGAAGCGCGAAAAATAGAAAAAGAATAGGAATTTTTTGAAAAAAAGCGAAATATCCTATTGCAAAATAGACAAAACTATGGTATACTATGGTCAGTATCCCTATAAAGAAAAACAATCAAAGGAGAATCAGTCATGACAAAAGCTACACTCGTTGAAATCGTTGCCGAGAGCGCGGGCATCAAAAAGAAGGAGGCCGACGCCGCGGTAAGCGCTGTTTTCAGTGCGATCGAAAACGAGCTTGCGACCGGCGGAAAGGTGCAGATCGCCGGGTTCGGCACGTTCAAAGTGCGCGAACGCGCGGCGCGGACCGGCCGTAATCCGAGAACCAACGAAACCATCAAGATCGACGCCTGCAAGCTGCCGTCCTTCGTCGCCGGTAAAGGGCTCAAGGACGCCGTCAACAAGGCGTAACCGGCGTTTTCGTCGCCTATGCGTCTGGACAAATTCCTCAAGGTGTCCCGCGTGATCAAGCGCCGGACGGTCGCGAACGAGGCGTGCGACAGCTCGCTGGTGCTCGCCAACGGGCGTCCCGCCAAGGCGTCGTACGACGTCAAGGTCGGGGACGTGCTGGAGATCACCTTCGGCAATCGGACCACGCGCCTTCGCGTCCTGTCTACGGCGGAACACGTCGGCAAGGCGGAAGCGTCGGAACTGTACGAGATCCTGTCATAAAGCACTCGCGTGCGTCATAAGGTATCATCGGAGGGGCAGATCGCCCCAAACTGGAAAGGAATGGTCCAACCGATGAATACCGCTCCGCGTGCGCACGAGCTTTCCTTGCATGACCGTTCGGTGCTGAAGGTCACGGCGGTCAGCGAGGTCCTGAATTTTGATGAATCGACGGTCAGTATGTCCGTCGGCGAAGCTGTTCTGACGGTGAGCGGGGATTCGCTCTCCGTCAGCAGTCTTTCGCTGGAGAACGGGGAAGTGACGGTCTGCGGCCGGATCGACGCGATCGTTTATCTCGACGGCGGCGCCAAAAGGAAGAAGGGCGTCGGGCGCTTCTTCGGCGCATGAGCGTTTCCTACGCGCAGCATTTCCTGCTTGCCGGCTGGTCTGTCCTGACCGGGGTCGCTTTGGGGATCCTCTACGAATTCTTTCGGCTTCTGCACCGGCTGCACCGTCGTGCCGCGTGGCTGATCTTTCTGGAGGATCTGCTGTTCTGCCTTTGCTGTACGGCGGCGATGGCGCTGCTGTTCTTCAATTTGTCCTATGGGCAGATGCGGCTGTACGCGTTCGCGGGCGCCGTGCTGGGGTTTCTTTTGTGGTATTGCACGGTCGGCGCCCTGTTCCGCAGGGCGGTGTCCAAACTGTACCGAACGCTTCTTCCCCCGTGCCGACGGTGGAAGGCGCGGCTGTATACGAAGCGGGAATCGCTTCGCTTCCGCCGCAGGGCAAAAGCGGGATTAGGCGTGCGCCGGTTCTGGCGCAAACAAATTCGGAGGAAAAAGGAAAATGCAACGGAGTCATAGCGCCAATCTTGCCGTCAAGCTCGCCTTGTTCGTCATTCTCGTGGTGCTTTTCATATCCGTCGTCAATATGCAGTTGACCCTCAAATCCCTTCGCGAAGAGCGGGCCGATTTGGAGGAGCAGGTCGACGAACTTGCCAATGAGGTGGAAAAGGTCAGTTACCGTCTCTCGAAGGACGTCGACGCTTCCTATATCGAGCGTTATATGCGTGAAAAAGGGTACCAATACCCGAACGAAATACTGTTTTATTACGATGTGCAAAGTTAAGACTGCGCAAGTAAAGGGAGATCCCGGAAAGGTTTGGTCGCAAGAGATGCAGGCGGAAGCAGGGCAGAAGGTCAAGGGAAAAATCACCCGCATCACCGATTTCGGCGCTTTCGTGAAGATGGAAAACGGGCTGACCGGCATGATCCATATTTCGCAGGTGTCGGACAGCTATGTCTCGAACATTCAGGACGTGTTGACCGTCGGGCAGGACGTCGAGCCGACCGTGCTTTCCGTCGATGAAAAGGGTCGCATTTCCCTGACGCTGAAAACCGGGAAGCGGAATCCACGCCGCTCCGGCTTGTCCGGCGGGCGGGCGTCCGATCCTGCCGCGTACGCGACGGTTCCGGGTGCGCAGCCGGCGGTATTCGAGTCTGCGCCGACGCCGACCAACTTCGAGGATATGCTCAGCCGCTATAAATCCACGAGCGAGGAAAAGATCAGCGACCTGCGCAAATTCCAGAACGGCGGAAAAACCGTCCATAAACATAAGAAATAAGAGGAACCGAAAAACGGGTGCGTTCTGCCCGTTTTTTTGCAGAAAGGACGTTTCAGTACCATGAGAACCGTACATACCTCCGACGTCGTGCGGACGGTCCGCGACCTGTTCATTCGCGCAAATTACGAATTGCCGCCGTGCATCTGCGAACGCCTTTCGGACTGCTTCCGCGTGGAACAGGAGGAACCGGCGAAGTCGATGCTCGGCGTGATTTGTGAAAACGCGGAAACGGCGAAGCGGGAGCGTATCCCGATCTGCCAGGACACCGGCATGGCGGTGGTGTTCGCCGAAGTCGGGCAGGAGGTCCACTTCGAGGGCGGACTTTTGCGGGACGCGGTCGACGAAGGGGTCCGGCAGGCGTATCGGGACGGATATCTGCGCAAGTCGGTCGTCGGCGACCCGCTCGGACGGGTCAATACGGGGGACAACACCCCGGCGGTGCTGTATACGGAACTGGTCGAAGGGGATGAGGTCCGGCTGTACGCCCTGCCGAAGGGTTTCGGGAGCGAGAACATGAGCCGCCAGCGGATGTTCCGCCCGACGGCGAGCTTGGAGGACATCATCGGGTTCGTCGTGGAAACCGTGCGGATCGCGGGCGGGAATCCCTGCCCGCCGCTGGTCATCGGCGTCGGCATCGGCGGGACGTTCGACTATTCGGCGGTGCTTTCCAAGAAGGCGCTTCTGCGGGACGCAGGCGTGCACCACCCGGTGTACGAGGATTTGGAGGAGCAAATCCTGCAAGCGGTCAATCGGTCCGGCGTCGGGGTGCAGGGGCTTGGCAAGGGCGTGACGGCGCTGTGGGCGGCGGTGGAAACCTACGCGACGCATATCGCGGGGCTCCCGGTTTCGGTCAACATCTCCTGCCACGTCACGCGTCACGCGTCCGCGGTGCTCTGAAAGGACGGAAACCATGCTGCAATTGGTCGCGACCTGCCTGTTCGGGCTGGAAAAACTGCTGGGCGAGGAGGTCGAGGCGCTGGGGTATCAGCGCCTCGACACCATCGACGGCCGGGTGATTTTTGAAGCGCCGGAGCGTTCCGTCGCCGTCTGCAACCTGCGCCTGCGGTATGCGGAGCGGGTGCTGGTGCTGCTCGGAAAATTTCCCGCCAGGACGTTCGACGAACTGTTCGAGGGGACGAAGGCGCTCCCATGGGAGGATTGGGTCGGCAGGGAAGGGGCGTTCCCGGTCAAGGGGCATAGCGTCAAATCCACGCTGTTTTCCGTCCCGGACTGCCAGCGCATCGTCAAGAAAGCGGTCGCCGACCGGCTTTCGTCGGTGTACCGCCTGTCCCGCCTGCCGGAAAACGGGGTGCTGTACGCGATCTCGTTCTTTCTTTTGAAGGATGTGGCGTACCTGATGATCGACACGACCGGCGTCACGCTGCATAAGCGCGGCTACCGAACGCAGGCGGGGATCGCCCCGCTGCGGGAAACGCTTGCGGCGGCGATGGCGGCGATGTCCCGCCCGCGGGAGGACGTGCTGCTGGTCGACCCGATGTGCGGTTCCGGCACGATCGCGATCGAGGCGGCTCTGCTCACCGGGCATATCGCCCCGGGTCTGGCGCGGTCGTTTGCCGCCGAATCGTTCGGACAGCTTTCGCCGGCGGTCTGGCGGGAGGAGCGGGAACGCGCTCGCGCGGAGATCCGCCCGTACCCGACCAAGATCTATGCGTCCGACCTCGACCCGTCCTGCGTGGAGCTCGCGCGGGAGAACGCGAGACGCGCCGGCGTGGAGGACCGCATCGACTTCCGCGTGGCGGACGTTCGGAGCTTTGCGTCCCCTGTCCCCGGCGCACGCGGCACGGTCGTGACCAATCCGCCCTACGGCGAACGGCTGGGCGACCTCGAACAGGCGCGGGAGCTTGCCGCAGCGATGGGGAAGGCGTTCCGCGCGAACGTCCCGGCGTGGCAGCTCTATATCATCACTTCCGACGAGAGCTTCGAGCGGTTCTTCGGTCGCAGGGCGGACAAGGTGCGCAGGCTGTACAACGGCATGATCCGTTGCGGTTTTTACCAGTTCTTCCGCCGGAGCGGAAATTTGGCAGAATAAAAAAGAAAGTGCCAAACCCGCTTTACAAAATTGCGCTGTAAAAAGCTGAAGTTTTGTCCCATTTTTCGTGCGATTTTAGCACTTCTTTCGACTGAGTGCCAGCATTTTACAATCTGTTCACAATCATAGCTTTTTTTGTTCAAGAAAGTGGGATAAAATAGGAACTGTACAAAGGAAAAAGAAGGTGCGGTCGGGAAAGCGCCGTGCCGTTTCCGAAAAAGAGGAGGTTCTTTTTTATGAAACTGAAACCATTGGCTGACCGCGTGGTCATCAAACTGCTCGAAGCGGAAGAGACGACCAAGGGCGGGATCATTCTGACCGGCGCCGCGAAGGAAAAACCGCAGGTCGCCGAAGTCGTCGAAGTCGGTCCGGGCGGCAACGTGGACGGCAAGGAAGTCCAGATGCTGGTCAAGAAGGGCGACAAGGTCATTTGCAGCAAGTATTCCGGCACCGAGATCAAGGTCGACGGCGAAGAATACACCGTGGTTCGCCAGAGCGACATCCTCGCGATCGTGGAATGATCGTGAAAAGCAAGGAAACAGGGAGGTAATTCATCATGGCAAAAGAAATCAAAACCGGCAACGAAGCCCGCGAAGCCCTGCTGCGCGGTGTCAACCAGCTTGCCGATACCGTAAAGATCACGCTCGGCCCGAAGGGCAGAAACGTGGTGCTGGATAAGAAATACGGCTCACCGCTGATCACCAACGACGGCGTCACCATCGCCAAGGAGATCGAACTGGACGACCCGTTCGAGAACATGGGCGCGTCTCTCGTGCGCGAAGTCGCAAGCAAGACCAACGACGCTGCCGGCGACGGCACGACGACGGCGACCCTGCTCGCGCAGGCGTTTATCCGCGAAGGCATGAAGAACGTCGCGGCGGGCGCGAACCCCATGATCATCAAGAAGGGCATTTCCAAGGCGGTCGACACGGCGGTCGAATCGCTGGTCGCCTCCTCCAAGCCGGTCAACGGTTCGGCGGACATCGCCCGCGTCGGCACGGTGTCCTCGTCGGACGAAACGGTCGGCAAGCTGATCGCGGACGCGATGGAAAAGGTCACGGCGGACGGGGTCATCACCGTCGAGGAATCCAAGACGGCGGAAACCTACTGCGAAGTCGTCGAAGGGATGCAGTTCGACCGTGGATATATCACGCCGTACATGGTGACGGATACCGATAAGATGGAAGCCGTCATCGACGACGCGTCGATCCTGATCACGGATAAGAAGATCTCCAACATTCAGGAGCTGCTCCCGCTGCTTGAACAGGTGGTCCAGAGCGGCAAGAAGCTGATCATCATCGCCGAGGACGTCGAAGGCGAAGCGCTCTCGACGTTGATCGTCAACAAGCTGCGCGGGACGTTCACCTGCGTCGCGGTCAAGGCGCCGGGCTTCGGCGATCGCCGCAAGGAAATGCTGCAGGACATCGCCATTCTGACCGGCGGTCAGGTCATTTCCAGCGAGCTTGGTCTGGAACTGAAGGAAGCGACCCTCGATCTGCTCGGTTTCGCCCGTCAGGTCAAGGTGACGAAGGAAAATACGATCATCGTCGGCGGCAGCGGCGACCCCGAGGAGATCAAAGCCCGTATCGGGCAGATCCGCTCCGCGATCGAAACCACGACCTCCGATTTCGACAAGGAAAAACTGCACGAGCGCCTTGCGAAGCTCTCCGGCGGCGTGGCGGTCATCAAGGTCGGTGCGGCGACGGAAACCGAGATGAAGGAAAAGAAATTGCGTATCGAGGACGCGCTGAACGCGACGAAAGCGGCGGTCGAGGAAGGCATCGTTGCCGGCGGCGGCACGGCGCTGGTCGACTGCATTCCGGCGGTCAAGAAGCTGGCCGCTTCGACCTCCGGCGACGAGCAGACGGGCGTGAAGATCGTCCTGCGTGCGCTGGAGGAGCCGGTCCGTCAGATCGCGGAAAACGCCGGCTTCGAGGGCAGCGTGATCGTCGACGGCGTCAAGAATCGCAAGAGCGGCGTCGGCTTCGACGCGTACAACGAAAAGTACGTCGATATGATCGAAGCGGGCATCGTCGACCCGACCAAGGTGACCCGTAGTGCGCTGCAAAATGCGGCGTCCGTCGCGGCGATGGTGCTGACGACGGAATCCCTTGTCGCGGATAAGAAGGACCCGGCTGCGGAAGCGGCGGCGAATGCCGCGATGAACGCCCAAGGCATGGGCGGCGGAATGTATTGATCCCGTAAGGCAAAGTAAAAAACGGTGCGGAGGGCAAAAAAAGGCTTTCCGCGCCGTTTTCGCCGTCGCGCAAAACGAACGGGACGGCCGGAGGAAACCGAAATGGAATGGAGTTTATCATTTTTTCTCAACAGCATCCTGCTCGGTGTGGGGCTTGCCATGGACGCCTTTTCCGTGTCCATGGCGAACGGGCTGAACGACCCGAAAATGCGAAAGGGCAAAATGGGCGGGATCGCCGGCGTGTTCGCCGGATTCCAGTTTGCCATGCCGCTGGTCGGCTGGATCTGCGTGCATACGATCGTGGCGTACTTTCGGACGTTTGAAAAGGTCGTCCCGTGGATCGCGCTGCTTCTGCTCGCCGTGATCGGCGGGAAAATGCTGTTCGAGGGGATCCGCGGCGGAGACGCGGCGGAAAAACCGGGCCTTGGCGTCGGCGCACTGCTGGTGCAGGGCGTCGCGACCTCGATCGACGCGCTGTCCGTCGGGTTCACGATCGCCGAATACGGGTGGGTCATGGCGTTTACGGCTTGTTTGCTGATCGCGGTCGTCACCTTTCTCATCTGCATGGCGGGTCTTGCCATCGGAAAAAAGTTCGGGACGAAACTGTCCGGCAAGGCGCAGGTCCTCGGCGGCGTCATTCTGGTCGCCATCGGGATCGAAATTTTCGTCACGGGGGTCTTTTGATCACTTTTCCCTTGACAAGCGGCGCGTAATGTGATAGAATGAATTCGTAATCAAACGGAAATTCACCGAAAGGGAGGGGTAAACCATGTTTGCGACGGTTCTTCGGAACGGGCGCTTGAATGCGTTTTGGTCTGCTGTGGCAAGACCCTCTCGGTGCGGGAATTTCCTTCCATAGGGTGTTATTTCCTGTCCATTCGAGCGCATTCCGGTTTGCCCGGATGCGCTTTTTTCGTCGGGGCCGTCGTTTCCTTGCCGTTTGAGAGCAAAAAACGAAAATCGGAAAGGATGAAGGCCCACTTTGAAACGATTGAAATCCTATTTTCTGCAAATGGACGACAGCACCTCGACGTACCGCCTGCTCTACGAGGGGCCCGTGGTCGTCGTTTCCCCTTACGGGAACGAGGAGGATTTTCTCAACACCTATTGGCACGGGGACTGCTCCGTGACCGTCACGATCACGCACAAGCTCGCGCTGGACCGTCCGACCCTGACGTGGCACATTCCGCTCGAACGGCTCGGACTGACCGAACTGCCGGAGAGCGCCTATCCCCATGCGGCGGACTTCTGCTTGCGCACTTTCGCGCCCTATCTCGACGAACTGAACGACGACCTGTACAACCGTTCTCGGCCGGACGAAGAGAACGGACGGTATTACCTCTGCAAGCCGGGCGGGGAAGTGCTGAGCCGCAACGCGTCCTATTTCGCCTTTTGCGAGCGAAAATGGTACGAAAACGGCAACGGCATAAACATCTATCCGCAAAAGGACGTGGAAAGCGTCCCGCAACTCTGCCTGTGTCTGCTGATGCAGGTGCAGCTCCCGCGTAAGCGCTTGCGCAAGGCGATGCAGATGCTCTGCAGGGACCTGCCGGGTGCGGTGACGAAGTACCTTTCGGAATTCGACACGGAGGGCTTGCGAAGGGCGGTTGCCCTCGGCGATTTGCAAAATCGGATCCGTTCGTGGCTGCGGACGAGCGACTGCTGCGCGTTTATCGCGAACGGAAGCGTCCTGCCACGGGCGGGGGAAACAGACCTGCCCCTTCCCGGTGCGGTCCCGTTCCGTTCGGCGCCGGAGGACGAGGTCGAAGTCTGCGGCGTGCGGGGAATGGGGGTCCGCCGGGGCGTGACGGTCATCACCGGCGGCGGATATTCGGGGAAATCCACCCTGCTCGACGCGATCTCCGCAGGCATTTACGACCATATCGTCGGGGACGGGCGGGAGCTGTGCCTGACCGACGACAGCGCTATGACGCTTTCCGCCGAGGACGGGCGCAGCGTGAAAAATGTCAATATCTCCCCGTTTATCCGCTGGCTTCCGGGCGGAGACGTCCGCAGTTTTTCTACGTTCCATGCCTCCGGTTCCACGTCACAGGCAGCGAACGTGATGGAAGCGGTAGACAGCGGGGCGCACCTGCTGCTCATCGACGAGGACCGCAGTGCCACCAACTTTATGATTCGCGACCGCACGATGAAGGCGCTGATCGAAAAGGAACCGATCGTTCCGTTGACCGACCGCGTGCAGGAATTGTATCGGGAAAAAGGGGTCTCGACCGTTCTGGTCATCGGCGGAAGCGGGGAATACCTCTCGGTCGCCGACCGGGTCTACCTGATGGACGACTATCAAATCCGCAACGACACCGTTCGTGCGAGGGCGCTTGCACGCGACCGCGGTCCGACCGAGCTTCCGCAATCGGCGGACTGGGAGCAACACCGTATTCTGCTTCGGGAGGGGTTCACGTCCTATCCCGCCGGGAGCGGTACGGAACGGCTGGCGGTTTCGGAAACGGGCGTCCTCTGCTTCGGCGGCGAACAGGTCGATGTTCGCGGACTGCACGACCTGGTTTCCGTCCGGCAATTGCTGGCGCTGGGATTTCTGTTGCGGTATTTGGCGGTTTCTTCGTCCGGCGTGACTGATGTACGGGCGCAAATCGACGCGCTGTACGAACGGCTGGAGCGGGAAGGGCTCGATTGCGTTTACAGCGCTTTCTTTACGACTTGCGGGCGGTTTCTCGACCTGCCGCGCAAACAGGAACTGCTCGCCGTGCTGCATCGGATGCGCGGAATCCGATTTCGGACGGAAATGACGTAAGAAATACGCGGTTTACGCAAAAAACGGCACCCGAAAGGATGCCGTTTCTATATACCGTAGAGAGGACGCCGCCCCGCCTCTTTAGAAGCGAAGGGCGGGCAATGAAGGACGATCATGCACTTTGACAATTTCGGACGGAATGATCAAAAGAAATGACTTGATCGAACGCGTTATGATCCAACGAAAAATCATAGAATAGCATCCTCTTCCTCGATCAAACCCATTTCGACCTGTTCCCGCAGCATCTGCCGTACATATTTGTGATCTGTGTTTTTGTATTCCCATATTTTTTTACTGCATACATAGTGTTTATTCGGCAGATCATCGTCAATGATTTTCCCGTCGACTTTCCTTACGCTATAGCCGTCAATCAGGATCCCCGGTTTTATGTATTTTTGAAGGATATGCGGAAAATGTTCCTCTTCGGATAGAAAATGAATCCGTACTTCCCACGTGCTTTCTGCGTTTTCTCCGATGGGACGTTCGCAGGGGTAGATACCGCATTCCTTTACCGTTCCGTGGTCCAAAATGCGTTTGTCTACATGATCCAGCGAGAATCCAAAGTGATATTGATTGACAATTTTCAAGGGCTTTGGTTCGAGGGCATAGCCGAAAAGGTCGTCGATCGTAATATGGAACAACTGCGCGATTTGCGGCAGCATCGTTATATCGGGACAACTTTCCGCATTTTCCCACTTGCTGACCGCGGCTCTGGTTACGCCGAGCTTTTCGGTAAGCTCCTCTTGCGTGAGATTGCACGTTTTCCTGGCAGCTCTTATTTTTTCGCCTATTTTCAACGAAAGCATAATCAGATCCTCCTAAACAGTATTGGTTTCGGAACCAATCCCAGTATATCCGACCGCAAACCACATGTCAAGAGAATCCTGATTACTTTTGTCAACGAACGGTTGCCCAAAAAAGGAAAAGTTGTATGCGAAAAGTGGACACGGGAAACAGTGAATGATATAATAGAACTGAGGAGTGTGTCAAAATGAAGCGGAAGTACAGCAAGGAATTCAAGGTAAGCGCATGCGAGCTTGTAGTGAAGGACAAGCTCAAGCCGCAAATCGTAGCGGAGAAGATGGGGCTGAATACGGTGATGCTCTATCGGTGGGTGTCGGAGTACCGGGAGAACGGGGAGGAGGCGTTCATGGGGTCCGGTCATCCGGCGCCGGCAGATGCTGAACTTCGAAAGCTCAAACGGGAGAACGAACGGCTGCGGCAGGAGAACGAGATACTAAAAAAAGCAGCGGCATACTTTGCGAAACACCCGGCAGAAAAATAGCGTTTGCAAAAAAGAAGCTGACCGGGTATGACACCGGCATGGTATGCGGGATATTACGGGTGTCAAGGAGTGCATTTTACCGAAAGGCAAGTCCCCGCAAAGAGAAAGAAACAGAGGTAGAAAAAGCGGTCGTTCGCTGTTTTCAGGAAAACAGCGGCAGATATGGTCGGATCCGAATTTGCAAGACGCTGAAGAAACGCGGTATCGTGGTCGGCGAATGGCGGATCGCACGGATAATGCGGCAAAACGGGCTGATCGCAAAGAGCGGGCGAACCGGCACGAGGAAGATGCCCAAACCGACGGAGGAGCAGTATATCGAGGAAAACCTGGTAAAAGACAAGTTTTCGGTAACCGAGCCGAATATGCTATGGTGTTCGGACATAACGGTTCTGGCATGCGAAAGTGGAAAGCTGTATGTCTGCGGGATAATTGACGTAGCGACGCGCAGGCTTGTGGGCTGGGCGATAGAGCGGCATCAGCGTCAGGACGTCGTGCTCGAAGCGTTTCTCATGGCGGCAGGCAGGAATCCGGTGCGTCCGGCGGATGCGGTCTTTCACAGCGACAGAGGTTGTCAGTACACGGCAAAGCGGGTCAAGGAGCTTGTGGAGAAGCACGGATTTCGCAAGAGTATGTCACGCCCGGGGATGCCGAGCGACAACCAGCCGATCGAGAGTTTTTGGCAGACGCTCGAACGGGAGATGCCGGATATCCGGCATCTCCCGTTCGAGGACGCGAAGCGTGCGGTCATCAGCTACATCGAGCTGTACTACAACTCGACACGCCTGCATTCCGGCATCGGCTACTGTATTCCCAACGAATTATTCACTATTTTAACTATCCACTCTACTTGACAAGTTTCGTGAAAAAGTAAAAATCGGCAAAGCGTTAGCTTTGCCGATTTTTGGTGGAGGCGTGGGCGTCAAAGTCGAACACCTCCACCGCCTCCTCATAGTCCTCGATCCCGTTGACAAAGTCGAACGTGATCGCGCCCTTCTCCCCGGTAAAATTGCAGACGATCCGAAGA
>CANRIX010000016.1 GCA_947630765.1 uncultured Clostridia bacterium | reverse complement strand
AACTTAACCTTACCACAGGTTTCTCCTATTCGCCACTCTTTTTTTGCTTTTTGTCACACATCATTGTAACACAGACATTTCGCAATTTTTGCCGGAAAAAGATTCCCTTGACAGACGGGAGAAAATGTGGTACAATCTACTTTGTGAAAAAATGCTGTCGAACGCGTGTCGTTCGCAAAAACGCTAAACAAGGAAGGAACGGAACCCTTTTATGGCAGTCTACATGATCGACTATGAAAACGTCAAGACCGGCGGTCTCAACGGGATCTCCCGCCTGACCGGGTCGGACCGGGTCATCATCTTTTACAGCGAAAACGCAAACCGTCTCACCTTCGACCTGCACCAGCGCCTGATGGCGTCGACGGCGCAGATCGAGTACCGCGAGGTGTCCGTCGGCGGTCACAACGCGCTGGATTTCCAGCTCGTGACCTACCTCGGCTACCTGATCGCGCAGGAACCGAACGGGCAGTACCTGATCATCAGCAACGACCGCGGCTTTGAATACGTCGTCAATTTCTGGCGTCGCGACGGGCTGAGCATCGGTCTGCTGCCCTACCTCAAGGACCCGGCGTACGCCCTGCAGAAGGCGACCCGTCCCGACGTGCGTCCGCTCGCCCAGCCGGAGCTCTCGGTTTCCGAGGACGAGCCCGCCGACGAACCGATTGCCGAGCCGGTCGCCGAGCCGATCCCGGACGAAGTCCCGGTTGCCGCCGACGAGCCGATTTCGGAACCGATCCCGGACGAAGTTCCCGAACCGGTCGCCGCCGAAGCACCCGCCGCCGAGCCTGTCGCTGTGGAATCGGTCGCTGCGGAATCGGTCGTCGCGGAGCCGGTCGCCGAACCCGTCGTTGCGGAGCCGGTCGCCGCCGAAGCGCCGAAGCCCGCGCAGTCCCGCCGCTCACGCGGCGGAAGGCAGCAGCGAAAGGCGGACAAGCCCGCCGAAGCGCCGGCGGAGCCCGCGAAACCAGAAAAACCCGCCGAGCCGCGCAAGCCCCGCGTCACGGTGCAGCCCGCGAAGACCGCGAAAACGGCGAACGCCTCAAAAGCCGCGTCCGCCGACGCGCCCGAAGCGCCGGTCGACGAGCCGGTCAAGCCCGCGGTCGCGCTCTCGCCGCAGCTGCGCACGGAACTGCGTGCGATGTTGGGGGATTCGGTCGCCGACGACCCGGAGCTGCGCTACGTCATCGGCTGCGTCGAAAAGTACAAGACCAAGCTCGGGCTGAACAACGCCCTCGTCAAGCGGTTCGGCAACCAGAAGGCGAGCGAGCTGTACCAGAAGCTCAAGCCCCTGCTCTCCGAAAAGAAAACCGTCTCCACCCCCCGCAAGAAGGAAAAGGCGGGCGTGTCGTAAATCCGCACGGCAAAAAAAGGGTGCGTTTGCAGGACATTTCGTCCTCCAAGCGCACCTTTTTTGTGTTCAAACCAGACGCAGTCCCCGGAAAATCGGCAGCAGATAGCTCGCGCCGAACGTGCCGAGCTGCTTCGGGCCGGAAACCGTTCCGCCGGAAGCGCAGATCTCCCACGCACGGCAGTAACTCAGTACGACGGTCGCACGGGTGATGGACTTCCCGCGGCGGGACACGAACAGCTCGTTCCCGCGCACCTGATAGGTGAACGGCAGCCCCTTCGCGGTGAAGTAGACCGCGTGCTGCCCCTCCCGCAGCGCATCCCAGAGCGCGTCCGGCGACAATGCGGCGTCCGCCATCGCCTATTCCCCGGCAAGGACCGGCTGCCGCTCCGCCATTCCGCGGTAGACCCGCCGGGGCAGGACGGCCTTGTAGGCGGGGCGAATGATCTTGTTGCCGTTGATGAGTTCCTCCAGCCGGTGCGCACACCACCCGGACACCCGTGCAATCGCGAACAGCGGGGTGAACAGCTCCTCCGGGATCCCGAGCAGCTGATAGACAAACCCGCTGTAGAAGTCCACGTTCGCGCTGACGCCCTTGAACATCTTTCGCTCCGCCATGATGACCTCCGGCGCGAGCCGCTCGGCGGCCGCGTACAGGCGGTACTGCTTTTCGGCGCCCTTTTCGACGGCGAGCTGCTCGACGAACCGCTTGAAGATCCGCGCACGCGGGTCGGACTTGGAATAGATGGCGTGCCCGATGCCGTAGATCAGCCCGGAACGGTCGAACGCCTCCTTGCGCAGCAGCTTCCGCAGGTACGCGCGGACCTCGTCCTCATCCTCCCAGTCGCGGACGGACGCTTTCATGTCCTCGAACATATGGCTGACCTGGACGTTCGCGCCGCCGTGCTTCGGCCCCTTGAGCGACCCGAGCGCGGCGGAGATCGCCGAATAGGTGTCCGTGCCGGACGACGTGACGACGTGGGTCGTGAAGGACGAGTTATTCCCGCCCCCGTGTTCGGCGTGAATGACCAGCGCGAGGTCGAGGATGCGGGCCTCGAGCGGGGTATACTGCCCGTCGATGCGGAGCATATGCAGGATATTTTCCGCCATGGAAAGCTCCGGACGCGGGTCGTGGATGAAGAAGCTGCTCTCCCCGCGCCGATAGTAGGCGTAGGACTGGTAGCCGTAAAGCGCAAGCTGCGGGAACTGCGCGATCAGCTGCAGACTCTGCCGCAGGACGTTCGGGATCGACGTGTCGTTCGCATTTTCGTCGTAGGCGTAAAGCGTCAGCACCGAACGCGACATGGAATTCATCAGGTCCACGCTCGGCGCCTTCATGATGACGTCCCGGACGAACGAGTTCGGCAGCTGCAGGTACCCGGCGAGCGCCTCGCGGAAGCGCGCAAGCTCCGCCCCGTCCGGCAGCTCCCCGAACAGAAGCAGGTACACGATCTCCTCGTACCCGAACCGATTCTCCTGCACGAATCCGCGGATCAATTCCTCGATGGAATAGCCCCGGTAATACAATTGCCCGTCGCAGGGCTCGCCGTCCGGCGTTTTCGCGACGATCTCGGAGATCTCCGTCAGCCCGGTCAGAACGCCGTTGCCGTTGAGATCCCGCAGTCCCCGGTTGACCTGATAGCGGGTATACAGCTCCTTGTCGATGACCCCTTCCCGTTCGCAGAGCGCCGCCCAGCGAAGCAGGGTGCCGTTCGTGTTTTCCATTCCGTTCCCCTTTCCTTTCCGTCCGCCCCCGGACCAAGAATAAACAAAAACGCCTGCGGGGCGTTCTCCCGTAGGTCGATTGGAAATCCCATCTCTGTGTCCAGCATACCACAGTTTTCCGATTTTTGCAAGTGCGTCGTGCGAAAGTTTACAATTTGTTCTTATTATCCCCCCAAAAAGGGGATTTTTTGTCGATTATCCGCCCGGCAGGACGCCGAGGTCTGCAAGCAGGATCTTCGTACCGATCAAAAGCAGCAGCAGCCCGCCGACCAGCTCCGCCTTCGCGCGGAAGCGCATCCCGCACAGGTTCCCGACGTACACCCCCACGCAGCACAGCGCGAACGTCACGACCCCGATGACCGACACCGTGAACAGGATCCCCCGGTAGGTCCCGCTCAGCGCGAACGCCACGCCGACCGCCAGCGCGTCCACGCTGGTCGCAAACGCGGGCGGAAGCAGCGAACGCAGGGCGAACGGGCGGTTTTCGCCGTCCTGCGGAGTCGCTTCCGGCGTGTTCGCGCGGCTTTCCGCGATCATGCGCAGACCGAGGAACGCGAGCAGCAGGAACGCGACCCAATGGTCCACCTGCTCGATCCACGAGCGGAACGTCTGGGCAAAGCAGTAGCCGACGAGCGGCATGACCGCCTGAAAAACCCCGAACATCCCGCCGACGGCGAGCGCCTGCCGCACGCGCAGGGAACCAACCGCAAGCCCCTTGCAGAGCGACGCGGCGAACGCGTCCATCGCAAGCCCCGCGGCGAGAAGCAGCAGCGACGGGAAACGCAAAGCCCTCACCCCCCTTTTCCCATTCCTATGCGGGCGCGAGGGCGGAAAGAACAGGCGGCGGTCGAACGCGTCACGCTTTCGTTTGCGAAAAAGGGAGGCGCCGTGGGGCTTTGCCCCACACCCCATTCAAGGAACTTTTTGAAAAAAGTTCCTTGAAAATCCTCAAAAACTTTTCTTTTTTGTTGTGTAAATTGAAGCGAATCGAAAATACGGACGCGTTTTTTGAAACCGCGCCGACCCTGTCGGCACGGTTGAAAACAGCGTTCCCGGCGACTTCGCGCACCTCGTGCGCTCCGCCTTGCTCCGCTGTTTTCTCCTGCAAAAACGGCAAGCCGTTTTGCAGGATCAAAAAACGGCTTCGTCAGCGCCATTTCTGACGCCGCCGTCGCCGTTTTTCCGCAAGGAACCCCACCGACGGATTCACGTCCGCCTACGGGGAAAATTTGCATTGAATTTTACTGCACTTCGTGGATATTGACCTGATACTTCGCGTCCGCGTCGGAGAGCGCCTCGGCGATCTTCTTGCCGACGTCGCGCTTCTCGAAGAACTTCAGCGCGACCTGCTCGAACAGCGCATAGGACAGCACGTCCTCGTCCTGCTGCGCCTTGTCGCCGAGTTTTTCGCGCAGGGTATTCAGCTCCGGCTTGATCAGGTCGGCGGGACGGCAGGTGATCTGCTGCTCGTCGCCGATGATCTTCTTGACGAACGCCGGGTCGATCGGAAGCGGCGTCTTGCCGTAGTCCCCGCGGATCATGCCCTTGAATTCCTTCGTGACCGACTTATACCGCTCGCCGGTCAGCACGTTGAACACGGCCTGCGTGCCGACGATCTGCGACGTCGGGGTCACGAGCGGCGGATAGCCCGCGTCCGCACGGACACGCGGCACTTCCTCCAGCACTGCGTCCAGCTTGTCGCTCTGGTTCGCCTGCTTGAGCTGGGAGATCAGGTTGGAGAGCATGCCGCCCGGCACCTGATAGAGCAGGGCGTTAACGTTGACCTTGAGCACCTTCGGGTCGAGCTGCCCGGTGGCGAGGTACTTCTCGCGCAGGGTGTTGAAATGCTTGCTGACCGCGTCCAGCTTCGTCAGGTCCAGCCCCGTATCGAACGGCGTGCCCTGTAAAGCGGCGACCATCGGCTCCGTCGGCGGCTGGGACGTGCCCATCGCCATCGGCGAGATCGCCGTATCGACGATGTCCACGCCGGCTTCGATCGCCTTCAGCAGCGTCATGGACGCGAGCCCGGCGGTGTAGTGCGTGTGCAGCTGCACCGGGACCTTGACGACCGCCTTGATCGCCTTGACGAGGTCGTACGCGTCATACGGCTTGAGCAGACCGGACATATCCTTGATGCAGATGGAGTCCGCGCCCATTTCCTCGAGCGTCTGGGCATATTTCGCGAAGTATTCGTTGGTGAACACCGGGCCGGTCGTGTAGGAGATCGCCGCCTGCACGTGCCCGCCTTCCTTCTTGGTCGCCTTGATCGCGGTCTGGAGGTTGCGCGGGTCGTTGAGCGCGTCGAAGATGCGCAGGATGTCGATGCCGTTGGCGATGGACTTCTGCACGAAGTATTCCACAACGTCGTCCGCGTAATGGCGGTAGCCGAGGATATTCTGCCCGCGGAAGAGCATTTGCAGCTTGGTGTTCTTCACCTTATCGCGAATGACGCGCAGGCGCTGCCACGGGTCCTCGTTGAGGAAGCGCAGGCAGGAATCGAAGGTCGCCCCGCCCCATGCTTCCAGCGAATAGTAGCCGATCTGGTCCATGGTCTCCAGGATCGGGAGCATTTCCTCCAGCGTCATTCGGGTCGCGATCAGCGATTGGTGAGAATCACGCAGGACGGTTTCGGTAATCTTGATTGGCTTTTTTTCCATATTCTATGCAACTGCCTTTCTCCAAAATTTCACCCGGCTTACCGGAACAGCGACAGGAACACGCCCGCCGCCACGGCGGACCCGATAACGCCCGCCACGTTCGGACCCATCGCGTGCATGAGCAGGAAGTTCGACGGGTTCTCCGCCTGGCCGACCTTCTGCGACACGCGCGCCGCCATCGGCACGGCGGAAACGCCGGCGGAACCGATCAGCGGATTGATCTTCCCGTGCGTCAGCAGGCACATGACCTTGCCGAACAGCACGCCGCCCAGCGTCGCGAACGCGAACGCGCACAGGCCGAGGACGATGATATAGAGGGTCTCCAGCTTCAGGAAGTTCTTCGCGTCCGCCGTCGCGCCGACACAGACGCCGAGCATGATCGTGACGATGTTCATCAGCTCGTTCTGCGCGGTCTTGGAGAGACGGTCGGTCACCCCGGAGACGCGCAGCAGGTTGCCGAGCATCAGCATCCCGACAAGCGGAAGCGCCGACGGCAGGATGCAGCAGACAACGATGGCGACGACGATCGGGAAGATGATCTGCTCGGTCTTGGAGACCGGGCGCAGGACGTCCATCTTGATCATGCGTTCCTTCTTGGTCGTAAACAGCTTCATGATCGGCGGCTGGATCAGCGGCACGAGCGCCATGTAGGAGTACGCCGCGATCGCGATCGCCCCGAGCAGCCCCGGCGCGAGCGTCTTGGTCACGTAAATGGCGGTCGGACCGTCCGCACCGCCGATGATGCCGATGGACGCCGCTTCCGTGACCGAAAATCCGAGCAGCAGTGCGCCGAGGAACGCCGTAAACACGCCGAACTGCGCGGCGGCGCCGAGCAGCAGGCTCTTCGGGTTCGCGATCAGCGGGCTGAAGTCGGTCATCGCGCCGACGCCGAGGAAGATCAGCGGCGGGAAGATGCCTAACTTGACGCCGAGGTACAGGTAGTCGAGCAGACCGCCGTGTGCGCCGAGCTCTGCCCACTGAATGACCGCCCCGTCCTCCTGCACGAAGAAATCCATGTGGAAGATCGCGTCGCTGATCGTCGGGATATTCGTCAGCAGCATCCCGAACGCGATCGGCAGCAGCAGCAGCGGCTCGAACTTCTTGACGATGGCGAGGTAGAACAGCAGGCAGGCGATACCGATCATCAGCAGGTACTGCCAACCGGGCGCCATTCCGTCGTGTCCGACCGTCAGCCAATTGATAAAGGTCTCGAACGAGGAGGATTCAAACAGCCCCTTGAGTGCTTCTAACATATGATCACACCTTTCCGCTTCTCACGCAAGGTGCTTTAACCGAGCACGATCAGCAGATCGCCGGAGTTGACCGTCGCGCCCTCGCTGACCGCGACCGACGAAACCACGCCGTCGCGCGGGGCCTGGACTTCGTTTTCCATCTTCATCGCTTCAAACACGCACAGCACCTCGCCCTTCTTGACCGACTGCCCCACCTTGACCGGGACCTTCACGATCGTACCGGGCATCGGGCAGGTGATCTTTTCGCCGTCCGCAGGCGCGGCGGCAGGAGCGGGCGCAGCGGGAGCCGCAGGAGCGGCAGGCGCAGCGGGTGCGGGCGCAGCGGGAGCCGCAGGAGCCGCCGGGGTGTACGTCGCGTTGGGGTCCGCGTCCTCGACGACGACCTCATACTTGGAACCGTTGACCGTAACGATGTATTTTTTCATCTCGCAAATCTCCTTAAAAGTCTGTTTTTACTGAAGTTTCGTAACGGAAATGACCCGGAACGCGCAATCCGACGCGCCCCTCGAAGCGGCGATCGCCGCCGTCGCGATGGCGACGATGCGTTCCTCCTCCGCGTCTGCCGTCGGAGCAACCGGCGCCGCCGGTGCCGCCGGAGGAGCGGCGGGAGCCGCCGCAGCCGGAGCCGCAGACGGGACGGCGGACGGTGCGGACGAACCGCTCTTCCCCTTGGAAACCGCCACCAGTTTGAAAACGTACAGGATCGCCATGATGATGATCAGCACCAGGAACACCACGATCAGCCCGATGCCGGCGACCTTCAGCCCGTAGACCAGCTTTTCCCCGAGCGTCGCGTCCGGCGAGAGATTCGCAAATCCGCTCGCGAACGTGTCTCCCGACGCCGTTTCGACCGCTTCCGACGCATCGACCGACGCCGCGTCCTCCGCGACGGTGACGACCGCGCCGAACGACGCGCACAGCAGCAAGGTCAGCGCCAGCGCGCACAGCCGGAACAAGCGCCTTCTTTTTGCGCCTGAATCCATAAGACTCAAGTTTACACACCCTTTCTTCCACGCCGGCGGAACAGACGCAGTTTGCCAAGCCATATCCCGCCAGAATATTTTTTATCCTTAGTAATATACCGCAACCGCACGGAAAAATCAAGAGGAAAACGGAAAATTTTTGCGATTCTGCACATTCGTTTGCCGTCGGGCGGATTTTGCGAAAAAATCTGTAGGGTTGCACAATCCCCGCCCCCTGCCCGCACGGAAAAAAGGACCGCCGCCACGCGGGGACGGGCGGTCCGCCGCCGCGTCCGCGTGAAAAAGCAGTGCGGAACCCGAAATTCCACCCCCCGCCGTTGCCTGCAAAAAGGGCTGTCAACTCGCGACAGCCCTTTTGAACGGAATTCCAACGAATTTTTAGTGAATGATGACCTTCTCGGTCTCCTTGTCGAAGAAGTGGATCAGGGAGGTGTCGATGGCGATGGAGGCGTTGTCGCCCGCCTTCGCTTCGGAACGGGAGGACACGCGGGAGATCATGTTGATCGGCTCGCCTTCCTCGTCCTCGCCGAAGTTCAGATAGAGGTAGATCTCAGCGCCCATCAGTTCGGTGAACTCGACGTCCGCCTGGAGGACCGTATCCTTGAACTTCTCCATATAGACCGGCTCGTCATGCAGCAGCTCCGGACGGAGCGCGGCGATGACCTGGGGAGCGGGCTTGTTGGGCGTCCCGATGTACGGCTGCAGATCCTCGTCCTCCGCCTTTTCCTTCGGCAGGATCAGGCGATTGCGACCGAATTCCATGTACACCCCGTCCTCGCGGCGGACGAGCTGGCAGTTGACGAAGTTCATCTGCGGCGTGCCGATGAAGCCGGCGACGAAGATGTTGCAGGGCTTGTCGTAGAGGTTCTGCGGCGTATCGACCTGCTGGATGACGCCGTCCTTCATGACGACGATGCGGGTCGCCATGGTCATAGCCTCGACCTGGTCATGGGTAACGTAGATGAACGTGGTCTTCAGGCGGATATGCAGCTTGGTCAGCTCGGTTCTCATGGAAGCACGCAGCTTCGCGTCGAGGTTGGACAACGGCTCGTCGAGCAGGAACACCTTCGGTTCACGGACGATGGCGCGCCCCAGCGCGACACGCTGCTTCTGACCGCCGGACAACGCCTTCGGCTTGCGGTCGAGCAGGTGGGAAATGTCAAGGATCTTCGCGGCCTCTTCGACGCGCTTCTTGATCTCTTCCTTGCGGACCTTGCGCAGCTTCAGACCGAACGCCATGTTGTCGAACACGGTCATATGCGGATACAGGGCGTAGTTCTGGAACACCATGGCGATATCGCGGTCCTTCGGCGCGACGTCGTTGACGCGCTTATCGTCGATGAACAGCTCGCCTTCCGTGATCTCCTCGAGACCCGCGATCATACGCAGCGTCGTGGTCTTTCCGCAGCCGGACGGACCGACGAGGATGATGAATTCCTTATCCTTGATCTCCAGATTGAAATCGGAGACAGCGGTGACCCCGCCCGGGAACCGCTTATACATATGCTTGAAAAGTACGCTTGCCATTTCCTGACCTCCTGATGAGGCGTTGAGCCACCCCAACATCTCACAAAATTCGTTATTCCTATCATAGCAAAAAATCGGACAGAATGTAAGTACCTAACTACCCAAAATTTAGCTTTTTGTTTTAGCGAAAATGCACAAGTGCCGAGCGGAAAGCCCGCCCTTTTACGCCCCGGCGGACCCCTGCGCCGCCTCCACGCGCTCGACGCGCCCGTTCGGACCGGTCGTCGTCACGTCGCCGCCGATGATGCGGTTCTTGTAGATGAGGAGGGTCGCGTAGCGCGTTTCGCCGATCTCGCCGTCCGTTCCGCCGGACGCGTCGGACAGCGCGTAGGTGTAGCGCTGGACGGTCTTGCCCTTGTACTTTTCGAGGTTGAGCCCCTGGGACTTCTGCAGCTGGTTATAGGTTTCGTAGACGCTGTCGAACACCTCCGGGATGACGACCTCCCCGGCGTAGACCGGGTTCGGGTCGGGGGTGTGACCGAGCTCGCGCAGGAATTCGAGCTGCTCCTCGACTGTGTCGACGCCCTTGTAATCCAGCGCGGCGACGGCGGTCTCCCCGGACGGGTCGATGACCGGCAGCAGCGCGACGATGCCGACGAGCACCGCCGCGGAGAACAGGATCGCGGTGAAAAACTTGATGCTGGACGCTTTGACCGTACATACAAACATACTTGACAAACCCTTTCCGAACGTTTTCGTTGTATCGTTGTATGTATATGGCGCACATGCGTCAGAATATGCGAAAAAACCGCGTCGGGGCGTTTATTGGGGTTTTCAAATGCGCCCGCACCCGCCGTTTTCAAGCAGTCCGCCGTTGCCGTCACGCCCCGAGCAAAATACAATCAAATATCGTTTCGGAGGCGGACATGCGCCGACTCCGAAACTCCGCAAGAGAAAAGCGGCGAAGGCGACGTCAGTATTGGCGCAAGCCGAGCCGCTTTTCAAACGTGCCGATAGTGTCGGCACGTTCCGAAAAAGGGGTTTTCGGGGGAAAAACACGGAACGAGGCGAAGTTGCGGCATAGCCGCTAACAAGCCGACGCGATCGTGTTTGTCACCCGAAGTTGTGCAATTCGGTGTCAAGTTCTTCGTACTCCGCGTAGAGCGCGTCGAGCGCCTTTTCCAGCGCCTCGGCACGCTCGTAGAGACTGCCGAGCAGGGCGTAGTCCGGGCTCGCGGCCTGCCTTTCCTGTTCGGCGCGGACGTCCGAAAGCTCCCGCTCGGCGGTTTCGATCTCCGTTTCGACCGCGTGGAAGCGTGCCTCCGCCGCTCGCTGGCGGTTCTTTTGCCGCTTGGCGTCCTCGTAGGACTGCCGACCGGCGCCCGGTTCGACCTTATCCGTTGGCGAAGCGGGCTCCGCCGTCGGCGCGGGGGACCGCAAAACGTCCGTACCGCGGGTCAGCCGGTACCCGCCGGGCAGGGCGGGGTCCAATTCGAGCAGGTCCGTCGCGAGGGCGCGCAGGAAAGCGCGGTCATGCGAAACCGCGAGGACCGTGCCGTCGTACTGCTTCAAAGCGTCCTCCAGCGTTTCGCGCGAAGAAATGTCGAGGTGGTTGGTCGGCTCGTCCAGCACCAGCAGACTGACCCCGCAGGACACCATCTTCGCGATGGACAGCCGTGCGCGTTCCCCGCCGGACAGCACCGCGACCGGCTTGAACACGTCCTCCCCGTAAAACCCGAACTGTGCGAGCATCCCCCGCACCTCCGACAGCTTGCGGTCGGCGTAAACGCTCCACAGCTCGTCGAGGACGGTATTCTCCGGGTCGAGCAGCTGCTGTTCCTGGTCGTAGTAGCCGACGCTCTGGTTGTAGCCCAATTCGAACGTCCCGCCGTCCGCCGTTTCGCGCCCGGTCAGAATCTTCAGCAAAGTCGACTTCCCCGTCCCGTTCGGACCGACGACGAACAGCCGGTCCCCCCGCCGCAGCTCGAACGACAGCCCGTCGAACAGCCGCACCCCCGGGAAGCGCTTGGAAAGTCCGCGCACGGACAGCACCTGCTCGGACGAGGACGAGCTTTCCGCGACGCGGAACGAGATGCCCCGGGGCGCGTCCTTCGGGCGTTCCAGCCGTACCATGCGTGCGAGCGCCTTCTCGCGGCTCTCCGCCGCGATGATGTTCCGTTCGCGGTTCCAGCGGCGTTGGTTGGCGATGAATTCCTCGATGCGCCGGATTTCCTTCTGCTGCTGCTCGTAGTGACGGGCGGCAGCCTCCTGCTCGCGGCGCTTCTTTTCGCGGAAGGCGGTGTAGTTGCCGGAGAACAGGCGGCTTTTGCCGTGCTCCAGCTCCAGCACGTCGGTCGCCACGGCGTCGAGGAAGGCGCGGTCGTGCGAGACGATCAGAAAGGTTTTCGGCGAGGCCTTGACGAACCCCTCCAGCCATTCGATCGCCTGCAGGTCGAGGTGGTTCGTCGGCTCGTCCAGCAGCAGGACGTCCGGCTCGCGCAGCAGCAGACGGGCGAGCAGCAGCTTGGTCTTTTGCCCGCCGGAAAGCAGGTTCGCCGGTCCGCGCATCGCTTCCTCGGAAAAGCCGAACCGTTTGAGCAGCGAAACGGTGCGTGCGCGAAACTCGTTCCCGCCGTCGCGCAGGAATTGCTCGTGCAGCTCGGTAAACGGGGAAATGGCGCTCTCGTCGCCGTTTTCGACGCGCTCCTGCAGAATGCGCAGGCGTTCCTCCATGTCCAGCAGCGCCGAAAAACCGCCGAGCGCCGTCTCGTAGACGGACGACGCGAGCAGTTCGTCGTCGGCGGTCTGCTGCAGGCAGCCGATCTCGGTCCCCCGCCGGAGGAACACGCCGCCGTCCGACGGTTCGAGCGCACCGCGAAGCAGGTTCAGCAGGGTGGTCTTTCCGGCGCCGTTGACGCCGATGACCCCCACTTTCGCGCCCCGGTTGACGGAAAAAGTTACGTCGCGCAGGATCTCCCGTGCGCCGACGGAATAGGTAAGGTGGTCGCAGGTCAGGACGTACATGGCTTCGTCGTTTGCGCTCCTTTCGCGTTGCAGTCGGTTCATTTTACCACATTCCACGCGGTTTGTCAATGCAAAGCGGAACGCGGACGCGCAACGCGTTTTCGCCGCCCTCAAAAATCCATCGAAGCGAATTTACAATAAAATAACGTCCCGTAGGCGGACATGCGCCGCCGGAGGGACACAATAAGAAAAAAATCGGTGATGACGATGTGATTGTGTTTGTCCCCCAAAAAAGCGAAGCGTTTACAATAAAAAAATAACGTTTCGGAGGCGGACACGCGCCGACTCCGAAACTCCTTAAGAGAAAAATGGCGAAGGCGGCGTCAGAAGTGGCGCAAGCCGAGCCATTTTTCGACGAAAAAGGGGCATTGGGGGAAAACGCAGAGCAAGGCGGAGCGCACGAAGGGCGCGAAGTCGCCGCGATTGTGTTTGTCCCCCAAAACAATTTATGCCTCCGTCGGGTTTTCCGCTTCGCGGCGACGGAACAGCAGAGAGATGCACCATGCGCCCGCCAGCGCGACCAACGTGTAGATGATCCGGCTGACGATCGCGGCCTGCCCGCCGAAGATCCACGCCACGAGGTCGAACTGGAACAGCCCGATGGCGCCCCAGTTGACCGCCCCGATAATGACGAGAAGCAATGCGATTCTGTCTATCAACATACGGTTTCGGATTCCTTTCGTACGAACTGGAGAATGTTCCTCCGTCGCTTAGTCTGCGCGGCGGACGAAAAATTATGCGTGCGTCCGTCTTGACAAAATCCGTCCGTTCGTGTATGATGGGCGTGAGAATTTCATAGGATAGGATGAAACCAACGATGCACATGCGAAAAAAGAAGCATCGCGACGAGCGATTGGAAAAAGTTTCCGGCTATTTTGCCGTTACCGGGGAGCACGGGGAACTGCTGGCGGACGAGAGCTTCCCGGAACCGGGGGAGCTCTGGGTGGAGGTCGGGTGCGGAAAGGGGTCGTTCCTGACCGCCCTGGCGCTCCGCACGGACGGCAAGCGGCTCCTCGGCGTCGAAAAGATCACGGACGCGCTGCTGATGGCGATGGAGAAGTGCGCGTCGGCGGACTGCCGGAACCTGAAATTCTGCAACGCGGACGCGTCGTCGCTCCCGGACCTGCTCCCGCCGCACGGGGTGGAGCGGCTGTTCCTGAATTTCAGCGACCCGTGGCCGAAGAACCGCGACCGCGAAAAGCGGCTGACTTCCCGTACCTTCCTGCAAAAATACAAGCAGATCCTCGCCCCGGACGGGAGGATCTGCTTCAAAACGGACAACCGTCCGCTCTTCGATTTTTCGCTGGACTGCTTCCGGGAGGAGGGGTTCACCGTCGAACACATCAGTTACGACCTGCACGCTTCCCCGCCGTCCGGCACGACCGAACCGTTCGATATCCAGACCGAATACGAGCGCAAATTCAGCGCGAAGGGGTTTTCCATCAATTATCTTGAGGCATTCCTGCCGCGATGAAGTCCAGCACGATCTGCTTTTCGTCGAACGGGGTCTTTTTGCCCCCGATGTCCTCGTAGGTCTCGTGCCCCTTGCCGATGAGCAGGACGCAGTCCCCGGGCTGGGCGAGCCGCAGGGCGCGTCGGATCGCTTTGCGCCGGTCGGGGATGATTTCGTATTTTCCCCCGGTCGGGACAAGACCGACGAGGATGTCGGCGATGATGTCCTCGGTTTTTTCGAGGCGGGAATTGTCGGACGTGACGATGGACAGGTCCGAATGCGCCCCGATGACCTCGCCCATGCCGTAGCGGCGCAGCTTCGAACGGTTCCCACCGCACCCGAACACCGAAAGGATGCGGGACGGGCGGTAATGCGCGAGCGTTTCGAACAGGCTCCGGCAGCTGAATTCCTCGTGGGCGGCGTCGATGATGACGGTGAACGGCGTGTCGGTCGGGACGATCTCCATGCGTCCGCGCACCCGCACGTCCCGCAAGCCCTCCCGCATCGCGTCCGCCGAAACCCCCATGCCGTGGGCGACGGCGACCGCCGCCATCGCGTTCGACACCGAAAATGCCCCCGGCACGCCGAGCTCGACCCGGAAGGATCCCTTGCCGCAATGGGCGGTGAAGGACGTGTGCAGGCGGTGGTTCTCGGTCGTGAACCGCAGGTCGGACGCGCGGAAGGGCGCGTCGGACGAAACGCCGAACACCGTGACCGGGCAGGCGGCGTCCCGCACGATCTCCTCGAAATGCGGGTCGTCCCCGTTGACGTAGCAGCGTTTGCATTGGGTGAAAATCTGCTTCTTGCAAGCCAAATACTCCTCGACGCTCTCATGCTCACCCGGACCGATGTGGTCGGGGGAGAAGTTGGTGAACACCCCGACGTCGAAGCGGATCCCGTAGGTGCGGTGCAGCTTGAACCCCTGCGACGCCGCCTCGATGACCGCCGCCCTGCACCCCGCGTCGAGCATTTCGCGGTAGGCGCGGTGGAGCAGGTAGGATTCCGGGGTGGTGTTGCCGGTCTCCTCGAAGTGCGTCCCGTAGCGGATACCCGTCGAGCCGACGACCCCGGTCGGGATCCCCGCCGCTTCGAGGATGCTTTGGATCATGAAGGACGTGCTGGTCTTCCCTTTCGTGCCGGTGACGGCGACCGTGAACAGCTTTTCGGCGGGCCGCCCGAACAGGTTCGCGGACGCGAGCGCGAGGAATTTGCGGGTGTTTTCGGTGTAGAACACCGTCGCGTCGGCGGGCAGGGACAGCGGTTTTTCCGCCGCGAACAGGCGTGCGCCCTTCTCATACGCTTCCGCCGCGCGGTCGTGCCCGTCGGCGCGGAAGCCGACGATGCAGACGAACAGCACCCCTTCCCCGAAATCGGAACGGGTGTCGTACACGAGGTCGGAGACCTCGGTCTCCGGCATCAGAGCGCACCCTTCCGCGCGGCAGGGCACGCCGTTCAGCAGTTTTTGCAGTTCCATAAGGGATTTTCCGTTCCTTTCTTCCAGATCTGATCCTTCAGGTGCGGTTTTTCAATTCCAAAAAGATTTATCCAATACATCGATCACGACATCGAGCACCCGTTCCGCGTAGTACCAAGATGCAAAACCAATCAGGATCGTCGCACAAGCCTGCCCGATCAAACCGAACAAACACTTTTTCTTGTCATTTATTTCGCTGAAGAACCAAATATCCGCAACTACCATCACGAGGACGATCAGTGCAGATACGAGTACATTGACACCGAAAAAAGCAAGAAACTTATAGGGATGCTGACTGGCAAAAACCGACATGATGATGGAAAGACCATATAAAAGACATTCGATAAACCAACCGCCAAAGAAACCGGTTACGACCGGAAAAATAAAGGGAATGACTTTTTTCATAAAACGTACCTTTTCCTTTTGTTTTGCGGTCGCGACGCCGCCTGCGATCCGCTCTCGTCCGATAACGCTTCAACACCGATCGTCCGGGACCTCCCCGGTAAAGACCACCTGCGTTTTTCCGTAAATCGTCACGTCCGACCGCGCTCTGTCCCAGACCGCGCGGATGGTCCCGCCGCGCTGGCGCACGGTCCCGTCGCCGTCCAGAGCCCCCGCAAGCGTCAGCGAAACCACGGCGGCGGCGCTCCCGGTCGCGCAGGAGTAGGTTTCCCCGCATCCGCGCTCCCACGTCCGCATCCGAAGCGTCCCGTCCGGTTCGACCCGAACGAACTCCACGTTGGTCCGCTCCGGGAACAGCGGATGCCGCTCCAGCGCCGGACCGAGCGAAAAGAACGCCTCGTCCGAAAGGTCCTCCGTCGGGACGACGCAATGCGGGTTGCCGAAGGAGAGGGCGGTCAAACGGACCTCCCGCCCGCAGACGACCTCCTCCCGCCCGAAAAAGCGCACGTGCGGCGAGCCGATGCCGGCGGACACCGAAACCCCGTCCGCGCCGGACGGACCGACGAACACCTGCCGGATCCCCGCGCGGGTGGCGACCGTCAGGCGGTCCTTGCGGGTGCGCCCGGATCGCGCAAACAGCGCGCCGGCGCTCATCAGCGCGTTGCCGCACATCTCCGCCTCGGTCCCGTCCGGGTCGAAGATGCGCATACGAAAGTCCGCGAATGCGCACGGGCAGAGCAGGACCAGCCCGTCCCCGCCCACGCCGGTCCGTCGATCGGACAATCGCACGGCGGTCCTCGCCGGGTCGGGCAGGAGCTGCTCGAACAGCTCGATGTAGATGTAGTCGTTCCCGTTGGCCTGCATTTTGGTGAAGCGCAAGAGGGAACGCCTCCTTTCCTTTCATTATAGTGATTTCGCGTCGGATTGCAAGGGGGTGTGCAAATTTTTTCCGCTTTTTCGGTGAATTTTTGTAAAAATGGTTGATTTTTTGCAAAAGGTATGCTAAAATGACCTCAACTGGGTGTTTAGAAGGGAGAGGTACGGTATCGACAGCTTTTTCGCCATGGCGTTCCGCATGAAGTACATCCGGCGCTGGGGGCTGATGTACGCGGTGGTGCCGGAATCCCTTTCCACCCATTCGCTGGAGGTCGCCCTGTGTGCGCACGCGCTCGCGCTGATCGGCAACGCCCGCTTCGGCAAGTCCTACGACGCCGACCGCGTCGCCGCCAAAGCGCTCTACCACGACCTGCCCGAGATCTTCACCGGCGATATCCCGACCCCGGTCAAGTACTACAGCCGGGAATCGCACGAAGCTTACGCGTCGGTCGAGGAAGCCGCGCTGGCGCGGTTGTTCGCGATGCTGCCGGAGGAGCTCCGCGGATCCTACGAGTCGCTGTTTTGCTATACGCCGGAGGAGCGGACGCTCATCAAGGCGGCGGATAAGCTGTGCGCCCTGCTGAAGTGCCGCGAGGAGGCGCATTTCGGCAACGCGGACTTCCGCGAAGCGGAAAAGGCGCTTCTCGCGAGTCTGCGGGAGATGCGGTGCGCGGAAGCGGATTATTTCCTGGATACGTTCGGCGAAAGCTTTGCGCAGCCGATCGATACATTGTTAAAAACACCACGGTAAGGAGTTGCATTTCTATGAAAATCGGTCTGATTTCGGATTCGTTCCGGCTGGACTTTGAGGGCGGCATCCGCGCCGCCGCGTCTCTCGGCGTCTCCGGCGTGCAGAAGTACCTGACCTACGGGGACTTCTCCGCGGAGAACATGACCCCCGAACGGGTCCGCGAGGTACGCGGCATCATGGACGCGAACGGTCTGGTATTCTCCGCCATCTGCGGGGATTTCGGCATCGACCTCGACAACGACGAGGTCATCGACAAGTCCAAACGGGTGCTCGACGCGGCGAAGGAGCTCGGGTGCGGCATCGTCACGACCCACATCGGTCACATCGAGGAAACGGACAGCCCCCGCATGGAGAAGCTGCGCGCCCACGCGTATGAACTGGCGACCTATGCGGACAAGATGCAGGCGAAGTTCGCTTGCGAGACGGGGACCGAGAAGGCGTCCGTCATGCGTGCGTTCCTCGACCAGCTCGGCGCGAAGGGGCTCGCCGTCAACCTCGACCCGGCGAACCTCGTCATGGTCGCCCACGACGACCCGGTCGCGGCGGTCCATACGCTCAAGGACTACATCGTCCATACCCACGCCAAGGACGGCATCGTCACGGACGCGGCCGCCGGGCAATTCCTCGAAGTGCCGCTCGGCACCGGCGGCGTGGATTGGGACCGCTATCTCGCGGCCCTGCGCGACATCGGCTACACCGGCTACCTGACCGTCGAGCGCGAAGTCGGCGAACAGCCCGCCGAGGACATCGGCATGGCGGTCCGCTTCCTGCGCGAAAAGCTCGCGAAGCTGGGCATCCCGCTGGAGAAATAAGAATGGTACCGTTTACCGTAGATCTGCGCGGGAAGACCGCGGTCGTGACCGGCGGCGGGGGCGTGCTCTGCTCCGCGTTCGCGAAGGCGCTCGCGGAATGCGGTGCGGCGGTAGCGGTGCTGGACCTGCGTGCGGAGGCGGCGGAAGCCGTCGCGGCGGACATCGTTTCCGCCGGCGGGAAGGCGATCGGGCTTTCCTGCAACGTCCTCGATCGCGCCAGCGTGGAAGCCGCCCGGGACAAAGTGCTGGATTGGGCGGACGGGGTGCAGATCCTGCTCAACGGCGCCGGCGGGAACCACCCGCGTGCGACGACCGACCGGGAGACCTTCTCCCTGTCCGACCTCGACGACGGCGTGCGCACCTTTTTCGACCTCAAACCCGAGGACGTGTCCTTCGTGTTCGACCTCAACTTCATCGGGACGCTCCTGCCGACGCAGGTGTTCGCCCGCGAACTGGTCAAGGGCGGCGGGACCATCCTCAACGTGTCCTCCATGAACGCCTACCGGCCGCTGACGAAGATCCCCGCGTATTCGGCGGCGAAAAGTGCCGTCTCCAACTTCACGCAATGGCTCGCCGTACATTTCGCGGAAGCGGGCGTGCGGGTCAACGCGATCGCGCCCGGCTTCTTCGCGACGGCGCAGAACCGCTCCCTGCTCTTCAACGAGGACGGCACGCCGACCGAGCGGACCGGGAAGATCCTCACCGCGACGCCGATGCGCCGCTTCGGGCAGCCGGAGGAGCTGCTCGGCGCCCTGCTCTACCTCGTCGACGAAAAGGCGAGCGGGTTCGTGACCGGCGTGGTCCTGCCGGTGGACGGCGGATTTTCCGCCTACTCCGGCGTCTGAGCTTTCCTTGACAGGATATGCGCCTTCCCCCATTTTTGCAAAGAAAAAAGGATAGAAACCCATCAGTAAGGAGAGAATTTCATGAAAAAACACCTGAGATCAGCGATCTGTATCCTGCTTTTGCTCTGCATGGTCGCTGCGTTTGCCGCCTGCGAAGAGGAGGGCACGACTTCGACTCCCTCCGGGTCCGGCAGCACGACATCCGATGCGGAAAAGACCGACGAGTACCTCAGCGCGGACGGTCACTACACCCCGAAGGTCGGCATCCTTGACGAATACAAGGGCAACACCTTCACCGTCCTCTGCGTCGGCGATACCGGCACCTACCAATCGGACGACTTCACGACCGAGGTGGGCGAAAGCGGCATCGACTACGGCGACAACTACTACACCGCGGTCAAATCCCGTAACGACCTGATCGAACAGAACTACGGCGTGACGCTGGACATCCGCAAGGAAGCGGGCGCGGCCACCGCCGCGACGCAGGACGCCACTGCCGGCACGAACACCTACAACGCCTACTCCCTCGACACCGGCAGCCTTGCGACGCTCGCGTCGAACGGTCTGCTGGTCGACCTGCGGACGCTCAACAACCTCGATCTGGAAGCGCCGTGGTGGAACCAGGACGCGAACACGGCGTTCTCCATCGGCGGCAAGCTGTTCTTCACGACCGGCGACTACACCATCATGAACAAGGCGAACACCTGGTGCATCATCTTCAACAAGCAGATGATCGAGGACAACGGTCTGGAAAGCCCCTACGACCTGTTCAACGACGGTACCTGGACCTTCGACAAGATGGTCGAAATGGCGCAGGCCGTCAGCAACGCGACCCCGACCTCCGCGTGGGACGACACCAACGTCACCTACGGTATGGTCACGGCGACCGTCGATATGCGTCCGTTCTACAGCGCTTCGGGGATGCTGTACTGCGATAAGAGCGCTGCGGACGAGCCGGAACTGCTGTTTGGCACGGACGAAGCGTCCATCAGCCTTGCTCAGAAGATCCTCGAGACCTTCAACGATGCGGCTTGGAAGCTGTATGCGACGGACCTGCCGAGCGACATCGACATCTGGGAAAGCTCCTTCAGCGTGTTCTATAACGGACGCGCACTCTTCCGTCCGTCGGGCTTCACGGCGGTCGCAAAGATGCGTACCCGCTCCGAGATCGAATTCGGGATCGTGCCGCTGCCGAAGATGACCGATACGCAGGACGAGTATGTGTCGGTTCCGAACAACGGGTATTCCATCGGGATCCCGAAGCAGTCGGACGACGGTTCTGCCGAGGAATTCTCCGCGTACATGATCGACGCGATGGCGGCCGGTGCGAAGTACGACCAAACCGGCGGTATGACCTATGAGTACCTGGAAACCACCCTGAAGGGCAAGGGCTACATGGACGACGATTCCCGTGAATTGGTCGACTATATCTTCTCGCACCTGCGCTATGACGTGGGTTGCGTCTACGGGTTCGACGGTCTGACCGGTCTGATCGGCACGCTTGCGACGAACAAGAGCAGCGACGTGCAGTCCGAATTTGAAACCATTCGCGATAAGGTGCAGCTCGCCATCGACAAGGTCGTCGCCGATTACGAGTCGAACACATAAAAAACATTTGGGTTCTAAAAAAGCGACCCCGCGAAAGCGGGGTCGTCCATTTAGCAAAAGTCCATCGCAACAAATACAATGAATAATCGTCCCGTAGGCGGACATGCGACCGCCCGCTCCGAACACAATGTGCTCGGAGCATAGGGACATCATCTCGAAAAAAGCGGCGACGGCGACGTCACAAGTGGCGTAAGCCGAGCCGCTTTTCGACGAAGAGGGGGCGTTCGCCTCCGAAACGGTCTACCGCTTCGCGCCCTTCGCGCCCTTCGCGCCGCCCATGCCGCCGCCGAGCGCGAAAACGTTCGTGTCGAAGGAGAAGGTGAGGTTCGCCTGCTTACGGGCGCGCTTGCGGGCGATGGCAATCAGCCGGTCGAGCAGCTCGGGGTACGGCACCCCCGCCGCCTCCCAAAGGTAGAACGCCAGCGAGCCGGGGATCGTGTTGATCTCGTTCAGGTAGACCCGGTCGTTCTCCCCGTCGAGCAGGAAGTCGATCCGGGCGACGCCGGCGCAGCCGAGCGCCCCGAATGCGCGAACCGCCAGCGAACGGATCTCCTCCGTGCGTTCCGGCGGCAGGTCAGCGGGAATTTTGCGCTTCAGCGACGCCATTCCGGCGGATTTTCCGCCGCCCTTCCCGCCGTCGAGGTACTTATCCTGATAGGAAAGGATCTCGTCGACGGCGACCGGCTCCTCCAGCACCGACGCTTCCGCGCCGTCCTCGTCGCCGAGCACGGAGCAGTTGACCTCGCGCAGGTTCGTGACCGCGTGCTCCAGCAGGACCGCGTCCGCGAAGGCGAACGCCGTGTCCAGCGCCGCGAGCAGCTCGTCGCGGTCCTTCGCCTTGGTGATGCCGACCGACGAACCGAGGTTGACCGGCTTGACGATGACCGGGTACCCGATCTCCGCTTCGACCCGACGGACGATGCCGTCCGGGTCTGCGTAGTCCCCGGCGGAAAACCGCAGGGCGGGCAGGACCGGGAACCCCATCGACTGCCAGAGCAGCTTCATGACGTACTTATCCATCCCCACGGCGGACGCCAGCACGTCACACCCGACGAACGGGATCCCGAGCGTCCGCAGGAACCCCTGCAGTGCCCCGTCCTCCACGTTGGTCCCGTGCACGATCGGGAACGCCACGTCCGGCTCGGCCAGCACGCTGCTCCCGAACCGCTTGGCGGGGACCTGCTTGAGCACGACCTTCCCGTCCTCGCGGGTCATGGAGACGCGGGTCGCGTCCTTCAGAAGCGCCGGAATGTCCCGGTAGCGCTTGATGTCGCGCAGGACCTCCCCGGTGTAGAACTCGTTGTCCTTGGTCAGGTAGACCGGCAGGACGTCGTACCGCTCGGCGTTCATGCTTTCCATCGCCTGGATCGCCGAAATGACCGAAATTTCATGCTCGACGCTCCTGCCGCCGAACAGCACCGCAACCTGGATCTTCATGGATATACCCCTTTCCTGTGGCTTTCTTTCAATATTGGTCCGGCAGGTCGTTCTCCAGCAGGACCACCTTCCGCTTCTCCGTCGGGAACGAACGGACCGCCGCAAGCGCTTCGTCGAGCGTCCGCACGACGCGGATCTGCGCCGACGGGTACCCCCGCGCCTCCAGCCCGCGCCGGATCGGGATCGCCTGCTTCTCCCCGACCAGCACGCAGTAATCGCAGACTTCGGCGGCCTGTTCGCCGAAGGCTTCGTTGCATTTTTCCGTGTCTGTGCCCAGCTCCACCATTCCCGGCGTCACAAGGATGCGGCACGCGTCGAACCGCCCGAGCGTCTCGAGCGCCGCGCGGCAGCCGGCGGGATTGGAATTGTAGGCGTCGTCGATGTAGGTGACCTCGCCGGGAAGCAGCTGCATACGGTGCGGCACGGCGGTCAGCTTCCGCACGGCCGGCGCAAGCGACGCGAGCGGGATCCCGAACGCGTGGCAAACCGCGAGCGCCCCCGTCACGTTCAGCACGCTGTGCTCCCCGAGCAGGCGCATGCGGAAGCGCACCGTCTCCCCGTCCGGTGCCGTCAGGGTGAACGCCGTGCCGGACAGCGACACCTCGACGTCCGTCGCCCGGTAATCGTTCCCCTCGCGCAGCCCGTAAAGCAGGCGCGGGCGGTCCGGCAGGTTGTCGCGAATCAGGTCGCAGTCGCCGTTGAGGAACAGCAGACCGTCCGGCGGGAGCGCGTCGGCGAGTTCAAACTTCGTGCGGACGATGTTCTCCTGCGTGTGGAAGGTCTCCAGGTGCTGGTTGCCGATGGCGGTGATGACGCCGTGGCGCGGATGCACCATGTCGCAAAGCTCCTTGATGTCCCCGACGTGCCGTGCGCCCATCTCGCAGACGAACACCTCGTGCGTCGGGCGCAGGTGTTCCCGCACGGTCCGCACCACGCCCATCGGGGTGTTGAAGCTCTCCGGCGTGATCAGCGTGTCGAATTGCACGTCGAGCAGGGCGCCGAGATAGGTCTTGACGCTGGTTTTTCCGTACGACCCGGTCACGCCGACGGTCAGCAGGTCCGGGCAGGCGCGGAGCCGACGCAGCGCGTCGCGGCGGTACCAACGCTTGACCCACGCCTCGACCGGCGCGCACAGCTCGCACGCGACCCACGCGATCAGCGGCGAACACACGAGCGCGGCCGCCAGCACGAACAGCCCCCGCCCGTACCGCACATACCGAAAGACCGCGAACCCGGCGCAGACCGCGAACAGCACCCCGTACACGGCGCACAGCCGCTTGACCCGACCGGTGAATTTCAACGGCTTCTTCGCCCGCTCGCGCGGACTGGATCCCCACGCGCAGACCGCGAACAGCCACGCGCACACGCCCCAGAGCCACGCACGTCCCGCCGTCGCCGTCGCGAAATACGCGAACGGGAGCGACAGCGCCGCCGGCAGAAGCCCGCCCGCCAGCTTCCGCGGCGCGCCGACCAGCCGCCGCCAGACCTCGGTCGGGCGGTAGGACTGCAATTGCAGAAGATGTACCCAATGCAGGGCGGAGATCCACGCGCTCACGCCCCAGACGAGCAGGCAGACCCCGGCGAAAGCCCCGAAAAACACCGTCATCTCCGACCCCCCTCTCCGATCTGCAGGAAACTGCGCACAACGCGTTCGCAGGTGTACGGGTCCTCCGCGAAGGAGAAGTGCCCGACCCCCGGCAGGCGCACCAGCCCCGCGTCCGGGATCTCCTGTTCCATGCGAAGTCCGTCGGACAACGGGGTGGTGGTGTCGTTTTCCCCCCAGATCAGCAGGGTGGGCGGGGCGATTTTCGGGAGGAGTGGGGACAGGTCCTCGTTGACCGCCTTGACGAGGCAGGCTTTCATGACCGGCGACGCGGCGGCGTAATCGGACGAGCCCTTCCCGCTCCGAAAGCGCTCCAAAGCGTCCGGGAACAGCTTGCGGACCGGCGGGAGCGACAGGAATCGCTTGCCGAGCTTATAGGTCCCGACCTTGCACCGATAGGAAAGCCCCCGCTTCGGGAGGATTCCGGCGGCGTCGAACAGCACCATTTTCTCCACCGAAAACGGCAAATCCGTCCGTGCGCCTAACTTCAGGCAGATCCGCCCGCCGAAGGAATGCCCGAACAGCACCACCTTCTGCGGCGCAAACGGCTGCAAAAACGCCAGTACGAACCGCACGAACCCGTCGACGTCCCACGGCTCGGACGGCTCCTCGCTCCCGCCGAAGCCCGGCAGGTCCGGCGCAAGCGCGAAATACCGCTCCCCGACGACGTCGAGCAGCCGCCCGAACAGCCCGCCGGTCGCGCCCCAGCCGTGCAGGAACAGGGCGACGGTCGACCTGTCCCGCTCTTCGCCCCGGCATTCGTACCGCACGGTTCTTCCAAAGACCTGTGTCTGCGCCATGTCCGTCCCCCGTTTGCAAAATTTTTCCGAACGCATTCCTTTTTTCAGTATAGCACGTTTTTCCGCTCCTGTCAATCCGCGTTCCCAAACTTCGGCGACTTTTTTGCCAGATTTTCTCGCGAAAAAAGCGTGCGCCGTTCCGTCCATACTAATCGTAGAAAAATTAATTCAATAAGGAGAATTTCACGATGAAAAGAACCAGAAAACCCCTTCTTTTGACGCTCGCGGCGGTCCTTCTGCTGTCCGCCTGCTTCGCGGTCCTTCCGGCGAGCGCGTCCGGCGAGCCCGGGCTGCTCGGCGACCTGACGAACGACGGTCAAATCAACGCTACGGACTATATGCTCCTCAAGCGTGCCGTCCTCGGCACCTTCAAGCTCGACGAGGCTCGCCGGCAGAACGCCGACGTGTCGCAGGACGGCCAAATCAACGCCACGGACTATATGCTCCTCAAGCGTGCCGTCCTCGGTACCTTCAAGCTCACCGGCGGCGGGCAGTCCGCACCGGCAAAAACCGACGCGGAGGAAGTCCTCCGTCTGGTCAACGAGAACCGTGCATCGGACGGCAAGGAAGCCCTGACCCTGTCCGACAAGCTCTGCGAACTCGCCCTGCTGAAGGCGCAGGACATGATCCTCAACGACTACTTTGACCACGTCTCCCCGACCTACGGCTCGCCGAGCGACATGCTTGAGCGCTTCGGCGTGTCCTACACCATCGTCGGCGAGAATATCGCCTATGGGTATCGCTCCCCGGCGGACGTCATGGACGGCTGGATGAACTCCCCCGGGCATCGCGCCAACATCCTCGACGCGCGCTTCACCGAGCTCGGCGTCGCCAAAGCGGTTGACCCGCACGGGAGATACTACTGGGTCCAGATCTTCAGACACCCGTAACGTCCGCCGTGAAAAAACGAATTCCCGAAGGAAATTTCGCCGTGGGATTTCCTTCGGGAATCTGTCGAGCCGAAAAATATGCGTTTTCCCCCTTGACAAAACCGAAAAAATAGCGTATCATAGAATAGTTAGGCTGTCGGACCGCCGACGCCGCTACATTCGTTCCGTACCGCGAAAGCGAACCTTCCGCGGGAAAAGATAAACCCAAAATCCAAGCAAAGCAAAGGAGTACTATGAGAAAGAAAATCGACCGGGATCCCTCGCAGAAAGAAAACGCGAAGTCCCGGAAAGCACCTGCCCCCAAGCCGGCGCCCGCCAAGGACCCGGCGCCCGCCAATCGCCGGAACGGCAAAGCCGCTTCCGCCAGCGAACCCAGGACCGCCGTCCCGTCCGCACGTCGCGGACACAGCGTTCGGAGCGCGCCCGCCGCGTCCGCCCCCGTCAGGATCATTCCGCTCGGCGGCGTCGACGGCATCGGCATGAACATCACCGCGTTCGAGTACGGGGACGACGTCATCGTCGTCGACTGCGGCATCTCCTTCCCGAAGGAGGATATGCCCGGCGTCGACGTCGTCACGCCGGACTTCACCTACCTCCAGCGCAACGCGCAGAAGCTGCGCGGTCTGATCCTGACCCACGGGCACGAGGACCACATCGGCGCGGTCCCCTACCTGCTCAAAAAGGTCAAGTGCGACGTGTACGGCACCCGCCTGACGCTCGGGATCCTCGACGGCAAGCTCAACGAGCACAACATCCGCACCGACGACCTGTACGAGGTCCGCGCGGGCGAGGTCGTCACGCTCGGCGCATTCGACGTCGAATTCATTCACGTCAACCATTCCATGCCCGACGCGGTCGCGCTCTGCATTACGACCCCCTGCGGGCGCATCATCCACACCGGGGACTTCAAGATCGACTTCACCCCCATCGGCACGACGCCGATCGACCTGGGTCGCTTCGCCGAACTCGGCAAGCAGGGGGTCCGGCTGCTGCTGTGCGACTCCACGAACGCCGAACGCCCCGGCTATACGCCGAGCGAAAGCACGCTGACCGCGTCCTTCGACCGCATCTTCAACGACGACCAGCGACGCGTCGTCATCGCCACCTTCTCCTCGAACGTCCACCGCGTCCAGCAGATCCTCGAAGCCTGCGCCCGCTGCGGACGCAAGGTCGCCCTGACCGGGCGGAGCCTGCAGAACGTCCTGCGCGCGGCGCAGGAGCTGGGGTATATCACGATCCCCGAAGGGCTGGTCATCGACCTCGCCGACTGCAAGCACTATCCCCCCGAAAAGCTCGCCATCATCACGACCGGCAGCCAGGGCGAGCCGATGAGCGCGCTCTACCGCATGGCGTTCGGGGCGCACCCGATGGTGTCGCTCGGACCGACCGACCTCGTCGTGCTGTCCGCGTCCTGCATCCCCGGCAACGAGAAGCTGGTCACGACCATCATCAACGAGCTGTACAAGCGCAACGTGTCGGTCATCACCGACCGCACGGACGACGTGCACGTTTCCGGGCACGCCTGCCGGGAGGAGCTCAAGCTGCTGCACAGCCTCGTGCACGCGGACTGCTTCGTCCCGCTGCACGGTGAATACAAGCACCTCGTCGCCCACGCGAACCTCGCCAAGGAGCTCGGCATGAAGCCGAAGAACGTCCTCCTGCCGGAAGCCGGTCGTATCATCGAGCTGGACCGCAACGGGATCCATGAAGCGGGCACGGTCGAAGCCGGCACGGTCATGATCGACAGCGGCGGCGGGGACGGCGTGGAATCGGCGGTCCTGCGCGACCGTACCAACCTGTCCGAAAGCGGCGTCGTGTTCCTCACGGCGGGCGTCGACAGCGAGGGCGAATTGGCGTTCGGGCCGGAGATCGTCACCCGTGGGTTCGTCTACGTCAAGGAAAGCGAGGAACTGCTCCGCTACCTCGCGGATATGGCGCGCAAGCTGCTGCAGAAGTCGCTCGACCGCGGTCTGACCGACCCGACCGCCCTCGGCGCACGCCTGAAGGACGATATGTTCAACATCATCTTCCAAAAGACCCGCCGCAAGCCGGTCATCGTCACGCTGATCACCGAGGTGGAAAGGTAACATTTGCTTTATGGGTGGCAAACACAATCGCGGCGCCGTCAGCGACTTCGTCGCCGCACCGTCTTGCTCTGTGTTTTCCCCCCATAGACCCCCCTTTCAGGACGTGCCGACACTGTCGGCACGTCAAAAAACCGGCTCGGCTTGCGCCACTTCTGACGCCGCCATCGCCGTTTTTCTCTCAAGGGGTTCCTCCGGCGGCACATGTCCGCCTACGGAACATTATTTTTATGGTATTTTTGCTTCAGCAAAAATTTTTTTGCCACTCCAGCCTGTCGAAGCACTTCTTGTCATGTTGTTTCGATTTGCATAGACGAATCGCTTTGCTTTGAACGCCGAACGGGAAAGTTTTGAAAAATTCTGATTGGGCAACGCCCCAATAAAGCCCCACAAAACGGCGCGGGATCCGCGCCGTTTTTCTTTTGCATCCTTGCTCTCTTACTTTTCAAAAAATTATCGCAAAACGATAAAAAATACTTGACAAACGATAAGAGCCGTGTTATACTGTCCCCAAAGAAAGCAAAAAACGCAACGAAAGGAAAACCCCACATGAAACAATCCACGCTTTCCGTATGGCTCAAATGCGTCCTCGCGGGGGTCGGCGTTTGCGGGCTCGCGGTGTACGCGGGCGTCATTCCGCTCCTCGGGCGCGAGGCGGTCCGCGCGTACCCGGAATTTGCGGGCTGGTTCTGGCCGTGGCTGACCCTGATCTGGGTGACCGCGATTCCGTGCTACGCCGCGCTTGTCTTCGCGTGGCGCATCGCCGTCAACATCGGCTTCGACCAATCCTTCTCCGTCGCGAACGCGAAGCTGCTGCAATGGATCGCCTTCCTCGCGGCGATCGACGCCGCCGTCTTTTTCGTCGGGAACCTGCTGTTCCTGCTGTTCGGCGTGAACCACCCGTCCATCGCCCTGCTCTCCCTGCTGTTTTCCTTCGCCGGCGTCGCCGTTTCCGTCGCGTGCGCCGCGCTCTCGCACCTTGTCCGCAAGGCCGCCGAGCTGCAGGACCAGAGCGACCTGACCATTTGAGGAGGAACGCCATGGAAGACGAAATCATCTTCAATATCGACGTCATGCTCGCCAAACGCAAAATGAGCGTGACCGAACTCGCGGAAAGGGTCGGCATCACGATCGCGAACATCTCCATCCTGAAAAACGGCAAGGCGAAGGCGCTGAAGATCACCACGCTCGCCAAGCTCTGCGCGGCGCTCGACTGCCAACCGGGCGACCTGCTGGAATACCGAAAGCGCCAACCCGGGGGACGCGAATGAAGAAATCCAAAAAAATCTTCCTGTGCGTCGGATTCTCCGTGGTCGCCGCCACCCTGCTCGCGTTTGTCGTCTGGGCGGTCCGCTACGTGGGCTATGTGCAGGATTTTTGGGCGGCGAGAGCGCTGGAAGGGTCGTATTCCGGCGTGGATACCCTCGGCTGGCCGCACGCGGGGGATATTCTGCTCGCGATGCTCCTCATCCTGTTTCCCATTTTGCTGACGGAGCTTTCCCTGCTTCGGAACGGCCGCCTGTTCTGGGTGGAAAATCCGTCGAACTGCCGGATTTGCCTGTGTGCACTCTCCTCCCTGCTCGCGCTGAGCGTGCCGGTCCTGCTGTTGCTGTCGGCGTTCGTCAGCGAGCCTGCGGGTCCGGTCTCGGGATCCGTCGCAAATGCGGCGCCCACCCTCTTTCTTTGCTTTGGCTTACCGGCGCTCCTCCTATCCTTCCTGCTCGGCGGGATCGGCAGGCGGCGAAAATAACCCTCTCTACGCAAAAAACGCCCCGTTTTCGGGACGTTTTTTGCATATGTTCTTGCCTTATTCCTGCGTTTCGGACGCGACGGACGACGTATCGGCGGCGGACGACGTATCGCTGCTCGGCAGCTTCGCAAGCGACGTGACCGTGTAGAGCGCGATGACCAGCACGACGAAAACGATGGAGCAATAGACCGTCCACTTCTCGAACTTTTTGCCCTTCTTCGCGGCTTCCGTCTTGTTGAGGTAGGAGTTCGTCGAGGAGTTGCCGCTGATGACGTTTTCCAACCCCTTGCGCTTGCCCTGCTGACGCGTGATCATGAAGATCAGCACCACCGCAAGCACCAGAATCACAGCACCGATGATATATTGCAGAATCGTCATATCTTTTTCCATTCCTTTCCGGCATTCGCGCGGTCACACCGCGCAAGCATAAGCAGTATAGCACATTCGCGAACGGATTGCAAGAGGATTTTTCCTTTTTCTGCAAAAATTCACGATTTATTCACATTCTTGGGCTTTCCCTTGCGTTTTCCACCCTCCCGACGGCGGAACCACTTCACGGCGCGGACGATAAACACCACGATCGTGATCAGGATCCACACGCCGATGATCGCGAAAACGATGCGCAGCAGCTTCCCCATCGCTCCGCCGAACAGGAAATCCCCGAGGCCGGAGACCGCGTTCTTGAGCGCGTCCTTGTTCACCGAATCCCTTGCGACCAGATCCACCGTCGCGATCACCGCCCCGTCCTGCAGGAACGAAACGCTTCCCAGCACGTCCCCCTGCTGGACCGGCGGATCGACCGTGTCCCAGTCCTTTTCGTTGAATTCGCTCTTGTAGACCTTTTCCGCATCGAACGTGATCTGCTTGGTGATCGGGTGGTCGTCGCCGTTCGGGACCATCAGCTCGACCGGCTCGGCGGGGACCAGGATCAGGAAGTCCTTTTCCGCTCCGCCGCCCATGCGCAGCTCGGTGAGGATATCGTCCGTTTTGCAGAGCGAAACGAACCCGAAGTGCCCGAGCACATACGGGACCATTTTCAGCATATCCTCGTAGGCGTTGCCCGGGTCAAACCAGGTCTTTCCGCCGTCCACCATTGCGCTCGGCGCACCCATGACGGCGAACACGTACGCGATGCCCTCCTGCTCGCAGGCGGTTAATACGCAGTAATTCCCGCCGTCCGTCGCCTGCCCCGCGATCAGCCCGACCGCGCCTTCCAGCAGGTAGCCGTCCACGACGAACGAGGATTTGAGGTAATTCTTATTGTGGATCCGCCCGTAGGACTCGCAGTCGGAAAGCTCCACGAGGTCGTTGTAGCGGTAGAACGCGGCGGCCAGCCGGACGGCGTCCGTGACCGTCGTCGTGCCGGTCCCGCCGTAGCCAATCGTGTCGCCGAAAACCGTATGCTCCAGCCCGAGGTCCTTCGCGAGCGCATTCATCCGCGCGAGGAAGGCGCTTTCGGCGTTCGCCGGCTGTTCGGACATCAGCGTTTCGGCGCAGTAATGCACGAGGCAGGCACACGCGTCGTTCGCGTTGGCGACCAGCGACGTGGCGAACAGGTACTCCAGCGAATAGGTCTCCCCCTCCGCCAGACCGAGGTAGGGCGAACTGCGGTCGCCGACCGCATATGTGCCCTTTACCCACGCCTGTCGGACGGTCACTTCCCGGCTCAGCGGCACGTCGCAGGCGGTCAGGATGTCCCGCGCCGTCATCAGCGCCGCGAGCTTGGTCAGCACGCCGGGCGCGAACGTCTCGTCCCCGCGCGTGCTGGTCAGCACCTGCTGCGTGTCGACGCAGTAGGCCGCCGTCGCGTTGACGAGCGTCGGCGCCGTGGGCTGTTCCCCGGTCGCGGAAACCCCCGCCGGGAGGACCGCAAGCAGGCAGACGAACAGCAGAAAGACCGCCGTCACCCGTATATTCCTATGCGTTTTCCTGCGCATTCCGTTCCTCCTTCGCGGCTTCGACCGCGCGGATATCCCGCGCCATCTGCGCCCGCAGTGCTTCCACCGTTTCGAACCGCCGCTCCTCCCGCAGCATGCGCAGGAAGGACACGCGCACGGTTTCCCCGTACCGTTCGCCCCCGCCGTATCCGAGCAGGTGCGTTTCCAGCAGCGGCAGACCGTCGGACGTGACCGTCGGCTTGACCCCGACGTTCGTCACCCCGCGGTAAAGCCCGCCGCCGCAAATGACTTCCGTTTCATATACCCCGTACCGGGGCAGGACCCGCCCCGCCGGCGGGATTTGATTGAGCGTCGGGAACCCCAGCTCCCGCGCGAGCGAACGCCCCCGGCGCACCGGCAGGCAGAACCCGTACGGACGACCGAGCATCTTCCCCGCCCCTTCGACGTCCCCGCAAAGCAGCCGCCTGCGGATCTCCGTCGAGGAGACCTTCACGCCGTCCAGCAGGACCGGCGGCAGGACCTCCGTGCGCGGGAACAGCGTCCGCATGGTTTCGCAGTCCCCGGCGCGGTCCTTCCCGAACCGAAAATCGCTCCCGACCGCGACGGCGCGGCAGTCCAGCCGCTCCCGCAGGTACCTCCGCGCAAATTCCGCGCAGGAAAGCCCCCGCAGCGCCCCGTAATCGGCAATATACGCCCCGGCCACGCCGAGCGACGAAAACAGCTCCAGCCGTTCGGCTTCGTCGGAGAGCGCCTGCGCCCGCTTCGGGTTCTCCGAAAACGTGAACACGACCGGCGCCGCCCCGCACGCAGATGCAAGCTCGCACAGGCGGCGCAGGAGCGCTTGGTGGGCGATATGGACCCCGTCGAACATGCCGATCGCGACCGCGACCGGGCGACGCGGAAACGCCGTCCCGTCCGATTCCCGATACACCCCGACTTCTTCCATCACACCGTCCGCCCCTTTTGGATTCCCTTCTATGATACCCGTTTTTTGCCGGTTTGTCAAGTCATTTCCCGGAAAAGTAACGAAAAAAGCGGAAAGCGGACACATCGGTCCGCCTTCCGCCCTTCCGATCCCCGCAGTTATACGATGAACCGTTCAAACTTGTGGTAGCAGTCAAAATCCGCTTCCACGTAAAGCACGTCCCACGCCACGCGCGCCATGTGCGCACCGAGCAGGCTCTTCGCGTTGATTTTCATATTCTCGCCGACCAGATAGACCTCACCCGGGCAGGAATGGGCGATTTTGTTGAACTCGTTGACGTCGCTGACCGTATCCAGCACCACACGGTACTGATAACTGCAGGACTGCTGAATGCTCTTGACGCTTTTCATATGCATTCCCTCCTTTTGCTCCCCTTTCGGAGCATCTACAGGATAGCATACCTCCGCCGAAAAGTCAAGAGGGAAAATTGACGTATTTTACAAATTTGTTTCTTTATTTTTGTATATTATGCCTATATATTTGACGTGCACATCAAATTACCGTGCAGGAAATTGGTTATTTCGACAAATCCAAGAAGGCGCGCAACTTCGGCTGGATCTGCTTCTGCAAGGCGGGAATGGACTCCCGCGTGGTCCAACTGCACCAGTAGGTGTAGCCGCCCAGCGTCAGCGAACGCGGGGTCGCCATGTAGCTGTAGTAGCCGTTGCACTGGTCGAGCGGAATGGTTTTCGACCCGGTGCAGACCGACCGCAGCCACGTCGACAGCTCGGTCAGGCTCTCGCCCGGCACCCCGACGAACAGGTAATCCGCGAACCGCACGCAGGGGATATCGACCGTGACCTCCCGCTTGGCGAGGGTTTCGTCGTTGAAATTGCAGATGTCATATGCCATGCGCCCGTTGTAGAGCGCCTTGTAGTAGTCGTCGATCGTCCGCTTGACCTGCGCGGGGGTGCGCGTCGGGTCCGCCTTGGCCTGCTCGAACGCCTCGCGTGCGGCGTTCAGCAATGCGTCCTGCCCGTATTTAGCTTCCTCGAGCGTGCGGGGCATATCCTCCCGCATCGGCAGGACCGCCGTGAAGGTCTCGGTCCGCAGGAAATCCGTATCCGTCAGCACCCGCTTCGTCTCGCGGTAGGAAAGCTCCAGTTTGTCGGCGAACCAGTTGCCCAAACGGCGGCACTCCGCGTCGCTCGCCTCGAAATCGTCGATCCCGTCGTACCCCTTCTTGGTCGAAAGGTCCGCGCACGGACCGTTGAGGTAGACGGACAGCCCGCCGAGATCCCGTTCCAGCCGTTCGGACAGGTAGCCGGGCCAATCGAAGTCGTACCGGTACATCTGCGCCTTGCCCTGCACCGGGCGAAGCTCAAACAGCACCCCGACGTCCGGGTGCGCCGCGAACCGCGACAGCGTGCCGAGCGTCCGCCCGTCCTCCCCGCGAAAGACGAACAGGTAGGCGAGCGGGTCGTTCGGGTTGTCGAAGTAGACCGGCTTTTCGACGATGTGCGGGCGGTAATCCTGCAGCAGCATGATGCCCTCGTTCGCCGTGCAGGGGCGCCCGTCGCCGTCGAACCCCATGCCGGTCCAGACGGTCACGCCGCCGAGCCCTTCGACGTACTGCTCACGGTTGAAACTGCAATCCGTGCCGAAGTACGCTTCCGTCACCTCGCAGGTGAACGGGACCGCGTTCCGCACCATCTCCCGCACCGCCGCGACCGCCCGCTCGATGATGCCGTCCATCGCTTCGTGCATCAGGTCGGAATCCGGCGCAGCGTGGCACTGCAGCTCGTGGTAGACGATGCTCTTTTCCGGGATGCCGCAGGCGGCGGACACCTCCGCGCGGAACCGCCGCGCGTCGCTCGCCCAGGTGTTCAGCGAATCGAACGCGCAGAACAGCGCCTGCTCCTCCCCGGAGCGGAGGTAAAAGAGCCGACCGTACAGCTCGGTCGCGAACGGCCAGCGCGGGGTGAAACACCCGCGAAGCGGGATTTTAGCGAAACTGCAAACTGCCATGAGGAAGATCCTTTCTAACCGAAGAAGTCATAGGAGGTGATGTAGGTCCAGACGATGGCGTCGCCCGGCGAAGGGGAAATGTCCGCCGCCGACGCGGTCGGCTGTTCGCCGTTGACCGTGAAGGTCCAGCCGGACTCGTCCCCGCAGAGGAACGCGGTCAGCCCGTCAATGCCGACGAGGTACTCCCCGTCGAACGCGAGCAGCAGCCCCTCCTGTTCGGCGGTCCGGCGCAGCACGGAAAGCACGCTGTCGCCCTCCCGCAGCGGGATTTCGGTTTCCGAAAGCAGCCGCCCGTCCGCGGGGAATTCCAGCGCTTCCACTGCGTCCCCGCCGTACGCCAACGCGGCGGACGCGTCGATGGAGACCGTCACGGTCCCGATCTCCGGCGCTTCCGTCGGTTCCCGGCCGGCAAGCAGCCCCCACGCGACCGCCCCGCCGCACAGCAGCACGGCGGCGACCCCCGCCGCGACCGCCTGCTTTCGCCGCCCCTTCACCGCGAACAGCACGACCGCGAACACGCCCGCAACGAACAGCACGACCGCTAAGATGCGGGGAAACAGTTCCATCTCTTCATCACGCTCCTTGTTTCCCCGATTTTACCATGTTTTCCCCGGTTTGTCAATCCTTTTTTCGCTCAAAGGTTCTCCTGCCGAAGCGTTTCGACCGGGTTATCCCGCCGCAGACGGCGCGTCGCGTACAGCATCGTGACCGCCACCACGGCGAACACGCTGACGACCACGACCGCCACGTTCCCCCACGGCAGGTAGAATTTGCCTTCCATATGGACCAGCGAATAGATCCCGTAGCAGAGAACGAACGCGAGCGGCAGACCGTACAGCAGTCCCCGGAACCCGTAGAGCAGGCATTCGTAGTGCATCATGCGCCGGAAGCCCTTCCGCGACATCCCGACCGAGCGCAGCATCGCGAATTCCCGCCGCCGCAGGGAAATATTGGTCGAAACCGTGTTGAACACGTTCGCCATGGCGATGAGGGAGATCAGGATGATGAACCCGTAGGAGAACACGTCGATGACTGTCACCAATGCCTTCTCCGACGCCGACGACGCCGCGTGATTGCTCACGTACGTCGCGATCCCCTCCGCCCGCAAAAGCTGCTCGATCTCCTCCTCCGCCCGGTCGTAGGCGGCCGCCTTGAAGTAGAAGAAGGTGAACCGTTCCGCCTCGTCCCCCAGCACCGCGTTCCGCAACGCGTTCGGGTAGAACAGCATCGGCGCCGAGCCGAAGCGCATATAGTAGTCCGTTTCCTCCAAGAATGCCCCGACGGTCAGGGACGTCCGCCGTTCCGCGTCCGCCAGCGGCTCCCAGACCGCTTTGGATTCGTCAAGCGCCCCGGCGTTGAAGCCCTCGAGGTAGTCGGTCGGATAATACGGGATGCACTGCACCCCGTCCCGCTCCGCGATGCCGTCCGCGTAGGGGGTGTACCCCTCCTTCTCGCGGTAGCCCAGCAGGAGATCCGCAGTCTGCGGCAGTGCGTCCGCCCGCAGCACCGGGATCTCCTCGAACGCGTCCTCCCCCTGCACATAGCGCTCCTGCCGATTCCAGAACAGCCCACGCGGGGCGTCCGCATCGAAGAAGTCGTCCGCGTTCAGCCGATTCTTCGCGCAAAGCGTCCGGAACGCGTCGTCCGAAAGGAAATGCACCTGGATATACAGATCCGCGCCGTCCGTCAGATACAGCGAGCGGTTGGTCTCCAGCGTTTCGTCCGTCAGCGCGTCCGCGTCGAACCGCGCCCATTCGACCTGGTAGGTGGAAAAGACGACGTCGTCCACCGCGTCCAGTTCGCGCAGCTTGCGGAGCAGCTCCTCCTTCCCGTCCATTTGGAAATACTGGAACGACAGGTCCGCCGTTTCCTCCGGCGTGAAAACGTCCACCGAATCCGTCAGGTAGGCGCAGAAGGTCGTCGCGCCCAAGAACAGCACGACGCTCAGGCACAGCGACAGGACCACCGCGCGGTACCGCTTGCGGCTCCGGCGGAAGTTCTTCGCCGCCAGCATCCCCTCCAGCCCGAACAGCTTCTTCGTCAGCGGCATGGACCGCACGTCCCGCTTGCGCAGCTTCACGTCGCCGGATTGGCGGATCGCGTCGATGGCGCTCTGCTTCATCGCGCGTCGGGCGGGGATCGCCGCCGAGATCAGCGTCGTCACGACGCCCAGCCCCGCCGCAAGCAGAAGTCCGAGCGGGTGGATGACCGTTTTCATCTGCACCGACGCGTAATCCCCGAGGATCCGGGCGAAATCCTCCTGCAAAAAATGCAGCGTCAGCCCGATCCCGACGCACCCGACCAGCAGACCGAGCGGAATCGCGAACACGCACAGCAGGAACGCCTCCCACAGCACGCTCGCGCGGATCTGCCGGTTGGTCGCGCCGACCGACTTGAGGATGCCGAACTGCCGCGTCCGCTCCCCGACCGAAATGGAGAACGCGTTGTAGATCAGCGAAACCGAGCCGAGCGCGACGAGGAACAGCAGGATCCCCGCGAACGAGTACAGGATCCGCGTGAAGTCCGCCGTGCGGAACGAGCCGGAGAGCCGTAACAGGTCCTGGTGCACGACGTAGTTCGCGTCGAGCGCGTGCGACGTCATGTAGGCATAGAACTGCGACGGCTTCTCCACCGTGAAGAACACCGCGCAGGTCCCCCGCCCGCCGCCGACCGTGAAGGCGGTGTAACCCGGCAGATCGTAGTCCTCGACGAGCAGGTTCAGCCGTTTGTAGAACCCGACGACCGTGTAGGTTTTCTGCTGCAAAAACGCCCCGTCCGGCGTTTCCCGCAGGTCCAGCGTCAGCGTGTCGCCGAGCGCGAACAGTTTCCCGCCGTAGCTTTCGACGACCGTCGGCAGAAGCAGCTCGCCGTCCGCTTGCGGCAGCCGCCCGTCGGTCAGCCGAATGGACAGCAGGTCCGGCAGGTCCGGGTCCATGTCCTCCACGAGCAGGTAGGGTTTGTCCGGATTATCCCCGCCGTATTCCGCCCAGCCGACCTCCCGCCAGCCCGCCGCCGAATCGACGCCGTCCGTCTCTTCGACCGCCGCCGCCTGTTCCGGGGTCAGGTACGGGTAGAACGCGTGGAACGCCCCGACCGAGTCGATTTCCGCGTCCCGCAGATAGCAAAGCCCGCTGTACGCCCCCACCGCCACCGCCGTGAACAGTGCCGCCGACAGCAGGATGCCCGCCACGGTCACGAGCGTCCGCACCGGGTTGCGAAGCAAGCTCTTCCAGGTGAATTTTCGCAGTACGTTCATCGCATTTTCACCTCAATTTCTCGTCCCGCACGATGCGCCCGTCCTCGAAGGACAGCACGCGGTCCGCCTGCAGGGCGATCGACTCGTCGTGCGTGATGAGCAGGAGCGTCTGCCCGTAGGCACGGTTGGAATACCGCAGCAGCTCCACGATCTCCCGGCTGTTCGCCGAATCCAGATTCCCGGTCGGCTCGTCCGCCAGCACGATCGCCGGCGCGTTCATCAGCGCCCGCCCGATGGACACCCGCTGCTGCTGCCCGCCCGAAAGCTGGTTCGGCAGGCTGTCCCGTTTGTCGGTCAGCCCGAGCGTCCGCAGCAGCTCCCGCAGACGCTCCTCGTTGACCTTCCGCCCGTCCATCAGCACCGGCAGGGTCATGTTTTCCACCACGTTCAGCACCGGGATGAGGTTGTAGAACTGGTAGATCAGCCCGACCTGCCTGCGCCGGAAAACGGCGAGCTTGTTCTCGTCCTGCGCGTACACGTCCTGCCCGCCAACGAACACCTTCCCGCTCGTCGGGCGGTCCACCCCGCCGAGCAGGTGCAGAAGCGTGGACTTTCCCGACCCCGACGGGCCGATCAACGCGGCGAACTCCCCCTTTTCCAGCGAAAACGTCAGGTCGTCCACCGCCCGCACCTTGTTTTCGCCCTCTCCGTATACCTTTGACAAATGCTCCGTCCGCAGAATTTCCACCGTCGGACCTTCCTTCCCGGCGCCCTCGCGCCCGTTTTCTGCCTTTAGTTTACCGCAGAAAAGTGACGCGTCGGTGACAGTTTGCTGACGTTTCTGTCACCGACGCAAGTTTTTTTCGTGTTTTTTATACGATCACTTTTGCGAAGCGGATGCGGAACAGCGCACCGCCCTCCGGCGGGTTTTCCGCCCGCAGGGACGCGCCCTGCGCTTCCAATACCGCCCGCGCGAACGCCAGCCCGATGCCCGCGCTCCCTTCGGCGGCGTTCCTCCCGCGGTAGAACCGCTCGAACAGGCGCGGCAAGTCCCGCCGGTCGAACCCCGGACCGCTGTCCCGCACGGTCAGCTCGACGAACAGCGCCGTTTCCTGCGATTCGATGCAAATCTCCCCGCCCGTCGGGGTATGCTCGACGCAGTTCTTCAGCAGGTTCTCCAGCGCCTCCGCGCACCAGCGCAGGTCCCCGAAAAACCGCTCCTCCCCGACCCGCAGGGTCAGCTTCTGCTCCCGCAGCTCCATCGGCACGGCGAACGGCTCGACCGCACGGCGCACCCATTCTTCGACCGTCCACGTTTCGGGCGCAAACGTGATCGCCCCCGCGTCGATGCCGGAGAGCTTCAGCAGCGTTTCGACCAGCCAGTCCACTCGCTCCAGCGATTCGCGCAGTTCGTAGGTCAGCGCCAGCCGCCGCTCGTCCGACAGGGATTCCGACGCGAGCAGGGAAAGCGTCAACTGCATGGTGGTCAGCGGCGTGCGCAGCTGGTGGGAGATGTCCGCCATCGCGTCCGAAAGCCGCCGCTTATCCTGCCGCAGCAGGTCCGCCGCCTCCCGCAGACGCACGGTCATCTTACGGATCTCGCTCTTGAGAATGGAGAGCTCCCCCTCCTCGTTGTCGGAAAGCAAAATATCCTCCTGCCCATGCAGAACCCGGTCGATGCTCCCGCAAAGCGCCGCCAGATCCCGGTACCGCCGACGCAGAAACACCGCGTGGACGACCCCCGCGCACACCGCGCCGCACGCCGCGAACCCGCCGCACGCCGGCGACACGAAAAACCCCGCCGCGCACACCGCCGCCGACACGACGCCCCACGCGGCCAGCTCCCGCCGCACGTCGCGGTTGCGGAGCAGGCCGCCCCTGCCCGCCTTCATTCCCCGCTGCGGTAGCCGATGCCCCGCACGGTGCGGATCAGCGTCGGCTCCTGCGGGTCCCGCTCGATCTTCTCCCGCAGGCGTTTGATGTAGACGGTCAGGGTGTTGTCGTTGACGAAATCCCCGGAAACGTCCCAAATTTCCTCCAGCAGCCGCGCCCGGGTCAGCAGCTTACCCCGGTTGTTCGCGAACACCAGCAGGATCCGATACTCCAGCGCGGAAAGCGGCACTTCCGCCCCGTCCCGCGTCACGACCCCCTTCTCCGGGTCCACCAGCAATTCGCCGAACGGCAAAGCCCCCTTTGCCCCGTCGTACCGCCGCAAGACGCTGCGGATCCGCGAAGCGAGCTCCCGCGGGCGGAACGGCTTGGAAACGTAGTCGTCCGCCCCCATGTCCAGCCCCGCGACCACGCTGCCCTCGTCCCCCGACGCCGTCAGGAAGATGACCGGCAGCCCTCGCTTCTTCGCGTCGGCGCAGACCCCGTAGCCGCTCCCGTCCGCGAGCGCGATGTCCGCGAGCAGCAGGTCGAATCCGCAGTCCCGCAGGTGTTTTTCCGCATCCGCCTGCCCCGCGACGGCGCACACGTCGAACCCCTCCCCCGCGAGGAATTCCTTTAACGACCGGGCGATGCCCCCGTCGTCCTCGACGAGCAGAATGCGCTTCCGCTGTCCTTCCGGCATACCTTTTCCCGTCCTTTCGTCCTTGTTTTCATCCGATTTCACCGCAAAAAGCGGGCCCCAAAAGGAATGTTCTCCCTCGGGGCCCGCTCTCACAGACCGTATGCGACCGGCGAACCGGGCTTACCGCCCCTTGCCGGGAAGATTTGCGATTTTACTTCTTCTTCCGAACGACGACCACGACCACGACGATCGCGACGACGACCACGACCGCGACGATGATGCCGATGATCGCGCCCATGCCGAGCCCGCCGCTTTCAGAGGACGACGCCGCGCTGGACGCGACGGAAGAAGTGGACGCCGTGCTGGACGCCGCAGAGGACGCCGCACTGCTCGCCGCAGAGGACGCCGCACTGCTCGCCGCAGAGGACACCGCGCTGGACGCTACGGAGGAAGTCGACGCTGCGCTGGAAGCCGCAGAGGACGTCGACGCGGCGGAAGAGGTAGACGCCGCAGAGGACGCGTTGCTGATCTCCACAGGAGCCGGCGTGGTCTTGCCGAGTTCCACCTTTTCATCTTCCACAAGACCGACCGTGAAAATGGTCAGTTCGGAGCCGACGGTCGAACCCTTCAGGCTCAGGTCGAGCTGGGTGAAGTGGTGCTGCTTGTCGTCAAAAATCTTCTTGGCGGCGTCCGCGTTCAGATAGCCCGCGAAGTCCCAGACGACGTAGTTGACGCTGCCGTCGGCATACTTCTTGGTCGAACCGACGTCGGTCGCACCGTCAAACTGTTTTCTGTATTGCGCGTAATCCTTGCTGTACATGGATTCCATGTACAGGTCGGCGACCGCAGGGGCGACCTTATCCTTACGGGTGTAGTGGAACACCATGTGGTCGATCTGGATGGCTCCGGCGGTGCCGAAATCCAGCGCGAAGAAGGCGGGCTTGCTGACGTCGACATTTCCGCCGATCTGCATGGTGCCGCCCTTTTCAAAATCGACGATCAGCGTCGGGTTGGTCCCGGTGACCTTGATGACCAGCGAGCCGTTGTCGTCGGAGCGGACCTCGCAATCGGTCGCCTTGATGATATCCTTGTCCAGTTCCGCGTCGGGCATCAGGTCGACGATCATGTCGCTGACGATGGATTCCGCGCCGACCGTAGCGAACGCAAACGGCAGGACCAGCAGCACGAGGACAAGCATGGCGCAAAGAAGTTTTTTCATACGAACATTCTCTCCTTGTTTCAAAAAATTGAGGGATAAGCGAGGGTAAACGTCTGTGTAAACACATTATACAGCATACGGACGAATTTTGCAAGGGCTTTCTGCGAAAAAAACGAATTTTTTACGTTTCCTTCAAAAATCGCCGTCCGGCGCCGTCAATCCGGCTCCTCCGAAAGGACGATCCGCCGCCCCTCCTGAATGGCGCGAACCGCCAGCACGACCGTGCGGAACGCCTCAAACACGTCGTCGATCGGGACCATGCCCTCGCTGTCGTTCTCGATCATATCGACCAGATCGCGGAACTGGGCGTACATATCCTTATAGATCGACGGGTTTTCGATGACGCGGTCCGGCTTTTCCGCGTCGCCGTAATAGACGCGGATCAAATCGCTGTCCCGCACGCCGTCGGTGCGGTTGGCCGCCATCGTCAGGGAAATGTGCCCCTTCGTGCCGATGAAATCCTTGTCGTTGTTGGAGGAGACGTTGCGGCTCCAGCCGACCTCGTAGTAGCCCCGGCACCCGTTGGCAAGCTCCATGGTCATGATCTGGTAGTTGTCGATCGGGGAATCCGGGTCGAGCTTGGCGGAAACGCCCCCGACGGAAACGATCGGCGACCCCGCGAACCAGCGCATCACGTCCGCGTAATGCACGCCGCAGTCGACCAGCGGCGGGCAGTCCTGCATGAGCCGCAGGAACCGCTCCCACGGGTGGTCCGGCTCGCCGGCGCGGTGGCTCTGGTTCATGCGCGCCATGCGCAGCTCCCCGATCTCCCCGCTGTCGATAAGCTCCTTGATCTTGCGGTAGGAACGGTTGTAGCGCAGGATATGCGAAACGGCGACCTTGCAATCGGACGATTTCACCAGACGCACGAACTCCCGTGCGCCCGCCAGGTCCGTCGCGACCGGCTTTTCGCAGATGACATGCTTCCCGTGCGCGACGCAGTCCCGCAGAATGGGCAGATGCGTGTCGGTATAGGTGGCGATGATGACGATGTCCACCGACGGGTCCGCAAGGTACGGGCGGTAATCCGTCCCGAACGACGACGCCCCGTACCGGCGGGCGAACGCGCTCGCGCGGTCCGCGTCGCTGTCGACCGTCGCGACGACGCGCACTTCCTCCTTCCCGTACAGGTCCTCGATGTGCTGTCTGCCGATATGACCGCAGCCGATCAGCAGGATTCCATAGGTTTTCTTCATCATGTCCACGTTCCTTTTGCTTCGGCGAAACGCATTTCACCGAACGGCGCCTTCGCATACGGCGCACACTTTCTTTCGCAAAAAATGCTCCGCTACTCCGCGCCGACGCTCGTCAGGAGCGCGGACGCGTGTTCGGCAAAGCCGGAGGCGAGCTCCGTGACCTCCGCGAGCGAAAGCCCCGCCGGGTACTTCGCCCATTCGAGATAGAACTGCGCCGTCCCGGCGAGCATCCCCATCACGGCCAACCGCAGGGCGGCGGAATCCGACAGGTTCCCGTCGCGGTAAAACCCGAGCAGCCGGTCCACGACGCACGCGCCGACCGTGCGGGTGAAATACTCCCACGTGCCCTTCAGGCACAGCGCCCGAAAAAAATCCGGGTTCGCGTCGATGCGGTCCCGCACCTTTTCCAGCAACGCGGTGGGGGAAAACACGCCGTCCTCGGCGCAGGACGAGTCGATCATGTCCAGCGTCTCCGAACGCAGATTCTTCTGCAGTTCGACGGCGACGTCTTTGATGCAGGTGTAATGGAGGTAAAAGGTCTTTCGGTTAATATCCGCACAAGTTGTCAGCTCGGTGATGGTAATATCCTCCGGCTCCTTGGTGTCAAGCAGCTGAAGAAGCGCGACGTTGATGGCACGTTTGGTCTTCACGATCCGTCTGTCGATTTTCGTTCTTGGCATCTTTTTTCCTCCTTTGTTTTGACTGATCGGACGGCAGGGCGGGGCGCAGGGACGATTCCCGGCCCCCGAACCGAAGCCGGTACCATTATAACACAGATTCCGGCAATTTGTTTCCCAATCTTCAGGATTTTTTTGCGTCTGTTTTTGGCCTTTTTGACGAATTTTCGCTTTTTTTCGACGAAAACAGAGAAAAAGCCTTCCCCGGGCGGTTCACTCGACCGGCAGCACGCTGACCGAAAACCACGCGTCCGGGTCCTCCACGGAGGTCTCCGTCAGCCAGCCGGAAATGCCGTCCGTTTCGTCCCCGCCGTCGCCCCCGCAGCCGCAGACCCCGACGAACAGCAGGCAGCAGAGCAGGACGGCGAGCCAGCGTTTCCCGCTCATGGCGCGAACCGTTCCGCGACCGCCTTCAGCTCGGCGCGGATCGGCAGCTCCTGCGGGCAGACCGCTTCGCAAGCCCCGCAGCCGATGCAGTCGGCGGGCGTTCCGCCCTTGCCGGCGAGGGAAGCGTAGTCCGCCGCCGTCGCTTCGTCCCCGCGGTTGTACAGCGCGAAGTAGTCCGGGATCGGAATGGACGCCGGGCAGCCCGTCGTGCAGTAGGAGCACCCCGTGCAGGGCACCGCGATGCCCGAACGCACCCAGTCCGCGACCTTCCCGAGCAGTTTTTGCTCCTCCGCGTTCAGCGGTTGGAAGTCCTTCATGCACGAAAGGTTGTCCCGCATCTGCGCCGGGCTGCTCATGCCGGACAGCACGACCCGCACCCCCGGCAGACCCGCCGCAAAGCGGATCGCCCAGGACGCCTCCGACCAGTCCGGGTGCGCCTGCCGCAGCAGACGGGACGCGCCGGCGGGCAGGTTCGCGAGCGTACCGCCCTTGACCGGCTCCATGACCACGATCGGCTTGCCGTGCTTGCGGGCGACCTCACAGCACAGCCGCGACTGCACGGAATCGCTCTCCCAGTCGAGGTAATTGACCTGCAGCTGCACGAAATCCATCTCCGGGTGCTCGGTCAGCACCTTGTCGAGGAACGCGGCGTTGTCGTGGAAGGAGAAGCCGATCTCCTTGACCAGCCCCTGCGCCTTCTTTTCCCGGATCCAGGAAAAGCAGTCGAGCTCGCGGTAGATCTTTTCATGGGCGGCACGCATATCGTGCAGCAGGTAGTAATCGAAGTACCCCGCCCCGGTCTTGCGAAGCTGCTCGTTGAAAATGCCGTCGCGGTCGTCCTTGCTCTTGAGGTATGCGGCGTGCAGCTTGTCGGCGAGCGTGAAGCTGTCCCGCGGATGGCGGTCGACCAGCGCCTGCTTCGTCGCGTCCTCGCTGCGGAAATTGCAGTACATCCACGCCGTGTCGAAATAGGTGAACCCGTTCGCGAGGAATTCGTCGACCATGACCTTCATCCGTTCGACGTCGATCTCCCCGTTTTCCGCCGTGGGCAGACGCATCAGCCCAAAGCCCAGTTTTTTCATGTGTAAATCCCCTGTTCTTTCCTTATTATATATGATTTCTATCGTATTCTTTCAAAGTCCGCCGTTCACGTCCAGGATCGCCCCCGTGATGTAGGACGCCTCCTCCGACGCGAGGAACACCAGTGCCGACGCGACCTCCTCCGGCGTGCCGAACCGTTCGAGCGGGATCGAATCCGCCAGTTCCTCCGCCTCCTCGACGGTCAGCCGGTCGTTCATGCGCGTCCGAATGACGCCGGGGCAGACGCAGTTGACCCGCACCCCCGCCGGACCGACCTCCTTCGCGAGCGCCTTTGTAAACCCGATCAACCCCGCTTTCGCGGCCGAATAGTCCACTTCGCAGCTCCCGCCGGTCTCCCCGAACACCGAGGACACGTTCAGAATGCACCCGCTCTGCCGGGAAAGCATGCCTTTCACCAGCAGCCGCGAAAGCGTCACCGGCGAAAGCAGATTCACCTCGTAAAGCGCCCGCGCCTGCTCCTCCGGCACCCAATCGAACAGGCTGAACAGGTCCACGGCGGCATTGTTGACCAGCACATCGGTTTCCGGGAACGCCTCGGCGAGCGCACGCACCTGCGCGGGGTCGCGCAGGTCCGCCCGGTACACGACCGACCCCGGCAGTTCCCGCGAGAGCGCTTCCGCCTTTTCCAGCCCGGAAAAGCAGTGCAGGACCACCCGGTACCCGGCGCGGGCGAACGCGCGGGCGGCCGCCTCCCCGATCCCGCCGGACGCACCGGTGATCAGAACCGTCCTCATGGCGTTTTCCGCTCCGCTTCGGCGAGCAGCTTCCGCAGGTCGTCCTTGGAGTAGCGGTAATCCGTCCCGCAGAATTCGCAGGACAGCACGGTTTCCTCCGGGTCGTCCAGCAGTTCCCGCAATTGCACGCCACCGAGCGAGAGCAGGGCGCGGTCGGTCCGTTCCCGCGAGCAGTCGCAGCGGTATTCGCAGGAAATTTCGTCGAACAGGTCGAACGGAATGCCGTCGAGGAACCCCGCGAGGAGCTGTTCGGGCGTCCCGCCGTCCAGCACCGTCGTGACCGGCGGCAGCTTCGCGGCGTTCGCCTCGAGCCGGTCGGTCACTTCCGGGTCCGCGTAGGGCAAAAGCTGGATCAGCGCACCGCCGGCGGCCTTGCAGGAGCCGTCCGTGTCCACCAGCACCCCGAGCGCGCAAAGGGTCGGCACCTGCTCGCTGGTCGCGAAATAGTAGGCGAGGTCCTGCGCGATCTCGCCGGTCTGGATCTCCGCGACGCCCTGAAACGGCGTCCCGCCGACGGAACGCGTCACGGTCAGCTGCCCCTTGCCGACGCAGCGACCCACGTCGAGCTTGCCGTCCGCTTCCCGCAAAGGGTAATCGCAGGACGGGTCGCCGATCAGCCCCCGCACGTTGCCCTTGTAATCGGCGGACGCGAGCAGGGTCCCCCCGCCGCCATCCCCCTGAAAACGCAGGGTCAGCAGGTCGTCCTCCTCGCCGAGCAGACTGCCCATCAGGGACGCCCCCAAAAGCACACGCCCGAACGCGGCCGTCGCCGTCGGAGCGGTGCGGTGGATCTCGATCGCACGGTTGACGATGCTCCGCCCGTCGATCACGACCGCACGCGCAGAGCCGTCCTGTGTCATCGCACGCAGTATCCTTGCCATCTTCGCTTTCCTCCCGTCAGACCTTCGTCGCGTCCATCTGCCCGCCGGCGAGCTTCACCGAGAACTTTTCACCGCTCGCGAGCGCCTCCGGGCGGCGGACCACCCCGCCCGACGCGTCGAATACCACGGCGTACCCCCGTTCCAGCACGGCGAGGGGGTTGAGCGAGCGCAGTTTTTCCGAAAGCACCTGCAACCTCTGCGCCCGGCGCTCCATCGAAAGATCGACGGCGCGGTGCAGACGCTCCTCCGCCTGCGCGACCAGCATACGCTTGTCGTCGAGGTAGGCTTGCGGCGACGCGAGGACCGGGCGGGTCGCGAGGGCATTCAGCCGCTGGGTGAGCATCTGCAGACGGGCTTCGACGAGGCTGTTCATGCGTCCGCGCAGGTTGTCGAACTTGCGCAGCAGCTCCCGCACGTCCGGGACCGCCAGTTCCGCGGCGGCGGACGGCGTCGGCGCCCGCAGGTCGGCGACGAAATCGCAGATGGTGAAATCCGTCTCGTGCCCGACGGCGGAGATGATCGGCGTGCGGCAGGCGTAGATCTCCCGCGCAAGCCCTTCGTCGTTGAAGCACCACAGGTCCTCCATCGAGCCGCCGCCGCGCCCGATAAGGATCACGTCGCATTTTCCGCCGTCGTCGAGCAGCCGGAGCGCCCGGATCAGCTCGGCGGGCGCCGTCGGACCCTGCACGGTCGCCGGGGCGAGCAGGATGTTCGCCGCCGGGAAGCGCCGGTGGGTTACGTTGATGATGTCCCGCACGGCGGCGCCGTTTTCCGCCGTGATGACCCCGACGCGGAACGGGACCTTCGGGAGGGGCTTCTTATGGGCGGGGTCGAACAGCCCCTCCGCTTCCAAGCGCTTCTTAAGCTGTTCAAACGCGGCCGCGAGCGAACCGACGCCGTCCGGCTCGATGCTCTCCGCGTAGAAACGGTACTGCCCGTCCCGCACGAAAACCGAAACACGCCCGACGCACAGCACCTTCATGCCGTTCTCCGGGCGGAATGCCAGCTTGCCCGCACCCCCGAACATGGTCGCGGGGAGGGCGGATTTTTCGTCCTTGAGCGTGAAATAGATATGCCCGCTTCCGGGGTACACCCGCACGTTGGAAAGCTCCCCCCGCACGGCGACCTTCGCAAGAAGCGGCGCACCCGCGAGGTAGTCGCGAATATACACGTTCAACTGTTCGACCGTCAGCGTCTGCAAACCCTTCACGCCCCTTTCCATATGTTTCCGAAGTCCCTATCCGCGGGACCGGATCACCTTCGCGAGCACCCCGTTGATGAACGGAACGGCCTTGTCCGTGTCGTAGATCCGCGCAAGCTCGAGCGCCTCGTTGACCGCGATCTCGTCCGGCGTGCGCTCCGACAGGAAGCACAGCTCGCACACCGCGACCCGCAAAATCGCAAGCGACACCTTCCCGATCCGCCCGAACCGCCAATTTTCCGACGCGTCGGTGATCATGCCGTCGATCTCCGGCAGGTGCGCCGTCGCCGTTTCCAGCAGCTCCAGCGCAAAGCCGCTCGGCTTCTCCCCGCGCTGCTCCTCCGCGTCCTGCGCGATCTGCGCGACCGTCTTTTCCGGCTGCACCCCGTATTCGTACAGGCAGCAGACCGCCTGTTCCCTGGATTCCCGTCTTGTCATATCGCCGTTCCTTCCCGTCTGGGTCTGTCGTTCTGTTAAGTATACCACATCTTGCACGGCTTGTCAATCCAAAATTCCCAAACGCTTTTCCCGTTTTTGTCTGTGTTACAATGATGTGTGACAAAAAGCAAAAAAAGAGTGGCGAATAGGAGAAACCTGTGGTAAGGTTA